>JAVHYF010000036.1:35573-40905 GCA_031119205.1 Moraxellaceae bacterium | reverse complement strand
CTGATGCACAAGGCCCTGCGCGAAGTGCTGGGCGGTCACGTGCAGCAGAAGGGCTCGCTGGTCGATCCCGACAAGACCCGTTTCGACTTCGCCCACAACGCACCGCTGACCGACGCAGAGATCCTCAAGGTCGAGCAGATCGTGAACCGCGAAGTCCTGCAGAACGCGGCCACGCAATCGCGCGTGATGGCCATCGAGGAGGCCCAGAAGACCGGCGCCATGATGCTGTTCGGCGAGAAGTACGGCGACAGCGTGCGCGTGCTGGACATCGGCTCGTCGCGCGAACTCTGTGGCGGCACCCACGTCTCGCGCACCGGCGACATCGGCTTCTTCAAGGTCGTCATGGAAGGCGGTGTGGCCGCCGGTGTGCGCCGTGTCGAAGCAGTGACCGGCGAGAACGCCATCAACCTCATCCTGCAACGCGAGGCGTTGCTGGATTCCGTGGCCTCGATCCTCAAGGCGCCGGTCAACGAAGTCCCGGCCAAGCTCGCGCAGACGCAGGAGCAGGTGAAGGCTCTTGAGAAAGAGCTGGCTGCCATCAAGGGCAAGCTCGCCAGCAGCCAGGGCGACGCGCTGGTCGATAGCGCCACCGATGTTGGCGGCATCAAGGTGCTGGCCGCGAAGCTCGACGGTGCAGACGTGCCGGCCCTGCGCGAAGCGATGGACAAGCTGCGCGACAAGCTGGGCAGTGCAGCCGTGGTGCTGGCCTCGGTCAGCGATGGCAAGGTTGCGCTGATCGCCGGTGTAACGGCGGACCTCACTGCGCGTGTGAAAGCCGGCGAGCTGGTGAACTTCGTGGCGCAGCAGGTGGGCGGCAAGGGTGGTGGCCGTCCCGACATGGCGCAGGCCGGTGGCACCGAGCCCGACAAGCTGCCGCAGGCGCTGGCCGCGGTGGCTGGCTGGGTCGGCGGCAAGCTCGGCGCCTGATCATGCCGGACAGCCAGCGTCGTCTGCGGGCGGGGCTGCGTGCGCTGGTGCGCGCGCCCTTCGCACGCCTGGGCACCTGGCTGAACGCACTGGCCGGCCGCGATGAAGCATCCCGTGTTCTGGCAGGTGTGCCGCATGCGGCGGTACTGACCGATGCGGGCTTCCGCATCACCGCATGGAATGCAGACTTTGCGCGACGCTGCGGCAGCCTGTCCGGCCTGCTGCGATACATGCCGATGGTGGAACTGTTGCGCGGGCTGTCCGCGCAGGGCTTGCTGGACGACAAGGCGCTGCCGGCTGCGACGGCGGCCCTGAAGTCGGCGGTCGGTTGCGACTACTCCCTGACCCTCGGTGGCGTGCCGATGCGGGTGCACCAGAGTCGCCTGGAAGAGGGCGGCCTGCTGTGGCTGCTGGCAGATGAGTCCCTGTTGTTGCAGACCCGCGAGGCGCTGGTGCAGACCG
The DNA here is from genome assembly GCA_031119205.1 of Moraxellaceae bacterium. Classification (GTDB taxonomy): domain Bacteria; phylum Pseudomonadota; class Gammaproteobacteria; order Burkholderiales; family Rhodocyclaceae; genus Uliginosibacterium. The sequence continues at coordinate 39,516 of JAVHYF010000036.1, read as the reverse complement.
AGCAGCGCTGTGCTGTCTTGTTCGAGCACGCGCCGGCCGGCCTCGTATTGAGTTCCACGCAGGACGGCAGCATCGTGCGACTGAATTCGCGCGCCCAGCAGCAGCTCGGGATTGCTGCGGACGGCAATCCGCGCGATGTGCATGCCCAGGACTTCTACGCCAATGTCGAAGACCGGCAGGACGTCGAGAGTGCCCTGCGTCGCGTCGGCGAAGTGCATGACCGCCTGGTTCCCCTGCGCAGTGCAGATGGTGGCGAGTTGTGGGCCAATGTCTCTGCGCGCAAGGTCACGCTGGGCGAGCACGGCTTCGTGCTGTCCATCCTCACTGACGTTACGCGTATGCGGGGTGAGGCGCAGAGTTCGCGGATCCATCTGCAGAAGCTGGAGCAACTGGTGGAGATCGCCCCGACCGCGATCTTCCTGACCCGCGCCGACGACGGCCACATCCTGTTCCACAACCGCAAGGCACGGTTGATGATGTCCGGCATGGAAATCAGTCTCGTCGGTCAGCGTGCGCCGGATTTCTACGTCGATCGTGAAGACCGGGTCCGCGTGCTGGACGAGATCGTGCGCAGCGGGTTCGTGGAGAACTACGATCTGCGCCTGCATCCCCCGGGCAGCCGTGAGCCGCGCTGGTATCAGCTGTCGGCCGTGGCGCTCGACTACGAAGGCAGCCCGGCCATCCTCACTGCACTCCATGACATCGACGAGCGCCGCAGCATGGAGGACGCGCTGCGTGCAGCCCGTGCAACTGCCGAAGAGGCGTCACGCAAGCTGCGTGAAGTGAATGCCGAGCTGGAGCAGCTGGCCTTGGTCGACCGTTTGACCCAGGCTTTCAACCGTCGCCATTTCGAAGCGGTGGCGGCCCGCGAGATGGGCCGGGCAAGGCGCTACAACCTGCCGCTGGCGCTGATCATTTTTGATATCGATCACTTCAAGCACATCAACGATGACTATGGCCATGCGGCCGGTGACATCGTGCTGAAGGAGTTCGTGCAGTTGCTCGGCGAGCGCTTGCGCGACTCTGACGTGCTGGCGCGATGGGGCGGTGAGGAGTTCGTGGTGCTGGCGCCGTCAACCAGCCTCGACGAGGCGCACAAGCTGGCGGAGAAGCTGCGCGATCGCATCGCCCGCCACGCTTTCACCGAGGTGGGCCCGGTGAGTGCCAGTGCGGGTGTGACCGAGCTTCATTTCCGCGACACGCTGGACAGCATGCTGCGTCGTGCGGACCGGGCTCTGTACCGGGCCAAGGCACTGGGGCGCAACCAGGTGAACAGCCTGCCGTCCGACGTGGTGACCTGAACGATCTGACCTGATTGCAACGCGAGGCAGGCAACCGTGCGCCGGCTGCCATGCAGCCTATACTGACCCTGCGGAAACCGCCGCGGCAGCTCGCGAGCAAACGCCATGCCCCCACGCCGTAACACGCAGTACGCACTGACACGCAAGGCCGCCGAGCTTTCCCTGGCGGCGCCACAGGTGGTGATGTACCGCGTGGCACGCATGGCGCAAGCCGGTTTCAGCCCTGACGCGCGCGACCGGCGCGAGTTCACCCTCATGGGCGCCGAGAAGCTCGCCGCATTTCACGAGAGCTGGTATGCGATGTGGTGGGCGTCCTGGCGCGCGCAGCAATCCTTGCTGCTGACACTGGTGCGAAGCATGTGGCTGCCCTGGGGCGGAACTGGCATGGCTGGCCCGCTCGCATTGCAGCGCAGGTTGTGGCGGCAGCTACCTGGCCTGGGGGCGGGCGTTGTGGGTCGCGGCATGACACCTGTGCATAGCCGTGCCGTGTCCAACGCGAAGCGATTGGCGAGAGCGACGCGACGCTAGCTCAAGCCGGCAGCGTGCTTGAGTCGCGCCAGTGCCTGTTCGATGGTCGCCGCGTCGACAGGCCGCACCAGCCGCGCTTCTTCCTTGCCGGCATTCAGGAATACCAGCGTTGGCCAGAGCTTGACGGCGAAAGATCGTCCGAGTTTGCGCCCCTTGCCATCCTCGATCTTGATGTGGCGGACATCCGGGTGGCGTGTGAGTGCGGCTGCCAGTGGCGCCTGGGCGGCCTGGCAATGGCCGCACCACGGTGCTCCGAATTCCACGACAGTCGGTCCGGCCAAGGCGTCCACCTCCGCACGTGCGGGTTCCGGTGAGGTGTAGCTGTGCTGCATGCTCATCTGTGTGCTCCTGTCCTGTCACGCAGGTTGGAGGCGTACATGGCGTGACGGTTCAATCCGCCATGCCTGCCTTCCGATGCGTTTCAGTGCTGGGTGGCGGCCTTGCCACCAAACAGACGCTTGCCCAGCGTAACGCCGGCCAGGCAGAGTGCTCCCGCGACAATGCCTGTCACCGCGTCGGCGATCATGGGCGACACCACGGCGAGGAGGGGGCCGACGCCGGGCATTGCTGCGACGGCCTCGGTCAGGTGATGCACGATCGCATGGGCGGCCGGAATGCCATGCAGCAGGATGCTGCCACCCACGAGGAACATCGCGGCGGTGCCCAGTACCGACAGGCTTTTCATCAGCCAGGGGGCGAGGCGTAGCAGACCATGGCCGAGCGCACGCAAGGGCGCGGCGGATGAGCCGGTGCGCTGGCTGAGGTACAGGCCTGCGTCGTCCAGTTTCACGATGGCGGCCACCAGGCCATAGACGCCCACGGTCATCAGCAGGCCGATGGTGGCGAGCACAGCCACACGCGTGCCGAATGGCGCATCCGCTACGGTGCCGAGCGTGATGACGATGATCTCTGCGGACAGGATGAAGTCGGTGCGCACCGCGCCCTTGATCTTGTCCTTCTCCAGCACCTGCAGGTCCACGGCGGGATTCTGCAAAGCGAGCAGTCGGGCGGAGTGCTCGGCAGCATCCTCGGCAGGGCTGTGCAGGAACTTGTGGGCGAGTTTCTCGAAGCCTTCATAGCAGAGGAAGGCGCCACCGATCATGAGCAGGGGCATGACTGCCCACGGCGCCAGCGCGCTGATGAGCAGCGCGGCAGGCACGAGGATCAGCTTGTTTTTCAGCGAGCCCACCGCCACCGCCCATACGACAGGCAGTTCGCGATCCGCGCGCACGCCGGTGACCTGCTGTGCATTGAGGGCAAGATCGTCGCCGAGCACACCTGCGGTCTTCTTGGCGGCCACCTTGCTCATGACGGATACGTCGTCGAGGAGGGTGGCAATGTCGTCGAGGAGGGTGAGAAGACTGCTGCCGGCCATGTGCAAATGCTCCCTGTGCGAGATCGTCCCGCATCGTGTTATTCGCGTTTGTTTTCGCGCGTCGTGTTCGTTATGTGCGTGATGTGCGGGGCTTGTGCGAACCCATGCCGGATTTGCCCGGGCGCCTCTGCTTCGTGCCATGCATCGGCGCCTGCCACCGCGCCGCGAGTGTGGCAGCAAAGCGCGGCAGGCGGGAGATGTCCGGACGGTCGTCGTGGGCGGGAGGGGAAGGTACGGGCAACGGCGCCGGGCTGCCTATACTGCAAGCGTACCCGCTGTCTTGGGGAGCACCTGAAGCATGGACATTCCTGCCTTGTCCGCAACCGTGTCGCCGGTCAGCGCGTTGCGCTCGACTGAAGGGCGAGGCATCCATGCGCGTGAGGAGGGAGCAGGGCCGGCGGAGAGCCGGCAGGCCGACACCGCGCTGAGAGAACTGCAGCAGACCGACGCTGCCGTGCGCCGCCATGAACAGGCGCACCTGGCGGCGGCCGGAGGCCTCGCACTCGGCGCAGCCGGCTTCTCGTACGAGCGCGGGTCGGACGGCCGGCTGTACGCAATCGGTGGCGAGGTGTCCATCGATGTATCCGCGGAAGCCACGCCCGAGGCCACGCTGGCCAAGGCACAACAGATCCGTGCAGCTGCGCTGGCGCCTGCCGATCCTTCTGCGCAGGACCGCGCCGTCGCGGCCATGGCCGGTCGCATGGAAATGGAGGCACGCCTGGAGATGGCCAGGGCGGCG
>JAVHYF010000036.1:0-35473 GCA_031119205.1 Moraxellaceae bacterium | reverse complement strand
ACCTTCTCCTGGCCTGCGCGAAAGTAATTCAGCCGTCGCGGCCTACCAGGCAGTACAGGACGCTGCAGAAGTGACGCGTGCGCTCGTGTCGGCGTTTGCCTGAGCAGGCCCGCCTTCGCGGGTACCCGTGCTACCGCACAGGCAAAAAACAAAGCCCCGCCGAAGCGGGGCTTTGTTTGCTGATGTCGTGCCGCGGCTTACTTGTCGCTCAGCGCTTCCACGCCGGGCAGGGCCTTGCCTTCCAGGAACTCCAGCGAAGCACCACCGCCGGTGGAGACGTGCGACACCTTGTCTTCTAGGCCGGCCTTCTCGACTGCAGCCACCGAGTCACCGCCACCGACGATGGTGACCGCACCCTTGGCGGTGGCGTCGACCAGTGCATGGGCTACGGCGTAGGTGCCCTTGGCGGAAGCGTCGATCTCGAACACACCCATCGGGCCGTTCCACAGTACCGTCTTGGCACCGCGCACGATGTCGGCATAGCGGGCGGCAGTCTTGCTGCCGATGTCTACGCCTTCCTGGTCAGCCGGGATGGCGGTGGAGTCGACTTCGACCAGACCATCCAGAGTGCGGGCGTCGAAGTCCAGCTTCTTCGTCACCATGGTGTCGATCGGCAGTTCCAGCTTGTCGCCGGCCTTGGCGATCAGGGCCTTGGCCAGTTCGATCTTGTCGCGTTCGCACAGCGACTTGCCGACTTCCAGGCCCTTGGCCGCGAAGAAGGTGAAGGCCATGCCGCCGCCGATGAGCAGCTTGTCGACCTTCGGCAGCAGGGCCTCGATGACGTCGATCTTGCCGCTGATCTTGGAGCCGCCGATGATCGCCACCAGCGGACGCACCGGGCTGTTCACCGCTTCGCCCAGGAAATCCAGTTCCTTCTTCAGCAGGTAGCCGGACGCGCGCGGCAGGTCGACACCGACCATGGAGGAGTGTGCGCGGTGCGCGGTACCGAAGGCGTCGTTGATGAACACGTCACCCAGGCGCGACAGGCCGGCACGGAATTCTGCGACCTTGGCCGGATCGGCCTTGACGCTGTTGCCAGCGTCATCCTTCACCTTGCCTTCTTCCTCGATGTAGAAGCGCACGTTCTCCAGCAGCGCGACCTCACCCGCCTTCAGCTTGCCGACGGCGGCTTCCACGGCGGTACCGACGCAGTCGTCGATGAACTGCACCGGGCGGCCGAGCAGCTCCTGCAGGCGCTTGGCGACCGGCGCCAGACTGTACTTGGCGACCTTCTGGCCATTGGGACGTCCGAGGTGGGACATGAGCACTACGGATGCACCCTTGTCCAGCGCGTACTGGATGGTGGGCAGGGCGGCGCGGATGCGCTTGTCGCTCTCGACCACGCCGTTCTTGACCGGCACGTTGAAGTCCACGCGGATGAGGGCGCGCTTGCCTGCGAGCGGCAGGTCTTCGATGAAGAGTTTGCTCATTTTTTCTGAGTATCCAGGGGATGAGAAGCGGCGGGCCGAAGCCCATCGGGGCCAGATGTTAGGCGTCTGCCGGCCGCGCTGCAACGCCGGGGCCGGATCCGCGGAGGTTTACCTGTCCTGGGTCAGGGATTGAAGGGTGTCAACCGGGTTTGGGGTTCAGCGTTAAGTCAGCGCTCGAACGACATGGGGTCGGGAGCTGGCGCCTGATTGCAGGCACCATTCATGACAGGTGATCCATGAATCTGAAGCGTCGGTGGTTGGCCGTACTGGTTTCGCTCGTTGCCCTGCCAGCCTGGGGCATGTGTCCTCGTCATGATGTGGTGGAGCCGGGCAGGGTCAGGGTGTCCGGCAACGAGATGCTGATCGTCACTCATTCCTCATCGAACGACGATGGGCGGGCAGCGACGAAGATCGGTCTGGACGAGGCCATCCGGTTCGCCCGCAAACGGGGCATGGCGCGTATCTACCTGCAGGATGAGCGGCCTGCGGAGAATTACTTCATGGACGACTGCGCGCCGGATCACTGGGTGTATTCGCAGGGCGGAGAGATCGGCTTCGAGGTGACGCCGGCGCACGTGTTTTCGGTAGGGGGGCATCTTGAGGAGTGCCTCTCCCACACCCTGCACGGCGTTCTCGATAGCTGGGCCAGGCAGCCACAGCGTGACCACAGCATCACGCTTTTCATGGATGCCATCTTCTCCAACGGGAAGGCCTTCGACGAGAGCGACCCTTATTACCCGGACTACGCGCGGTTCATGAACATCGTGACCTACGGTCGCGCCGGCGGTGAGCATTTCCCGAAGCTCACCTTGCTCGAAACGATGGGAATCATCATCCGGGAGCCGCAGCAGATCGAGTACCTGAAGCGGGTGCTGCCGCATTACGAACGCAGCCTTTCTCCGGATTACCGCGTGCTGCTGAATCTCAATGACGTGCGGGTTGTCGTGTTGCAGGCCGGCCGTGGCGCGCGTCCGCCCGTCCTGCGGTTCAATTTTTACGACTCAGCGCTGCCCAGTCTTGCGATGCAGGATTGATCCGCTGGCATGCTGCTGAGTCGATTGCTTCCCTTGCGCGTCAGTCGATTCCTACGCGCCCTGTCGGCGCCATGAGTTGTTCGTGTCGCTCTGGACGGCACACAATGAAGTCATGTCGTTCGGAGCTGGAGAAGTCATGCCTCGCATTCCCGCCTCATTGATACCCGCATTGGTCGTTGCCGCAGCCCTGGCGGGTTGTGGGACGGCTTCGTTCTATGCTCATGAGCCGCAAGACAATGTTCAGACCGGCAAGGGCGGCAGTCGCTTCGTGGTGGAGGGCATCGATGTCTGGTTCAACGGTGATCCGCCGCGCAAGTACTCGATCCTCGGTTACATAGAGGACAACACTTCTGTCGGTGTCGACGATCGTCGCAAAAGCATTGCGCCGGCCGTGCTGAAGAAAGCGAAGGAGGTACGCGCCGACGGGCTCATCGAGACGGTGGTGGCTGGCCGCTACAGCCGGCCATCGAGTGGTGTCGTCATTGGCGGTGGTACGGGCGGTATGGGCGTGGGCTTTGGTTTCGGCTTCCCGGTGTCGGAGCCGGTCAGCATCAAGTACACGGTGCTCAGATATCTGGATTGAGCGCCGCCGCGTCATCCGCCCAGGGTGACGAGCCACCGGCCTCGCGCAGGGTCAGCCAGGCGCGCAGGTCGAACTCCAGCTGGTGGTAGTCCGGCTCCATGTGGCAGCACAGCTGGTAGAAGGCGCGGTCGTGATCGCTGACGCGCAGGTGGGCCAGTTCATGCACGACGATCATCCGCAGGAAGGCCTCTGGCGCATCGCGGAACAGCGTGGCGATGCGGATCTCGCGTTTGGCTTTCAGCTTGTTGCCCTGCACGCGCGCGATGGTGGTGTGCAGCCCCAGCGCATTGCGGATGACGTGCAGGCCGTTGTCATAGCTGACGTGTGACAGTGGCGGTGCGCTGCGCAGGTGGTTGGTTTTCAGGTCCCCGACATAGTCGTACAGGGCGCGATCGCTACGCACTGTGTGCAAAGCGGGGTAACGCTTGCGCAGGGCGGGGCCAAGGCGCTCCTCGTCGATCAGACGCTGTATTTCGGCGACAAGCGTGGGTGGATAGCCGGCGAGGTACTGGATGCGGCGGGGGCGGGACATGGCCTGGATTCTACGGAGTGCCATGGCCAAAGGCACCCGGTCAGCAACATTACTTCACGCTACTTTACCGCCGCCCGCATTGAAGCAACTTGCTGGCAGCCCTATCTTCATGACGTCGGCGACGTGCCGGCCTCCCGTGGTTTCCGCTGATGCCTTCCCGTCGTTTCCTGTTCACCGTGGCCGTGCTGTTCGGTCTCCTGCATGCTTGGATCGGCCTGCGCATCCTGCCGGCCCTGCCGGTACCTGCCTGGGGGCAGTGGCTGGGCGGTGCATGGCTGGCGGCGTCCTGGCTGCTGGTGCCGGCCGGCTTGCTTGCGCGCTTCCTCTGGCGGGCCCCGGTGGCAGACCGCCTGACCTGGGCGGGCATGCTGAGCATGGGATTGTTCTCGTCGCTGCTGGTAGCGACTGCATTGCGCGATCTGGTCCTGCTGGGTGCGCACCTGGCCGGCGTGTCCAGTGCCGTGCTCACCACGTGGAGCGCGGTTGCCGTGGTGGCCAGCGCGCTGCTTGTCAGCGTGGCGGGTTTCATCAATGCACGACGCCTGGCGCGGGTGGTCGAGGTGGAAGTGCCCCTCGCGGGCCTGCCGCACGCCCTGCATGGCTTCCGGATTGCGCAGATCAGCGATATCCACGTCGGGCCGACGATCAAGGGCAGCTACCTTGCGCGCATCGTCGATCGCGTCAATCGTCTGCAGCCGGATCTGGTGGCGGTGACTGGCGACCTGGTGGATGGCAGCGTGGCCGAGTTGTCTGCGCACACCGCACATCTGGCGCGCCTGCAGGCGCGCCACGGCAGTTACTTCGTGACCGGCAATCATGAGTACTACGCGGGCGCCGACAGCTGGGTGGCCGAACTGCGCCGCCTTGGCCTGCGGGTGCTGATGAACGAGCACGTAGTGCTGTCCCACGATGGCGCGCAACTGGTGGTGGCTGGCGTGACCGACTATGGCGCCCACCACTTCGACCCCGCCCAGCGCAGCGATCCGCTGGCCGCAGTGCGGGGCGCGCCTGCCGGCGCCCCGCGCGTGCTCCTGGCGCATCAGCCCCGCACCGCGCCGGCGGCAGCGCAGGCAGGTTTCGACCTGCAGTTGTCCGGCCATACCCATGGCGGGCAGTTCTGGCCCTGGAACCACTTCGTCCCCCTCCAGCAACCTTTTACGGCCGGGCTGCACCGGCTGCAGCGCTTGTGGGTGTACGTCAGCCGCGGCACCGGGTACTGGGGGCCGCCCAAGCGTTTCGGCGCGCCGTCGGAGATCACTTTCCTGCGGTTGGTGCCGATGCCGGGGTAGCAACTGATGGGCGGAATTGCCTGACAAGGCCGGAGCGCGGGATGATTGCGAATCGATTTTTCACAATCTCGCTCTTTCATGTCCCCGCTGGCCCCGTATCGCAAGCTGATCGCCCGCCTGAGCCTCGACGCCCACGATGCGCCGGCGGCTTATCGCCGCCGCGCGCTCATGGTGGCGGCGAGCCTGCCCGGGTATGTCGCCGGCCTTTACCTGGCTTGCGTGCTGTTGATGGCGTTGGGCTTCGCCACCGCAGCGGACGGGCTTGCGGGCAAGCTGATGGCGCTGGCCGGGTTGTTCATGGCAATCCTGGTGACCATGACGCTGTGGGTCGAGTTACCACAGCCGGATGGATATCCACTGGACGAGGACGACGAGGGGGGCGACAAGCTGCGACGCACGCTGAACAAGCTTGCTACGAAGCTGCAGGCCCCACGTATCGACGAGATCGTCATCGATGAACAGTGCGCGGTCAGCATCCTGGCCTACCCGCGCTGGGGGCTCTTCGGCCCTGTTCGCCATGTGCTGGTAGTTGGCCTGCCGTGGCTGCAAGCCTTGTCGCCCAAGCAGGCCACGGCCGGTATCGCGCTCGAGTACGCCCGCTTCGGCAAGCGGCAGGGGGCCGTGGAATCGTGGTTCATGCGGTCGCGCGCATTCTGGCCGCGCTATGTGGCTGCCCTGCCGGATGAGCCAGGCTTTCTCAACCGCCTGGTGACTGGCTATCTGCGCCGTCGCTGGCTGTACGTGCAGGCCTATACCTTGTGCCTCGCGCGCGAACTGGCGCTCAAAACGGACGCCGAGGTCGCCACCATCGCTGGCCCGGACCGCACTGCCCAGGCCATGCTGCGTTCCACGGTGCTGGCGCGCTGGGTGGACGAATTTTTCTGGCCGGAGTTGATGCGCCACGCCGACGACGATGCGACGCCGCAGAAGCTGCCGCATCGCCACATGGCCACAGCTTTCCGGCAGGCGGATCGCAGTATCGCCCTGCAACGGACGCTGAAGGACGAACAGACCCGCAAGGCGCAGCCCGAGGCTCCATCGCCGCCGCTGCCCGAGCGGCTGGCCGCGGTGGGGCAGGCGGCGAGCTTCGTCGGCATGCCTGAGCATACGGCGGCGGAACAGATGCTGGGCTCCCGGCTCAAACCGGTCGTCCAGGCGCTCGACGAAGCGTGGCTGGAGCAGATCGGCCCGGTGTGGCGCAAGCGTCACGAGGACGTGCAGAACGCGCGTCTCTGGTTGGCCAACTTTGGCGAACCGGACCTGGCCGATGTTTCGGTCGAAACACTGGGTCGCTATGCCGGCGCATTACTCACCACCGGTGACCGGGTTCGCGCCTTGCCGTTGCTGCGGCGTGCGGCGGAGCACCCGCAGGGCACGGCGGAAACAGCCTGGATGCTGGCGCAAACCCTGCTCGAGCATGACGACGTCGAGGCACTGCAGTATCTGGAACTGGTGATGACGCGCGACGTGATGCGGGCCGCGGAGGCCGCGGAGATCGCTCTGGAAATGAGCGAGCGTCACGGCAAGCGCGAGCGGGCCAGTGCCTATCGCCGATTGTTGGGCGAAGCGGCAGCGGCCTGAACATGGCCGCAAGGCACTGCCCGGCAGCGGCAGTGCCTGTCGCTATAAAGCGACACATACCCAGTCTGTCGCCAAGGGGCGTCAGATAAGGCTGACATCGATGCTGCCTGAATTCTGGCGGCGTTCTGCCTCGCGAACTGTCGCTTATTGGCGACATGTGCCGTGCTTGCAAGGCGTAAATATCAGACTACGTGACTGATTTCACGAAGCTTTCCCTTTCGGGTATGCGACTTGCTGCAAGGTGGCAGTTTCGTAGCACCGGTGCCGCTCATGAGCACATGTCTCTCCCGATCCTCTCCGTTGTTTCCGCCGGCCAGCAATGGTCGCTGGCATGGTGCCCGGAGGCAGGAATCCGCCGTGGCAGGTGCAGGGGGGCTGAGTGTCGACCTTGCTCACGAAGACTGGCAGGTGCGGCGGGCTGGCGAGTTGCTGGCGCGTCGGTATGGCGAGGCGGGTTTGCGAACCTGGTCAGCGGGTGAGGCCAGACATCTGTCAGCGCTTGCGCTGCTGGGCCCACAGGCGGTCGGCACGCTCAGCCTGCGCTGCGACGGGGGCGATGGTCTGTTTGCAGATGCCCAGTACGGACAGGAGCTGGATGCCCTGCGGGCTGATGGTGCCCGCATCGGCGAATTCTGCCGACTGGCCGTGGACTCCTGTCTGCCTATCGTCCATGTGCTGGGCGAGCTGGCGGCGGTACTCATCAGTCATGTCGGTGACCTGACGGACGTGGTGATGGAAACCCATCCCCGCCATGCCGCCTTCTATTGCGAACTGCTCGGCTTCAGGCGGTTGGGGCCTGTGCGTACCTGCCAGCGTGTCGGTGCGCCGGCGCAGCTGCTCCATCGCAGCATCACGGATTCCACCCCGCCACTCAGCCAGCGCGCCCAGGCATTGTTGCGTCGCCTGAGCGCGGCCTGCCAATTGCCGGAGCTGGCCGTCGCGCGCTGACTCACGCCCGTAACGGCGTCAGGCGGTGATCCGGTCCAGCCATTCCGCCATCGCCGTGGTGACGGCTGCGGGCTGCTCCATCGGCGCCAGGTGGCCGCAGTGGTCGACGACCCTGTGTTGCGCACCGCCGATACCGGCGACCAGCTCTTCCTGTACCGCAGCTGGCATCACGACATCCTGACGCCCATGGAGCACGAGGGTCGGGCAGGTGATCTGGGCGAGAAAGGGCCGGCTGTCCACGCGATGGATGTTGGCCAGTTGCTGACGTTTGAACACGCCCACCCCCGCATCGCGCGCCATACGCAGGAACAGGCCGCCGCGCTGCGGATCATCTACGTGGTCCGGATGAACCATCTTCGGTAGCAGCGCTGCCAGCACACCCTCGAAGTCCGTCTCGGCCTGCTGCATCTGCTTGCGCCGTCCCTCGCTTCCTTCAGCCGTGTCCGGGCGTGCGTTGGTGCCGATCAGTGCCAGCCCCAGTACGCGCTGCGGCGCCTGCCGCATGATCTCCAGCGCGACGTAGCCACCCATGGACAGCCCGGCGACGGCGAAGGGGCCGTCCGGCACGGCCGCCAGCACCTGGCGCGCAAGGCTATCCACCGAATCGGCCTGACCGATGTCGCCCACGGTGACATGCGCCTGGTGCGACAACTGTTCAATCTGGTGCTGCCAGACGCGGCCGTCGTTGAGCAGGCCTGGCAACAGGATGAGCTTGGGTAGTGTCATGACGTCTCCTTCTTTTGGGGAATGGGTTGTGTGTTGTTCCTCGCTGGACTGGCGACCGGCGCGCGAAGTTCCGGGTACGGTCGTCGTCGCATGCCTGCCATGCGGGATGGGCGCTGTCATGATTGCGCGCCATCCTGTTACGCTGTGGTCACGACAATGCTGCGCCGCGGCTGTGCTTTGCCTGGCGCGGATGTCACCCTCTGGCATGTACGTCCGGCGCGCTTCCCCGGTGGAGCGCAGCGGGGGCGGGAATCGGGAGCTCGGGTCGATGGCGGTTTTCGCAGTCGTGAATCGCAAGGGCGGAGTCGGCAAGTCTACGGTGGCGACACACGTGGCCGCCTATCTTGCATCGAAGGGCCTGGAGGTGATGCTCGGCGACGTGGATCGCCAGCAGTCGTCCCGCTTGTGGCTGAGCCTGCGCCCGGACAGCCGGCCGCATATCCATGGCTGGACCATCGATGACCGCAACTTCGCCCGCCCGCCGGCAGGTGTGAAGCATGTGGTGCTGGATACGCCGGGCGGGTTCCAGGGCATCGGCCTGATGAAGGTGGCGCAGTATGCCGATGCCATCATCGTTCCCGCGACGACTTCGGTGTTCGATCGTGCGGCCGCGGCGGACAGCATCAAGGAGCTACGCAGCTTTCCGCGGATTGCTACCGGCAAGTGCATGCTGGCTTGCCTCGGCATGCGCATCGACGGCCGTACACGCAATGGGGAGGCCCTGCAGCGCTGGGCGGCCGGACTTGAACTGAACTACCTGGGCAGCATCAAGGCAGCTCAAGCCTACAGTCGCTGCCTTGAGCAGGGCCTGGCGCTGTTCGACTATCCGCCCGCGAAAGTGGCCGACTACCTGCAGGAGTGGGCTGCCGTGGTGGCTTTGCTGGACGCTACGCTGGCGCGCGAGGCCGAGCCGGCACCGGCGGCCCGCACGGTCGAGACCGACGAACGCATCCGTCCGGTCGTGGCCTCGGTGCCTGACTACCTGCGGCGCTGAGCGAGGCGGATATGGATATGAGCGATGATCTGCCGCCGCTGCCAGTGTTCCGTTGCGGACGCTACAGGCACTACAAGGGCGGCGAGTACGAGGTGCTGGGGCTCGCGCGTCATAGCGAAACGCTTGAGACGCTGGTGGTCTATCGTCCGCAGTACGGAGCCGGAGACCTGTGGGTGCGGCCGCTGGCGATGTTCATCGAAGAGGTGGTGATCGATGGACACCGCCAGCCGCGCTTTGCGCCGGTCGACTAGGGCCGGCGCTGGCGGTGTCGCTCAGCGGCGATAGTTGGTGCGCGGAGCGCCGCCCGTCATCGCGCCACGATTCTCGATGTGGCGGAAGGTGATGCGGGCTTTGGTCAGGTCGTAGGGCGACATTTCGATGTCCACCTTGTCGCCTGCCAGGATGCGGATGCGGTGCTTGCGCATCTTGCCTGCCACGTAGGCAATGACTTCGATGCCGTTTTCCAGCGTGACGCGGAAACGGGTGTCGGGTAGCACTTCGTTCACCGTGCCGCTCAGTTCCAGTAGTTCTTCTTTGGCCAAGGATCAGCCTCCTGTTGGGGCTCGGGGAGAGCCAGGCATTGAACACGAAAACGTGTCCGGATGAGGGTGGTACTACGGCGCCCACAGTATCAGCATGAAAGCAAAAAAGCCCGGCAGAGCCGGGCTTTTTTGTCGAACGCGGAGGAAACCTTACTCGGCGATCTGGATGTTCGACGCTTGCTTGCCCTTCGGGCCGGTCGTCACATCGAAAGTCACGCGCTGGTTTTCCTTCAGCGAGCGGAAGCCCTTGCTCTGGATTGCGGAGAAGTGCGCGAACAGGTCGTCGCCGCCACCATCCGGAGTGATGAAGCCGAAGCCCTTGGAGTCATTGAACCACTTGACGGTACCAGTTGCCATTTTGAAATGTCCTGATGAATGTATTGATGAAAAACGCGGGAAACCCGCAACAGCGAAAATCACGAGGGACGTAAGAGGACGAACTGGAGTACCGCTAGAGCGACACCGCGAGCCAGACACAACAACACGACTGCGATTCTCGGAAATCGCACTGTGCACGCAAGTTGACGGCTGCGCAAGTCCTATTTGCGATAAGCATCTGGGCGTTTCGACAGATGGCCGGCGCTCAGAAGTACATGGTCACGACGGCCTTGCAATGGCCTGCTTCCAGGATGGGAATGGCGACCATGGAATCGAGCCCGGATCTGCGGGCCGACTCGCCGATGGGCGAGCCCTCGTCGGCGATATGCTCGCTGACCGCTGGCAGGCCGCTGTCCCATACGCGGCCGAGCAGGCCGGCGCCGTGTTCCAGGGCGACGAAGCGGTAGTCTTCCCGTAGTGCCGGGTTCCGGTCGCATTGGCCGTCGCGCAGGATCAGGGCGTCGCCAGCCTGGTTCGGTGTCCAGACCTCGAATCGTCTCGCGATCGGGGTGCCCAGTGCGGACAGGAAACCCATTACGTAATGCTGGCCCGGAATCGCGAAGGAGGGCAGGCCAAGTCCTTTGTTGATGCCGACGCGGCGCGCGTCGTCCCGTCGGACGAAACGGTTGGAGTGGCCAAGGTCGGCCATGACTTCCGGCATGCCGCTCTGCCACACCAGCCCGGGCAGGCCGAAGCCTTTCATGAGGCGGGTGTGGTGCGACACCCATTCGAAACTCTCGGCGATGCCGAAATAGCCATCCACCAACCCCATGTCGGGAGCCTGTGCCGGGTCGTTGTGCCACAGCTCGATGGCGCCGACGCGCAGTTCGTCGTCGCCGCAATAGAACACAAGTACCGCGAGCAGGAAATCTCCTGCGAATACCGGAATGGCGGCTCCGCAGGTCAGGCCGGCCTCGCGTGCCGCGTCCCGGCGCAAGAAATAGGATTGCTGCAGATCGGTGAGGACGATGGGGCGGCGCTGTGCCCAGGCTTTGCCCGGCAAGCCCTGGTCGTAACCGAAGCACATCTTCTCGCTGGCCAGACGGAAAGTCTTGTGCTCACCGTAGAGGCCATCGTGGTACTCGAGGACGCTGCGGTCGCGCGAGGGCGTCCAGATCTCTGTGGACTGGATGAAGGTTTTCATGCGGCTCTCCTCACGGTGGATGTCGCAGCCCTGTTGAGTACATCGGGCCGGTGACGCGGAGGCAAGCGAGTATCGTGCCGCAGCGGCGTCCGTGCGGCGTGGGCTGGCAGGGGGAGCTTTCCGGGGTGGTGTGCGTCGGTAACGCACCACTTGCGGGCGGGGTCGGGACGGGATCAGTCCGTTACGGGGCGCAAACGCCGACGCGAAGCATCAAATAGAAAAGGCAGACCGGAGGGTCTGCCTTTGCTTGCTTCCGACTGGGAGTCAGTGCGGAGTTTCTCAGTTGTTTGCCAGGCTGGCGGCAAACACTGCTTCGGCGCTGTCAGGGAAGGCGTGGCGCGCAAAGGCGCTGCGGATTGCACTGTCGTCGGGGCGGGACTCGCGGCTGACGAAGCGGATACCGATGGCACTACCGTTGCGCGCCATACTCATGAATGCGTAGCGCCACCGTTGGGTCTCCGCCAGACGTTCGCGCAAGTTCTCTTCGTTGCTGATCGCGATACCGGCTGATTTCAATGAGTCCAGGAATTCCTCGTAGGACTCGTTGCAAAGACTACCCACTGCCATCTCCTTTGAAGGCGTGGCGGACGCTCGCCACTGGGCCATTAACGAGGCCTTTGCGGAAAGGTTGACAGGGCGTTAGCACCAGTCAAACCGAAGCACGGCAGCTTTTACACGGTTTTACTTTCGTTCAGGCCCGCCCGTGACCCGCGGCGGCGGTATGGGCTACGAAGGCCGACGCAGTGCGGATTCGCGGGCCATTGCGCCCGCAGCGTTTGATCCGCATCAGGAATGCAGCTCATATATGCGCCCGCACAATGGAATATGCCGAGCGCTATCTATGCTTCAGACAAGACCCCATGTCCGGGGCTTGTTAGGAGGCAATGATGTTTCCCGTCGGCAAAATGGCTTATCCGCAGTATCTGCGTCGTGTTCAGTCCCGGGGTTCCAGCCGGGCCAAGGAACAGCTGTGTGCTCTATTGCGCAGGAAGCACCGCTGGACGGAGCTGAGCGCAGTGGCCTTCATCATCGTAGGCGCGCTGAGTTACATGGCTGGACTGGGTATCGGCGCAGTCATCCTTCTCGCGATCGGGGGCCTGCTGCTGGTGTCCGATATCTACGACTGGTGGCAGGAGCGTCGCGCGGGTTTCTGACGGGCGGTTGATGCTCTGCAGCAAGGCTTGGCGCGGGTTTACGGCAAGTTCGGTCGTTGTACAAAAACGTGTCTTTTGACGTAGGCTTGCGACTCGGCCTGAAGGTCGATCCGTCAAAATTCAAAGCAGGAGACACTCATGAAATTTGGTGCAATGACCGTGGCGCTGGTGGCAGCTGGCGTCCTGGTTGCGTGCGCTGGCGCGCCGAAACTGAATCCCCGTCAGCCGCTGATGGCCAATGATGGCTGGGCTGCCGGTACGGACGGTGGCTCCAAGGCGGCTGACGCAAATGTCTATACCGTGAGCAACCGCGCCGAGCTGGTCAAGGCACTGCAGGCCGGCGGCAATCCGAAGCTGCCGAAGATCATCCAGGTCAAGGGCACCATCAACCTGTCGGTGGATGACAACAACAAGGAACTGCTGGAGAAGGATTACGCTGATCCGGCCTACAACTTCGAGGCCTACGTGAAGGCCTACGCGCCGGCCGTGTGGAACGTGAAGCTGGTGAACGGTCGTCCTGACCGCAAGCTTTCCGGCCCGCTGGAAGCGGCCCGCGAGCGCTCGGCCGAGAACCAGAAGAAGCGCATCGTGATCGACGTCACGTCCAACACGAGCATCGTCGGTCTGGGCAAGGACGCGAAGATCGTGAAGGGCAACCTGATGATCGGTGCCGGCACGGAGAACGTGATCATCCGCAATATCACCTTCGAGGATGCGTTCGACTACTTCCCCGGCTGGGATCCGGGTGATTCCTGGTCGGCCAACAAGGCGTACGCCGGCTGCCAGGACACCTACGTGGATGCCAAGACCGGTCCGCAACAATGCCCGGGCGGTCGCTGGAATTCCGAGTACGACAGCATCTCGGTGAATGGCGGCAAGCGCGTGTGGATCGACCACTGCACCTTCACCGACGGTGATCGTCCGGACAAGATGTTCCCGCCGGTCTTCCCGTTCCCGCACAACCAGGTCGAGCAGAAAGTGCAGCACCACGACGGCCAGGTGGACATCACCAACGGCGCTGACCTCGTGACCCTGTCTTACAACCACTTCAAGGATCACGACAAGACCAACTTGCTTGGTGGCAGCGACAGTTCCAAGGATGATCCGGGCAAGCTGAATGTGACCTTCCGTGGCAACTGGTTCGACAACGCCGGCCAGCGCATGCCGCGCGTGCGTTTCGGCAAGGTGCACAGCTTCAACAATTACTTCAGTGGTGACGCCTCCGGCGCGCCGGACAGCAAGCTGGATGCTGTGAAGAACCACGAGCGCGGCATCAAGGAGTCGAAGGGCATCCCCATCTTCCGCAACGGTTTCGGCATCGGCAAGGACTCGGCGATCTATTCGGAGCACAACTACTTCGACATCAAGAACGGTTCTGTCGAACACGCTGCCGCCGTGCAGGGTGGCACCAAGTTCTTCGACGCGGGTTCCATCGTCAATGGCCAGCCGGCAGAGTTCGCCAAGGCACTGCCCAAGCTGTCGCCGGATGTGGGCTGGAAGCCGACGCTTTACGGCAAGCAGCCGATCCCGGCCAAGGATGTTCCGGCCTACGTGAAGGCCAACGCTGGCGCGGGCAAGCTGTAAGCACGTCAATGCCGCGCACAAGCCCCGCTACGGCGGGGCTTTTTCTTTGCCGGCGTGCGGTTTTCGCTCAAGGAAGATGACGCGGCGGACGAAAACCATGAATGACTTATAGCCGGAGAGGGAAGGATGAGTGACGCCAATGACAGCGCAGAGCGCCGCGCGCGCCAGCGCATTGCCGCCAAGCGCGATGGTGAGACCTGCGTATGGGTGGAGATCGCGGGCGTGCGTCATCCGGTCATCGACCTGTCCATGGAAGGCTTCAGCATCCCGGTGACCGAGGGCGCTGAGATGAACGGGAGCTTCGATGTCGTGCTGCGCTTCAATGACATCCCCGATCGCATCCGTGGCCAGGCAGAGAAGGTCAACCGCGTCGATTCGCTCGAGGGGCCGCGCCTCGGTTGCCGCTTCCTGTCACTGGAAGGGGATGGCGGGGACAAGCTCTACGAGTGGCTCACCGTCATCGTCATCTGCGGCGCCAGTGTGCGTATCTCCGTGAAGGACGCGCAGTCCATCGTGTCCGGGCCGTCGATGATCTGAGCGGCCTGCATGCGGCGGGGAGTATTCTGCGCGCATGCAGTTTCCTGCTCTGCACAGTTCCGTCTTGTCCACTTTCCTCCTGCTGCTGCCGGACTTCGCGCTGATCCTGCTCGGGGTCGGCCTGCGTCGCTATGCCGGTTTTCCGGAGACGTTCTGGTCCGGGCTGGAGAAGCTGGTCTACTTCGTGCTGTTCCCGGCCTTGCTGTTCCAGGCACTGGCGCGGGCGACGCTGAACCCGGCAACCGCATTGCCGTTGCTGGGCTGCGGACTGGCCGTGATGGCGGCCGGCCTGTTGCTGGGCTGGGCGGCCAAACCCTTCATGGGGCTGACGCCGATTGCCTTTGCGTCCCGCCTGCAATGTGCTTACCGCTTCAATACCTATATCGGCATCGCCGTCGCTGGGACCGTACATGGCCCCGCCGGCATCGCTGTGATGGGCGCGTTGTGTGGTGCGATGGTGCCGTTTGCCAATGTGGCGGCGGTTAGTGCATTGGCCCGCCATGGCGACAGCCGCCTGATCCTGGAGCTGGCACGCAACCCTCTGATACTCGCCACCTTGGCCGGACTGGCTTTCAACCTGGGGGGCTATGTGCTCCCTCAACCCGTAGCGCAATTCCTCGGGCGCCTGGCGGAGGCCTCCATCTCGCTGGGGCTACTGGCGGTCGGGGCGGCCCTGCACTGGGGCAAGACCGAAGGCCATGCGCTCGGCTCGGCCTGGATCGTCACCGTGCGCTTGCTGATCCTGCCGGCGCTGGCCTGGTGGCTGGCACCCGCGCTGGGTTTGACGGGCGTGGTGCGGGACATCGCGGTGCTATTCGCTGCGTTGCCCTCGGCCTCGTCGGCCTACATCCTGGCCGTGCGGATGGGAGGCGACGGGGTCGGTGTTGCCTGGCTGGTATCGGCAACTACCCTGGGGTCGATGCTGAGCTTGAGCCTTTGGCTACACCTGCTGCGCCTCTGAAGCGGATACCTTCCGCTCAGTAGTGGGGCGGAATCTCGTCGCGCAGATCTCGCTGCTCCGCTGCGCCTGGTTGGGCGGCGCTCATCTGGCGGGCAAGGCTGCGCAATTGCTGCTGCAACTGGTCGATCTGCTGTTGCTGACGGAAGACCGTGCGGTTCAGTTCGTCCAGCAGGTCTTCGGCGTGGGCGAGCTGGGTTTCCAGATGGGCAATGCGGTCTTCCATGATGTGTGCGGAGGTGGAGCGGACCGCCATTGTAGGACGCTGCTGGCTGCCACAGCCTGCTGGACAGGCTAGGCTTGAAGCAATCCCTTCAATTGTCTGTGCCATCGCAGGAGACCACCATGCAAACCGTCAGCCACTCGATGCCGGAACTGTTCGAACAGCTCGGCCTGCAATCGGACGAGGTATCGATCCGGCAATTCATCAAGGGTCACTCTCCGCTACCGGAGAGCGTGCTGTTGCCGGATGCGCCGTTCTGGACGCCGGCGCAGGCTGCGTTCCTGCGCGAAGGCTGGAAGGAAGATGCCGATTGGGTCGAGCTGATCGACCAGCTGAACCTCAGCCTGCGCGGCTGAGTTCGGCCAGCGTCACGCAGTTGCGGCCGGCGCGTTTGGAGGCATAGAGCGCGTCGTCGGCAGCCACCATCAGCTCCATCATCGTCGGATAGGCCGGGTAATGCGCCACGCCAGCGCTGAAGGTGGTGTGGAAGACGCCATCGTCGTAGGGGTGGGCCACGCGTCCGAAGGCGTCCCGGATGTGTTCGATCTTCTCCATGGCAGCGGCCGGCGTGCTGTTGTACAGCACCACCACGAACTCCTCGCCACCGTAGCGGCCGACAACGTCCGCACGGCGCAGGCGTTGCTTGAGGAAACGCGCCAGTGTCTTGATCACCTTGTCGCCCACCGTGTGGCCGTAGGTGTCGTTGACCCGCTTGAAGTGGTCGATGTCGATGATCGCGTAGCTGACCGGCAGTTTTTCGCGGTCGGCCAGCAGGATGGCCTGTTGCAGCAGCGCCTTGGTCTTCACGTGGTTGTACAGACCGGTAAGGCTGTCTTCCACCATCAGGCGGCGCAGGCCACGATAACGCTCGGACTTGCTCACCACCGTGTTGGCGAGCTGCGTCTGGCTGATCGGTTTGGTCAGGAAATCGTCGCCACCGTGGCGCATCGCCTCGATCTGCACCGCCTCACTGGTTTCGCTGGTGAGGTACACGATGGGGATGGATTCGAAAGCCTTGTTCTGGCGGATGATCTTCGCCACTTCCAGCCCGTTGCAGCCTTCCATGTGAAAGTCCAGCAGCAGCACGTCGGGCGAGAAGTCCAGCAGTGACTCCAGCACCATCGCGGGATGGCGCAGGGTGCGCACATGGATGTTCGTGAACTGGGCCAGGGTCTTCTCGATGGTGGCCAGCACCGTGGCCGAATCGTCCAGTACCAGCACGCGATACGGTTCGTCCTTGGCCTTGTAGGCCAGCGGATCGACCGCGTCGACCAACGCATTGATCGGTAGTGGCGCGACGAAAAATCCTTGCGCACTGTGGCGCACGGCCTGCAGGCGTAGCGGGAAGTCGCCGCGTTCCGACAGCGCGAACCATTTCAGCCCGTAGCGGTTCACCTCTTCGATCAGCGGCGCGACATTGGCGTCCACGCCGCCCTCCGGCAGCTCGATGACCACTGCCGCGGCACGCTGGGTGACGGCGGTCTGCAGACCCAGGCGGAAGTCGGTGAACACGCGGAAAACGTAGCCGTAGTGTTCCATCTGCAGGAGCAGTTCGCGCACGGAGTCTGCGCTGCGCGCGAACATCACCACCAGCGGCATCGTCTCTTCTTCAGTACTGCGCAAGCCGATGTTGCGGCGCGCCGAATCCGTCCAGATATCGCGTACGACGGCGAAGACGCCCGGCAACAGGCGGTCGAGTGCGGCTTTTTCTGTTTCGCCGGGGGAGGGATTGCGGGCCAGCAGATCCAGCAGCGGCATCAGCGCTGCCTCAAGATCATTGAGCCCTTGCTGGCGGGCGAGGGCGAGCAGGCGGTCGCAGTGCGGCGTGAAGGCACGCCAGCGCTCTGGCTGGTCGCTTGCCTGCCAGACCGCTTTCCAGGCCTGTACCAGGCCGTTCCAGGTCGTATGGATTTCCAGTCGGTTGATCATGCCCCGATCTTAGCCTCGAATTCCGTGAGTCCGGCGGGCGGGCGACGTCCGGCCTTGCGGCTGCCCCTGCCCGGTTTGACCATTTATCGGCACAACGCCCATGTTCTGAACTGCTGCCCGGTGCCTTTTGCCAGGTTTTGCCGAATAATCCTCAACCTTTGCAGCACGAGAAGAAGAGCGGAGCAGCCGATGCAGAGCGGGTTCGGTCGATGTTTGAGAGGGATGGTCACCGCGGGAGCCATGATCCTTTGCGGAATGGCGACGGCAGCCTGTCCACCTGCCG
Organism: Moraxellaceae bacterium; assembly: GCA_031119205.1. Classification (GTDB taxonomy): domain Bacteria; phylum Pseudomonadota; class Gammaproteobacteria; order Burkholderiales; family Rhodocyclaceae; genus Uliginosibacterium. The sequence goes on along the minus strand of JAVHYF010000036.1, from coordinate 17,624 downwards.
GTACTGGCAAGGGCCAGTGTCGGCCCCCCGAGCTTGGTGAATGGCTGGCCTGGCAGGCTGTGCTTGGCGATGATGCTCGCCCGACAAAGAGTACCGAAGCCGACGCCGTCGCCGACGTGGTTGCCGTGCTGCAGAAGCGTTATCCCTGCGGGCTCAGCTTTGCAGCCCAGGACCTGCCTTTCAAGGCGACCGCGAGCGTCTGGAACTGGGCTTTGCGGGAAGAGGCGACGCGGTTGGTCTATGTCGGCTTTGTCGGCGAAGGCGCTGCCTGCCAGGGTGTCAAGGAGCAGGCCGGCCTGGTGACCCTGAGGCGCGCCCGCACCGTGAGTTGCCCAAGGGGCTGGGGCTGGCAGGTCCTCGACGACGCCGAAGCCATGTGCGTGAGGGATTGACGGGCATGGAACTGCTCAAGGCGCTGGGACTTTTTGCCGCCACCGCAGTGGCCGAGATCGTCGGTTGTTACCTGCCCTGGCTGTGGCTGAAGAAGGACGGATCAGCCTGGCTGCTGTTGCCGGCCGCAGCCAGCCTCATCCTGTTTGCTTGGTTGCTGACCCTGCATCCGCAACCGGCAGGGCGTGTGTATGCGGCCTACGGCGGCGTCTACGTCGGCATGGCCTTGCTGTGGTTGTGGGCAGTCGATGGCATACGGCCTGCGATCACCGATCTGGTGGGAGCCGCCGTGTGCCTGGTGGGCATGGCCATCATTTACTTCGGGCCGCGCCACGCCTGACAAGCGTCAGCGCAACGGTTCCGGGCGGACGCCCTTGGTCAAGGCCGTTTCGTTGGACGGCGCGCCGTTCTGTTCCGGCTCTTGAGCGATCTGCTCAGGTCCGATCGTCCTGGCCCTCTTCACCGCTGTTCTCGTCCGGCGTCACGACCACGTGGGCGGCCAGCATTGCCGCGCGGGTGTCTGGCGTTTCCAGGCTGATACGGCCCAGAGTGCCGGCACGGTAATCGGTCAGCAGGATCAGCGCTGCCTTCTCCAGGTCGAGCTCACCGCCCTTCATGCGGCAGCCGCGTTTCTTCGCCACGGCCTCCACGACGGCCACGCCGTCCATACCGCTGGCGTCCAGTTTGTAGCGTGCGGCCAGCAGGTCGGGGTAGCGCGCGAGCAGGATGTCGGCGAGTGCGGCCGCGACCTCTTCCTCCAGCACTGCATTCGTGCCCACCGCGTGGCTGGCGGCCAGCATGTAGCCGTCGCTGGGGTATTCGATCTTTGGCCACAGCATGCCGGGGGTGTCGGTCAGCGTCATGCCGGGGCCGATGTCGTAGCGCTGCTGGTTCTTGGTCACGGCCGGCTCGTCACCCACGGCGGCGACACGGCGCTTGAGCATGGCATTGATGAGCGAGGATTTCCCGACGTTGGGGATGCCCATGATCATGATGCGCAGCGGTTTGGTGTTGTCGTCCCGGTGCGGCGCCAGGCTGCGGCACAGCGAAGGGATGCGCGCCACGTCGCTGGCTTTGCGGCTGGACAGCGCCACGGCCTTCACGCCGGGGAGCCGGTTGAGGTGGGCCAGCCACGCCTCGGTGGCAGCCGGGTCGGCGAGATCGCTCTTGTTGAGCAGCTTCAGGCAAGGGCGCTGCCGGAAGCGGCGCAACTGGTCGATCATCGGATTGCTGCTGGCCGCAGGCAGGCGTGCGTCGACCACCTCGACGACGAGGTCGGTGTTCTCCATGGTCTCGGCCGCCTTGCGGCGGGCCGAGTTCATGTGACCGGGAAACCACTGGATGGACATGCTGGTAACGAAAATCTGGGTGCGACTGGCGCGTGAAGGCGCGCATTATCGCCCGGTCGCCGCTGGCTGGCGGCGCAGAAAATGAAAAGCCGCGGCAGATCCGCGGCTTTTGCTGCCCGAAACCTTACCTGTCTTAACAGGCCAGGCGGTTGCTTACCGGGTGGGTGCAGGCGGCGCGAAAGGCCTCGCAGCGTTCGACGAACTCGGCCGTGCTCTTGGGCATCGGCACGCGCGCGCGGGTGATGTCGCTGATCAGCAGATGGGCCTGTGCCAGCAACTGGCGACCCTGTTCGGTCTGTTGCAGCTGTTGCTCGGTGGCGCGAGGCGGTGCGGAAACCTGGTAGTCCTGCAGGCGTTCGCCTGCGACGGCGAAGCTGGTCCATACCTCGAAGATGTCAGGGTCCGTACGCAGGGTTTCGGTCTTGATCTTGGCGGAGTCCGCGAAATCGCGGATCAGGCGGTCGATGCCGGGGAACTGCGGGCGTGCGCAGAAGGTGGCGCACAGCGCATCGGCAATCGCGTCGATGTCGCGCATGGTCTGCGCGATCTTGATGTAGCGGCTTTCGTAGAAGGCCTCGACCGGAATCGAAAAGGCCTTGAAAGGCTCGCCCCACAGTTCGTCGATGCCTTCCTCGCCGCTACGGTGCATGACCGTCTTGCCCAGCTCCAGCGCTTCCAGCAGGCAGTGGCCGCATTCGCGCAGCAAGGGGTTGTCGGAGGCGATCTCCACGCCGCAGGCCTGCAGTTCGACCAGCTTGGTGAAGATGTCGGCACCACGGTTGAACAGCGCGCCGGCCAGCATGGCACCCTTGACGCGGCGACGGGCGGGGTCGGTTTCGGCTTTGAAGGCCGAGCGGGCTTCTTCCAGGCGCGAGCCGGGAATGTTGATGCCGTGTTCGACGTGGTTGAACAGGCGACGGGTCAGGGCTTCGATCAGGCGCTTCTTGGCAGTCAACGTGTCCGCCGGCGCCTGGTAAGTCTTGACCCAGTAGCCGTGATAGAACACGCGCTCCACGCCGTCGATGACGCGTTTGCTGCCGAAGGGGATGGGCTCGACCATGTCGGAAAGATCGTTCATGGGACGAAAGGATGACATTCCTAGCTTAGTCAAATTCTGGAGTTTTTTGTGCGACGCACTATCGCGCATCACGCTGCCGGTATACGCGGTATACCGGCTTACGCATCTTCTGCCTGCGGCAATCGACCGGCGACCGTGAAGTGCACCGCATCAAATTGCCACAGGCTGGCGCTGGGCTGGTGGTAAAACCTCACGGTGGCAGCCGTGGTTTCGCATAACCATTGCTGGGTCAGATCGGGGCGATCATGGCTCAAGGCAAGTGGGGTGAACAGCGCGATGTTGAGGCCGCGCTCCGGATCACGGGCGGAGACGAACTCGAAGGCCTCGATGCCTGCTTCGCGCATGGCGCTGCCCAGCGCCCGGCTGGCACGGTAGTCACCCGGATCGGTCAGGCTGGTGAGATGGGCGTCGAAGGGCGAAGCCTGCAGGCGTAGCCCCTTTTCACTGCGGATCGTCATGGAGAACAGCGTGTGCTGGGTGGTCAGCGCGCCCTGTGGCGCGACGCTCATGCCGGCGAGGAAGAGCAGGCGGTAGTAAGCGGATTCCGCGAGCACCGTGCCCACGCCGCGCGAGGCGTAGAACAGGCCGGGCTGGCTGCGGCCACCGAAGCGCGAGCCCCAGGGCAGGGGCGGGTAGCGGAAAGGCGTGGCCAGCAGGTAGTGCAGCCGGGCGGTGTCGGCAGGCGCGCGCGGCTTGCTGGTTTCCAGCATCTGTTCCAGCAGGGCCTGTTCGGCAAGGTTGGCCACCAGTCGGTTGGTGGCGATCTGCTCCTGGCTTTCGACCAGGCGCCAGGCGGTGCCGCCGAGCAGGACCGGGCGTGCCTCGGCCAGACAGGCCAGCAGGGCCTTGGTATCGGACATGGGATTGTGAGGAGTTAGCGCTCAGACCTTGCCGCGCATGGCGTCGAGGTATTCGACGACGCGGATCAGGCCCTGCACGCTATGTACCTGTTCCGCGGGCGTGCCGCCGGTGTGCAGGTTGGGGGTGTGCATCCAGTGTTTCATCTGCGCGTTGTCACCGCCGACCAGCACGAACAGCGAGCGGTAGGCGCGGATCAGCAGCAGCGCCAGCTCGCCGGCCTTGGTAGCGGGATCGATGCCGCGGCGGGCGAAGACTGTACGTTCGCGGCCGATGATGCTGGCCAGCTCGTTCTGCGTCAGGCCGAGTTCGCGCCCGGCATTGAGCAAGGCGGTGGCGAGGACCTGGGTGGGGTCGGGGAGGGTTTGCGGCAGGGCACTCATGGCGGCTTCCCGGGACACATGAAATGTGTCAGTAGTGTGCTATATCCGCATTATGGATTTATTTGTTGCTTTTGCAACTTTTGTTCGGGTGTGTTCGATGACGGATGGCTTTGTCTCAAGGATTCGGCAAGGCTTTCCGGCTAAGCTCGGCCCTCCTGTAGTTCCGGCCATTCGAGCCTTGTATCCGTGAATAGTCAGCAGTTCTATACCAATCGCAAGACCGTCTTCCTGCTCGCCACCCTGTGCTGTTTCCTGTGGGGCAGCGCCTATCCGGCCATCAAGAATGGCTACGAGATGTTCGGCATCGCTGCCCAGGACATTCCTTCCAAAATGGTCTTCGCGGGCTATCGTTTCGTGTTCGCGGGCCTGCTGCTGATGGTGCTGGCGGCCCTCCAGCGCAAGCCGCTGTTCGCACTGTCGGCACGCGACTGGCGCGGCATCGGCGTACTGGGCCTGACCCAGACCGCCATCCAGTACGTCTTCTTCTACGTCGGGCTTGCCTACACCACGGGCGTGAAGGGCTCGATCATGAACGCCACCGGCACCTTCTTCTCGGTGTTGCTGGCGCATTTCATCTACCACAACGACCGTCTGACCTACGCCAAAGCGATCGGCTGTCTGGTCGGCTTCGCCGGCGTCATGGTGGTGAACTTCAGTCCGGATCTGCTGGACTTCCACTTCACCCTGCTGGGCGAGGGCTTTGTGGTGATCGCCGCCTTCGTGCTGTCGGCGGCGTCCATCTACGGCAAGCGGCTGTCACAGCGCATCGATTCCGTCGTCATGACCGGGCACCAGCTGTTCATCGGTGGCGTGGTGCTGACGGTGGTGGGTTACGCGTTCGGCGGTCATCTTGAAGGATGGACCTGGGCGTCCAGCAGCCTGATGGCCTACATGGTGGTGCTGTCGTCCGCTGCCTTCGCGCTGTGGAGCCTGCTGCTCAAGTACAACCGCGTCGGTCTGGTGACCGTATTCAACTTCCTGGTGCCGGTGTTCGGCGCGGTGCTGTCCGCACTGTTCCTCAACGAGTCCATCCTCGAATGGAAGAACGTCGTCGCCCTGGTGCTGGTCTGCGGCGGCATCTGGATGGTGACTCGCGTGAAGGACACGAAGGAAGACGTGGCGCACTCGTGAGCGTTCGCGTCGTTGCCCGCCATGCCGGCCTGATCGTGTTCGCCAAACCGGCCGGCATGAGCTTCCATGCCGAAGGGGGCGAGAGCGGCTTCATGGCGGCTGCGCGTGCGGCCAGCGGTGTCGACAGCCTGCACGCGGTGCACCGGCTGGACCGCATCACCTCGGGCCTCGTGCTGTGCGCGACGGACGCGGAAGCAGCGCGCGAACTGTCCACGCAGTTCGCCAGCGCACAGGTGGAGAAGTACTACCTCGCGCTGTCGGCACGCAAACCCGCCAAGACCCAGGGCTGGGTGAAGGGCCACATGGAGAAGGGGCGGGGCGGCAACTGGCGTCTGGTTGCCGGGCAGGGGCAGGAGCGGGGGCAAGGGCAGGAACAAGGTGTAGGCCCCTTCGCAGTGACGCAGTTCTTCAGCTACGGGCTGGGCGAGGGGCGCAGGCTGTTCGTCGTGCGGCCACGCACCGGCCGCACCCACCAGATCCGCGTCGCGTTGAAAAGCCTGGGTAGTCCCATCCTGGGTGACGCCCGCTACGGCGGCGCAGAGGCGGATCGTGGCTACCTGCATGCGTGGACGCTGCGCCTGCTGTGGCGCGGTGAGTCCCTGAACTGGACCGTTCCGCCGGACGAAGGCAGTGCCTTTGTCGATGCCACCTTGCAGGCTCGCCTGCAGGAGATCGGCGCGCCCTGGCAACTCGCCTGGCCGATCTGGCGGATGCCGGACCCTGTGGCGCCAGAGTCTGTGTCGACCTCCGCCGCAGACGCGGGCGACGAAGCGTGACCCGCCATCCTTTCTTCGTCGGTGTGGCCTGTGCGCTCGGCGCCGGCCTCGCCTGGGGGCTGGTGTTCATCGCACCGGTGATCCTGCACGACTACCCGGCCGCGATGCTGGCCTGTGCCCGCCATGTCGCCTTCGGGCTCATCTGCCTGCCGCTGGCCTGGCGTTACAGCAGTCGCATCGCGCTAATGAACCGGCAGGACTGGTTGCGTGCCTTCGAGCTCGCGGCGGTCGGCAACATTGCCTACAACCTGTGTCTGGCGGCCTCCATCCAGTTGATCGACACGCCGTTGCCGGCGGTCATCATCGGCACGCTGCCGGTGGTGATCGCGGTGTGCTCCAACTTCCATGAAGCCACGCTGCCCTGGCGCAAGCTACTGCCTTCACTGCTGGTCATCGCGGCCGGCATCGTGTTGGTGCAACTGCATGAGCAGCAATCGGGCAGCCTGCCGGAAGGCAATCTGGCGTCGGGCGTGTTGCTGGCGATCGGCGCCGTGGTGTGCTGGACCTGGTACCCGCTGCGCAACTCCGCTTGGCTGCGCGCACACCCGCAACTGGGCTCCGGAACCTGGGCCACGGCGCAGGGCGTGGCCACCTTGCCGCTGGCGCTCATCGGCTTCGTGCTGGCCGCCTGGTGGCATGACGGCCCGGCCTTCGACGCGCCGCTGGGGCCGCGCCCGGAATTGTTCGTGGGGCTGATGCTGGCCATCGGCCTGCTGGCGTCCTGGCTGGGCACCCTGCTGTGGAACCGCGCCAGCCAGTTGCTGCCGACCGCGCTGGTCGGCCAGCTGATCGTCTTCGAGACGCTGGCTGCGATGGCCTACGCTTTCCTGTGGCGCGGCGAGGTGCCGGGGTGGATGGCGCTGGCCGGTGCGGCCTTGCTGGTGGCCGGGGTGGTGGCCGGCGTGAGGGCCTTCCAGCGCGGCTGAGCGTGCTGCCCTGCGCAGGGCGTGGCCAGCTGCCTGGGGTATCCTCGCCGCCATGGATTTCACCGCACTCATCTTCCTGGCCGTGCTGGCCGCTCTCGCCTGGTACGTCATGGATGGCCTGCGCGCCCGCGAGGCCGGCGTGTCCGCCGCGCGACGTGCCTGCGCGCGCGATGGCCTGCAGTTCCTCGACGACAGCGTGGCGCTGCGCAGCCAGCGCTTCATGCGCAACGAGGAGGGCCGCCTGCTGTTGCAGCGCGTCTACGCCTTCGAGTACAGCGACACGGGCGACAACCGCCTGCCGGGCACGGTGACGGTGCTGGGGCGGCAGGTCACCGCGCTGGACATCGCCTGGCGTGGTGCCGAGGCCACGCTGCACTGAGCAGACATGCATGCTGGTCCGGTGTGGCTAGCATTTGCTTACAAACGCTCACACCCCCCAATACCGGTCGCTTCTAGTCTTCACTCCATGCAATGCCGCAAGGCGTTGAGCCCCAGGAGACGAAGAATGCAGAAGCTGATGAGCAAACTGGCCGGTGTGGCTCTGGCCTTCGGCGTGGTCGCAGCACCGGAACTCGCGTTGGCCGACGACCATCGTGGCCGCCACCATGACCGCTACGACCGTCATGACCGCCATGATCGTCACGACAGGTATGACCGCCGCGACGACCGCCGCCACTGGAAGGAGTCGCGTCACCATGACCGCCATCACCACTACCATGGCCCGCGTGTCGTGGAGCGCACCGTGATCCGCCACGGCCCGCCGGTGGTGTATCCGTACCCCGTGTATGGCGGTCCGGCGCCGATCTACCACCGCCCGCCCGGCGTCACCATCGGCATCAGCATCCCGCCGATCGTGATCCCCATCCGCTGAGCCTGACGCAACCCCGCTTCCTTCGCTGCGTGCCGCAGCCACTCACCGCCCGTTCATGATCGATGACACGGGCGGTGAGCATTTTCCTTACAGGCATTGATCAGCATCCGGCGCTATCATCAACTTCAATTCCTGAAGTTTCCCGATGAGCGCCTCCACCGACTCCACCGTTCTCGCCGATCAGCTCGCACGCGTCGCCCTGGGTGACCGCGCGGCGCTGCGTCGCGTGTACGAAATGAGTTCGGCGCATCTGTTCGGCGTTGCGCTCCGTATCTTGAACCGGCGCGATCTGGCCGAAGACGTCTTGCAGGATGCTTTCGTCAGCGTCTGGCACCGTGCCGGCGACTACCGCGCGGTGGCTGGCCAGCCGATGACCTGGCTGATCAGCATCGTGCGTAACAAGGCGCTGGATGTGGTGCGCAGCGCCAGTCACCGCTACGAAACGGCATTGCCGGAGGACGACGAAGGCCGCGTGCTGGACATCGAGGACGATCGCCCCGACCCGCTGGGCTTGCTGGGCGAGGCGGTCGAAGCCCTGGCGATCCGCAGCTGCATGGACCGCCTGGAGGCCAGCCATCGCCAGAGCCTTGCGCTGGCCTACTACCACGGCCTGTCGCATAGCGAAGTGGCGGAGCGCATGGCGGCGCCGCTGGGCTCGGTGAAGGCCTGGGTGCGGCGCGGGCTGGAGCGTCTGAAACGTTGCCTGGAGGCACAGGGGTGAACTACGAGCGGCGCGAGCTGATGGACCGGCTGGCGAGCGAGTACGCGCTGGGCACCTTGCGTGGCCCGGCGCTGCGCCGCTTCCGCCGTCTGCTCGCCAGTTCGGACCTCGCGCGCGACGCCGTGAGAACCTGGGAGCGGCGCCTGGCGACGCTGGCCGTCAGCGTGCCGGCGGAGCCGCCGTCGCCCCGCGTGTGGCGCGGCATCGAGGCGCGCATCGCCCCGCAGGTGCGCAGGAAATCCCTGTGGCAATGGCTCAAGCCGGTGTTGGGCGTTGCCTGTGGCGTCATCCTCGGCGTTGCCGTGACGCTTGGTCTGGTGCGCGGCATGCCGGAAGTGTTCACCACGCTGGATGCGGGGGCCGAGCGCGAACAGGCCTTGCCCCAGAGTTACGTCGGCCTGCTGCTGGATGCCGAAAGCCGGCCGACGGTGCTGGCGAGCTCCACCCGTCACGGCAAGCGGGTGACGCTCAAGATCCTGCGCCCCATCGACGTGCCCGCCGGCAAGGTGCTGCAGCTGTGGGCGCTGCCGCAGGACGCCAACGGCCAGCCGCTGGCACCGATCCCGCTCGGTGTGGTGCCCGCGCAGGGCAGGGGAGGCTTCGACATGCCCGATACCGCCGAGCGCCTGCTGTCCAACGTGCCGCGTCTCGGCATCACGGTGCAGGATGCGCCGGCTTCGCCAGGCGACACGCCGGGTGACTTCCTGCTGCAGGGGCACTGCGCCAAGCTGTGGTGAGTGGCTGCGACGGCTAGCCGTCGCGAGCCTCACGTCTTCCTCCTGCCTTCCCTTTTTCTCCCCCAGGATCTGCGTCTCGCGATCCGTAGCGACGCCTGCCCATTCGTCTGTACCGAAATCTGCATCCAGGCTGCATCCGTTGCCTGGGGTGCTCCGTATGTGTCATCGCCGGGCTGATGCCAGTCCGCAGACCTCGATCCACACACTACGGAGAACCATCATGAAGCACATCCTCATCACCACCGCCCTGCTGAGCATCGTCACCGCCGCCCAGGCCAATCCCACTGTCGAGAAGAACGGCGTTCTCGCCAGCAAGGATGGACGCACGCTCTACACCTTCGACAAGGACAGCACTGGCCGCAGCTCCTGCAACGGCGGCTGCGCGGCGGCCTGGCCGCCCTTCGTGGTCGCCAACCCCGCGCTGGCCGGCGGTGACTTCAGCATCGTGCGTCGCGACGACGGCAGCCAGCAGTGGGCCTGGAAGGGCATGCCGCTGTACTTTTACGTCGGTGACGCGAAGCCGGGCGACATCACCGGCGACAACCAGGGTGGTGTGTGGCACGTGCTGCGCGGCGACAAGAAGGCCGCGGCCGCATCCGGCAGCGGCTATGCCGCCAGCTCGCGCAGTGAATACGGCCGCAGTGAATACGGCTATTGATAGCCAGCTGAGCAGCCGCTGAAGTACGGCTGTGAGTCTTGCCTGCCTGCCGGGGCGGCGGTCCTGCCGCCCGGCCTGTTCAGCAATACCGAACATCCAGAACGAATGAACGATCCGCCCACCGCTGGCAAGGCCACGGTGGGCGCGACAGAACCTGCCAGGGGAATGAGAATGTTGAAGGATTTTCGCGGCGTGCCGGTGTCGACCGCCAGCCGTGACGCAGTGGCGCTGTACGAAACCGCGCTCGCCGAATTCCAGCACTACAGCGGTGACCCGATCGCCACTATCGAGCGTGCGCTCGCCATCGATCCGGACTTCGTCATGGGTCATCTGTTCAAGGCCTTCGTGCTGTACACCACCTCGGAGCAGCGCTACCTGCCTGCGGTGCGCGATGCGGTGAAACGCGCCGCCAGCCTGCGCAAGTACGCGACCACCCGCGAGCAGCGGCTCACCCTGGCTGCGGAACGTCTTGCGGCAGGTGACTGGCTGAGTGCCTGCGAGGTCTTCGACGAAGTGCTGATCGAACACCCCTGCGATGCGCTGAGCATCCAGATCGCGCACCTGATGGACTTCTACCGTGGTGACGCGGTGAACCTGCGCAACCGTGTCGCCCGTGCCCTGCGTGCCTGGCGCAGCGACATGCCCGGCTATTCCTGCGTGCTGGGCATGCAGGCTTTCGGCCTGGAGGAATGTCATGAGTACGCCGAGGCCGAGCGCCTGGCGCGCCGTGCGCTGGAGATCGACCCCGCCGATGGCTGGTCGGTGCATGCCGTGGCCCACGTGATGGAGATGCAGGGGCGCATCGACGAAGGTGTGGAATGGCTGCGTGGCCGCGAGGCCGACTGGGCGAAACCGGACAATGGCTTCGCGCCCCACAACTGGTGGCATCTCGCGCTGTTCCACCTGGACCGTGGCGAGCATGCCGCGGTGCTGGAAATCGTCGACCAGCGCATCCTGGGCCCGCAGGCCGACATGCTGCTGGTGCTGGTGGATGCCACTGCGATGCTGTGGCGCTTGCGCCTGGAGGGCGTGGACATCGGCGATCGCTTCGAGCGGGTGGCCGATATCTGGCAGGGCAAGCTGGACGTGGAGCGCGGGCACTACGCCTTCAACGACCTGCACGCCATGCTGAGCTTTGCGGCCTGCGGACGCGGTCACGCGATCGAACGCTTGCTGGCGCAGATGCGCGAGGCGGCTGTCGGCACCACGAGCCTCAACGCCATGATGACCAGCGAGGTCGGCCTGCCGTTGGCCGAGGGCATGCTGGCGTTTGCGCGCGGGCAGCATGCGCAGGCCATCACGCGCATCGCGCGGGTGCGTGACCAGGCGCATCGTTTCGGCGGCAGCAACGCGCAGCGTGACCTGTTGTCGCTGACGCTGATCGAGGCCGCCATTCGCTCCCGTGACTTGTCGCGCGCCGAGCACTATCTGGCCGAGCGCGTGCGCCTGAAACCCACCGAATGGAGCTGGCGTCTGGCGACTCGCATCGCCAGTGCCAGGGTTCAGGTGGCGCTCTGAGCGCTGCTTGTGATGGCGAAGCCCCTCGGCGTGCCCGGGGGGCTGGCTCAGGTGCGCTGTTCAGTCAGCAAGTGGAATGCAGATGGCCGTCCGTAACATGGCCGGTGGGACTTCGGAGCACTCGTTCAGGTACTCCTCGAAGGCCGGCGCATTGCCCGGCTCTTCACCGCTGGCCGGTAGCCACTCGCCGAACAGCCAGGCGTAGGCCTTGTGCAATTCGGCATAAGGGCCGGTGAACTCCAGCACGGCGCAGCGGCCACCGGGTGTCTGCAGCGGCCGGTAATCTCCTTCTGCCTGGAAGCCGGTCGGGGCGGTGATGCAGGCTTCGGAGCGCAGGTCCCTGGCTGGCACGGATTCCGGGTCGTCGTAGTAGATGCCGAAGGAACGGGTCTGCGGACCCAGCAGGCCCTTGCCGCCCGCCCAGGCGGCAAGTCGTTCGAAGCTGAGGCCGATCTGCTGGTAGTCACCCTGGTGGGCCAGCGCGACGACGGGGAGGCTGGCGCGGTGCTCGATGCGGACTGTGTACATGGTGTTCTCCTGACGGTTGAGGGATGGCAGCGCAGGAAATTCCACCAGCCGGCGCCCACGGAACGCTGCCGGGGGCAGGCCATAGGCCGCGCGGAACGCGCGGTTGAAGGCCTGCACGCTGCCGAAGCCCGCCTCGGTGGCGATCACCGCGATCGCCCGCGACCCTTCCAGCAGGCGTCCGGCGGCACGGTGCAGGCGCAAGCGGCTCAGCGTCTGCTGCACCGTCTCACCCATGTGCGCGCGATACACGCGATGGAAGTGGTAGGGCGACAGTGCAGCTTCCTCCGCCAGCCGATGGAGGTCGATGTCGGCATCCAGGTGGCGGGTGAGCCAGCGCACTGCGCGTTCGATGCGTTCGCCGTGGCGTTCTCGGGTAGCGGTCTTCATGGTGTCCCGGTGGTGGTTTCCTGCAGGGCCATCCTCGCGCAGGGGCTTTGATCGGGATTGCGCATTTTCCCGCTGGCGACCCGGCAAGGTGTCTCCAGATTGTGATTCAAAGGCGGATGCCATAGGCGTATTCTCCTGCCTTCCACATCCAGCAAGGGGGAGAGTTTCATGAGCAGCCAGGACGATGATGACAACACGCGCGTAGCCCTCACCTTCATTGGCCTGATCGTCGCGGCCGTGGTCGTCGGCACGATCACTTTTGCCGTGCTGAGCGCAGGCTCTCACACGGCCTCCGACGCACCGCAAGCCGTGGAGGTGGTGATCGAAGAGGTCGACATCGCCCCCGTGGGAGAGGCGCTGGTCAAGGTGTATTACGAGATCGGCCAGGCAGATCTGTCGGCTGACGGTCAGGCGCAACTGGCCAAGGTGGTGGAGGTCGCTGCGGCTCAGCCCACCCTGATCGTGCTGGTTTCCGGTTTCCACGACGCCAGCGGCAATGCTGCGCAGAACGCCGAACTGGCCAAGCAACGCGCCCTGGGCGTGCGCCAGGTACTGCTGTCGGCAGGCGTGGGTGAAGAGCGCGTGAAACTGCGCAAGCCGGAGAGCACGCTGGGCGACGGGCAGGCGGCAGAAGCGCGCCGCGTGGAACTGCGTGTGCAGTAAGCCGCCCTCTGGCGGTACGCATGCAAAGGGCCGCATTCGCGGCCCTTTCTTTTCCTCTTTCCTCCGGTGAGCTCGGATGCTCAGGGCTTCGTATTGCCGGTCGGCGCCGGGCCGAACAGGCGTTCGGCGTTCTTCCAGGCAATCTGTTCCGCCACGGCGGGGGGGAGGTCTGCCAGCCATTCCCGGTATTGCCCGATGATGTTCGGGTACTCGTCCCAGCGCTCGTTGATCCAGGTGTCGGAGCCGAGCAGGAAGCGATCGGGGTAGCGCTGGAACAGGCGCTTCCATTCTGCCGTGACGCCACTGGCGCCTGTAATGCCGCCGCGGTAGGACAGCTCGGCCGTCAGGCCCGGATAGCGTTGCAACATTTCCGCAACCTTGTCGGCCGGCTCGGTGAAGCCGGTGTGCGCCCAGATGATGCGTGCCTGCGGGTCGACGGCGAACAGTTCCTCGATGGCCACCACGTCGCTGTGGGCGTGCAGCATCAACTTGTGCTTCTTGGCGAACAACACCACGTCACGTACTACGTCGCTTTTTGCGGCGAAGCCGTGCAGGTGGAATTCGCCGATGCCCTTGTAGTAGCCGCGCGGAAATTCCTCCTCGATCAGCTTCATGGTCTGGCGGTCGCCGTACCAGGTACCGATGTCGGCTCGGATGCGGTAGGGCCGCAGGAAAGGCACGACCCAAGGCTTCGGGCCGGGCGCGGCGACCAGCGCGTGGGTGCCGGCATTTGGCCGGCTGGTGGCCAGGATGCCGCGCACATTGTTGTCGGCGAAGGTCTTCAGCACCTTGTCCAGCGGGAAGTGGGCGGTCGGTTCCCAGTTGTAGTGCAGGTGGGCGTCGAAGATCGGCATCGTCATCGCGGCCGGGTTCTGGACCGGACTCTGGGCATGGGCCGGACTGGTCAGACCGGTCGCCAGCATCACGAGGGTGGCGAGGGCAGTGCGGCGGACGCGTAATGCGGCGGTCATGGTGGGGTGTCTCTCCGGGAAATATCATCGAGGCGGGATAGCCGCCAGTTTTGCCTTGTTTTCGATTTCTCACAATTCCCTCAAAGCCATGCAGAATCACGGCACCCGCGAACCTGCGCCCCGGCGCAGCGCGCTGTCTTGCCCGGATCGCCTTGATTGCCCGTTCAACGCCATGAGGATGAGGAAAGCATGAGCCAGGAAAGCACGCCCGCAACACCTAGTCCGGAAACCCCGAACCGTCCGCCCTACATCTACCCGCCGGGCGCCGTGCTGATGCACTCGCCGCTGGTGCTGCAGCAGGCCAACCTGTACGGCTTCTTCGTGAAGGGCAAGACGGACTGCCTGCAGCGCTCGGTGGATGCGACGCTGAGCGCGGGTTCCGGTGGACGCGCCCGTTTCCGCGTGCTGACCCCTTACGTGCTGCTGAGCTTCACGCGCATCAGCCATGCCTTCTCCGAGCGGCCGGTGGACCGTGACAAGGGCTGGATCAAGGAGACGGATATCGTCACCTGGGTGATCGTCGGTCGCGAGGTGGAAGAGAAGGGACAGACGAAGATCGATCGCGTGTTCTTCTACCCGATGCACATCTGGGTGGATGACACCATGGCGCTCATCAACGGGCGCGAGCTGTACGGTTACCCCAAGTACGACTGCCAGTACACGATGCCGGACGTCGGCCAGCCGGCGGAGAAGCTGACCCTGGCGGTGAAGAGCTTCCAGCCCTTTTCGCCGGAAACCCAACTTGCATGGAACCCCTTGCTGGAGGTAACGCAGACCAGCAAGGCGCCGGACACGCCGATCGGCGAGTTCGTCGAGTTCATGGAAGAGGGCCTCAAGGTGCTGATGTCCTCGCCGGGCTTCTTCTCACTCGACGAAGCCGGCGTGCGCGACGTGATGAAGCAGCTGCTGTCCGAGCAGCTCGCGCAGATTTTCCTGAAGCAACTGCCCGACGGCACCGGAGACCGCGCGGTGTACCAGGCCATCACCATCGCGCCCGCGACGGTGAACAAGCTGCACAGCGCGGCGCTGCTGGGTGGCAGCTACAGCCTCAACCTGCACGACAACGCCAGCTTCCCGCTGGCACAGACACTCGGCCTGGAGCTTGGCGCGCAGGACGCCATCATGCCGATCAACCTGTACTTCGACTTCACCGTCCAGCAGGCGCAGGAGCTGTACAACAACTCGGTGATCGAGCCGGAGAAGATCGCCATCCTTGGTGGCGGTGTCGGCTCGATGATCACCGCCTTCTACCTGACCGACCAGCCGGGCTGGCAGAGCAAATACGATATCTCGCTGTACCAGCTTGGCTGGCGCCTGGGTGGCAAGGGCGCCAGCGGTCGCAACGCGAAGTACGGCCAGCGCATCGAGGAGCATGGCCTGCACATCTGGTTCGGCTTCTACGAGAACGCCTTCAACGCGATCCAGAAGGTGTACGGCGAACTCGGCCGTCCGCCCGGCGCGCCGCTGGCGACCTGGGACGAAGCCTTCAAGCCACATAGTTTCACGGCGGTCACCGAGTTCATCGACGGCGACTGGAAGACCTGGCCGGTCGACTTCCCGTTGTTGCCCGGCACGCCCGGCGACGGTGAGGAAGTGCTGAACATGTGGGACGCCGCCGTGGCGGCCTACGCGTGGATCAAGAAGATCCTCGGCGAGTTGCAGGCCCATTCGACGGTGCAGGCCAACCCGCGTCCGTCCGGCCCGGTGCCGCGCGGCTTGCTGGGCAACCTCTTCAACAAGGTGGTGGCCGAGGTGAAGGAGGAGGTGGTCGAGCGTGCCGAGGACGTGGCGATCAAGGTGCTGAGTGAATTCGGCGAAGACGTTGCGCGTCTGTCCACCCGTGCCGAGGCACTGGTGGGGAGCTTCAAGGCCGCGCACCTGCGCAGCGATCAGGTGCAGTTCGAACTGGCCGCCGACGCGCTGGAGGTGATGCGCCGGCTTGTGTATGCCCGCGTCGGCGACCTGCTGGACACCAACGACGAACTGCGCCGCCTGTTCATCACGCTGGATCTCGGCGTCGCCACGCTGGTGGGCATGGTGCGCGACGGCGTGTTCAAGTCGCAGACCTTTGACGTCATCAACGATCTCGACCTGCGCGCCTGGTTGAAGAAGCACGGTGCCAACGAGAAATACACGGTGGACTCCGCGCCGGTGCGCGCGCTCTACGACCTGGTGTTCGCCTACGTCGACGGCGACTTCAGCAAGCCGAACGTGGAGGCCGGCACCATGCTGCGCGCCACGCTGCGCATCGGCCTGCTCTACAAGGGCGGCGTCATGTGGAAGATGCAGGCCGGCATGGGCGACGTGATCTTCGCGCCGATGTACGAGGTGCTGAAGAAGCGCGGCGTGAAATTCCACTTCTTCCACAAGGTCGAGGACATGGTGCCGAAGAACGGCGCCGTCGATGAAATCCTGATGACCCAGCAGGTCGCCCTGAAGGGTGATGACTACAACCCCTTCGTGACGGTGAAAGGCCTGGACTGCTGGCCGAGCGAGCCGAATTACGGCGAGATCGACGACAAGCAGGCCGCGCTGCTGCAGGCCAATGGCATCAATCTGGAATCGATGTGGACCAACTGGCCGGAGGTGTACCAGCAGAGCTTCGGTCAGCCCCTTCCGCAGATCACGCTGAAGCGTGGTGTGGATTTCGACCGTGTGGTATTCGGCATCTCCATCGGCTCGCTGCCATGGATCGCGCCGAAGCTGCTGGCCGAAAGCCCGGCGCTCGCCAGCACCTCGAATGTGGTGAAGACGGTGGCGACGCAGGCTTACCAGCTTTGGCTCAACCAGCCGCTGAAGAACCTCGGCTGGGCCTACACACCCAAGAGCGGCGAGGAGCCCGTGCTGTCCGGCTTCACCGAGCCCTATGACACCTGGGCATCGATGGACCAGCTTCTGTGCCGCGAAGACTGGCCGGCCGGCGCTGACGAGCCGAAGAACTGCGCCTACTTCTGCAGCGCCTTCACGCAAGGCAAGTTGCCGCCGCCGTCCAACCACGGCTTCCCTGCGGAGGTCGCTGCTGTCGCGAAGACCGGTGCGCTCAACAACATGACGAGCGAGATGGGCTGGCTATGGCCGGCCGCGGCCGGCGTCGGCAAGCCCGGCAAATTCGAGTGGGGCTGGCTGGTCGATCCGGATGGCGGCTCCGGCGAGGCACGCTTCAACAGTCAGTACTGGCGCGCCAACGTGGACCCCTCCGAGCAGTACGTGCTGTCGGTGGTGAACTCCACCAAGGCTCGTCTGGAAACCAACGGCAGTGGGTTCTCCAACCTCTACCTGACGGGCGACTGGATCCGCACCGGCCTGAATGCCGGTTGCGTCGAGGCTGCGACGATGGCGGGCATGCAGACCTCGCGCGCGATGACCGGCTATCCGGCAGTGATCCAAGGGGAGAAGGACTTCGGCTGACGTCTATCTGCTTGATGGAGCAATGAAAAGCGCCGGCTTTCATGCCGGCGTTTTTCTGGTCGCGAGAATCTCATCAACTTTTTCGATCAGATCGCTTGACGGCCTGAACAGGCTATGTAGAATGCGCACCTCTCGAAACGAAGCGGCGAATTAAAGCGCGGCGCGGGACGAGTAAAAGAAGTGGCAAGAAACGCAGTACCGCTCTTTAAAAATTAGACAACCGATAGGTGTGAGTGCTCGGTTGAGGCATAGGCAAGCCAGTTCGCTGGCG
>JAVHYF010000069.1 GCA_031119205.1 Moraxellaceae bacterium | reverse complement strand
GCGCTACGCGCGATCCCTCGTCACGGCTGTGCTGCTCGGCGGCTGCAGAGGGGGAGTGGGTCCGTGCCGGATTACCGCGCTTTGCCTCTGTGGGTGGCGCCGTATGAAGCATGCAGACGGTATGCTGCGGTCTTGTCTGCAAAGTTAGGTTCTTGTCGATTCTGTTAATGGGAGTTGAACAGAGGGTCGACTCGACGAAATCCTTGTGTGACAAGCCTTTCCGGTTGCTGCCAGGTGCCATGTTAGGGAGCACGCGCCGATGTTATGCAGCAAAGCCGCTCCTTAAAACTAGTTATGCAGGGGAATAAAATGACGTTCCTTCGCTTACTCACCATCTGGCTCGTGTTCGCTTCACAAGGCGCCTTGGCAGACGACAAACGCTTTGGTGCGTGGGCTGTCGGTGCAACCACCGACAAAGACGCACTGTATGCCGCGACGGTTAACGACAGCAATGCCGTACTCGGCCAGTACTGCTTCGTATCGGACCGTAACTGCGTTTGGCTCCTTGGAAACGACGTCAACTGCGACACCGATGGCAGCTACGTCATCCTCATGAACTCTGATTACAGCGCCCATACGCTGGAGATTATGTGCTTTAAGGCCGACGGCAAATCAAAGTTCGCCTTCAAGGATTTCGAACAGATCGACACTGCAATAAAGAAGTCGTCCTATATCGGCTTTGCGTTTCCTATGCAAAACGGCAATTTCAAAGTTTCGCGGTTCAACCTCAGCGGAGCATTGAAAGCTGTTCAGTTCATGAGAGGCGTTGCCGAGAAGTTTCCGCAAGACGGGAATCGCAAATCGACGAGAGACCAAACTCTATGAGCATAACCAGTCGTTCCAGCGGACCGTCGAAAAGCTGCGCTTTTCGTCGTCCGCTGAACTCCAACGTTGAGGCACGTCGGATCAAGTCTGCACGACCCTAATCCCCTCTGCAGTCGCCGAGCAGCACAGCCGCGACGAGGGATCGCGCGTAGCGCGAAGCGCGAGTTCCGCAGCCGCTCGGCATGGCGCGCAGCGCAGGGGGCCACGCGAAGCGTGGCGGCGGAAGGGGGCGCGTTCTCTGCATGCTCTCTGCCGCGCAGTAGAGAGTATCTCGCCCGCCGGGGCGAACTCCCGGCCAGGTCTTCCGATTGATCACCGACATAGCGAAACGCGTGGCCAGCACGACCTCATCTGGTGTTCTTGCGCAGCCGCTGAAAAACATAGCCGACAAGAGCCGCTGCTCCACCGAGAGGGACGGTGAGCAGCCATCCGAACGCTCCGACGTACATCAGACCCGTGAGCGCATCCGCTACGTCCTTCGATGCATGAACGCAGCGATTGCCAGCCGGGCCAAAGTTGCCGTTGCAGTCGAGAATCCATAGGGCGATGAGTCCGATGCCTAGCCCTATGAGGGGCAGGCTGGTCACGAGTGCACAAGCACGGTAGTACCACTTCATGTAGTGCCCTCCCTTGGGCGATCAGGTGATCACAACCCGGGATCGCTCCCCGTCTCTCCCCCCATCGCCGCATCGACCACCTTCCGCGTCAGCTGCGGCGCAAACAGTTCGATGAACGCATACACATACCCCCGCAACCACGCATTACGCGGCAGGCCGATGCGGGTGGTGCTCGACTCGAACAGGTGGGCGGCGTCCAGGGCCTGCAGGCCGCGGTCGGCCATCGGGTCCAGCGCCATGCTGGCGACGATGCCGATACCGAGGTCCATGCCGACGTAGGTCTTGATGACGTCGGAGTCCAGCGCGGTGAGCACGATGTTCGGTTTGAGGCCGCGGGCGAGGAAGGCGCGGTTGATGGCGCTGCGGCCGGTGAAGGCGGCGTCGTAGGTGATGATGGGGTAGCGGGCGATGGCTTCCAGCGTGAGCACGCGCTCGCGCAGCAGCGGGTGGCCGGTCTTGGCGATGACGCTGCGGTTCCACTGGTGGCAGGGCAGGGTGGCCAGCTCGGCGTGGTCGGTCAGCGCTTCGGTGGCGATGCCGAGGTCGGCCTCGCCGGCCAGCACCTGGTCGGCGATCTGCTTGGGGCTGGCCTGGTGGAGTTCCAGCTGCACCCTGGGATAGCGGCGCATGAATTCGCCCACCACCTTGGGCAGGGCGTAGCGGGCCTGGGTGTGGGTGGTGGCGATGACGAGGCGGCCGCTGTCCTCGGCGTGGAATTCGTCGGCGACGGCGCGCAGGTTGTCGGCTTCGCGCAGCATGCGCTCGGCAATCGCCAGCACTTTCTTGCCGGGCTCGGTGATGGACACCAGGCGCTTGCCGTGACGCACGAAGACGTCGAGGCCGAGCTCCTCTTCCAGCAGGCGGATCTGCTTGGACACCCCGGGCTGGGAGGTGAACAGGGCTTCGGCGGCTTCGGACACCGACAGGTTGTGGCGGGCTACTTCCAGCACGTAGCGGAGTTGTTGCAGGTTCATGCGCCGGCTCCGGCAGGGGGTTCGTCATGGGCCAGCGCGATGAACTCACCTTCCAGCCGGCCGGCTTCCTGGCCGTCGTAGCTCAGCACCGACACGACGCGGATGCGTGCCTTGCCGCGGCGGTCGAAGTTCAGAAGGAAGTCTGCCCAACCTGCGGGCTCGGCCAGGCGTGCCGTGGCGGTGGCGCGGCCTTCCACCGGGCGGGTGTATTCCATGCTGTTGCGGCGGATGACCAGCCGGCAGTCGCGGCCGGCGGCGCGCAGCCGGGTGTACAGCAGCGACCAGGCCGACAGGATGCACAGCGTGGAGGCGCTGCCGCCGAAGAAGGTGCCGCGGTGGTTGAGGTTGGGCGTCAGCGGTGCGCTGACGGCCAGATGGTCGTCGGCCAGCGACACCAGTTCGACCTGCATGGCCTGCGACAGCGGGATGTGCTGGTGCAGGTAGCGCTGGAAGTCTTCCGGGCTGAGGGCTGTGGGCATGGGCGATGGCGGCTCGTTCGGGGCTCAGAGCTCGTAGTCGGCGACGCGACGTTCGCTGACCAGTGGCTTCACCACGGCCACGGCGGCCAGGTGCAGCGGGTGGGGCTGGTAGGCGTCCAGCGCGGCGCGGTCGTCGAACTCCGAATAGAGGGCGATGTCGGCGGAGGCTTCGCCGCGGCTGAAGTCGATGCCGACCTCCAGCTTGCGCAGGCCGGCGATGCGGCCGTTGAGGGCTTCCAGCGTGGTCTTGATGGTGGCCGCCTGCCCGGCGCGGGCGGCTTCGGTGGCGCCGTTCAGACGCCAGAACACGATGTGTCGGACCATGGGAAGACCTCCTGTGGACGAAGGCCTCATATTACTTTTTCTTATTAGTGCCTAACAGATAGCGGCTTCTTTTCCCTATGAGCGGCTCTTACCATCCGCAGTCTGACAAGAGTGTGCATACACCGGACAGGACATGACTTCGCCTACCCTCTCGCCGCTTCCCCGTGATGCGGCGCTGGTGGGCGCCAGGCCGATGGCGCGCCGAGCTGCCAGGAAGCGAGAGGAAGCGAGATGTACCGCTACGACCAATACGACCAACAGATCGTCAACGAACGCGTCGCGCAATTCCGCGACCAGACCCGCCGCTTCCTGGCGGGTGAGTTGACCGGCGACGAATACAAGCCGCTGCGCCTGCAGAACGGCCTGTACATCCAGCGCTACGCGCCGATGCTGCGCGTGGCCGTGCCCTACGGTCTGCTCAACGCCACCCAGGTGCGCAAGCTGGCGCATATCGCGCGCAAGTACGACCGTGGCTACGCCCACGTGTCGACCCGTCAGAACTTCCAGTACAACTGGCCGGAACTGAAGGACGTGCCGGACATCCTGGAGGAACTGGCCAGCGTGGAGATGCACGCCATCCAGACTTCCGGCAACTGCATCCGCAACACCACGACCGACCAGTTCGCCGGCATCGCGCCGGACGAAGTGTTCGATCCGCGTCCGCTGGCCGAGATCATCCGCCAGTGGAGCACCTTCCACCCCGAGTTCGCGCTGCTGCCGCGCAAGTTCAAGATCGCCGTCAGCGGTACGAAGGACGACCGCGCCGTGGTGCAGATGCACGACATCGGCCTGGAGTTCTACCGCGACGCTGCCGGCAGCCTGCTGGCCAAGGTGTGGGTCGGTGGCGGTCTGGGCCGCACGCCCATCCTCGGCGAAGTGATCGAGGAAGCGCTGCCGTGGCGCCACCTGCTGAGCTACTGCGAGGCGATCATCCGCGTCTACAACCGCTACGGTCGCCGCGACAACATCTACAAGGCACGCATCAAGATCCTCGTGAAGTCCCTGGGTATCGCCGAGTTCAAGCGCCAGGTGGAGGCGGAGTGGGAGCACACCAAGGAAGGTGAAACCACCATCACGCAGGAAGAGTTCGACCGCGTGGCCCAGCACTTCACCGCGCCGCCGTATGCCACGCTGAGCGACAGCGATGCCGGCTTCGAGGCGAAGCGGACGGAAGAGAAGGCCTTTGCCAACTGGGTGAAGCGCAACGTGCATGGTCACAAGGTGCCCGGCTACCGCGCCGTCACCCTGTCGCTGAAGACCACCGGCGTGGCGCCGGGCGACATCACCGACGCCCAGCTCGACACCGTGGCGGACCTGGCCGACAAGTACAGCTTTGGCGAACTGCGCACCACGCACGAGCAGAACATCGTGCTGTCCGACGTGGCGCTGACCGACCTGTACGCAGTGTGGCAGGAAGCCAAGGCGGCCGGTCTGGCGACGCCGAACATCGGCCTCATCACCGACATCATCTGCTGCCCCGGCGGCAGCTTCTGCGATCTGGCCAATGCCAAGAGCATCCCGATCGCGGAATCCATCCAGCGTCAGTTCGACGACCTGGATTACCAGCACGACATCGGCGAGCTGGAACTGAACATCTCCGGCTGCATGAACTCCTGCGGCCACCACCACGTGGGTCACATCGGCATCCTGGGCGTCGATAAGAACGACGAGGAGTGGTACCAGGTGTCCATCGGCGGCAAGCAGGGCAACGACGCCAGCCTGGGTGCAGTGATCGGCCCGTCCTTCGCGGCGGAAGAAGTCGCCGGTGTGGTGCAGCGCCTGATCGATGTGTATGTCGAGAACCGTACGCCGGAAGAGCGTTTCATCGACACCGCGCGCCGCCTGGGCATCGCGCCGTTCAAGACCCGCGTGTATGCGGACCGCCAGCCGGCGAAGAAGGAAGCAGCAAATGTCTGATGTCGTGAGTGCCAACGCGTCCAATCTGATCAAGCTGAAGGACGGGGTGGGCCAGATCGTCGCCGACGACTGGACCTGGGTGCGCATCCCCAAGGCCACCGAGGAAGTGAAGAAGCAGGCCGGCAAGGTCGTGCTGTTCAAGCTGACCGGCGACGCCACGGCGACGGCGGAAGAGATCGCCGCCACCGACATCCCGGCGCAAGGCCGCGTGCTGGTTCCGCTGGCCGTGTGGCTGGCGCGCAAGGATGAACTGGCCGCCCGCGTGGCCGCGCGTGAAGTCGGCGTGTGGGTCGAGACGCACGAACTGGTCGAAGACCTGGTGGCCAGTGTGCATGACATCAACGCACTGCCGCTGATCGCCATCCACGTCGAGCGCTTCGCCGACGGCCGCATCTACTCGGCCGGCGCGCTGCTGCGCACCCGTTACGGCTACCGTAACGAACTGCGCGCGCTGGGCGACGTACTGCGCGACCAGCTGTTCTTCTTCAAGCGCACCGGCTTCGACGCCTTCCTGATCCGCGCCGACCGCTCGGCCGAGGATGCACTGGCCTCGCTGAAGGATTTCAGCGATCCCTACCAGGCTGCGGTGGACGACAAGCGCCCGCTGTGGCGCCGCCATGTGCGGAGCGTGACTGCGTGAGCGGAGCCGTCTCCATGCTGCGTCCGCCACCGAGCAATCCGGCGACGCGGCCCGAGCTGACCGATGCACTGCGTGCCAGCGTGCAGGTGAAGTCTCGCCAGGTGCTGGAG
Organism: Moraxellaceae bacterium; assembly: GCA_031119205.1. Taxonomy (GTDB): domain Bacteria; phylum Pseudomonadota; class Gammaproteobacteria; order Burkholderiales; family Rhodocyclaceae; genus Uliginosibacterium. Next base: position 4,415 of record JAVHYF010000069.1, on the reverse strand, counting down.
CTGCTGCACGCGGTGGCCGAGGAATTCGACACCAAGGGTGGCGTGACCTTCGCCAACAGCTTCGGCGCTGAAGACATGGTGCTGACCGATCTGATCGTGAAGAGCGGTGCGCCCATCGAGATCTTCTCGCTGGATACGGGCCGCCTGCCGGCGGAGACCTACACGCTGATGGGCGAGGTGGAGAAGCACTACGACATCAAGCTGAAGGTGTTCTTCCCGCAGTCGGAAGCGGTGGAGCAGTTCGTGCGCATCAAGGGCATCAACGCCTTCTACGAGTCGGTGGATCTGCGCAAGGAATGCTGCGGCATCCGCAAGGTGGAGCCACTCAAGCGCGCACTGGCGGGCAAGGGTGCCTGGATCACCGGCATGCGTGCCGCGCAGTCCGCCACGCGTACCGAACTGGCCGTGCGCGAATTCGATGCGGGCAACAAGCTGGAGAAGTTCAACCCGCTGTCCGACTGGAGCGAGGCCGAGGTGTGGGCCTACATCCGCGCCAACGCAGTGCCGTACAACGCGCTGCACGACCAGTTCTACCCCAGTATCGGCTGCGCGCCTTGTACGCGTGCGGTGGCGATGGGCGAGGACATCCGCGCCGGGCGTTGGTGGTGGGAGGACCCCACCTCGAAGGAATGCGGACTGCACGTAAAGAAATAGCTTCGTGAAACGTCAAACGTGAAAGGTGAAACGCAAGCGCGCACCTCCACGTTTCACTTTTCACCTTTCACGTTTCACCAAGACGATGAGCACTCTGACCAAACAAACCCTGTCTCACCTCGACTGGCTGGAAGCCGAGGCCATCCACATCATGCGTGAGGTGGCCGGCCAGTGCGAACGTCCGGTGCTGCTGTTCTCTGGCGGCAAGGATTCCATCTGCATGCTGCGCGTGGCCGAGAAGGCCTTCCGCCCGGGCAAGTTCCCGTTCCCGCTGATGCACATCGACACCGGCCACAACTACAAGGAAGTCACAGACTTCCGCGACAAGCGTGCCGCCGAACTGGGCGAGCGCCTGATCGTGCGCTCGGTGGAAGACTCCATGAAACGCGGCACCGTGGTGCTGAAGTCGCCGGACGAGCCGCGCAACAAGCACCAGTCGGTGACCCTGCTGGAGGCGATCGCCGAGTTCGAGTTCGACGCCTGCATCGGTGGCGCCCGTCGCGACGAAGAGAAGGCCCGCGCCAAGGAGCGCGTGATGAGCTTCCGCGACGAGTTCGGCCAGTGGGACCCGAAGAACCAGCGTCCCGAACTGTGGAACCTGTACAACGCGCGCAGTCACCGCGGCGAGAACATCCGCGCCTTCCCGATCAGCAACTGGACCGAGATGGACGTGTGGCAATACATCGAGCGCGAGAAGCTGGAACTGCCCAGCATCTACTTCGCGCACACCCGCCCGGTGGTGATGCGTGGTGGTGCCATCGTGCCGGTGAACGTGGCCTCCGGTAACGGCGAGCTGGTGAACGTGCCGAAGGCCGGCGAGCAGGTCGTCGACCTGCAGGTGCGCTTCCGCACCGTCGGCGACATCACCTGCACCGCACCGGTGGAGTCGGACGCGGACAACATCGGCAAGATCGTGCTGGAAACCGCCACGACGACCATCACCGAACGCGGCGCGACGCGTCTGGACGACCAGACCTCGGATGCGTCGATGGAGCAACGCAAGAAGGAAGGGTATTTCTGAGATGTCTGCCCACGACAACATCACTGACAATGGCCTGCTGCGCTTCATGACCTGCGGCAGCGTGGACGACGGCAAGAGCACCCTGATCGGCCGCCTGCTGTTCGACACCAAGACCATCCTCGCCGACACGCTGACCGCCATCGAGAAGACCTCGAAGAAGCGCGGCATGGAAGCGGTGGACCTCTCGCTGCTGACCGACGGCCTGCAGGCCGAGCGCGAGCAGGGCATCACCATCGACGTGGCCTACCGCTACTTCAGCACCGGCACGCGCAAGTACATCATTGCCGACGCACCGGGCCACGAGCAGTACACCCGCAACATGGTGACGGCCGCCTCGACCGCCAACCTCGCCATCATCCTGATCGATGCGCGCAAGGGCGTGCTGACGCAGACCCGTCGCCATAGTTACCTGGCGCATCTGGTGGGCATTCCGCACATCGTCGTGGCGGTGAACAAGATGGACCTGATCGACCACGACCAGGCGAAGTACGACGCCATCGTGGCGGAGTACAAGTCCTTCGTCGCGAAGATGGGGCTGTTCGAAGGCCGCGCCGACATCCAGTTCATTCCGCTGTCCGCGCTGAACGGTGACAACGTGGTGGACCGCTCCGAGACCATGGCCTGGTACCAGGGGCCGACCATGCTGGACATTCTGGAGCGTGCGCCCGGCGCACACAGCGAAAGCACCGAAGCCTTCCGCTTCCCGGTGCAATTCGTGTGCCGTCCGCAGGATTCCGCCAACCCGGACCTGCACGACTACCGTGGTTTCCAGGGCCGCATCGAATCCGGCTCGGTGAAGGTGGGTGACCTGCTGACAGCGCTGCCCAACGGCCGTGAGAGCCGTGTGAAGGCGGTGCAGATCGGCGGCGTCGATGTCGCCGAAGGCATCACCGAGCAGTCGGTGACCATCCTGCTGGAAGACGAGATCGACATCTCGCGTGGCGACATGCTGGTGAAGTCGGGCGAAGTGCCGGAGCAGAAGAAGGAAGTTGAGGCCATGCTGTGCTGGCTGTCCGAGACACCGCTGTCGCCGGCCCGCACCTACCTGATTCGTCACACCACCCGCACCAGCAAGGCCAAGTTGACCGGCGTCGCCTTCAAGGTGGATGTGAACTCGCAGGAGCACGTGGACGCCACCCAGCTGTCGATGAACGACATTGCGAAGGTGAGCTGGAAGCTCGCGCAGCCGGTGTTCGCCGATGCCTACACCGACAACCGTGCAACGGGGGCCTTCATCGTCATCGACGAGAGCACCAACAATACTGTCGGCGCCGGCATGGTGCTGTAATCACGCGCGGCTCCGCCACGGGCGGAGCCGCGGCTGCCCGTGTGCAGCCATATGGAACGGGCTCGCAATTCTGGGATTGCGAGCCCGTTTCTTCATGAACGCTGACCAGGTGTCATGTTCCAATCAGTTCCCCACACACGGAGAACCAACATGGTCAGCAAGAATACGATCTGCCTCTGGTATGACGGCGACGCGTTGGAAGCCGCCGAGTTCTACGCGAAGACCTTTCCGGATACCCGCGTCGGTGCCGTACATCGCGCGCCCGGCGACTACCCCTCTGGCAAGCAGGGCGATGTGTTGACGGTCGACTTCACCGTGATGGGAATTCCCTGCCTGGGTCTGAACGGCGGCCCCGAGTTCAAGCACAGCGAGGCCTTCTCGTTCCAGGTCGCGACCGACGATCAGGCGGAGACCGACCGCCTGTGGGACGCCATCGTCAGCAATGGCGGGCAGGAAAGCGCCTGCGGCTGGTGCAAGGACAAGTGGGGCCTGTCCTGGCAGATCACGCCGCGCGCACTGATGGCTGCCATCAGTGATCCGGATGCCGCTGCGGCGAAGCGTGCCTTCGACGCGATGATGGAGATGGGGAAGATCGACATCGCGAAGATCGAAGCCGCCCGACGGGGCTGAGTGCCCACCGAGCATCAACGCAGCAGAAAGAGAAACGGCGCCCCATGGCGCCGTTTCTCTTTGCAGCATCTCCGCGCGAGCGGAGGCGGAATCAGATCACACCCGGAATGAAACGGTAGGGCACCTTCTTCTTGTACTCGGCATAACCGTTGTCCGTCATCAGCAGGTGACGCTCTTCGGTCCATGCGCGCAGCCCGTAGATGCAGCTCCACGCCGCCGTGCAACCGAACGCGTACAGGCCCGTGCGCAGGCCACCGTTGTTGAAGGCCGCGATGATGATCGGTGTGGCGCCGATCCACCACGCCAGGTTCTTCGCGGTGTAAGCCGGGTGGCGCACGTACTTGTAGGGGCCGTGCGAAATGATGCCGCGGTTGGTCAGGTTGCTGGCCTTGAAGCCCAGCGCGACCGATGCCCAGGAGTAGATGCCCATCAGCGACAACGCGGCGACACCCGCTGCGATGTGGATCCAGGTCGTTTCGAAGTTAGGGAAGTCGCTGCTGTGCCATTCGAAGAACTGGCTGGTGAAGCCGTTGAAGGGCGGGTAACAGGCGAGGCAGATGAACCAGCCGAAGAAGGTGGGCTCCACTGTCACGATACGGTTCTTCAGGCGCGGGGTCTCGATGATGTAGCCCAGCGTGAACAGGAAGGTGTCGATGAACAGGATGAGCTGGAAGCAGGCCCAGAACAGGCTGGCATCGAAGAGCGTGCGGAAGGTGTCGGTGTGGCCCCACATCTCCAGTGTGCGGCCCACGCTGCCGACCATGTCGGCGATGTGACCCCAGCACCAGTTGATCATCAAGGGCGCGAAGAAGAACTTCAGCA
>JAVHYF010000035.1 GCA_031119205.1 Moraxellaceae bacterium | reverse complement strand
GCGGACTCGCGGTTGAGCAGGGTGCCATTCGCAACGGTGACCACGCCGGTGCTGCTGTTGATCGTAAAGCGCCCGCCGGCGTTGTCGGACAGCGAGTAGGTAACGGTGTTGTTGCTGCCATCCGCATCGCTGGCCGTGGCGGTGATGCCTACCGTCGTACCGTTGCTGGCGTTCTCCGCTACGGTGTTGGCGGCAGCATTGCTGTCGGTCACCGCGCTGACATCGAACTCGTCCACGTCCGTGACGGTCACGGTGATTGTCTGGGTGTCGGTCGTGCTGCCGTCGGAGACCTGTACGGTCACCACATAGGTGTTGTTGCCATCGCTGTCGTTCGGCGACTCGTAGTTCGGCGCCGACGAGAAAGTCAGGGCGCCGGTGCTGCTGTTGATGGTGAAGCGTCCGGCATCGGCACCGCCATTGATCGAGTAGGTCAGGCCACTGCCTTCAGCGTCGGTGGCCGTCACGGTCGTGACCGCGCTGCTGTTCTCCGCCACGTTGACCGAGGCAGAGGCCCCGCCGCCATTGCTGGTGATGACGGGTGGGTCGTTGACCGTGGTGACGCTGATGTTGCGCGTCGCGCTGTCGGACGCCGAGTTGTCGCTCACCGTGAAGGTGACCGTGCGGGTGCTGGTGTTCGGGTTCTCGCTGCTGTTCTGGTAGGTCACCGAACGCAGTGCCGTCTGGTAGTTGGCAACGCTGGCCGTGCCGCTGAGCGTCAGCGTCCCGGTGGCGGCGTTCCAGCTGCCGGTGATGCCGAGCTGGTTGGTGAAGGCCAGGATGTCCTGGCCATTCTGGTAGCTGCCGGTGATCTGGACCGTTGCGCCGGTCAGGTTGCTGTTGTCGACATCCGTGACCGTCAGGCCGGAGTCGATGGCGGTGGCTGCGGCGTTCTCGGTGTAGGACAGTGTGGTGCCGGTGGTGGTGATGTCCGGCGGATCGTTCACTGCACTTACCGCGATGCCGCGCGTGGCAGCATCCGTCGTGTTGCCGTCATTGACGGTGAAGGTCACGACGCGGTTGCTGGAACTCGGACTCTCGCTGGTGTTCTGGTACGTGACGGTGCGCAGCGCAGTCTGGTAGTTGGCAACCGTCGTGGTGCCAGTGAGAGTGAGCGTCCCGGTGGCGGCGTCCCAGCTGCCGGTGATGCCGAGCTGGTTGGTGAAGGCCAGTACGTCCTGGCCGTTCTGGTAGTTGCTGGTGATGCGGACAGTGGCACCGGTCAGGTTGGTGTTGTCCGCGTCGGTGACGGTGAGACCGGAGTCGATGACTACCGCACCGGCGTTCTCCGAGTAGGACAGGTTGCCACCGGTGGTGACGATGTCCGGCGCGTCGTTCACCGAAGTGATGTTGATGGTCGCCGTGTCGTTGCCATTGAGGCTGCCGTCCGATGCGCTGATCGTCATCGTGACGCTGGCTGGCGGCGTGTCGCCGGCCTGGCGGAAGGTGAGGGTGCCGCTGTTGTTGCCAGCGAACAGGTTGTTGAGCTGGGCGATCGTGCCGGTGAGCACCAGGCTGTTGGTGCCATTGCCGGATGAAATCGTCACGCCGGTGCTGCCGACACTGGCGGTGAACTCGGAGTTGGCACTGCCGCTCGAAATGGTGACCGTAAGGCTGCCACCCTGCGCGTCGGCCACCGTGATGCCGCTGCCGTGCAGGTTGATGGCCACCTGTTCGGTGGCGGCGTAGCTCGTCGGGGTGATGGTGACCGTCGGTGCCGTGTTGGCAGTGGCCTTGATGGCCACGCCGATGGCAGCGTGAGCCGAGTTGTTGTCGATGCTGCTCCAGGTCATCGAGGTGGAGCTGCCCGAGGCGATTTCGTAACTGCTGGCGCCGGTAGGGTCTGCGCTGCTGTTGCCGACCCGTTCGGTCCACAGCAGGCTTTGCCCGCCACCGATGGAGGGGGTGCCGTCCTGCTGGCGCAGGGCGATCACGTCGATGACGACATCGCCGGCCGCGGACGATACCGAGGCGGAGGAGTTGGTGCTGCCGTCGTCTGCGTCAGTCTTGACCGTACCGAAAGGGGTTGTCTGGTCCACACCGGTGAAGTTGGTGGCGCCGGCGACGAACTCGTGTGTGCTGCCCAGGCTGATGACGACGTTTGCCGATCCGACCGTTGGATTCAGCAGATACCAGATCTCGGCGACCACGACGCCATCACCGATGACGGAGCTCAGGCGCGTCAGCGCCTGGCCGCCATAGGTGACGGTGTCGACCGGCCCGTCATTGCGGGCGGCGATCGATACCACCAGCATGCGGTCGCTACCGGCCGCGACGGTGTGCGACCAGCTCAGGCTTGTCGCGCCGGAGGTGCTGGTGGCGGCAGAGGTCGTACTGCCCACGGTGACGGCGAGGGTGCCGGACCAGGACTCCTGGGTGGCGGTGCCGACCGCCAGCGCAGACTGGATGCTGCCGCTGCGGTACTCGAGCTCCCAGTCACCGCCCTGGCTGGCATTGCCGGTCAGGTCGTCGCTGGCGGCTACGTCAGCGCCACTCAGGCTGGCGAGACCGTCGGCCAGTGCGCGTCCGGCATCGCTGCCCGCGAAGTCGCAGCCGTAGATCAACAGGTCGGCATCTTCGCTGAGGACCGCACGCCAGCCTGTAATGGCATCGGCATGCTGGCCGAGGGTGCTGCCATCCAGACGGGTCGCCCCGATCTGCAGGCGACCTTCGCTACCGTGGGTCAGCAGGTGGATAGCGTCGATGTCCTGCCGGCCTGCGAGGGCTTCGCTGATCTGGGCGACGCCGTCACGGCTGCTGTCCAGATGGATGATCTCGGCGTCCGGGTGCTCGGCAAGGATGCCGCGGACCAGCACGTCCTGATCGGCCACGCTGTCGTCGATGAAGACCAGGGTCCGGGCCTGCTGCGTGCTGTGCTCAGGCTGCGGGTTGGCCTGGCCGGCCATGTCGTCGCTGTCGTCGTCGATGCTGCGCACTTCGGCGCCGCTATCGACCACCCCCGGGGCGAGATCCGCCGAGTACAGAAGGCGAGCTTCCACTTCCTCGAAGACGAGGCGGCGCGGCGGCTCGGTGCCTGTCCCGGACACCGTGGGTGCTGCCGTGGAGGCTGTCGTGGCCTGCGTCAGGCCGAGGCTTGCCGTGAGCCTGTCTAGGCCCTTGCGGAAACGTGCGCGCAAGTCGGCGTGGCCCAAGTCTGCTTGCTCCTCGGCCCGGCGTCAGCCGGAAAAGTCCACCTTGCACCGCAAGCCCGATGGAATGCTGCCAGTGGGGTTCGGCAGTTCCAGGCGGACGCGGAAGGTATTGCTGGCCGGGTCGATGACGGCATCCACCACGGTGATGCGGGCGCTCTGCTCGGGCAGGCCGGCGAGATCCGGCGTCACGCGGGCAGTGCTGCCGGCCTTGATCTGGTTGAAGCGGGAGGAGGGCACCACGACCTCGACGCGCAGCGGGTCGATCTGTGCAAGCTTCAGGATCGGCTTGTCCTCGACGCGCTCGCCGGCGGCGAGGTAGCGGTCCACCACCACGCCATTGATCGGCGAATGGATGTTGCGCAGGCCGAGCTGGGCGCGCGCCACTTCCAGGTCCTGCTTGGCGACCAGGCGCATTTCCTGGGTCTGCGCGTACTTCATGGCGGCGACCTTGGCTTCGGACACCGCCTGGTCGCGCGCCTGGCTGGAAATGAACTTCTGCTGGTACAGGTCTTCGGCGCGCTCGGCTTTCTTCTGGGCGAACTCCCAGGCATGGCGGGCGGCGGCGACGTCGGCGCGGTTTTCGTGGCGGCGCTCGGCGGCCATGGTGGCGGCGCGTTCCACGTCGTTGACCAGCTGGGCGACGACCTGGCCCTTCTTCACCCGGTCACCACGCTCCACATTCACCTTCTCCAGCACGCCTACCACTGGTGAGCCGACTTCGGCCTCGGCCGTGGGCAGCAGCAGGCAGCCCAGGGTGTCGCGCGCTGCAGGGGCGGCGGCGCGCGGGGCGGCACCGCCCCAGCCCGCGGGCACGCTGGCGCCCGCCTGGGCGTTGGCGGCCGTGGGCTGGCCCAGCAAGGCCAGCATCAGGCCCAGGCTGCCGAGGCGGGTGGCAAGGCGAGTGGGTACTGCATTCATCGTCATCGTCTGTCGGACTCCGGGGCTGCGGCTTCGGGTCGCATGCCGAAGGGCATGCGTGCGCTGTGCTGCTGGTCCTGCCAACGTGCAAGTGCCCTGGCGCGCCGCAAACGGCGTTCTTCCAGAGCCTGGGTGAACCGGGTGACAGCCCTCGCTAAGACTAACGGCGTAGGAAGGCCGGCCCTTGAGACGTGCCGGAGGACGTATTTCACGGGGGCCGGCAGGTGTGTTGCCAGCAAACCTTCGTCCAGCGCGAGCAGGGTTTCTGCACTGCCGGGCTGGCCCTGGCGGGCGGCGCGGCCGAACAGCTGACGGTCGATCCGGCGCGAGCTGCTGTGCTGGCAGGAAACGACGTGCAGGCCGCCATTGTGGGCGACCTGCGGTGGAATGTGCACGTCCGTACCGCGGCCCGCCATGTTGGTTGTCACAGTGAGCTGACCGGCGGTGCCGGCTTGGGCCACGATCTCGGCTTCGCGCCGGTCCTGGCGGGCGTTGAGTACCTGGTGCGGCAGATGATGGGCGGCGAGCAGGCGGGCGATCTTTTCGGACTCGCCGACCGAGTCGGTGCCGATCAGTACCGGCCGCCCGGCGGCACGGGCCGCTGTAACACTGGTGAGAAGGCGCTGCAGCCTGTCGTCACCGTGTGCGAAGACCTGTGGTGGGGCGACGTGCAGCGTGCGTGGGTAGCCGCTGGGCACGATGTCCACCGCCAACCCATACACCTCGAGCAATTCGGCGCGGGCTTCCGTGAGCGTGCCGCTCATGCCACCCAGCCTCAGGTAGCGCGGAAACAGGCGTGGATAACTCACCTGCGCGATCACCCGGGTGGCGGCCGAGGGCTGGCAACCCTCGCGCAGCTCGATGAGTTGCTGCAGGCCGCGCGACCAGCTGCGGCCTTCGGCGATGCGGCCGGTGGTGGCGTCCACGATGTGCACCTTGCCGTCGCGCACGATGTAGTGACGGTCGCGCTGGAAGGCGTGGATGGCCTGGATGGCCAGCCCGACCAGTTCATCGCGGTAGCGTGGTACGGCCCACAGCGGGCTGTCCTGCGCGGCAGCGGCGTTCTCCGGGCTCTGGCTGTCGGTGGTAACCAGGTGGCGGCCGGCATCGGCCAGCACCACGTTGCGGCGCTCGTCCAGGTGGTAGTGCAGGCCCTCCTGCATCCGGCCGGCCAGCGCCAGCGCAAGGCGGCACAGCGCGATCTGGCCGGCTTCCGTGTAGGACTCCGACAGCACGAACGGCGTGTTGGCCTCGTCGATCAGCACGCTGTCGGCTTCATCCACGATGGCCATGCACAGGCCGCGCAGGACGCGGCCGCCCCGCTGGTCGGCGCCCAGCCCCACCGGTGGAGGCAGGAGGCTGTCGCGCAGCCAGTCGAACACCAGCTCTTTGGCGCTGCAGTACACGATGTCGCAGGCGTAGGCGCTGCGGCGCTCACCGCGTTTCATGCTCTGCGCGATGGACGCTGCGCTGAGGCCCAGGTTGCGGAACAGCGGGCGCAGGTAGTCACAGTCGCGCTGCGCGAGATAGTCGTTGGCCGACAGCACATGCACCGGCACGCCGGCCAGGGCGGCGACCGTGGCCGCCAGCGCAGTGGACAAGGTCTTGCCTGAGCCGGTGGGCATCTCGGCCAGGCGGCCGCTCAGCACCACATGGGCGGCCATCAACTGGTTGTCGCGCAACTGCAGGCCGGTCACCGCGGCGATGGCCTGGGCGACGAAGGCACAGGCGCGCTCGCAGGCAGGGGAGCCGAAGCCATCGCGCGCCATTTCCGCGCGGACGCCCAGCAAGGCATCGCGGAAGGCACGGCCGGGAAACGGGGGGACCTGTGCCTGTGCCGCGCGCACCCGCGCTACCCAGGCGCGCAAGGCACGCTCACGCTGGCGGGCGACGGGCGGGAGGGCGGCCCACGTCGCCATGAGGCTGGCTAGCCAGGGCGCGGGGTTGTCCGCATGGGACTTCTCGGGATAGGGGCCGAGCACGATGCCCGGTGCGGGCAAAGGGTCGCGGGCGGCCATCAGGGGAGATCGAGATCCGTGCCGAGCATGGCTGCGCTGCGCGCGCCAAACTGTTTGACGAAGACCTGCCGCAGGCTGCGCAGCCATTGCCAGGCCAGCGGCTTGCGGTCGTATTCGATGCGCACCCAGGCGCGGCTGCCGATGCGTTCCAGTCCGTTGCCGGGCACGCGCAGATCGAGCACGAAGAAGGACTCCAGCGCGCGCGTGCCCTCGCCGTCGGCCGGGTCGGTGATCACCGGGCCGCCGCCGCGGTCGCCCAGCGCCGGGCTGGGCAGCACGAAGGTGGCGGCCGGGGTTTGTGCCAGCAATTGCGCGGGCAGGCTGTGACCGCGCGCTTCGCTGAGGCGTACCTCGATGGCACGCGTGCCCTTCTGCAGGAGGTCTACATCCTGCTGGCGCATCACGGCGCGCACCGTCATGTCGGCGGGGGCGATCACGTGGGCGACCGTGCTGCCACGCGGGAAGAAGCTCCCCGGCAAATCTTCGCCGTAGGGCAGGGCCAGCTTGCCGGCGCGTGGCGCCTTCAGGGTCAGCCCGGCGCGGCGGCGCTGCAGTTCGGCCAGGTCGGCAGCCAGTTTGTCGATGGCTTCCTGACTGGCCACGGCGAGCGACGGCTGGTTGAGCAGGCTGGCCTGGAAGACGGCCTGCTGTTCGTCGATGCGCGCCTGCATCTGGCTGATGGCCGCATCGAGATCCGGGTTGCTGAGCACCACCAGCGGCTGACCGCTGCTCACCTGCTGGCCGTCGCTGACCAGCACCTGTTCGACGAAGCCCTCGGTGTCGTTACGCACCTGCGCTTCCGGCGGCACCCATACGACGCCCTGTGTGACGGTGGTGTAGGGCATGGGCACGACACCCAGCAATACCACCAGCCCCCCCGCGATGACCGCCAGCCCGGTGATTGCGCGAACCCGACAGGCTTCCAGGCGAGGCGCCGCCCACACATGGCGGACCAGCTTCAGCAGCGGGAGCGCGAGGAATTTCCAGGCCAGGAACAGGGCCAGCGCCAGGCCCGCGAGCGCGTTCTTGGCACTGATCCAGGCCACCATGCCCACGAAGAGCAGGATGCGGTAGATCCATGACGCCAGGCCGTAGCTGACCAGCATCAGGCGGTGACCCTCGGTGCCGGCCGGCGGCGGCAGCTTCCGATTGCCAAGCAGCCAGCGTTCGCCGAGGTGGCGCAGTGCCGCTTCGCTGCGGGTGGCCAATCCCGGCACTTCCAGCCAGTCGGTCAGCACGTGGTAGCCGTCGAAGCGCATCAGCGGATTGGCATTCACCAGCACCGTGGACACGCCGCCGATCAGCAGGCAGGCGAAGGCGGTCTCGCGCAGCAGGCCGTCGCTGGCGGCCAGCCACAGGGCGAGTGCGGCCGACGCGATGGCGGTCTCGACGATGATGCCCATCGAGCTGACGAGGATGCGTCGCGACTTTTCCGGAAATGCCGAGGCGGCGGAAGCGTCGACGTAGGGCACCGGGATGAACAGGAACAGCGTGGCGCCGGTTTCGCGCACTTCACCGCCCCAGTGCCGCACGGCGAGGCCGTGGGCCATCTCGTGTATTGCCTTGATGAGCGGGTAGCAGAACCACATGATCGCGAGATTGGCTGGCGTCAGCAGATGGCGTGCACCGTAGCTGCGCAGCTCGCTGAAATGCATGCCTGCGGTGACCAGCGCCGCGACCACGACGAGCAGCCACAGCAGCAGCGCACCACGCGAAAACAGCGGCTGCACGGCGGGCAGCACGGCGTCCAGCAGGCGGGTGGGGTCGAACAGCGGCACCTTGAGCGACAACAGGTTGCCGCGTCGGCCGGCGCGGCGACGATCGGCGTGGTCGAAGACGTTGGCGAGGTCCAGCGAATGCTCGGTGCTGGCCATGCTGGCGGCGGTGAGCTCGGACAGGATGTGCAGCACCTCCGTCTGGCTGGGCGCGTCGTTGCCCAGGTCGCGTACCAGCTGGTCCCAGATCTGCTGCACCGTCAGGCGGCCATCCAGGCGGCCGACGAACTGGTAACCCAGCGCATTGACGCGGAACTGGCGGCCGGTACTGCGGCTGGCCAGCACGTACCACTGCTCATCGCGGAAGTTCTGCCGGCTGATGCTGACCGTGCCGGCCAGACGCGGGCGCAGGCTGGCGACGCGGTACCAGTAGGGGCTGAACAGGGAGTCGCTCATGGCCGGGACTGGGCGGGCGAGTCGGGGTGCTAGCCCAGCAGCTTCCAGCTCTGGAAGCGCAGCCAGTCAGCCAGTCGGCCACCGGCTACCTGCGCCAGCGGCGCGCGGCCAAGGCCGATCTTGGCGACGCCTTCCAGCCCCGGGCGCAGGCCGGCGTGAGCGCCGAGCAGGCGGGCACGTACTTCGAAGACATTGCGACCGTCCTCCACCTGGGCGACCGGGGTGACGCGCTCGACGAGGATGGGCAGGGATTCGCCCGGCATGGCCGACAGCGTCAGGGCGCCCTGCATGCCGGGACGCAATTCGGCGACGTCGCGGTCTTCCACCTGCAGGACGACGCGGTAAGCGGTGTTCGGCGCGAGTGTCAGCAGCGGGTCGCCACGTTTGACGGGTGCGCCGACCAGTTGCTGCAGGTCGCCCTTGATGATCACGCCATCGAACGGCGCCAGCACGCTGGTGCGGGCCAGCTGTTGGGCCACCAGGCTCAGTGCGGCGCCGGTCTCGGCGGTCTTGGCCTGCGCGGCCACCATGCGGCTGCGGTCCTGGCGGGCGAAGGCCTCGGCCATTTCGCTCTGAGCCTGCGCGAGCTCGGCTTCCAGGCGGCGTTGCTGGGCCAGCAATTCCTCGTCGGCCAGGCGTAGCAGGACCTGCCCCTGCTTCACGGTGTCGCCCGGGTGGACGAACACCTCCTGCAGGAAGCTGTCCGCAGGTGCCGACAGGCTGCGCTGGATCTGGCCCTCGGTGCGCGCGTTGGCGGTGACGTTCTCGGTCACCGGCACCAAGGTCAGCGCCGCGATGAGCAGGGCCAGCCCCAGCACGACGAACTTGCTACGGACGTGTCCGGCAGAAGTCAGGCGGCTGGTGAAGTCGCGGATGTCATGACGCAGGCGGACCCAGGCGGATTCCTGGCTCAGGAGCTTGAGCTCCAGCACCGGGCCGATCGTGGTGACCAGTTTTTCGAGGGCAAGGATCTCGTCGACCTGCCAGGGCTTGTCCGCGCGGCGGATCAGGGTGAGTGCGCCGATGGCACGCCCGCGTGCCGGCAGCGGCAGGGTACACAGCGCGCTGGCCGTATCGGCGGCCAGTTCGGCGTGCATCAGGGTGATGCGCGGCGGGTCGTCGGCCTGTGGCGGGTAGCGCAGGGTGCTGTGCTGGTCCAGCGCCTCGTCCATGGCGGCCGACACGCGCCGCACGAGCTGGAATTCCTGGCGCAGATCGGCGGTGCCGGACCAGGCCGTCACACGGCTGACCTGGCCGCGCAGGAAGCCGATGACTACGTGCTCACAGGCAAAGGCACGCGCCAGTTCTCCGGCCACTGCGGTGGCCGCGAGCGACAGCTTTTCCTGAGCGAGTGCCGTGTTGACGCAATCCAGCACCCGGATGCGTTCCGGACTGGCTTGGGTCGTGCCGCCGGAGGGGCGGGGCACCACGGTCAGGTTTGCCTGCGTGGGTGTCGGCTTCATGTCTATCGTTTATAGGCCGCGCTTCGTCGGCTTGTCTCCCCGCGCCTGCCATTGCCGTCATGGCGGCGCGTGGGGCGATTCTAGCCCTGCGCACGGTTTTTCTACGGCTTTAGTCATAGCTGCCTTGAGCCGCAACGGCGCCCGTTGCGCGGGGAATGTGCGAAAGTCGTCAATATTCCGGTTGGCGCCGCCGTAAACCTGTCGTGTCTGACAGTGCGCAAGCTTTTGTCGAACTTGCGCAACGGCTTCGGTGGCCGTGCGATCATTCGCCCTGCCAGGATGAAATTTCCTCAGTACAGGCCAATAAAAAATGGAAGTGAAATGCCGGATCGCCCTGTTGGGCGAGTGCATGATCGAGATGCGCGGCCAGATGTTCGGCACCATGCATCAGCATTTTGGTGGCGACACCCTGAATACCGCGGTCTATCTCGGCCGGATCGGTGCCGAAGGCGGCATCAAGGTGTCCTACGCTACCCAGCTCGGTACGGACGCCTACAGCCAGGCGATGATCGCTGCCTGGCAGGACGAAGGTATCGATACCCACATGGTGTTGCGTGAAGAGGGGCGCATGCCCGGCCTCTACACCATCCAGGTGGATGAGAGCGGCGAGCGCACCTTCTACTACTGGCGCGATGCCAGCGCTGCCCGTGGCTATTTCGAAGGCGCCAGCAGCCCGCTGGAAGACGAGCTCGACAAGCTCGATGCGATCTATTTCAGCGGCATCAGCCTGGCCGTGCTGCCCCCGGCAGGCCGCGAGCGCCTGTTCTCGTTGATCGAACGATTCCGTGCCCGTGGTGGCAAGGTCATCTTCGACAACAACTTCCGTGCCCGGCTGTGGCGCGATGATGATCCGCCGTTCTGGTACGACCGCGCCTTCGCCAATTGCGACATGACGCTGATCACCCTGGACGACAATGCCGCGTTGTACGGGCTGGACGAGGGCAGCGCCCTGGCGCATGCCTATTCGCTGGCCTGTGAAGAGGTCGTGATCAAGCGTGGCGCCGAGCCGACGCTGGTGCGCATCCGCGGCATGGAGCCGCTGTCGGTGCCGGTGTTCAAGGTGCCGAAAGTGGTCGACACTACCGGGGCAGGCGATTCCTTTGCGGGCGGTTATCTGGCAGCCCGCCTGCAGGGCAATTCGCCCGAGCTGGCAGCGCGCTCGGGCAACAAAATCGCTTCCATCGTGGTCCAACATCCGGGCGCAATCATCCCGCGCGAGGCCATGCCGGTCTTCTTCTTCGTCTGACCGCCATCGCCCGGACTTGATGACCTCTGCGCCGACCCCCATCTGAGGTCGGCGCCTTGTTTTGTGGGTACGCTCCCACAAAGTAAAAATTGATCTTGTCAGACCCGTTTGAGGGTGCTTCTGTCAAAATAAGCGCATTTGTCAGACAACATGTGTCTGGCGACCTGTGTGGAGACCTTTGTGACCAGCCTGAACCGCCGACTCTTCGATAGCCAGAAATTCCGTGCCGAGGCCGCAACGCCGAGCCCGAAGCCGCCTGTGGGCATTCTCCAGATCGGTGACGGCAACTTCCTGCGCGCATTCGCGGACTGGATGATCGACGTCACCAACGGTCAAGGCCTGTTCAACGGTCGCGTCACCATCGCGCAGCCGCTGGATCGCGGCCTTGCCGACAAGCTGCGTGCCCAGGACGGCCTGTACACCGTGCTGCTGCGCGGCCTGCAGGGCGGCAAGGTGGTCGAATCGCGCCGCATCGTCAGTTGCGTGGACGATGCCCTGAACCCCTACGCGGACTGGGCGGCGATGCTGGCGAAAGCGGCAGACCCGGCCACGCGTTTCGTGATCTCGAATACCACTGAAGCCGGCATTGCCTACGTGGAGGAAGCGCTGGACGAGGCGCGCTGCCCGCAGGGCTTCCCGGCCAAGGTCGCGGCCTTGCTGTTGCACCGCTTCAAGACGCTGGGCGGCTCTGCCGCAACCGGCCTCGTGTTCCTGCCTTGCGAGCTGATTGAAGCCAACGGCAGCAATCTGCGCCAGATCGTCCTGAAGCATGCACAGGACTGGAAACTGCCGACGGAGTTCGTTGCCTGGGTGCAGGAGCACAACCACTTCTGCAATACGCTGGTCGACCGCATCGTTCCCGGCTTTCCTGCCGGTGAAGCGGACGCGCAGTTTGCCGAGCAGGGCTACGACGATCCGCTGATGGTGGCGGCCGAGCCTTTCCACCTGTGGGTGATCGAAGGGCCTAGCGCCCTGGCGGAAGAGTTTCCGCTGCACAAGGCGGGTCTGGACGTGATCTGGACCGACGACCTGCAGCCCTACCGCACCCGCAAGGTGCGCGTGCTCAACGGTGCTCATACGGCAAGTGCGCTGGCGGCCTACCTCGCCAGCCTGGATACCGTGCTGGAAATGACGTCGGACGCCGAGGTGTCGGCCTACCTGCAGAAGCTGATGTTCGACGAGATCGTGCCCTGCCTGGACTTGCCGGATGCAGAGCGCATGGGCTATGCCAGAACGATCATGGAGCGTTTTGCCAACCCGCACATCCGCCACGAGCTGATTTCCATTTCGCTGAATTCGGTCTCGAAGTGGCAGGTGCGCGTGCTGCCGACGGTCAAGGACCATGTGCGCGAACATGGCCAGGCGCCCGCTGCGCTGGCCTTCTCGCTGGCCGCACTGCTGGCTTTCTACCGCGGTCGCTTCGACGAGCGCGGCGACTATGTCGGCGCCCGTGGCGACAAGTCTTACGTGATCCGCGACAACCCGGACGTGCTCGGCGTGTGGGCCGAAGCCTGGCGTAGCTGGGAGCAGGATCAGGACACGGCCGCCCTGGTTGGTCGCGTGCTGGGTGACGTCCGTCTGTGGGGTGAGGACCTCAAGGCGGTGCCCGGTCTTGCCGACAAGGTGGCACAACCGCTTGAAACGATTTTGCGCGAGGGCATGCGCCCGGCCTTGCGTGCACTGCTTGCCTGAAGGAGTCCTACGATGAGCGACGCGACCGTTGCGGCCCGACCCGCTACCCGCCAATTCATCCGCCTGCACGCCAATGACGACGTGGTGATTGCCACCGCCCAGCTCATTTCCGGTACCGAGCTGGCGGAAGAGGGCATCACCGTGCGTGGCCTGATTCCGCCCGGCCACAAGGTGGCGACCCGTGCCATCGCCAAGGGTGGCGTGGTGCGGCGCTACAACCAGATCATCGGCTTCGCCAAGGCGGACATCGCGCCGGGCGAGCACGTGCATACGCAGAACCTTGTGGTCGGCGAGTTCGAGCGCACCCATGCGTTCGGCACCGAAGTGCATCCGGCGGCGAAGATCGACAGACCGGCGACTTTCCGCGGCTATGTACGGCCGGACGGCCGTGTCGGCACCCGCAATTACATCGCCATCATCGCCTCGGTGAATTGTTCGGCGACGGTGGTGCGCGGCATCGCCAGCCATTTCGACCGCAAGCTGCTGGCCGAGTACCCGAACATCGATGGTGTCGTCGGCCTGCCGCATCCGCTGGGTTGCGGCATGGGTGGCACGGAAGGCATGGCGGTGCTGCGACGGACCATGCTTGGCTATGCCAAGCACGCGAACTTCGCTGGCGTGCTGTTCGTCGGCCTCGGCTGCGAGATGAACCAGATCGCGCCGCTGGTGGATGAGCTGAAAGGTCACGCCCCCGGCATGCTGCAGAGCGTGAACATCCAGGACCTGGGTGGCACCTCGCAGGCGATCAAGGTCGGCATCGAGCGCATCCAGGCCATGCTGCCGGTCGCCAACCAGTTCGAGCGCCAGGAGGCGCCGCTGTCGAAGCTGATCGTAGGTCTGAACTGCGGTGGCTCCGACGGTTACTCGGGCATCACGGCCAACCCCGCACTGGGCGGTGCTGTCGACATGCTGGTGGCGCATGGCGCGACCGCCATCCTGTCCGAGACGCCCGAGATCTACGGCGCCGAGCACTTGCTGACGCGCCGTGCGGCCAGCACTGCGGTGGCCGAGAAGCTGCTGGCCCGCATCGAGTGGTGGAAGGACTACGTCGCCCGCAACGGCGGCGAAATGGACAACAACCCGTCGGTCGGCAACAAGGCAGGTGGCCTCACGACGATTCTCGAAAAGTCGCTGGGCGCGGTCGCCAAGGGCGGCACCAGCACGCTGGAAGCGGTGTATGAGTACGCCGAGCAGATCGACAAGCAGGGCTTCGTGTACATGGACACGCCAGGCTATGACCCCGTGTCGGCGACCGGCCAGGCCGCAGGTGGCGCGCAGCTCATCTGTTTCACCACCGGCCGTGGTTCAGCCTTCGGTTGTGCAGGTGTGCCGACCATCAAATTCGCCACCAACAACGCCTTGTGGAATCGCCAGCGCGACGACATGGACGTGAACTGTGGCGACCTGATCGACGGTGTGCCGATGCCGGTGATCAGCCAGCGCATCTTCGATGCCATCCTGGCGCATGCCTCTGGTGAGAAGACACGCAGTGAAGTGCTGGGCTACGGTAACGACGAGTTCCTGCCCTGGCAGATCGGCCCGGTGATGTGAGTCGGGTACCGCCCAACAAAAAGGCCACGCATTGCGTGGCCTTTTTGTTGGCAGGGCGACAGCGCGACTATTTCTTTTCCTTGGTCGTGCAATCGCTGCAGACGCCGTAAAGATGCATCGCATGGTCGCGCAGCTTGTAGCCCAGCTTCTCGGCGACTTCGTGCTGGCGGTCCTCGATGGTGGGGTCGAAGAACTCTTCGACCTTGCCGCAGGACACGCACACGATGTGGTCGTGGTGGTTACCTTCGTTGAGCTCGAACACGGCCTTGCCGGACTCGAAGTGGTGACGCTTCAGCAGGCCGGCTTGCTCGAACTGCGTCAGCACGCGGTAGATGGTTGCCAGGCCCACATCCAGCTGTTCGTCCAGCAGCATGCGGTACACGTCTTCGGCAGTCAGGTGGCGTTCGTTGCTGCGCTGGAACAGATCGAGGATCTTCAGGCGCGGCAGGGTGGCCTTGAGGCCCATGTTCTTGAGGCTTTGCGGGGTGGCCATCGCGGGCTCCGTCAGGGCAGTCGTCGGGGGTGCCTATGATATAGTTTCCCGCCCTGCCTTGGAACGCGACCAACGTGTCGATGCTCCCGGCACCGAGACCCGATCGCTTCCTCATGTTCCAGACCATTTCGACCTTCCTCCGCCGCGCTGCCACCTTCGTGTGCATGTCCGTAGCGCTGACTGCGTGCTCGGGCACGCAATGGCCCTACAAGATCGACGTGCGCCAGGGCAACTACGTAACGCAGGAAATGCTCGCGCAGCTCAAGCCCGGCATGACGCAGGAGCAGGTGCGCTTCATCATGGGCTCGCCCTTGCTGATCGACACCTTCCGTACCGATCGCTGGGACTATGTCTATCGCTTCACGCCCGGCAAGGGACCGGTCGAGCAACGCCGCGTGGCGCTGTTCTTTGCTGACAGCAAGCTGTCGCGGGTCGACGGTGACGTCACGGCGGCCACTGCGCCGCAAACGCCTGCGATCCCGAAGGGGCCGCGCGTGATCGAAATCGAAGCCGGCAAGAAGTAGAAGCCGGTAGAAGTAACCACTCACTGCAATCGCCATGACCGTCAAAGTTGCCATCGCCGGGGCCTCCGGCCGCATGGGCCGCATGCTCATCGAAGCCACGCTGCAATCCTCCGACGCAGTGCTTGCTGCGGCCATCGATCGTCCGGACAGCGCTTTCATCGGCCGTGATGCTGGCGAGCTGGTGGGCAACGCATGTGGTGTGCTGATCGGTTCCGATGTGGAGACCGAGCTGGCGAAGGCGGATTGCCTCATCGACTTCACGCGACCCGAAGGCACCTTCGCGCACCTGCAGGTGGCACAGAAACTCGGTCGCGCCATCATCATCGGGACCACCGGTTTCGATGCAGACGGCAAGGCGAAGATCGCCGCGGCTGCCGAGCATATTCCGGTGGTGTTCGCAGCCAACATGGCCGTTGGCGTGAATGCCGTCTTCAAGCTGCTGGAAGTTGCTGCGAAGATGCTTTCCACCGGCTATGACATCGAGATTTTCGAGGCGCATCACCGCTTCAAGGTGGATGCACCGTCGGGTACTGCGTTGCGCATGGGTGAGGTGGTGGCAGACGCCGTCGGTCGCGACCTCAAGGCGCACGCGGTGTATGGTCGCGAGGGCCACACCGGCGAGCGCGACGCCGAGACCATTGGATTCGCGACCGTGCGTGGCGGCGATATCGTCGGCGACCACACCGTGATGTTCTGCGGTCTTGGCGAGCGCGTCGAGATTTCGCACAAGGGCGGCAGCCGCATGCCCTATGCCACTGGCGCGTTGCGCGCTGCGGCCTTCCTGCAAGGCAAGGGCAAGGGGCTCTACGACATGCAGGACGTGCTGGGCCTGCGCTGAACACCACGCGAGGTCCCGTGTCGAACCGGTAACGCGCGGTGGATCGCGCGGCCCGGTGTCATGTCCGAAGCCGCTGCGCATGCGCATACAGGTTTCTTTGACATACCCGGGACTTCCCATGCATCAACCATCCGCAGTACCGCACGTCGTGATCGTCGGCGGCGGCTTCGCCGGCTTGTGGGCGGCGAGGGCACTCGCAAAGAGCGCCGTGCGCGTCACGCTCATCGATCGCCGCAACCACCACGTCTTCCAGCCCCTCCTGTACCAGGTGGCGACTGCGGGCCTGTCGGCTCCGGATATTGCCGCACCGCTTCGTCATATCCTGCGCGGCCAGCGCAATCTTGAAGTACGCCTCGGCAACGTGCGCGAGGTTCGTGCCGTCGAGCGCCGCCTGTTGCTGGCGGATGGCAGCGAGATTGCCTACGACAGCCTGATGCTGGCAACCGGTGCGACTCACGCCTACTTCGGCAACGACGCCTGGGCCGAGCACGCGCCCGGACTGAAGATTCTCGAGGACGGCCTGATCATACGTCGCCGCTTGCTGATGGCCTTCGAGCGCGCCGAGCTGGCGACCGACCCGGCGGCGCGTGATGCCTGGCTGACCTTCGTGGTGGTGGGAGGTGGGCCAACCGGTGTCGAGCTGGCAGGCACGCTGGCCGAGATCGCGCGGCATACCCTCAAGCAGGAGTTCCGCCATATCGATCCATCACACGCGCGCGTGCTGCTGGTCGAGGCAGGGCCGCGAGTGCTGGCTGCATTTCCGGAGTCCCTGTCGGAAAAGGCGCGCAAACAGCTTGAGCATCTTGGCGCGCAGGTCATGACAGGTGGTCGGGTCGAGACCATCGATGAGAACGGCGTGCTGGTGAATGGGCAGCGGATCGCGTCGCGCACCGTGCTGTGGGCAGCCGGCGTCGCCGCGTCACCGCTTGCACGCAGCCTCGGTGTCGAACTGGACCGCGCGGGCAGGGTGCCGGTCGGGCCCGATCTGTCCGTTGCGGGTCATCCCGAGATTTTCGTGGCCGGTGACCTGGCTGCCGTGAGCCAGGACGGCAAGCCCGTGCCGGGTGTCGCGCCCGCGGCCAAGCAGATGGGAGCGCATGTGGCACGCGTCATCAAAGCACGCCTGGCAGGGCAGAAAGCGCCAGACTTCCGTTACCGCCACATGGGCTCACTGGCGACGATCGGCCGCATGGCGGCAGTGGTGGATCTCGGGCCGGTGCGTCTGTCGGGCCTGCTGGCCTGGTGGTTCTGGCTGTTCATCCACATCTTCTTCCTGATCGGTTTCCGCAACCGCGTCACTGTGCTGATGAACTGGGCCTGGTCGTACTGGACCTACCAGCGCCACGCCCGCATCATCTTCACGCCACCGGAAGACAAGCACGAGATCGGCTGACTTCCGCGCCCGGGAAACAGCGTCCGGAAAACAAAAAGCCCTCGCAACGCGAGGGCTTTTTGTTGGGGCAGAAGCTTCTTACTTCTTGCCGTACTTCTGGCGGAAGCGCTCGACACGGCCAGCGGTGTCGACGATCTTCTGCTTGCCGGTCCAGAACGGGTGGCATTCGGAGCACACTTCGATCGAGTAGCTCGGCTTGCCCATCGTGGAACGGGTGGTGAACTTGTTGCCGCAGGAGCAGGTGACCTGCACGTCGACGAAATTCGGATGACCTTCGGTTTTCATGATTTCCCCTTCAGCGGGCGACGGGTGTGATCGCCCAAAAATTCAAAGACCGCGATTATTGCAGCAAATGCCGCCTAGCTCAAGCCCGGGCATTTGCGCGTAAAGCGGGGTGTGTCAGCGACGCATCGCGTCGAAGAACTCTGCGTTGGACTTGGTCTGCTTGACCTTGTCGAGCAGGAAGTCCATGGCGGCCAGATCGTCCATGTTGTACAGCAGCTTGCGCAGGACCCAGACCTTCTGCAGCACGGCGGGCTCCAGCAGCAACTCTTCGCGGCGGGTGCCGGACGGGTTCACGTTGATGGCAGGGTAGATCCGCTTCTCGGCCATGCGCCGGTCGAGGTGGATTTCCATGTTGCCGGTGCCCTTGAATTCTTCGTAGATCACGTCGTCCATGCGGCTGCCGGTGTCGATCAGGGCGGTGGCGATGATGGTCAGCGAGCCGCCTTCCTCGATGTTGCGGGCGGCGCCGAAGAAGCGCTTGGGCTTCTGCAGGGCGTTGGCGTCCACACCACCGGTCAGCACCTTGCCGGAAGCCGGCACAACGGTGTTGTAGGCGCGGGCCAGGCGGGTCAGCGAGTCGAGCAGGATCACTACGTCCTTCTTGTGCTCGACCAGGCGTTTGGCCTTCTCGATGACCATTTCGGCGACCTGCACGTGGCGGGTGGCCGGCTCGTCGAAGGTGGAGGCGACCACTTCGCCGCGCACGGAGCGCTGCATTTCGGTCACTTCTTCCGGGCGCTCGTCGATCAGCATGACGATCAGCACCACGTCCGGATGGTTGGCGGTGATGGCGTGCGCGATGTTCTGCAGCATCACCGTCTTGCCGGATTTCGGCGGCGCCACCAGCAGGCCGCGCTGGCCCTTGCCGATGGGGGCGATCATGTCGATCACGCGGGAGGTGACGTTCTCTTCGGCGCGGATGTCGCGTTCGAGCTTCAGCGGCTCGTTCGGGTGCAGCGGCGTCAGGTTCTCGAAGAGGATCTTGGTCTTGGACGCTTCAGGCGAGCCGTTGTTGACCTTGTCCACCTTCACCAGTGCGAAGTAACGCTCGCCATCCTTGGGGATGCGGATCTCGCCTTCGATGGTGTCGCCGGTGTGCAGGTTGAAGCGGCGCACCTGCGAGGGCGATACATAGATGTCGTCCGTGCTGGCCAGGTACGAGGTGTCCGGTGAGCGCAGGAAGCCGAAACCGTCCGGCAGCACTTCCAGCACACCGTCACCGAAGATCGGCTCGCCCTTCTTGGCCCGGTTCTTCAGCAGCGCGAAAACGAGTTCCTGTTTGCGCAGTCGGTTGGCACCCTCGATCTCGTTGGTGGTGGCCATTTCGAGGAGCTGGCTGACGTGCAGAGACTTGAGCTCTGAGAGATGCATGGACGAACCCTGGGGAAGAGTGGACGAACAGAAGTGGCGCTAGGCCGGGGACAGAGGGGATGGGGGAAATTCTGACTGCAGGCGCTGGAAACGTCGTGGGACGTGCGCGGCAGGGGACTGGCTTGGACTCTAACGCGGCCCGTTCGGGCCTGTCAATGCGGCGTGTGCGGGATTTTGGGCAATCCGCACGCGCCGCATGAGGTCTATTACAGGTGGCTGTCCAGGAAAGCCGTCAGCTGGGACTTGGACAGGGCGCCGACCTTGGTGGCCTCGACGTTGCCACCCTTGAACAGCATCAGGGTGGGGATGCCACGGATGCCGAACTTGGCAGGCGTGTCCTGGTTCTCGTCGATGTTCAGCTTGGCAACCTTCAGCTTGCCGGCGTATTCCTTGGCCACGTCGTCCAGGATCGGCGCAATCATCTTGCAGGGGCCGCACCATTCCGCCCAGTAGTCGAGCAGGACAGGGGTTTGCGATTGCAGGACGTCGCTGTCGAAGCTGGCGTCGGTAACGTGGTTGATATGTTCGCTCATGATTCCTCGCGTTGCGTGTTGGCCCCGTCCATGAGCCACAGCGGGGGAGCCGGCCGGTCGGGAGTGGCGTGCATCCTAGCAAAACCCCCCATGGCAGGGAAGTTATGGATCTGATTGGGGAACTTCATCGCCGGAGACGGCGTAAACCGCGTCTCCGCGTCTGACAAGGCCGCTTCCGATGATGCGGGCCACCATGCCGCCGTGACCACGCATGGCGTTATAACCGCCCGGACCCAGCACGTCCTCCATGCGCGAGCAGGGCTCGCAGTCGGCGTGGATCTCGATCAGCGCGCCGCCGATGCGCAGGCGCAGCACTTGCTGCGGGAACAGCGCCCGCGCGGCAATCAGGTTGAGTCCGGAGATCACGAGGTTGCGTCGCAGCAGGGCAGCGTCGACGCTGTCGCGTCCGCTCAGCGCTGCGATCACGGGCAGATGCTCCGCCTGGATCAGGGAGACCTGGCGCTTGCCGCCGCGTTGGCGATCGCCGGCCAGGCCGACATCTGCTTCGGCATGTACCTCGGGCACCTCGACGACGGCAGTGCGGCGCTCGGGACGGAGCAGGATGCGCTCGACCCTGCCCGGGCGCGGGAAGCGGCTCGCGAGGATTTCCGGTGGGCGCTCCGGGGTGGTCATCTACGGGCCTCGGTGTCTCAGTGGTGTTCTTCGTAGCGCAGGCGCGCAAGCTGCCGCCGCTCGGGCGGCGGTGCAGTGGCGGCGAAACTGGCGCCGAACATGGCCAGCAGCACGAACACGTCAGCCAGCGGCCCGCCCAGCAGGAACAGTGCAGGCAGCGCATTTGCCGACAGGTGGCTGGCGATGACGGCATGGCTGAGCAACTGCAGCGGCAGCAGCACGATCAGGGCCAGCGCGATGCGCGCCATGACGCGCCACAGCCCGCCAGCGCTGAAGCCCAGGGCCGCGAGGCTCGCACACAGCGGCAGCGGCAGCAGGAACAGCAAGGCCACGATGATGCCGCAGAGCGTGCGCGTGTGATCCAGCAGGGAATGCGCACTGGCTTGTGGGGCCCACAGCCAGCCGGCGAGGGCGACGGCGTACAGCAAGGCGATTGCCCACAAAGCGCGGGCAAGGCGTTCCCTCGTATGGCGAACCAGCCAGGCCGTGCTTGCCGTGCCGGCGAGGATCAGGCCATGCAGTGCAAAGGCCCAGCCATGCGGGGAAGGCAGCCCGGCGTCTATGGCCACGACCGGCAGGTGCAGGCCGGCAAGCAGGTCGAGGTGGCCGGATTGCACCGTGGCCTGCAGGCCCAGCAACGCCACGCCGGCCTGCAGCAGCCAGGCCCACACGGCCTGCAGGCTGCCTTGCAGCACGGCCACCAGCGACAGCATGGCCAGGCCGTGGAGCAGGGCGCGCGTCAGGCTACGACGCAGGGAGGGGGCGGCACGCGTGCTCATTGCGACGGATCGCTCCTGGTTGTCATGCCTGCAGGTCCTGTGGTGCAACCACCTGACCTGCCTGCCGCGCGGAAACGAAGCCGTAGATCAGGCTGCCGGTGGCGATGCGCATGCGCGCCGCACTGACGCTCACGGGTTCTGCACGGGTGCCCAGCACGCAGCCTGCACCGACGATCAGGCGGGTGCCGGCCATCACCGGGCCATCTATGCGGCAGTTGTCGGCGATGCGGATATCGGAGGGGCTGACGATGCCGCCTTCCACCTGTACGCCTTGTCCAAGGCGCACGCTACGGTCGGCACGCAGGCTGCCGCTGACGACACAGTTCTCGTGGACCTGCAGGCGACCGCCCACGATCAGGTCGGCACTTACGCGGTGGCCGGCCGGAACGACGAGATCGCCGTGCACGATGAAGCGGCGGTTGGCGGCGTCGTGCTGCGCGTCGGCAGGCACGAATTCCGGCAGGTTGCCCTGCTGTCGGGCGGCCGGTGAATCGCGCGTGCCGAATTCGATGACCGGCGCGTGGAGGCGAACGAAGCGGGTGCGGCGCGCCAGGGCCAATGCCTGGCCGGCCGAGGCCTCGCCGTGCAGCCAGGCGCCCTCGGCGACGTCGAGGCGGCCGTCGGCATGGACGCGCCCGGTGACGCGCGCGCGCACGCCGATGGCGACATCGCGCAGGCTCAGCAGGCTGCGCACGATGGCGTTCTGCGCCACGCTGGCGCGGCCTTCGGCGAACAGGTCGCGCTCGCACACCAGCTCGCCGGGAATGTCGAGGCGCTGGCTGGTCAGCACGCCGAAGCCGATGCGGCGGGTGCCGGGTTCGATCTGGCTGGCCAGGTCCTGCTTGCTGCCGAGCACCAGCACCGGTTCGCCGTCGGCATCGATGCCGCGCATGACGCCGCCATTGTCGCGGACACGCTGCAGCATGTCGCTGAACTCCTGTGTGGCCATGGTGCGCAGCGTGTCGATGCGATCTTCGTGGCGCGGGACGGGCAAGCTCTGGTCGTCCTGCTCGCGCAGCCACTCACGACGCGCGGGTCGTAGCAGCAGCGCCAGTAGCAGCGAACCACCCAGCAGCAGTGCGATCTGCCAGCCAAGTGGCCAACCGAATGGCCAACCGATTCGGGCGAGCTCAGTGGAGGGCATGACCGACTCCGGCAAGGCGCAGCAAGGCGAGGGGCAGCAGGCTGACCTGGGTGCTGCGCTGGCTGGCCTGTGCGCCAGCGGCCAGCAGGGTGAGGCTCTGGCCGGCCAGCGCTTCCATCAGCAGGAGGCACAGCGCCAGTCCGGCCAGCAGCGCATTGCCGCTGGCATATTCGATGACAGCCAGCAGGATGCCCAGGCCGGCCAGGTGGCGGCTGGCACGTGCTACGGTGTAGCCAAGCAGGCGGCCTTTCTGTCGCCAGGCGATACGCTGCGAGCCGAGCAGCGCGGGTAGCTGCACGAACAGGCCGGGGAGCAGGGCGACTTGCGGATCGCGTTGCTTGCCGCTGACCCACAGCGCGGTCTGGCAGGCGCTGTGCCAGCCCTCGGCGCACAGGCGCCAGACGAGATCGGCACAGCGCTCGTTGGTGGTCTGGCGCCATCCGCCGGCGGCGGCCACGGCACTGCGGCGCACGCCGAACAGCAGGGTGTCGCCCAGCGCCGGCAGATTGGCGCGGGCCAGCCAGGGGGCGACGATGCGCGCCCAGGCGGCACGCGACAACTGGCGCAGTCGCGTGTAGGGGTGGCCGTCCACCACCGGGTCCAGCGGTGCCAGTACGGCACCCACGGAAGGATCGAAGAAGGGCGCTACTGCCTGGCGCACGAAGTTGCGGTCCGGCGTCCATTCGGCGCGCAGGATCAGCACGATGTCGGTGTCGGCCTCGCGGATGCCATCCAGCGGTCGGTCGGCGGTCGGCAGTACGCGCCCGGGGTGGCGTGCCAGCAGGGCTGCAACGGCGCCGCGCTGGGCCGTGGTGAACTGGCCGGTGGGGCGGATACGCAGGCGCTCCGGCGGATAGTCCATGGTCAGCAGGTATTCCACCAGCGGCTCGATGGCGGTGCCGACTTCGCGCGCGACCACCAGCAGGGTGACGACCGGCCAGTCGGCAGTGCGCAGTGCGGTCCAGTCCGGTTGGTCGATACGGCGGCGCTGGTTGAGCACCATCCACCACTGGTAGGCACGTCGTGCCAGCACTGCGCAGACGATCAGCAGCAATGCGATGCCCAGCGGGGACAGGCTGAGTGACTGCGCGGACAGCACCGGCGTCGCACTGTCCGGCTCCTCGCTGGTCGGTATGGCCGCGGGCATGGCAACCGGGTCGACCGGATCGGTGGGCAAGGCGGGCGCGAGTTGCAGGCGCGTGCGGTCAGGCGTCAGGGCGCCGGCAACATCGGGCGGCGGCAGCTGTTCGCTGGAAGGCGGGGCGTCGGTGAAATCCGGATCGAGTCCGGGCAGTGCGAGGGCCGGCATGGCGGCCAGCGTGGCGAGCATCAATGCCAGGATGGGCAGGTGCTGCGCAATCGTCTGGAAAAGCGAGCGGGGCTTGCGTGCCATGTGGTCAGTATGTCTCGCCGCTGCGCGTCGCAGGGTGTGGCTGCGGAGCAGCTTGTCGGATTCGTCACGCCCGCGGAGCGGACGTTGCGGCGAGGATTCTAGCCCGGATTGCGCATGACCCGCCAAGCCGCGCCAGCGCCTGCTCAGCGCTGCCAGCCACGCAGGCTGCAGACGGAGCGCACATGCCGGTCGACGAAGGCCGGGCGGCCGCTACGACGGCTGATCCACACGGTGCGCATGCCGAGTTGTCTGGCAACACGCAGGTTGTCCAGCGTGTCTTCCACCATCACGCAACGCGCCGCCGGCACCTTCACTGCGCGCAGCACGCGTTGATAGGCCAGACGTTGCGGCTTGGGCTGGAAGGCGAGGTCTTCCACGCCGATCACGCGCTCGATGAAGGGTGCGATGCCCAGCAGGCGCACCACCTCGTTCGCATACTTGCGCGGCGAGTTGGAGAACACCACCTTGCGTCCCGGCAGCCGGCGCAGCCAGGCGCGCATGCGACGCTCCGCCACCAGCATGCCGGGCAGGTCTTCGAAGGTGTGCGTGTCGCGCAGGAAGTGGCGTGGGTCACAGTGGCGGTGATGTCGCATCAGGCCGCGCAGGGTGGCGCCGTAGCGCAGCCAGTACTGCATGCGCAGCGCATTGGCCTCCGCCTCCGACAGATCGAGGTGGCAGGCGAGGTACTCGGTCATCGACCGGTTGATGTGCGGAAAGATGTGCGCCGAGGCGTCGTGCAGGGTGTTGTCGAGATCGAACAGCCAGACGGTGCGCATGGATGGGGATGGTCTGCCGTATCAGCCGCGCAGCGGTCGCCGTTCGCGCTCGAAGCGGATCACCGCGCGGCCGTCTTCCATGGTTTTCGGTGCGGCCTTCCAGGCATGGCCGAACACCAGCTCGATGGTGGCGGGCAGGCGGCCGTCGACGCGCAGTTTCTCGTATGCCGCGCGGGCCTGTTGCCAGCCGGCCTTGCCGGACAGACCACGCGGACGTGTCGTCGCGACGTTGGTGGCAGCAGCTTGGCGCAGGTCGCGCAGCAGGTCGTCGAACCGGGTGTAGGTGAGGGTCAGGCGCTCCATGTCCATTACGGGTTCGCCGAAGCCTGCTGCGACCAGGGTGTCGCCCAGATCGTGCATGTCGATGAAGCGGTGGACGCGCTCGCCGTGCGTGGCAGGCATGACATCGCGCAGCTCGCGCAAGGTATCGGGGCCGAGCGTGGCGAACATCAGCACGCCTTCGACGGCCAGCACCCGGTGCATTTCACGGAAGGCCGGCAGCGGGTCCGCGAACGAAGGTAGAAGCAGGTTGCTCCACAGCATCTGAACGCTGCTGCGCGCCAGCGGCAGGGCAGTGGCATCCGCGCACAGCAGGGCCGGGCCGCGGGCGCGGCGCAACAGGCGGTCGGCCAAGCTGCGCGCCGGTCGAGCCTGGCTCAACACTGTGGGCGCGAAGTCGATGCCGATGCACTGGGCTTCCGGGTAGCGCGCCGCCAGCAGCGCGAGGTCATCGCCGGTGCCGCAGCCGAGATCGAGGATGCGCTGGGGCTGGTTGCGCAGCAGGTCCAGACGCTCGGCCATGCGACTGGCCGTTTCGCGAGCGAGGAAGTTGCCGGCCCGCACGGTGGCGGCGCCACGTTGCAGGCGACGGCGCAGCTGCGCGCCGTCGAGGGCGAAGTCACTCATTGCAGCCCGGCGTTCAGGTGAACAATGGCGTCAATCCGCGGCGTCAGACCGACTTCAGTCCCAGACGCGCGAACAGCGCAACGTCGCGTTCCACGTCCGGGTTGCCGGTAGTCAGCAGCTTGTCGCCGTAGAAGATGGAGTTGGCGCCGGCCAGGAAACACATGGCCTGCAGCTCGTCGCTCATCTCCTGGCGGCCTGCGGACAGGCGCACGTAGCTTTTCGGCATGGTGATGCGCGCGCAGGCGATGGTACGCACGAACTCGAAGGGATCGATCGGCGGCAGCTCCGCCATCGGCGTGCCTTCCACGCGCACCAGGTTGTTGATCGGCACCGATTGCGGCGGCGGCTCCATGCTGGCCAGCTGGCCGATCAGCGCGGCACGCGCACGGCGCGATTCACCCATGCCGACGATGCCGCCGGAGCACACGTTGATGCCGGCGTCGCGCACCGAGGCGATGGTGTCGAAGCGGTCTTCCTGCGAGTGGGTGGTGATGACCTCGGCATAGAACTCGGCCGCGGTGTCGATGTTGTGGTTGTAGAAGTCGAGGCCGGCATCCTTCAGCTTCTCGGCCTGGCCTTCGCGCAGCATGCCCAGCGTGACGCAGGTTTCCAGGCCCAGCGCCTTCACTTCCTTGACCATCTCGATCACCGGCTCGAGGTCACGGTCCTTGGGGCCGCGCCAGGCGGCGCCCATGCAGAAGCGGCTGGAGCCGTTGGCCTTGGCGAGCTTCGCCTTTTCCAGCACTTCATCCAGCGGCATCAGGGCCTGGCTTTCCAGGCCGGTGCTGTAGCGCTTGGCCTGCGAGCAGTAACCGCAGTCTTCCGAGCAGCCGCCGGTCTTGATCGACAGCAGCGTGGAGCGCTGGATCGCGTTGGGGTCGAAATGCTCGCGGTGCACCTGCTGCGCACGGAACAGCAGGTCATTGAACGGCAGGGAGAAAAGCTCGGCGACCTGGGCAGTGGTCCAGGCGGGGGCGGACGTTGCCAGGCGCGGGGCGCTGGCGGTGGAACACATCGTCATCGGGGGGAACCTTCACTAGAACCGGGCGGCAGATATTGCCCGGGGACATCGCGCACGGGCGAAATGATCCGGGTTTGGCCGGGTAGCGTCAAACCTTGACGCCGAGGGGCTTGCACAGGACAGGCGAACGGCGGTGGGCCGGGGACGTGTGCGGAACCGGCTGCAGGGCGGGTGGCAGAGCCGGTGCAGGGCCGGGGTGCAGGACATATCCCACAGCCCGATCCGTGTCTTCCGACGCCTCGCGGAAGGGGAATTTCATACGATTGTTTCCACGCGGCTACGCAAGGCTGCTCCGCGATCCGCAAGCCCCAGCGGGGTCATGGCGGGTATGGCAGACAGTCCGCGCAGTGCGCATGGGCACCTAGTGCCAGAACCGCACCACACGCAGCAGTTCCGCACCCACCAACTGAAGGAGTCCCATCATGAATTCTCCCCTCAATGCCCCCAACCCCACGCCGCTTACCGCCACCCCGACCCCGGTGCCGGACGGCTTCCAGGAAGGCACTGCGCAACGTCCGGCCACTGCCGCCGACATCCGTCGCGAGGCCAGCAAGCCCGCGGTGGCGCAGGACTTCCGCAAGACCGTGATCAGCAACCGCGCCGAGTTGCCGGAAGATCCGTACGAGCAACCCGGCGTCTATCGTCTGGGCCGCGAGTTCGACGAGCACCGTGCCCAATTGCGTCAGCACATGCGTGAGTCGCTGGACTCTGCCCGTGGCTCTGCCGGTCGCGTCTACGAAGACGTGCGCCTGGTGGCGGGTGATCTCGGCCAGTACGCACGCCAGAACGCCGTGTATGCCCGTGACTACGCGGAGTCGACCATTACGGCGAATCCGTGGCGTTCGGTCGCCGCGGCCGGCCTCATCGGTCTGCTGGCAGGCGCCTTGATCTCGCGCCGTTGATGCCGCCAGTCGCAGGGAAATCCCCCGCAACCCGGCTGCATCCCGCCTGCGCCGGCCGGCCCTGTCACGGGTCGGCCGGCGTCGTGCCTTCAGGGTCTGGCGATGTGAAGGCAGGAAACATGCAGCGGTGTATGCGACGGATGTCGCCAGGAACGCCGGATAAAGGAGAGGGCTGATGAACCCCTCAACGAAAGCCGCAGCCCTGCATGTGCCGCGTGCCGGCCGCACGGCGCTGCGCGTGACAGCATGGTTCCTGCTGGGCCTGCTCGTGATGTTGACCGCACTGGTCATCATCGCCCTGACCTTCGACTGGAACCGCGCGCGAGGCTGGATCGGCGAACGCGCGAGCGAAGCCATCGGTCGCACGGTGGAAATCCGCGGCGATCTGCGCCTCAGCTTCCATCGCCCCGAGGCGGAGCAGACCGGCTGGGCGCGCTGGGTGCCGCTGCCGCGCCTGCATGCACAGGACGTGTACGTGGCCAACACCATGTGGGGGACTGCGCCGCAGTTCGCTCACGCGGGCAGCCTGCACTTCCTGCTGCGGCCTCTGCCACTGCTGCGCAAGGAACTGGTGTTCGCAGTGATCGCGCTGGATGATCCGGCGGTGTCGCTGCAGCGTCTGCGCGATGGCGACAACAACTGGAGCTTCCGCACTGCCGGCGACGACGGCGATGAGGATGCGCCTTCACGCTGGACGCTGAAGGTAGAGAAGGTAGTGCTGATGCGCGGCAAGCTGGAACTGGACGACGCCCGCCAGGACGTGCAGCTGGCGCTCAACTTCGGCAGCATCGACGACCCCTCGCAGCAACCCTATGGACTGGCCTTCGATGTGAAGGGCCGCTATCACGGTGCGCCGCTGCAGGGCAAAGGCCGCACCGGGGCCGTGTTGGCCCTCCAGGATCGCGACGAGCCTTTCCCGGTCGAAGGCAGGGTGGATGTCGGCAAGACCAGCATCGCGGTGGACGGCACGCTGGCCGACCCGATCAACCTTACCGCCGTGGACATGAACCTGAAGCTGGCGGGTGCCAACATGGCGCACCTGTACCCCTTGCTCGGCGTGAATCTTCCCGACACTTCCGCCTTCCGCACCGAGGGTCGGTTGCACGGCACCATCGACCGCAAACGCGGTGCCGTGACCTACGAAGGCTTCACCGGCCGCGTGGGCAACAGCGATCTTGGTGGCACCCTGCGTTACGAGGGCGGACCGGTGCGGCCGCTGTTGAAGGGCGAGTTGCGTTCGAAGTTGTTGCGTTTCGATGATCTCGCGCCACTGATCGGTGCCGACTCCGCGGCTAGCCAAGCGAAACGCGATGCGCCACCGGCGGCCGCCACGGCGCGCAAGCGCGGCAAGGTGCTGCCCACCGAACCCTTCGAGGTGGATCGCTGGGACAAGATGGACGCGGATGTGAAGTTCACCGGCGAGCGCATCCTGCGCGACGAGGACCTGCCCATCGACAACCTGTTCACCCATGTGGTGTTGCGCGACGGCGTGCTCAACCTGGCGCCGCTGAACTTCGGCGTGGCGGGCGGAACGGTGGCATCCAACATCACGCTGGACAGCCGGCAGAAGCCCATCGCAGCGAAGCTGGATACCCGCCTGCGTCGTGTGCAGATCAAACGCCTCTTTCCCGCCGTCGAATCCATGCAGGGCAGCTTCGGGCAGCTCGGCGGGCAGATCACCATGGAAGCCCAGGGCAATTCCGTGGCCAGCCTGCTCGGTAGCGCTGACGGCGAAGCGCGCGTGCTGGTCACCGAGGGCAGCTTCAGCAAGTTTCTGCTGGAGGCGGCCGGACTCAACGTCGCAAACGTGGTGTT
The DNA here is from genome assembly GCA_031119205.1 of Moraxellaceae bacterium. GTDB lineage: Bacteria > Pseudomonadota > Gammaproteobacteria > Burkholderiales > Rhodocyclaceae > Uliginosibacterium. Next base: position 13,485 of record JAVHYF010000035.1, on the reverse strand, counting down.
GACGCGGCTGTTCGGTGACCGTCAGGTGCAGATGAATTGCCTGGCGGGCGACTTCGGCATCGACAAAGGCGTGGTGGACACCCGCGGCTTCCTGCTGGATACCGAAGAGGCTTTCGTCACCATGGATGGCACGGTCGACATGAAGAGCGAGCGCTTCAACCTCGTACTGCGGCCCGAGCAGAAGTCGCTGCGCATCTTTTCTCTGCGCGCACCGCTGTACGTGCGGGGCAGCTTCGAGGACCCGGCCGTATCCATCAACGCCGGCGTGGTCGCGCTGCGCGCGGGCAGTGCCGTTGCGCTGGGCCTGGTGGCCCCGGTAGCGGCCATCCTGCCGTTGGTGGACTTGTCCGAAGAGCAGGAGATGAGCTGCCGCGACGTCATCCGCCGCGTGGGTCAGGCCGCTTCTGCGGCCGGGCCTGCGGGTCACAGCGTGAAGGCGCAGGCGGAGCGTTAGAAGACGAGGAGGTGGTCTGGCCTTGGCAGACTGCGCATACAGGCGAACAAGCAGGGTGACGTGAAAGAGGGCTGCGAGAGGGCTGCGTATTGGCAGCCCTCTTTCACTTGCGTTGCGTGTTGGGTGGTCGTGGATCAGGCAGCGTGTGCGATGGCTTGCGGCACTGCCGCCTGGCTCTCCACCGCAGCAGCAGGTGTGGTGTCTGTAATGCTGCCTGTCGATGTCGCGACGACCAGTCGGTGCACGAAGAACAGCTTGCGCACTGCGGTCGGCGACAGTACGAAGGGATAGAAATCGGCCTGGCCCATGCTGCGTGATAGCTCGTTCATCACGGCGGTGAGTCGCACCCAGGTGTTCACCAGGTCCAGGAAAGAGTTGGTCTCCGCTTGCCGTGCATCTTCGTTGACGTCGTCGCGGCCGAGGTCCGACTCGTCCTGCAGGGTGTCCGGCAGGAACGGGGCGGCTTCGATGGCCAGCTTGTCGTCGTGCAGGCCGAAACTCTGGGCCGTGCCGACGGCGTCCACCATGTGCAGGTAGTGCGCCCAGGTTTCCGCCCAGTCCTCCCAGGGATGGCTGCTGGCGTAGGCGCTGACGTAGCGGGTGGCCCAGTCCGGCTGGCAGCCCAGGTTGTAATAGGTCTGCAGGCACTCGGCATAGTCGCTACGCTCGTCGCCGAAAATCAGGCGGAAGCCCTCCAGCCACGCCGGATCGTGCTGCACCAGGCGATACCAGTAGTAGTGGCCGGTCTCGTGGCGCAGATGCCCGAGCAGCGTACGGTATGACTCGCGCAGCGCGGCGCGGCGCTGCTCGCGCAGTGCGTCGTCAGCCTCGTCGATGTCGATGGTGATGATGCCTTCATCATGGCCGGTAACGACCGGCGGACCTTCCGGCGGTGACTGCAGGAAGTCGAAGGCCAGACCGCGCTCGGGGTCTTCACCGACGCGTGAGGCGACCGGCAAGCCCAGCGTGATGAGCGCGGACACCAGCCGGCGTTTCGCCAGCTCGATGCGGCCCCACAGGATCGCGTTGTCGGGGACCGACAGGTCGGGGATGACGCGGTTCAGCCGGCAGGCTGCGCACAGACAGGGGCTGTCGGAGGGCGGGTCACTGTCGTCCACTACGACCAGCCAGTTGCAGGCCGCCGCGGTGTCGATGTTGTCGCAGCGACGGTAGAGGACGTGTTCCGGCTCGCCCGCTGCGTACCACAGTCCCTCGGCGGGGCCGGGCACCAGCGTGAGCAGGCGCGCGCAGTCGCTGTCGTAGCCCAGCGGCCGGTCGCATTGCAGGCAATGGCTGTTGCGGAAGAACAGCGGGGCGCCGCAGTCGCAGCGGTAGGCGCGGGTAGGCAGCGTCGGGGCGGCGGCGCTGCTGGACTCTTGTGTGGCGGGCATGCGCATGTCGATGTTCTCAGGCACAGGCACTGACGGGTTTGCCGGATGGCGGGGGAGCGCAGGGTGACACTGCGGGCTGCGGCGGCAGCGGGCTGGCGGCCACGCCCGTTGTCGGGGTGGTTGCCGACGGGATCGTCGATGCGGTCATCGAGGTGGTCGTCGAGGCGCTCGCCGAACTGGTCGCCGCATCGGATACGGCGTCGGCGGGCGAACCGGCCTCCTCGACATTTGCTTCGCAGATGTCGGGCCGCATGGACACCATGACGGCCGGGCCGAAGAGCGTGGCGAAGGCCACGTCCTTCGCGTCGCGCCCGGTCGCCACGCGCACCAGGCGGTCGACCGGGGCCATGCCGGTCGGATCGAACAGCACCCAGCGGTCGCCCAGCCAGGCTTCGAAGATGGCGTGGAAGTCCGGCGGCGGTTCGCTGAACTGCACGTAGCCGACGACGAAGCGTGCCGGAATGTTGAGTGCGCGGCAGAAGGCGATGCCCAGGTGCGCGAAGTCGCGGCACACGCCGGCGCGGTTGACGTACACGTCGCGCGCCGTGGTGATGGAACTGGACGAACCCGGCAGGTACTCGATGTTCTGGCGGATCCATTCGGTGATGGCCTGCACGCGCGGCAGGCCCGGCGTGATGTGGCTGAACTCGCGCATCGCGGCCCGGCACAGCAGGTCCGATTCGCAATAGCGGGTGGTGTTGATGTAGTGCATCACATCGTCGGGCAGGTCGCTGACCGGCACTTCCGGCAAGGTGGCCGGCACCAGCAGCGGCTCCAGTTCCACGCTGGCGCGATGGCGGAAACTCACTTTGCCTGCTGGCGCATCGACGCGCAGGAAGCGGTTACCGTCGGTATGTTCATAGGCGCGCACCGGCAGATCGGGCGAGGTCTCGAAGCTCTCCGCCAGCACCGTCTGGCCCGGGTGGCGTGCGGGCTGCAGCTGGAATACGAAGTGGGTCGGGCCCTGCACCTCGTAGACCAGTTCGCAGTCGATGTCGTAGCGCTGCAGGTCTACCGTGACGTGGCGTGGCCGCGCCGCGTGCTTGACCTGTGGCTGATCGTCCACAGTGGTTGAAGCCGGGAGGGTTACTTCTGCTGCGAGGATGGATTGGTCCGGGGCAGCGGTGCCGGCGCTGGCCAGAGCGTTCTGCATGGCGCCTCCGTCACTGCAGGAGCCAGCAGCGCTGCATCACGACGATGGGGCGCGGCGCGGTGGGAACGGCGGGGTCTACCAGCGGCGGTTCCGGATCCACCGGCGCCGGCTCGCCGGGCTCCGGATCATGCATGGGCGCAGGATCCGGGTCGGGGCCGGGCATGGGCGGAATCGGCGGCACAGGTGCCGGTGAGCTGGGCGGGATGTCCGGCGGCACGGTGGCGGCTGCCACGTAGGCCTTGAGGACGATCAGGTCTGCGGAGCTGCGCGTCGGCATGGGGGGCTTCCTCTTGCAGGTGTCGAAGGTCTGCCAGGCGGCAGGCCTACAGCGCTCGCAGGCGCAGTTTCAGGCGTTGCTCGGCGTCACCAATGGCGGCACGCGCCTGGCCGGCAATCTGGTCGGCGCGGCCGCGCACCTGCATGCCGCTGTTACCGAGCAGCCAGCCAGTGGCTTCTTTGACCTTGCCGGTGAAGTGGTTTGCACGACCCAAGACCTGATCCCTGTTCATTTGTGCTGCCTCCTCTGTGCGCTGCTCCGATGATGGAAGGCAGCTTCTGGTGGCTGTCTTCCGGTTCCGCACAGGCTACGTGGCAGGGCCGGGACGCTGGATCGGGGGCGTCCTATCCCGTTGTAGGACGAACGGAAGCAGCGTGTAGGACAGCAGGCAGACGGCGCTGCGGTCTATCATCGGACCGGGTCGGCTGCGAGGCGGCGGCCATCGAGAGAAAAGAACGCCAGACATGCTGGCGCACAGGAGACGAGGAGAGAGGTATGCGGCAGCGAGTGACTGGAGTCGTCGTCAGGATGACGGCAGCGATGATCCTGGGTCTGGTCCTGGGGGCCTGCAGCAGTACGCAGGAGCAGGCGCCGGTGACGCGCGCCGCGCCACCGCCCGGGGGCTACAAGGCCATTCCGCTCGAAGGCTTCTCCGACGGCATCAAGCACTGGCGTGACCGCAACGGCAACGACTACGCGAAGTACGAGCCGGCGCAGATCGTGGAGATCGCTGACAACCTGTTGCTGTACCAGCGCAACAACGGTGGCTGGGTGGAGAACCGCGACCCGACGCGCATCGTGTCGCTGGGCGATCGCGCGGAATTCGTCGCCGAGCGCGTGCAGCCCAAGGGCAGCTTCGACAACCGCAACGTTTACTCGCAGATCGAGTACCTGTCGGCGGTCTACCTGCAAACGAAGGACGAGCGCTACCGCGCAGCGGCATTGAAAGGCCTCGACTACACCCTGGCCAACCAGCACAGGCAGTGCGGTGGCTGGCCGCACACGGTGCCCAGCGACATTCCGTATCACGGCTACATCACCATGGCCGACGAAGTGACCTCTGGCGTGTTGCGCATGCTCCGCAAGGTGGCCGAAGGCAGCGAGCCCTTCGGCTTCATGGACGCGGCCACGCGCGAACGTGCCCGCGTGGCGCTGCAGAAAGGTGACGCGTGCGTGCTGAAGCTGCAGGTAGTGCAGAACGGCCAGCCGGCCGGCTGGGCAGGCCAGTACCACCCGGATACCTTGCAAGCTGCGCAGGGCCGCAGCTTCGAATTGCCGGCGATGGTGTCGCAGGAAAGCGTGGAGATGGTGCGCTACCTGATGGGTATCCCGAACCCGTCGCCGGAAGTCATCCGCGCCATCGATGGCGCCATGGCCTGGTTCGACCGCTCTGCGCTGCGTGGCTGGAAGATCGAGACCGTGAAGCTCGACAAGCCGGTGAAGTATGAATTCCACACCGCCACCACCGACCGCTTGCTGGTGCAGGACCCGACCGCACCGCTGCTATGGGCGCGCTTCTACGACGTGAAGGACAACAGCGTGGTGCTGGCCAACCGCGACGGCATCCGCGTCACGAAGTACGCCGACATCACCCACGAGCGTCGCACCGGGTACGCGTGGTACGGCGTGTGGCCGGCGAAGCTGGTGGCGGAGGAGTACCCGGACTGGAAGAAACGGATGGGGCGCTGATCGCCCCATCGAAGGAGCTTGAGATGCAGGACGCGGGACGCAGCATGAAGGACCGCTTGCGCAGTGATCTGCGGGCCGCGATGAAGGCGCGGCGCTCGCAGGAGGCTGCGCTGCTGCGTGCGTTGATTGCGGTGATCGACAACGCCGAGGCGCCGCCCCTCGACGCTGCCGACAGCCGCTACACCGCGCACGACTTCAGCAGCGGATCCGCCGAGGTGGCAAGGCTGCTGCTCGACGCTGCCCGCGTTCGCGAGATCCTGCAGGCCGAGGTCAGTGAGCGTGAATGCGTGGCAGCCGACCTGGACCGGCTGGGGCAGGGTGACAGGGCCGAAGCCCTGCGCGCGGAAGCCTTGCTTGCCCGTCGCTACATCGATTGAGGCGCGGCTGGTCGCAGTGGGGCCCGGAGGCCGAGTGCGCAGTGCCCTCGCGCGGGCATGGCCCCATGCGGGTGATCGCCCGCGGCCGTTTCAGTGCGGGCGCCGCAGATCGGAGTCGCTGCTGCTCGGCCCCTCGTTGTGCAGATCCGGAAAACCTTCCATGAAAGCTTGCTGCGCTTCGTACGAGGTCACGTCATCGGTCGCGTTCAGGCGCTGCACCGTGCTTTCATCGAACTCGAGCAGCACTTCTTCCCGTGGTTCCAGCCGCTCTCCCTCGTTCGCCGGCCAGGTCACGACAACCTTGTTTCCCGCCACCGTGAAGCGGCAATCGCTATCGAAGGCGATCGGAACGTAGATGTGGCACCAGTCGTGAAAACCGGACATTGGCGTACTCCTGGACGGGCGCGGAAAGGCGGTGGACGTCATACGTCCGGCCTTGGTTCCTTCCGGGGCAATCGTCTGAGGGGCCTGAGGGTGAGGGCGGCGGACTGAAGTGGAGCCCGGTCTGTAGCGGTTTACGCCCGCAGTAGCAAAGAAAAAGCCCGGTCCGGGGACCGGGCTTTCATGGTGGAGCTGTTGCGGATTACAGCTTGCCGGCACCGGCCTTGCTGACGACGAAGCTGCGCAGCGCTGCCTGCTCGGCTGCGGTCGACACCGGCAGCAGCGAGTAGGCGTAGCTCAGGCTGGGCTTCCAGAACACGGCAGGGTCGTTCGGGTCCAGCTTGGTCAGCGGGGCATTGCTGCCGCTGGACTGTTGCTTGACCAGCACGGCCGCGTAGATGTCCTGCAGCTGGGTGGTCACCGTGGCACCGTTGATGGTAGTCACGATGGTGCCCGTGTCATAGAAGTAGGTACCGCACTCGGCCAGCGTGAAGCCTGCCGCGGTACAACGGTTGCGGTTGCTGGTGCTGGAGCTGTAGCCACCGATCTTCGACGATTGCACGAGGCTGGTGTTGCGCACGTCCAGCACGTTGTTCTCGGCGAACAGCTTGGCTGCGGTGCCCACCGTCCAGGTCTCGCCCAGGCGGTAGTCCGCAGACGAGCGCCAGTCCACGTCGTAGAAGTTGTTGTAGACGTGCACCCGGCCGAAGCGCACGCGCGGCATGCGCTGCACGGTGTTCAGCCAGTAGTTGTGGTGGAAGGTCACGTCGATCTTGCCCGGGCCGTAACCGGTCTGCGCGCTGGCCGTGTCGGAGCCGCCGAGCAGGTTGGTCTTGTCGTGCGTGCGGAACACGTTGTACGACATCGTCACCTTGGTGCCGCCCACGGTCACGTCCACCTGGCCGTCATGGTGCTGCACTTTCTGCGTGGCTTCGTTGAAGGGTGCGGCGAAAACCGGCGGGTAGAGCTTGTCGGTGCGCGGCTCGTCGGTGAAGGTGTTGCCGTCGACCCACACGCGCTTCGCGTTCTCCACCGAGATATTGTCGTACTCCGAGTTCCAGCGACCGCCGCGCGCGGTGCAGCGATGCGGGCCGGCGTTGTTGGCGGCGTCGTAGGTGGCCTGGCAACCGTTGGTGTTGGTGATCGTGATGCTGAACGAGTCCTTCGGATCCCAGCCGGGGAACATGTCGAAGGAGTCCGCGAAGGTGATGTTGCGGATGACGATGTTCTCGGCCTCGTAGTTCTGGCCCAGGTTCGCGGTGCGCAGGTAACCCAGTTGCAGGTTGCCGTTGATGATCTTCGGGTTGGTGCCGGACTTGCCGATCAGCGAGGTGTTGGAACCGACGCGGATCAGCACGCGCTTCATCTGCTCTTCGGTGAAGCACATGCGGGCGTCTTCCAGCGGGCCGCTGAGTACCGGCGGGCGGTTGTCGGCCGGATCCAGCGACTGCATCAGCCAGGTGTTGGGATCGTAGGCGGCCTTGTAGGCGCCGAAGAAACCGCCGCTACCGGTCTGGTCCCCGGTGACCGGATCGTAGAAGGTGGTATGCCCGGTGTAGTTGCAGCGGGCCATGTAGTCCTCTTCACGCAGCGGCACGTTGTTGTCGTCGACGTTCAGGTCGATGGTGCCGTTGATGTAGATGATCTTCGGTGTCGGGTCGGGAATGATCGCCGAGGGGTTGCCGCCGGTCAGTGCGTTGACCAGCTGGCTGCGGTTGAACACGTTGTAGATCTTGGCGGGCATCGCGCCGCAACCGCCGGTGACCGGACCGTCGACGGAGGCCCAGCCGTCAGCGCCCAGCGACGAGGGCTTGGAATTGGTCCAGGCATTGCAGGGGCGGGACGTCTGGGCTTGCGCCGTGGGTGCTGCGAGCAGGGCTGCCGCCGCGAGGGCGAGCGGAAGCCATTCGCGATTGATACGAATGTTCATGCGAGTCTCCAGGAATGGTGTGCCGACGGGTATGGACCCGTCGTGGTGTCTTCGACCGGCTGCGGATCAGGCCTTGCGGCGTGCGCGCGTTGCCAGCAACGCGATGCCCGCGAGTGCCAGTGCCAGTGAGCCCGGTTCTGGAACCTGCGTGACGCTCACCAGCGTGTCCGTGGTGCTGATGGCACCGGTGGCCAGGTCGGTCACGCTGCCCAGATACGGCAGGAAGAAGCTCTGGCCGCTGATGTACTCGATGCCAAAGGCATTCTGGTAGTTACTGGCAATGCCTTCGCCGTCACCGTCGAGGCCATCGCCCAGGAAGCCGCTGCCCAGGTCATAGATCAGGCCGAACAGGTCGCTGAAGCTGTGGGTGAACGGACCCACGACCGAGTCGCCGGAGAAGGACAGCGTGAAGGTGCTGACTTCGCCTGCCCACGAAGAGATCTGGCCGTTGCCGTCCAGGTCTTCTGCGTCGAAGGTGCCGGTGATGGTGCCGCCGCCGCTGAACCCGCCTTGCGAGAAGTGATACCAGGCTGCCTGCGAAGGTGCTGCCTGCAGCAGCGCGAATGCGGCCGAGCAGGTGCACACGAATGCTCGTACGGAATGCTTCATTGTCTTCCTCCAGATGTGCGGTCACGAAAGGCGGTGCCGCAATCGCCCCTACATTCGGCTCTCTGACGGAGCCTGGCCGTGATGCGCGCCTTCCAGCCCAAGGGCGCATGACCGGCAGTGGCAAGCAACGGCCATGCCGCGCCCGGTGTAGTGCGGCTTTCAGGCTGACCGTCGCACCAATTCCGGCGAATTTGTAAGTTATGTCGACAAATTTGTGCGAAGCACAAAACGAGTGGGCGTGGACAGCCTCTGGCGGTGGATGGCACTGCAACGGAAATGGCGCTGCAGGTGCTGCGATGGTCGAGGGCAGGAAGGTTCAGGAGCTGTCAGCCTGAGCAACGCCCGCGTGGCCTGCTGGCCGCTGGCTGAGTGGATTCATCTGAGGAAGCCGGGCGTACAAGGGCGGGTATCACGGAGCCGGCGCACAGATCCGGCGAGAGGCGATCCGGCTTTGTGAAAAGGGTGATGCAGTTGCATCAGCATTCCCGTTTTGCGCGACAATGCGCGCCCTGAGAATCATTAGCTGGTTAGAAATAATTCTCATTTGTTAGAACTTTCCGATTCGTCACACGTCTGAACGCGGCTTCACTTTCCGGTTCTGTCAAAACCTTCTACAGGGACTCCTCCATGAAAGCCTCGCAAGTCTTCCGTCGTGCCACCCTGGCTGCCGCCATCGCAGCTGCCGGCTTCTCCAGCCTGGCCCAGGCCAACGAGATCAACCTCTACACCACCCGCGAACCCGGCCTCGTCAAGCCGCTGCTGGATGCCTACACCGCCAAGACCGGCGTGAAGGTGAACACCGTCTTCCTGAAGGATGGCCTGCCGGAACGCGTCGCCAGCGAAGGCGACAAGTCGCCCGCCGACGTGCTGATGGCCGTCGATATCAACGCCCTGGTCGACATGCAGGAAAAGGGTGTGACCCAGCCGATCAAGTCCGCCGCACTGGAAGCCGCCGTGCCCGCCAACCTGCGTGACGCCAATGGCAACTGGTTCGCCCTGTCGATGCGCGCCCGCACGCTGTACACCGTGAAGACCGGCGGCCCCGCCAGCTTTACGTATGAAGAGCTGGCCGATCCGAAGTACAAGGGCAAGGTCTGCATCCGCGCCGGCCAGCACCCGTACAACACTGCGCTGATCGCTCACATGATCGTCAAGGACGGCGAAGCCAAGACCGAACAATGGCTGCGTGGCGTCAAGGCCAACCTGGCCCGCAAGGCCGGTGGTGGCGACCGTGAAGTGGCACGCGACATCGTTGGTGGCCTGTGCGACATCGGCCCGGCCAACTCCTACTACGTCGGCCTGATGCGTACCGGTGCCGGTGGCCCGGACCAGCAGAAGTGGGGTGACGGCATCAACGTCGTGCTGCCCACCTTCGCCAAGGGCGGCACCCACGTGAACGTGTCCGGCGCGGCCATTGCCAAGCATTCGCCGAACAAGGACAACGCCGTGAAGCTGCTGGAGTACCTGGTGTCCGACGAAGCCCAGGCGATCTACGCCAAGGCCAACTTCGAATACCCGGTGAAGAAGGGCGCTGCGGTTGACCCGGTCATCGCCAAGCTGGGCACGCTGAATGTCGACGCGACCCCGCTGACCGAGATCGCCAAGCATCGCAAGGCCGCCAGCGTGCTGGTGGACAAGGTTGGTTTCGACCAGTGATGGACCCGGCGCTGCGCCCGTGCGCAGCGCCGATCCGCAGCACAACGGCGTAGCGCCTTCCGGGCGCTACGCCGCTTCTTTTTGTCCTGCTGTTCGTTCGGCTTTGCGTTCCCTTTCCGTCCGCCTGTTCGGCGGTGTCGGTGCCGGGTGGTTGCTCGTCACCGCTGTCGTCGCCACGCTGGTACTGCTGCCCGTGCTGTCGCTCGCGAGCCATGCACTGAAAGGCTCCGGCGAACTCTGGCCACACCTCGCGGCCTACGTGCTGCCGCAAGCCCTGCAGGACAGCCTGTTCCTGCTTGCCGGCGTCGGCGTGATGGTGGTGTTCATCGGTAGCGGCATGGCCTGGCTGGTGACTGCCTACGATTTCCCCGGCCGCCGCGTCCTCGACTGGGCGCTGCTGTTGCCGCTGGCGGTGCCGACCTACATCGTCGCCTTCGCCTACCTCGACTTGTGGCACCCGGTCGGCGCGCTGCAGACCGGCCTGCGCGAACTGCTGGGCTACAGCAACCCGCGTGAATTCCGCCTGCCCGACATCCGTTCGATGTGGGGCTGCATCCTGCTGCTGGGCCTGGTGCTGTATCCCTACGTCTACCTGCCGGCGCGTGCGCTGTTCCAGATGCAGGCGGGCGGGCTCATCGATGCGTCGCGCACGCTGGGTGCCGGGCCGTGGCGTACCTTCTTCCGCGTCGCGCTGCCGTTGGCGCGGCCGGCCATCGCGGTGGGCGCCAGCCTCGCGTTGATGGAAGCGCTCAACGACATCGGCGCGGCCGAATTCCTCGGCGTGCGCACGCTCACCGTTTCCATCTACTCCACCTGGGTGAATCGCTCCAGCCTGCCGGGCGCAGCGCAGATCGCGCTGGTGATGCTCGCCATCGTGCTGTCGCTGATCGCGCTGGAGCGCTGGGCGCGTCGCCGCCAGCGCTATGCCGCCAGCAGCCGCCAGGCCGCCAGGCTGGTGCCGCGCCGGCTGTCGCCGCTGCGCGGCCTGCTCGCGCTGGCGGTGTGCTGCGTGCCGGTGCTGCTCGGTTTCGCCATGCCGGCGGGATACCTGGTGGTAGAGGCAGCCAGGCGCTTCAGCTTCGCCGGCCTGGAGCAGATCATCCTGCGCGAGACCTTCAACACCCTGTGGATCTCCGCCGTCGCCACGCTGTTCGCGACGGCGCTTGCCTTCGTGCTCGCCTACACCTTGCGGCAGGCACGCGCGCCGCTGACGCATGCACTCGTGAGGTGTGCCAGCCTTGGTTATGCGGTGCCGGGCACCGTGCTGGCCATCGGCCTGCTGGGCCCGCTGGCGTGGTTCGACAACACGCTGGATTCCGCTTCCAGCCAGTTCTTCGGCATTTCCACCGGCCTGTTGCTGTCGGGCTCCGGCGCGGCATTGGTGTACGCCTATGTCGCCCGCTTCCTCGCGGTGAGCAGTGGCGGCATCGAGGCCGGTTTCAGCAAGATCCCGCATTCGGTGGATGACGCGGCCCGCTCGCTCGGTGCCAGCGCGGGCCGCGTGGCGGGGCGCATCCATCTGCCACTGGGCCGGCCGGCGATTGCCGCGGCCATGCTGCTGGTCTTCGTCGATTGCATGAAGGAGTTGCCGGCCACGCTGCTGCTGCGCCCCCTGAACTTCGAGACGCTGGCCACCCACCTGTACGGCGAGGCTGCGCGCGGCACTTACGAGAGTGGTGCAGTGGCGGCCCTGCTGATCGTGCTGGCCGGGTTGCTGCCGATTGTCCTGCTGTCGCGCCTCGGCCATCATGCGCCCGCCGGCAAGCGGCGTACGCCGGTAGAAGCGGTGGATGCCGCCGACTCGGTGCCGACCCTGAACGCCAGTTGATTGTTGGACTGTTGCCTGCAATACCGTGATGAAGACGCCTGACTTTCCTCCTGCCCTGCCTGCCGGGTTGACTACCGGACACCGCCTGCACGCCAGCGGCCTGCGTCATCGTTATGACCGCAGCGATGTACTGCGCGACGTATCGGTCAGCGTCGCGCCGGGCGAAATCCTGTGCCTGGTCGGCCCCTCCGGTTGCGGCAAGAGCACGCTGCTGCGTCTCATCGCCGGCCTGGAGCGGGTGCAGGCGGGCAGCATCGAGATCGATGGCGAACTGATCGCCTCGGCCGACAGACATGTGCTGCCCGAGCGGCGCGACGTCGGCCTGGTGTTCCAGGACTTTGCGCTGTTCCCGCATATGAGCCTGGCCGACAACGTGGCCTTCGGCCTCGGCAAGCTGCCGCGTGCGCAGCGTAAATCGGTGGCGCTGGACATGCTGTCGCGCGTGGGTCTGGCCGATCGTGCCGACGATGCCCCGCACGTGCTGTCCGGCGGCCAGCAGCAACGCGTCGCGCTGGCCCGCGCGCTGGCTTCGCGGCCGCGCCTGATGCTGCTGGACGAGCCGTTCTCCAACCTCGACGTGCGCCTGCGCCACCGCATGCGCATCGACACGCTGCGCCTGCTGAAGGACAGTAACAGCGCCAGCATCATGGTGACCCACGATCCGGACGAAGCCATGTTCATGGCCGACCGCATCGCGCTGATGAACGAAGGCCGGATCGTGCAGCTCGGCTCGCCGGCCGAACTGTATCGCCAGCCGCAGAGCCCCTTCGCTGCAGAGTTCTTCGGCGACGTGAACCGCATCGACGCGGTGGCCGTGCAGGGCAGGGCGGTGACACTGCTTGGCATCTTCGATGCGCCCGGCATCGCCGATGGCGGCCGCGTGCAGGTGCTGCTGCGGCCCGAGGCCCTGCTTGCCCATGCGCAAGCGCTGCCAGGCAGCGTGCCGGCCCAGGTCCTCGCCAGCCATATGCTGGGTGGTTACAGCCTGCTGGAGCTGACCGTACAGGCCAGCGATGGTCGCCAGGTCACCGTGCAGGCCCAGGTACCCAGCGCCGGGCAATGGCACGCTGGGCAAACCGTCCATGTCACGGTGAATCCGGCCGGGGTCTTCGTCTTCCCGGCCTGACCCTCGGGCAGGTTCGCTGCCCGTCATCGGCATGCGCGCAGAATGCGGCGCATGTCTTCACCGACCGGAGCACTTCCGCCATCGCGTCACCGCTTGCCCTCAGCCTGGCGACGGGTCGTCGGCGATGTGCTGTCACGCGCCTGGCCGCAGCCCTGTTTCGTGTGTGGAGAGCGGGGTGGCCCGCCGGTGTGCCGGCGTTGCGAAGACGCCTTGCCCTGGCTGCTCGGCGCGCACTGTCCGGTGTGTGCGCTGCCGACGCCGGCCGGGCAGCGTTGCGGTCAGTGCTCGCGCAAGCAACCGGCGTTCGACGCCACGCTTGCCGTCTTCGCCTACGACTACCCGGTGCGCGAGATGCTGTTGCGCTTCAAGAACGGTGGCGCTTTCGAGCTGCAGCCCTGGCTGCTGGAACTACTCGGGGCGCGGGTGGCAGAGCTGCAATGCGACCTGTTGCTGCCGGTGCCGCTGCATGCACGGCGCATTGCGCAGCGCGGCTTCAATCCGGCGCACGAACTTGCGCGCGGGCTGGCCGCGCAGTTCGGTTGGCAGCTGGATCCGGCTGCGGTGGTGCGCGATATCGACACCCCCCATCAGGCTGGCCTGCGCCTCGGCGAGCG
>JAVHYF010000034.1 GCA_031119205.1 Moraxellaceae bacterium | reverse complement strand
CGTGGCCTGTTGCCGAGCGCGACGGTGGACGAGCTGTGTGCGGCCTATGATTTCCTGCGCCGGCTGGAGCACCGCATCCAGTACTTCGAGGATGCGCAGACCCACAACATTCCTTCCGATGAATCCGACCGTTCCATGCTGGCGGCCGGCATGGGCTTCGATACCTTCGAAGCGATGAAGGTGGTGCTAGACCGTCACCGCGCGCAGGTGGGGCGCCACTTCGACGACGTGTTCTCCGACCCGAACGCGGACGAGCACGAACTGGACGCGGTGTGGCAGGCGCCGCCGGACGCCGAGCAACTGAGCAGCCGCCTGGAGTCGCTGGGCTTCGCGCAGCCGCAGGCCTGCACCGAGCGCCTGAACGCCTTCCGCCAGGGTAGCCGTTACCGCAGCCTGGGTGACGACGCACGCAGCCGCCTGCGTGCGCTGATGCCACGCGCGCTCGAATTGTGTGCGGCCTGTCCGAACCCGGACGAAACCCTGCAGCGCGTGCTCGACCTGGTGGAAGCCATCTGCCGCCGCGCGGCCTATCTGGCCCTGCTGCAGCAGTACCCGGCAGCCCTTGGGCGCGTCGTGGCGCTGATGTCCGCGTCGAGCTGGGCGGCGAAATACCTGACCCGCCATCCGCTGCTGCTGGACGAGTTGCTGGACGCACGCCTGCTGGAACAAATGCAGGACCGCAACGTGTTCGCCGCCGAACTGGCTGCGCGCATGGATGCGCTGGGCGACGACACCGAGCGGCAGATGGACGTGATGCGCGAGATGCACCATGCCCAGGTGTTCCGCCTGCTCAACCAGGATCTCGCCGGCGTGCTGACGCTGGAGCGTGTGTCGGACCACCTGTCCGATCTGGCTGATGTGATGCTCGCCGAGACCTTGCGCCAGTGCTGGCGCCGGATACCCAAACGGCATGTCGAGGTGCCGCGCTTCGCGATCATCGGTTATGGCAAGCTGGGCGGCAAGGAGCTGGGCTACGCCTCCGACCTGGATCTCGTGTTCATCTACGACGACGATCACGAAGATGCCCAGCCCAACTACGCACGGCTGGCGCAGCGCATCAGCACCTGGCTGTCCAGCCAGACGCCCTCCGGCATCCTCTTCGAGACCGACCTGCGCCTGCGCCCGAATGGTGACTCCGGCCTGCTGGTGTCTTCGCTGGAGGCCTTCAAGCAGTACCAGCGCGAGTCGGCGTGGGTGTGGGAGCATCAGGCGCTGACGCGGGCGCGCTTCTGCGCGGGTGATGCGAAGGCGGGCAGCGCCTTCGAGGGCATCCGCCATGAGTTGCTGACCGAGCCGCGTGACGTGGCGAAACTGCGCGCCGAGGTGCTGGCCATGCGCGTGAAGATGCGCGAGGCCTTCGCCAACAAGAATGATGGCTTCCACGTGAAGCACGACGCCGGTGGCTTGGTGGACGTCGAGTTCATCGTGCAGTACCTGGTGCTGGCGCATGCGCCGACCTGGCCGGAGCTGACCGGTAACATCGGCAACATCGCCTTGCTGCGCCTGGCTGGCAACATCGGGCTGATTCCTGCCGATACCGCGCACGAAGCGGCCGACGCCTACCGCGCCCTGCGACGCGCCCAGCATCTGCAGCGCCTCAACGAGCAGAAGAACGTGGTGGACGAGGGCGCCTTGCTGGAGGCGCGCAACGTGGTGATCCGCCTGTGGAAGCTGGTGTTCGGCGAATGAGCGCTGGCCTGCCGGGGCTGCACGCATGCTGAACCGCTTGCTGCGCTCGCTCTACGACCGCTGGCTGATCGCCCGCCGCAAACCGCTGGCGCAGCGTTACCCGCAGTACAGTTTCGGCACGGGCAGCTATGCGGACGACGACTTCGAGGTGCGCGCCTGGGGCGAGGGCGCGCGGCTGGTGGTGGGCAACTACTGCTCGATTGCGGCCGGGGTGCGCATCCTCCTCGGTGGCAATCACCGCACCGACTGGGTGAGTACCTTTCCCTTCGCCGAGAAGTGGGACGGGGTACCGCGTCCGGCGGGCTACCCGGCGACACGCGGCGACGTGTCGATCGGCCACGATGTGTGGATCGGCGCGGATGCGCTGATCCTCTCCGGCGTGAAGATCGGGGACGGTGCGGTGGTCGGCGCGCGGGCGGTGGTCAGCCGCGATGTTCCCGCCTATGCTGTAGTGGTTGGCAACCCGGCCACGGTGGTGAAGCAGCGTTTCGACGACGCCACCATCGCCCGCCTGCTTGCCGTGCAGTGGTGGCATTGGGACGAGGCGCGCCTGCGCGCGCATCTGCCGCTGCTGCTTTCCGACCGCATCGAGGACTTCCTCTGCGCCGCGGAGGCCGCCACCGGCCCCTGACTGCAGTGCTATATGCCTGCGCCAATAAAGTTCATACGTGCTTTCTTATGGTGCGCGATGCACCGCAGGGACGCATCTGCCGCGTAACCAGCTAAGTCTTTGTTATCCATAAGGGTTGCCCCGCACGCAGCGTGCGGGCAGCGTATTGTGTACATGCTCTTTGATCGCTCATTTTCCGTTTTTTCAATGACTTGCCGGTAGTGGCATGGACGCTGCTTTTAACGACCCGTAGAGCTTCTCGCCAGGTGGGTCGGATATGAAGAAACTGAAACTCGTGATGGTCGGCAACGGTATGGCCGGCGTCCGCACGCTCGAGGAGCTGCGCAAGATTGCGCCGGACATGTACGACATCACCGTGTTCGGTGCCGAGCCGCATCCCAACTACAACCGCATCCTGCTGTCGCCGGTGCTGGCCGGCGAGATGACCATCCAGGACATCATCCTGAATGACCTGGCCTGGTACAGCGACAACGGCATCAACCTGCACACCGGGAAGAAGATCGTCACCATCGACCGCAAGGCCCGCAAGGTCGTCGCGGAGGATGGTACCGAAGCCGAGTACGACCGCCTGCTGCTGTCCACCGGCTCCAACCCCTTCATCCTGCCGGTGCCGGGCAAGGACCTGAAGGGCGTCATTTCCTATCGCGACATCGCCGACACCGACGCGATGATCGACGCCGCTGCCAAATACAAGCACGCGGTGGTCATCGGCGCCGGCCTGCTGGGTCTGGAGGCTGCCAACGGCCTGGCCCTGCGCGGCATGGACGTGACCGTGGTGCACATCGGCAACTGGATCATGGAGCGCCAGCTCGACAAGGTGGCCGGCACCATGCTGCAGAAAGCGCTGGAAGCGAAGGGCATGAAGTTCATGCTGCCCAAGCAGACGGCAGAGCTGGTGGGCGACGAGAGTGGCCGTGTCACCCACGTGAAGTTCAAGGACGGCGACATCGTGCCGGCCGACCTCGTGGTGATGGCCGCCGGCATCCGTCCGAACACCGAGCTGGCCGAGAAGGCCGGCCTGCACTGCAACCGCGGCATCGTCGTCAACGACACGCTGCAGACCTACGACCCGCGCATCTACGCCGTGGGTGAGTGCGCCAACCACCGCGGCATCGCCTACGGTCTGGTGGCGCCGCTGTTCGAGCAGGCCAAGGTCTGCGCCAACCACCTGGCGATGTACGGCATCGGCCGCTACCAGGGCTCGGTGACGTCCACCAAGCTGAAGGTCACCGGCATCGACGTGTTTTCCGCAGGCGATTTCGGCGGCGGCGAGGGCACCGAGGACATCGTGTTCTCCGATCCCGGCATCGGCGTGTACAAGCGCGTGGTGATCCGTGACGACAAGATCGTCGGCGCCGTGATGTACGGCGACACGGCCGACGGGTCCTGGTACTTCCAGATGCTGCGCGACGGCCAGAACGTCGCCGACATCCGCGACCACCTTCTGTTCGGCAAGAGCCACCTGGGCGACGCCGGTCACAAGGGCCAGAACATCGCGGCCAGCATGCCGGACAACGCTGAAGTCTGCGGCTGCAACGGCGTGTGCAAGGGCACCATCGTCAAGAGCATCAAGGAGAACGGACTCTTCACCCTGGACGAAGTGCGCAAGCACACCAAGGCGTCGAGTTCCTGCGGCTCCTGCACCGGCCTGGTCGAGCAGATCCTGGCCTCCACCATCGGCGGCGCGTATACGCCGGCGGATTCCAACAACAAGCCGGTGTGTGCCTGCACCGATCACTCGCATGGCGAAGTGCGCAAGGCCATCGTCGACCTCAAGCTGAAGTCGATTCCGGAAGTGATGCACGCCATGGAATGGAAGACGCCCAACGGCTGCGCAAGCTGCCGCCCGGCGCTGAACTACTACCTGATCTCGTCGTGGCCGCACGAGGCCGAGGACGATCCGCAATCGCGCTTCATCAACGAGCGCGCGCACGCCAACATCCAGAAGGACGGCACCTACTCGGTGGTGCCGCGCATGTGGGGCGGGCTCACCACGCCCAGCGAGCTGCGCGCGATTGCCGATGCTGCGGAGAAGTACAAGGTGCCCACAGTGAAGGTCACTGGCGGCCAGCGCATCGACCTGCTGGGGGTGAAGAAGGAAGACCTGCCGAAGATGTGGGCGGACTTCGCCGACGCTGGCATGGTGTCCGGCCACGCGTATGGCAAGAGCATCCGCACCGTGAAGACCTGCGTCGGTGCCGAGCACTGCCGCTTCGGCACGCAGCGTTCGATGGATCTGGGCGTGAAGCTGGAGAAGATGCTGTTCGGCATGTGGAGCCCGCACAAGGTGAAACTGGCCGTGTCCGGCTGCCCGCGCAACTGCGCCGAGGCCGGCATCAAGGACGTCGGCGTCATCGGCGTGGATTCCGGCTACGAGCTGTATGTGGCGGGCAACGGCGGCATCAAGACCGAAGTCGCGGAGTTCTTCTGCAAGGCGAAGGACGACGACGAAGTGATGGAGTACTCCGGCGCTTTCCTGCAGCTGTACCGCGAAGAGGCCTTCTATCTGGAACGCACGGTGCACTGGGTGCAGCGTGTCGGCCTGGAATACGTGAAGGGCAAGGTCGTCGAGGACGCGGAGAACCGCAAGGCCCTCTACGAGCGCCTGCTCTACGCCCTGCAGGACTACAAGGACCCGTGGCTGGAACGTGCCTCGCGCGGCGGCGAGGCCGGCCTGCGCCAGGCTTTCGAGACCATCACCATCCAGTAACAGACCGGACACAAAGACGCGGGGAGGCAGGTGGAGAAACCTGGCCTCTGCCTGCAGCCCCGCGCTCTTTGTGTCTTTGGCTCATGGAACAACAAGCCGTACCAAGTCGTACCGAGCTGTACAAAAACGCTTCGCAAATCAGGGCTGCAACCATGTCCGACTGGAAAAAAATCTGTGCGCTGACCGACATCCCGTCGCTGGGATCGCGCGTGGTCAGGAGCGAGAAGCATGGCGACATTGCCGTGTTCCGCACCTCCGACGACGAAGTCTTCGCGCTCCATGACAAGTGCCCGCACAAGGGCGGCCCGCTGTCGCAGGGCATCGTGCATGGCAAGCAGGTCACCTGCCCGCTGCACAGCTGGAAGATCCAGTTCGAGACCGGCGAGGCGGTGGCGCCGGATGTCGGCTGCACGAAGCCCTTCGAGGTGAAGGTGGAAGAGGGCGCGGTGTTCCTGTCCGTCTGACCGATCAGTTTTTCTCTCCTCCGCTGTGCCGGAGGAGGGCCAAGGGGGCGGGTCGCGCATGCCTGGCCCTGCGGATTCCGATGGCGCGCCAGCGATGAAGCCGGAGTTGCCGAACAGCGTCTCACCGACGCGCATAACTCCAACGATGGAGCGTTTCATGGACAAGAAGTCCTTCCTGCAGGCCGGTCATGCCCCCACGCTGCTGGCGGCATTCCTCTACTTTGACCTCGCCTTCATGGTGTGGGTGCTGCTCGGTCCGCTGGGCGTGCAGATCGCCGCGGACCTTGGCCTCACCCCCGCGCAGAAGGGCCTGATGGTCGCCACGCCACTGCTCACCGGTGCGCTGTTGCGCATCGTCATGGGCGTGCTGGTCGACCAGGTGAAGCCGAAGCTCGCCGGCGCCATCGGCCAGGTGATTGTGATGGCCGCACTGTTCTTCGCCTGGCATTTCGGCATCCACAGCTTCAATGAAGTGCTGGTGCTGGCAGCCTTCCTCGGCGTGGCCGGGTCCTCCTTCGCGGTGGCGCTGCCGCTGGCCTCGCGCTGGTATCCGCCGGAACACCAGGGCACCGCGCTGGGCATCGCCGGTGCCGGCAACTCCGGCACCGTGCTGGCCGCGCTGTTCGCACCCAGTCTCGCCATGGCCTTCGGCTGGGGCAATGTATTCGGCCTCGCGCTGATTCCGCTGAGCATCGTCTTCGTGTTCTACATGATCGTCGCCAAGGATGCGCCGGACTGCCCGCCGCCGAAGCCGATGTCGGACTACTTCAAGATCCTCAAGGATCGTGACGCCTGGTGGTTCATGTTCTTCTACTCGGTGACCTTCGGCGGCTTCTCCGGCCTGGCCTCGTCGCTGACCATCTACTTCAACGTGCAGTACGGGCTGGACGCCAAGACCGCGGGCTTCTTCACCGCCGCCTGCGTGTTCGCCGGCAGCATGGTGCGCCCCATCGGTGGCAACCTTGCCGACCGCGTCGGTGGCATCAAGAGCCTGTCGCTGATGTATGCGCTGGCCGCCACATTCCTCGTCATCGTCAGCTTCGGTATGCCGACGGTATGGGCGGCGGCGGGCGTGTTCGTCTGCGCCATGCTGGCGCTGGGCATGGGCAACGGTGCGGTGTTCCAGTTGGTGCCGCAACGCTTCCGCAAGGAGATCGGCGTCATGACCGGCCTGGTCGGCATGGCCGGCGGCATCGGTGGCTTCTACCTCGCGTCCAGCCTGGGCTATTCCAAGCAGGTGACCGGCAGCTACCAGACCGGCTTCCTGATCTTCGCAGCGCTCGCCGTGCTGGCGCTGATCGGCCTCACCGGCGTGAAGACCCGCTGGCGCACCACCTGGGGTGCCGCGCACCTCACCGCCGCCAAGATCTGATCCCTCCTTTCGTTTGCGCTTGTGGCCCTGCTTCTTGCGAAGCAGGGCCTTTTCACATGAAATGCCCGCCACCATGACCAATGCCCTGATCGCCCACTTCGGCCATGCCTCGCTGACGGGGCCGCGCGCGCGCAATGAGGATTTCCTCGGTGCCGTCACACCGGAAGGCGCGGAGCTGGACAACAAGGGCCTGCTCGCGGTGGTGGCCGACGGCGTCGGCGGTCATGCAGATGGCCGCGAGGCCGCCGAGTTCACGGTGCGCAGCCTGCTGTCCGACTATTACGCGACGCCGGACACCTGGGCGGTGCCGCAGGCGCTGGACAAGGTGATCGGCGCGGCCAACCGCTGGCTATTCTCGCAATCGCAGAAGCGCCAGCAGGCGGCAGGCATGGCAACCACGCTCACGTCACTGGTGCTGCGTGGCCGTCGCTGGTACGCCGCACACGTCGGTGACTCGCGTCTCTACCTGCTGCGCGATGGTCAGCTCAAGCGCCTGTCGCAGGACCACGTGTGGGAGCACCCGGAGCTGGATACCGTGCTGTCGCGCGCGGTGGGGCTGGACGCGCGCCTCAGCATCGATTTCATGGAAGGCGAGCTGGCCGAGGGCGACGTTTTCATCCTGCTCACAGACGGCGTATGGGCGACGCTACGCGATGCGCGCATCCAGGCCATCGTCGAACGCTTCACTGACGCTCAGGAGGCCGCCTTCGCGCTGGCCGACACGGCGGTTGCTTCAGGTAGCCAGGACAACAGCAGCGCGCTGGTGCTGCGCGTGGCGCAATTGCCGAAGGATTCGCTGCGCGACGCGCTGGCCCGCGTGAGCGAGCTGCCACTGCCGCCGCTGTTGAAACCCGGTCAGGAGATCGACGGCCTGACGGTGGTGGACAGCCTGCACGAGTCGCGGGTGACGATGCTCTACCGGGTGCGCGCGGCGGATGGCGCGCTGCACGTGATGAAGACCCTGAGGCCCGAGTCGGATGCACAGGACATCGCTGCGCTGGCCCACGAAGAATGGCTGACGCGACGTGTCGTCGATGCAGCCTTTCCGCAGGTCATCACCTGGCCGCAGCGCGCGCACCTGTACTACCTGATGAGCTGGCACGAGGGTGAGACGCTGAAGGCGCGGCTGGCGCGCGGCCACCGCTTCTCGGTGGCGGAGGTCGGCGACCTTGGCGCACGCCTGCTCAAGGGGCTGGCGGCGCTGCACCGCCTGTCCATCGTCCACCGCGACATCAAGCCGGACAACATCCACCTTGGCGCGGATGGCCGCCTGCGCATCCTGGACCTCGGTGTGGCCGCATCGGATTCCGGCGCGGACGAGCAGTTCAACGAGATCAACAATCCGGGGACGCCGAGCTACATGGCGCCGGAGCTGTTCAACGGCGGCAAGTGCAGCGAAGCCAGCGACCTGTATGCAGTGGGCGTGACGCTGTACGAACTGGCCACGCGCAAGTATCCCTACGGCGAGGTCGAGCCTTTCCAGCGCCCGCGTTTCGGCGACCCGGTGCCGCCGACGCGCTACCGGCCGGATCTGCCGGAGTGGCTGGAGTCAGTACTGTTGAAGGCCTGCGCGCGCGACACGGCGCGGAGGTTCGAGACGGCGGAGGAGTTCCTGCTGGCGCTGGAGCACGGCGCCCACCGGCCACTGCAGGTGCCGCGCAAACGCCCGCTGATGGAGCGCGACCCGCAGTTCGGCCTGAAGCTGCTGGCGGCGGGCTCGCTATTGCTCAACCTCGTGCTGGCCGCGCTGCTGTTCCTGCGCTGAGGCCTCGTGCCCGCGCGCGAGGAGGCCCCTAAAGGGGTGACCGAGGCGATGGTTGGTATCAGCGCGGGTCGCCGACCTGGCGGCAGTCGCTGAACACCTTGACGCCATTGCGCTCTATGACGGCTTCGCGGCCCTTGCTGTGGAAGGACGTGCTGGTGCCGGCGAACAGCTCGCCCGAGGCGGACGTGTTACGCGTCAGCACCTCGAAGCCCTCGGAGGACCACAGGCGCAAGGTATCGCCATTGATCAGCGCCACGGGCAGGTCGGCGGTACCGGCGCAGCGATACACCACCATGCGGGTTTTCGGGTCGCGCGAGAAATAGCTGACGTTGCCGATCTGCGTCTGCTCCGCACGCATCACCGGGCCGCGGACCTCGGCCTGTGCCAGCAGCTCCAGATCCTCGATGTAGCGCCCGTTCTGCGAGCCGGGCGGGCAGGCCGCGCGACTCAGGGCGATCTTCTCGATCCAGATGCGGCCTTCGTGGCTGGTGTCGGATTTGGCTGTGCCGCGGTTGCAGTCGGCGCGGATGAGGGCCTCTGTCCTCATGAGGACCCGGCTGCCCTTCAGCTCCAGCGAGTACAGGCTGGGATCCGCGATCGTCACTGAATTGGCCAGGGTCGCGCTGCCAAGCCAGTACCACACGGTGTCCGTTGCGATGATCCCCGGGGCATCCGGGTCGATCGGGTTGCTGGCGCAGGCGCTCAGCAGACCCACGGCGCTCAGCAGGCCGAGACGGGTGGTCAGGCGGGAGAGCAGGGCAAAGGCAGGCATGGGCGGCAAACCGGGGGAGGGAAGGGCGCATTCTCTCAGCCCGCACTGGCGCTGCGGCAAACCGCAGACGGATGGACGGGGATGGGCGGCACGGAGGATGGGTGCGGATTTAACACTTCGCTCCACCTCACCCGACCTGTGGACTTGCTTTTACCAATGCGAATTATTATCGTTCCTGTACCTGATCGCCGTACGGGCTGATCCGTACCAGAGTTCGACAAATGATTGTCTGTGTCTGCAAACGAGTTTCCGACCGCCAGTTGCGTGCCTTGGCCCGCGACGGAGTGACGTCCGTGTGCGAAATGCAGCTCGAAACCGGCTGTGGCACCTGCTGCGGCAAGTGCCTGCCGATGGTGCGTGAGATTGCCGACGAGGCGCAGCAGCGCGAGATGGCTGGCTTCGGAATGGGCCTGGCGGCCTGACCCCAGACTTCCGCAGCTTTCAGTGAAAAGGCCCCGTGAGGGGCCTTTTGCATTTCCCGGCTGCATTTCCCGAGGACTTGTCGCGCTCAGATCCTGAACCTGCCGACCGACTTCGCCAGACTGTCCGCCGCTACGCTGGCGCGATCCACCAGCGTGCCTACCTGGCGCGCGGCGTCTGCATTGCTGTGGGATGCCTCACTCATGCGCTCGATGACACCGCCAATGGCGCGGGCGCTGTCACGTTGCATGGCAAGGGCGTCGCGGATCTCCTGCATGCCGGCGACCACCTCGGCCGCTGCTGCGGGAATGGCAGCAACTGCGTCGGCCGAGGCACCTGCCGCGCGTACGTTTTCCTCTACGCGGGCGACATTGCGTTCCATGGTGGCCACTGCGGAGGTGCTCTGCCGGCGGATGCTCTCGATGACGGTGAACACTTCGTCGGTGGACCGGGTCGTGCGTTCCGCCAGCTTGCGAACCTCGTCGGCCACCACCGCAAAGCCACGGCCCTGCTCACCGGCACGGGCCGCCTCGATGGCGGCGTTCAGCGCCAGCAGGTTGGTCTGGTCGGCAATTTCCTTGATGGCGACCACGACGCTGGAAATCCGGTTGGCTTCTTCCGCCAGCGAGCTGATGACCTGCGCGAGCTCGTGTACTGATTCGTTGAGCCCGTTCAGTTCCCCCACCGCCTGCCGCACGGATTCGGCGCTGCTGGTGGAGCGGGTGCCCGCTTCGCGTGCGGCGGTGACGGCACGCTCGGCATTGCCGGCGACGACTTCCACCTGGGTGCTGACGCCGGCGAAACCTTCGCGTGCTTCTTCGGCGAGTTGATCCTGCCGGACTGCTTCCGCACTGACGCTCTGGCTCAGCGCATGCAGGGCGCCGACGTCACGCTGCACGCTGGCTGCGGCTTCATGCGCCTGGGCGACGATGGCCCGCTGGGTTTCGAGGAGATGGCGGAAGGCGTCGGCGACATCCGCGACCTCGCGGCTGCCAGTGCTGGGAACGATGCGGGTCAGGTCTCCCGAGCGGGCAATCTCGCCGGCTTCTCTCGCCAGGGCGTGCAGCGGCGGCACGGTCTGGCGCATGACGATCACGGTGGCAACCAGTAGCAACACGGCGCCTGCGACACCGGTCAGCAAGGTGATCTGCAGGCTGCGACGAGCGTTCGCGGTAGCCGTCTCGCTCAATTGACGGGCGTCGTCCTGGAGCGCGTCGGTGAGTTTTTCCAGCTCTTCTTCCAGCGTGTCGAAGTCTGCATCGAAGCTGGCCTTGCGCGCGAGGATGTCGCCGGGTTCGCGTCCGATGATCGCCTGTGCCGAGGCGATGTAGCGTTCGGTGAGTTTCTCGGCAGCCGCCGCGGCGGCTCTGGCGCTTTCCGGAATTCCCGAGCGATTGGCTGCGGTCTGGCTGCGCATGCGTTCGGCATGTTCCGAAAACTGCTTTGCGGCGGCCTCGGCCTGCTCGGTGTTGGCGTTGCTCATGGCCATCATCGATGCCAGCACATCGCCGCGGATGCCGTCATGCATCATGTCGATGTCGGCCTGCACGCGCACACGCCCCTGCGCTTCCAGTACCTGATGGTCGACGCTGACCAGACGCTCGATGTTGAACACTGCGAGTACCGAGATGATGGCTACGGTCGCGACGCCGATACCGGCCAGAACCATCATCATGGCCTTGAAGGACACTGTTGAACGAGAGCGCATCTCAATCTCCTCTGGAGAATGCGAATGGACACCGGATTAACGACTGCAGAAAGCAGGTCTTCAGTCGGGTTTTTCTCGCATGTCCTGCAGCGGGCATCCATAATCGGAGCGTCATTGACCAACAAGAACAGGAGTCCCGCCATGAAGGGTGACGTACAAGTCATCGCCCACCTCAACGCACAGCTCAAGAATGAACTGACGGCGATCAACCAGTACTTCCTGCATGCACGCATTGCCGGCCACTGGGGTCTCAAGGTGCTGGGCAAGAAGGAGTACGAAGAGTCGATCGGCGAGATGAAGCATGCCGACAAGCTGATCGAGCGCATCCTGACCCTCGATGGTCTGCCCAACCTGCAGGACCTGGGCAAGATCAATGTAGGCGAGGATGTCAGCGAAATCCTGAATGCCGATCTGAAGCTGGAGTACGGTGCGCAGGCAACCATCAAGGACGGCATCGCACATTGCGAAAGCGTGCGTGACTACGTGTCGCGTGATCTGCTGCAAGCCATCCTGGATGACACCGAAGAGCATATCGACTGGCTGGAAACGCAGATCGATCTGCTGGCGCGCGTCGGCGCGCAGAATTACCAGCAAAGCCTCATGGGCGAGCTGGAAGCCTGAACGGCATCTGCTGTGTCACCTGCACGCTGAGGCGTGCGTTCTTCCACCGCCAGTGGCGGTGCGTCTCCGGGCAGTAACACGAATCATTTTCAGCAAGTTTCCCGACACGATTGCGACAGATTGCAGCAGTTTCGTGCTGGTTTTGTTGTGTCGGATCGACACTGACGGTTCGCGATCGGGAATACGCGGCTACAATAGCGCCGCGGTGACGACCCCTATGCAGCCTTGCGCTGTGGGCGGGGTGGTGCCGAAGAAAAGGGCGCCGCGCAATCGCCGGATCGCGCGGCCGGAACCAAGCCGCTCCTTGAGCTTCGCCATTCCTTCCAAGGTGGCGGTTCCGAAACGGGCGCTGTGAACGCCCTCAGCCTAAAACCTGTTGCGAGGCGACCACGTACTAGTGCGTGGTCGCCGTCGCATGGGCCTTGCGCATCCGCATGGCCCAGTGGTCAGCAAGCTCCAGGCAGGTTTCGCGCGATACGTTGCCGAGTTCGCCCCGTTCGCCCAGTTCCTGGAAGTGCGCGCAGATCGCGTCGGAAAGACGCTCCTCGCAATTCGCACAGTGCTCACCAACAAAGTACAGATGCAGCATGCACAGCAGGTTGGCCAGAGCCTGATCGGTAGAACAGTCCTGACATTCCGGCGGGCGTACATGCTGCATGGGGTCGTGCTCCGTTCTTAGCCGCGGGTCGCGTAGTACTCGACGACCTTCTGCATTTCCAGCGGGAACGGTTGTGCATCACCCGGGGGCACGTGTGCCAGGGTGGCGCGCTTCTGCGTGCCGTCGAAGGAGATCCACTCCGGACGGGCCAGTGCCGGCTCGTTCAGGCTCTCGACCACGGCCGGAACCTTCTCGGCCTTGGAGCCCAGCGACAGGACGTCACCCGGACGGATGCGCTGTGCCGGCATGGTGACGCGGCGGCCGTTCACCTGGATGTGGCCGTGACGCACCAGTTGGCGTGCGCAGGGAATGCTGGGGGCGAAACCGGCACGGAAGACGACGTTGTCGAGACGGCGCTCCAGCAGCTCGATCAGCTTTTCGCCGGTCGGGTTCTTGCCCTTCTTGGCTTCCTTCATCAGCGTGCGCAGTTGCACTTCGCTGACGCCGTAGTGGTAGCGCAGCTTCTGCTTTTCGATCAGCTGCTGACCAAATTCAGACTTGCGCTGTTGCTTGCCGCCGTGTTGACCGGGGGGTTGCGTGCGGTTGTTCGGGGTCTTGCGGGTCAGACCGGGAAGGTCCGTGCCCAGGGCGCGCAGGATGCGCACGCGGGGGCCAGTGTAACGAGCCATTTCAGAGATACTCCGATTTATTAGTGGTGAAATGCCGATCCGGGCACTGCCGAAGCAGGGCACAAATGGCTGGCGTGTCCTTGCCATCGCTGGGCAAGGGCATGAGCGATCTCCCGGATGAGAGGATCGCTACGCTCGTCCTCGGCAACAGTCTCCAGGTGTTGAATGACCTGGGCGGCCGTGTCGGGGTCGGGCGATTCGGCGAAGCGCGTCATCATGGACAACACCGACGCGGCCAGCATCGCGGGGCTGGCTTCGTTGTCGTTGCTCTGCAGGGGCAGATCGTGTGTGTTCATGAGTTCTCGCTGTAATTCAGTGCCTGGCTTCCCGTCGGCTTCTGCGCATTGCGGGCGACGATCCAGTCGCGCCAGCGCAGGGCCAGCTGGTTGCTGATGTCACGCAGCTGTACATCGGTCGCTGCATGTTCGGCCAGGCAATCAAGGTGGCGGGCCACGAGGGCTGCCAGTTCATTGCTTGGCGCTTCGGCAAACCGGGTCATCGCACACAGTGCTGCGCTGGTCAGTCGCGGGGCACTGCCCTGCGGGATGACGGTGGACGCGTCGTGCATGCGTTTCTCCCTTGCCAATGTCACTGTGACGTCAGGCTATAGCAAATGGGAATGATTCGCAATAAATTTTTGCTGCTCTGCCAAAAGGCGGGCGCGAATTTTAGCTGGAAACTGCGCCAAACGCGAGAGGGGCCGGATTGTCAAGTGTGACTTGATATGGCGGCTCGCTGGCATGCGGGCACGGCATGGCTCGCAACGGCTGGGTTGAGCGCGAATCAAAGGAAGGTGCAGTGGCGGAGCACCTGCCTGAAGACGCCAACCAGACGGGGCGTGCTATCCACAGCCTCCAGGGCGGCGGCTCTGGAGGCGCGTTGGTGGGCGTTCAGTTTCGAGCCTGTGCCTGACGTGGGGTGAGGCCGAAGCGACGACGGAACGCGGTGGCGAAGTTGGCCGCGCTCCCGTAGCCGGCCTGCCAGGCCGCCTGCGCAATGCTGACAGCCTGTGTTTCCAGCGCGATGCGCGCGATGTCGAGGCGGCGATTACGCTGGTACTCGAAGATGGTGCTGCCGAACGTGACACGGAACTGTTGTTGCAGGCTGTGTGCATTCAGCCCCGCGTGGCGGGCGATATCTTCGAGGCTCAGGGTGTCTGCAGCACCGCTGTCGAGCCACTCGCGCAGTGCATGCAGACGCTGGCGGCTGCGGATGCCGAGTGAGGAGCCGCCGGGCGAGATTGTCGCGGCGAGTTGTCCGAGCTGACCGATCGCATCGGCGACGAGTTCGATGGCCCGGCTTTCGAGGTACAGGCTCTCCAGACCGTTGGCATAAACGGGGGGGGCGCAGCATCTGCTCGGCGATGACCTGGGCACGCGCGGACGGCTGCCACTGTGCGACGGACAGATGCTCGCGGCGGAAGCGGTCGAGTGCCGCACTGGCCAGCCCGCTGTCGGCGAACCACTCGGGCTGCAGCGTGATGCCGACCTTGCGTTCATAGCGCCCGCGCTGGGAGTGGCGGGTGAAGCGTTCGGACTCGGCCAGCGAAATCAGCGCCGCATCCGCCCCGCCGCGCTCCGTGCCGATGCGTACGTTGCGATCGCCGAAGCGGGCTTCTGCGCGGCCGTTCAGCAGCACCACCAGGCTGACGCATTCGCTCAGTTCCGCCTCGGTGGTCATGTCGTGCAGGTCGCGCAACTCGGTGCATTTCACCTGCATGCCGCGACGAGGATGGAGGACTGCGAGACGGCCAGCCAGCACCGGGGCCTCGGCGGCGACGTCCGGTTTCAGCACGCGGTACTGGCGCGTGCCTTCACTCATGCGCGCAACAAGCTGTCCGCGGTCCACCCACGGCTGTGGGCTGCCATCACGGTCTGCGCGGTGTGCGGTGTCCATGCCTGTTCCCTGTCGGAGTGCTGCGGGCTCGGGCGCAAACAAGATCCTTGCTCACGCAAAACCCCGCCGGAAGTCGAGCGCCAATAATAGGCGCCCCTGTCGCGCAGATGCAAATCGTTCGCAACAACTGCCCGTCAGGAAGCCTGCGCCAACCCCGCCCGAGGAGAACCCCCTGCATGATCGTGCACGAAGCACGTTTCGCGACCGAGTTGCCTGGCCGTCTGATCCTCAAGCTCTGCAAACACTTCCGTCACAAGGTGCCGGTCGAGTTCGACGAACAGCGTGGCCGCGTCGAGTTCCAGCCGGGGCTGTGCTTTTTCACCGCCGAGGCAGGCGCACTGCATGTCCGTATCGAAGGTGGCGACGAGCGCGAGATCGGACGCATGCACTACATACTGGAAGATCACATCCGGCGCATGCAGCAACTGCAGTCGCTGCAGCTGGACTGGCAGCTGGCCGGCTGAGCCTCAGGCGTCTTGCAGGCGTGCGTGGTTGTCCCAGGCGACATCCGCCCGCCTGGCTTCGCGAAGTTGCACGCGCGCGTCCAGCAGCCAGCGGCGGCCGTTGTCGGCGCCGAGTTGCCAGCCGCCGCTCGCCGGCGTCAGGGCGCACACGCGTGGTGTAGCGATATCGCCGATGGGCTGGCCACGGCTGTTCCACACTGCGGTGGTGCCGGCGCTGGTGCAGCTCACCGCGAAGACGTTCCCTTGCACGGCGATGTCGCCGGCATAGGTTCCGCCGCGCTTCAGCATGGCGTCGCCGGCCTCTGCGTAGCGTAGAGACTGGCCGTCGAACAGGGAGAGCAGCGGATGCAATGCGGAGCCTTCGTTCTGCATGGCGATGCCCAGCGTGCCGTCTGCTGCCTCGGCAATGTGACGGATGCTCATCGTGGCATCCGGCAGACGGTGCTGGCCGAGCAGCTTCCCGTTGGCAGCGGGGTCGAGCAGCACGAGGGACGGATCCATGCTGGCCAGGTTGCGTTTGACGCGACCGGTTTCCGGAACGATCAGGATGCCGCCGTTGGCAACTGCCAGACGGCCGTCGCGCAGCCACAGCAGCGCGTGCGCGCCGATGCCGTGAGTCGGCCAGGTGGCCAGCTTCTCCAGTGTGCGGGCGTCGTACACGCCGACCTGGCTCTGGTCGGTGGTGAGGTCTGTCTCGGTGGCGAAGAGGCGGCGCCCTTCCGGGTCCAGCGTGATATGGCCCTCGTAGCGCGTCGTGTCGTCGGCCTCCACGCGGGCGACGACCTGAGCATGGGCGGGGCGGAAGGCGATGAGGAACTCGCCGGGGCGGCGGGCGGCGACGTAGGCGAGATCGCGTTCGCGTGGATGCCACTGCAAGTCGTGGCCGCGCGCGGGCAGGTTGATGGCGTGCTGGGGATGCGCGCTGAGGCCGGCGAAATGCGCGCGCGGGCGGTCGGCGCGATCGCTCCAGCAGGTGAGCAGTTCCGAGGCGTCCATTGGCTCACTGGCTGTGGCGCCGGCCGGCAAGCTCAGGCCGAGTGCGGTCAGACCGAGGCCACCGAACAGCAGGCGGCGGCGCGAGGGGACGTGGTCGTGCATGGTGTGACTCAGTCGCCGTCGGTTTCGCCGAATCCCACCGATACGCCCGTGGCGTCGGCGACATCTTCCGCGAGCAAGGTCTTGAGCCGTCCGATCTGATTGGCCGCCTGTTTCACAGCGCTGCGCCCACGTGCGTTCGAGAGGTCATCCGGCAGGGCATCCAGGGCGCGCTGCCCTTGTGTGACAGCCTCATCGACGCGACGGGCGAGATCCGCCCGGCCCTGGCTGCGCAACAGTCCAGTGAGGCCACTGCCGCTGTCGCTGCCGTCCGCGCTGCCCTGCAGGCCGAAGCGCAGGCCCTCGTAATAGGTGCGCAGGTGGCTGCGGCTCTCGCCGCTGCGCCAGGCATCGAAAGCGGGCCGGCTTTCGGCCGCGGGCTTGGCCATGTACTTCATCAGCAGGCTGTCGGTGGCGCCGATGAGCGTGTTGAGGGCGTCGGACAAGAGTTGATCCTGCGCGCCCGCTGCGGTACTGGCCAGCGTGCTACGCCAGGGTTGCCAGGCGGGCGATAGCGCTGCCGCGTCCTTCGACGCTTGTCCTGCAATGTCTCTGGCATAGTTGCAGGCGCGCGGGTCCCTGGTGAGCGGTTCGCGGCCCTTGTCGAACAGCAGGTATTCCAGCGCGGGCAGGCCGCGCGCGGTGACGCCGATGGCGTCTATCAGCGAAGGCGGATCGGCCATGGTGCTGTCGATCTGCGGCGGCCGGGTCGGCCAGAAGTCGAGCTGGCGGAAGGTGCGCTGCTCCAGCACGGGGCCGAAGGGCAGGGCGCTGATCTTGCGCAAGGCCAGCGCAGCGCGCTTCCATTGTGTGCGTGCCTCATCCAGCGCTGTGGGCGTGGGGGCACTGCACAGCGTGTCGATGCGCGCGACGAGGCCGGCCATGTCGTCGGCGAACTTCGTGCTGCCGGGAACCAGCCGGTCCTGCGCCAAACGCTCCAGCCATGCACCGGTGCCGGTGCTGGCGCCGGTGTTGGCGTCTTGCGCGAATGCGCTGCCGCTGGCGGTCAGCACGACGCACAGACCGAGCCTGCGCAGTGCAGGGCCCAGGGTTTCCAGGCGCAGGCGGGTAGTCCGGCTGCCCATCGGTGATGTCGGCATCGTGGTGTTCATAGCGACTCCAGGAACCTGATGAGCGCAGCGCGCTCTGCCTTGTCGAACTTCAGCACCTCTTGCTTGCTGGCTTCGGCTTCGCCGCCGTGCCACAGCACCGCTTCCATCAGGTTGCGGGCGCGGCCGTCGTGCAGCAGGAAGCTGTGGCTGTTCACGGTGGGGATCAGGCCCAGCCCCCACAGCGGCGGCGTGCGCCACTCGCGGCCATCGGCCTCGAAGTCCGGGCGGCCGTCGGCGAGGCCTTCGCCCATGTCGTGCAGCAGCAGGTCGGTGTAGGGGAAGATGGTCTGCCTGGACAGTTCCGGGAAACCGTCCAGATCGCCGGTCACGTACTTCGGTGTGTGGCAGCTGGCACAGCCTGCTGCGTTGAACAGCGCCTTGCCGCGCAGTACATGGGCGTCCTGCGGATTACGGCGCGCCGGTACGGCCAGGGTGCGCATGTAGAAGACGACGTTGGCGAGGGTGCGGTCGTCGATGTCATGCGGCGATGCTTCGCGCGAAGTCGATTTTGCGCGCCACGCTTTCTCCTGTTGCTGACGGGCGAGGCAGTCGGCTTGTGCCGGCATGCATTCCTCGTTGGGGAACAGCGAGGAGGTGATGCCGATATCGCCGTTGAAAGCGGCCGCCGTCTGGTGGGCAATGGTGGCGACATTGGCCTTCCAGCCGAAGCGTCCGGTCATCCATTGCTGGCTCGGCGTGTCCCATACGCGGTTGGGGCGGCCGCTGATGCCCTGGGCTTCGTCTTGCTGGCGCTTCGCGTTGGCGAGTATGTCCGCTTCGCGGATTGCTTCCAGCAAGCCTAGTCCGATGACCTGCGGGCCCACACGCGGTGATATCAGCGTCTGGGCGTGCAGCGGGCCGTAAGCGGGTTGCGTGATGCGGTAGGTGGGCGCTCGCAGGCTGTAGGGCGTGCCATCGGCGAAGCGACCGCGCACCTCCTTGTAGCTGATCGTCACCTTGCCTTCCGGCTTCACGCCGGTGACGGCGAAGTTGTCCAGCTGGCCGCCGTAGGTGGGCTCCGGCACGACGCCGTCCTTGCCGCCATCGCCCGCGATCGACAGGCGCAGCAGCAGGCCGACCGGTTGTTCGGCGCTGTGGCCGTTGCGCGTTTTCGGCGGTGCGCCACGGCCGTCGAGGGCGTGGCAACCGGCGCAGGAGCGGGTGATGAAATGCGGGCCCAGGCCGTCGCGGCCGGTGGTGGAGGCCGGCGACTCTACCCAGTTCTTCTTGAAGAAGGAGTTGCCGATGAAGAACGGCGTCTGGCGGTCTACCGACAGGTTGGCGGCCGGCATCGAGAAGGCATTGACGCCGTCGTCGGGGATGCTGGTGTCGCCACCCGGCAGTGCTTCGGCCGGCTCGAAGGCTGTGGCGGACGATTGCGCCAGCGACGCCAGCGTGGCACCGCCGGTGGAAACCAGCAGCGTGGCAAGCAGCGCCATCATCTGGGGCTTATGGGTCGGGCGGGTCATGCAGTGAGTCCTGATATGCCTGGAATGCACAAGGCGGACACCGGAGTATCCGCCTTGGCGTGAAACCGGGGCGCCAGCATACGCCCCTGGTTTATCCGGCGCTGTCGGTCTTATTCCGGCAGCGCGGTGTTGAGGCGCTTGATGCCCAGCACGCTGGCGGCCTCGACCAGACCGGTCGCTTGCGTCTTCAGTGCGCTGACTACGGCTTCCACCTGCGGGCGATTTGCGTTGCCCTTGAGGATGGCCTGATCGAACGGAGCCGGCACTGCCTCGGCTGCCTTCACGGTCGCGTCCATCTGACCGTCCACCTTGCTGGCCACGGCGCCGTCCTTGGCGGCGACCAGGTCGCGCAGGCTGGCGCCGGCCAGGGTGCTGCCGTCGGCACGCTTGTACTCGCCGCGCCACACGTTGCGGATGCCGACAGCATTGGCAACGATGTCGCGGTGCGTGTTGTCGGCGAAGCAGGAGTGCTCGTCTTCCTGGCTCTGCGAATCCAGGGCGACCTCGATGCGCTCGCCGGCCAGCTCGCCACGCGTCAGGATGCCGATGGCCGAGATCATCTTCGTCAGGTTGGCCTGATTGCGTACGAAGTTCGCGCGGTAGTTCTTGGCCTTCGGCGCCCAGGCCTTGGTGACGCTGCCGATGTCGTCGACCAGCAGGTCGGTGACCACCTTCAGGTACTGGCGGCGGCGATCAGCGTTGGGGGACTGGCCATCGACGAAGTCGGTGTAAGCACGCTTGCCGGGACCTGCGGCGTTCAGGTCCTGACCCCACAGCAGGAACTCGATGGCGTGCCAGCCGGTGGCGATGTTCTCTTCGCCGTCCTTCTCGTTCAGCGCGGCGAGTGACTTCTTGCTGATGCCCAGCTTGCGGTTGTTGATGATGCCGGCGCCTGCCTTGCCCTCGACGCTGTCGACATAGGCCTCGTCCATCGGCCAGGCGTTGATCTGGCCCTCCGGCCCGTTCTTGCCGTCGATGGGGCCACCGTAGAAGCGGAAGGCCTCGGTCTGGCCGTACCACTCGCGCGCATCCAGCCAGGCTTTGCGGGCAGCCTGCAGGCCGGCATCGGAAGGCGTGGCGACGAAATCATTCACCGCCTTCTGCAGCGCCTGGGCGCCAGTCAGCGCGTCGCTGTAGTTGGCGTACACCAGATCGCCGTAGTGATTCAGCACGTCGGCAGGTTTGACCTGGGCGCTGGCCGTGGTGAAATAGCCCAGGGCTGCGAGGGCGACGAGCAGGGACTTGATACGCATGCGTGAACTCCGTTGATGGGCGGCCAGACCAGGCGCCGCGCGAGCGGGGGCGCCGGCAGATGAACCCGTGCCGACGCGGAACGCAGGAATATAAGTGATAACGGTTCTCAATAACAGGCCTGCGCCTGTTTTCTGAACCTGTGGCGCGTCGCTGCAACGCAGTCTTCACGGACACCGAGACCGCGCAGTCGCCTTCGTTCAGGGCTGTGCGTCGCCTGTGTCCGGGTGTGGAAAGCGGAAGTCCGGCGCCAGCAGATCGTGTGTTTCCGCGTGCTTGCGCATGAAGGCAACGAACACTTCGCACTCGGGCACGACCTTGAGGCCGCGTTGGCGTGCCGCCGTGAGGCCGGCCTTCACCAACTGGCCAGCGATGCCACGGCCACGCAGGGTTTCCGGCACCACGGTGTGGGTGAAGGTGATGACGTGGCCATCCGCAGACAGCTCGTAACGCGCCACCGCGACCAGGCCTTCCACCTGTAACTCGAAGCGGTGTTTGTCCGGGTTGTCGCGGACGAGGGACGGATTCGTGTCGGACATGCGCGGCTCCTGTCGGCGGCGGGAGTCAGGCCATTACAGCTCGGCCCATTCGCGCAGCAGGTTGTGATAGTGACTGGTCAGCGCGACGACTTCAGGACTGTCGCCCTGTTTGGCGCGCAGTGTCTGGATGGTGGAGTCGAGTTCGAACAGCATGTGGCGGTGCCAGTCGCTGCGCACCATGCTCTGCGTCCAGAAGAATGATGCCACGCGTGCGCCGCGGGTGACTGGTTCCACACGGTGCAGGCTGCTGCTGGGGTACACGATCATGTCGCCTGCGGGCAGCTTCACCTCGTGCGTGCCATAGGTGTCGACGACGATCAATTCACCACCGTCATACTCCTCGGGGTCCGAAAAGAACAGTGTGGTGGAGACGTCGGTGCGGATGCGCTCACCAGTGCCGGGGACGGCACGGATGGCGTTGTCCACATGCAGGCCGAAGTGCTCGCCGCCTTCGTAGCGGTTGAACAGCGGCGGCACCGTCGCGTAGGGCAGGGCTGCCGACATGAACAGAGGATTGGCTGCGAGTGCCTGCCCGATGAGCTGTCCGATCGCACGCGCTACCTGCGAATCCTGTGGCAGCTGCCTGTTGCGCTTGAACTGCGCGGCCTGTGCTCCGGAGGTGACGTTGCCGTCCACCCAGTCGGCCGCATCCAGCGCACGCCGGCATTCGACGACCTGATCGCGTGTCAGTACGCCGGGTATGTGAAGCATCATGATTCGTCTGTCCTGATGAAGAAGCGCGGCCCGGAACCGGGCGTCGCGCCGATCGTGCCTGAATTCCAGTGCTTCCGCATTGCCAAAAAACAAACAGCCTCTCCCGGAGGAGAGGCTGTCGGGTAACCCCCGAAGGGGCGACCGTGAGGAGAGCGATCAGAACTTGACGTTGGCAGTCAGCAGTGCGGAACGACCAGCCCCCGGGGTGTAACGACCACCGTTGTTGTTCAGGTTGGCGATGTAACGCTCGTCAGCCAGGTTGTACAGGTTGAGTTGCAGGGTGAGGTTGCGGTTCACCGCGTAAGCGGCATACGCGTCGAACACCCAGTACTCTTCCGTGTAGGCCATGTTGGTGGTGGAGGTGACACTGTTGGACACCGAGCGCGACGTGGAGTCCATGTAGCGGGCGCCGCCACCGATGGTGATGTTGAACGGCAGGCGGTAGGTCGTCCAGGCCGTGAAGCTCCACTCCGGCGACCAGTTCAGGTTGGCACCCTGTTGGCCGGCCGAGCCTTCTTCCACGTCGGTCTTCATGTGGGCCAGACCGGTGCTCACCGACCAGTTGTTGGTGATGTAGCCGACCGCGCCCAGCTCCACGCCCTTGACCGTTTTCTTGCCGTACTGGGTGGCAACACCGTTGATGTCGACGCTGGTGTCGTTGGTGACTTCGGTGTTGTAGATCGCGGCAGTCAGCGCCAGCTTGTCGCCAAACAGATCCCACTTGGTGCCCAGTTCATGCGTGGTGGCCTTGCTGGGATCCATGGAGGGATTATTGATTGCACCGTTGCCCGTCGTCGCGGTGCTCAGTGCGAAGCTGCTACCCCCCGGGGGTTGTTGTGACGTTGCGGTCGACAGGTACACGCTGCCATTGGCGGCTGGCTTGAACAGCACGCCGGCCTTCCAGGTCAGCAGGGTGTCGGAGCCGCTGATGTTGGTTACCGTGGTGACTGCCGGCGTGCCGGAGATCCCGACGTTGGTGTTGCTGGTGGTGAAGCGGTCGAAGCGCAGACCGCCATTCACTTGCCAGCGATCGGTGATCTTCAGCGTGTCGAAGGCGTACAGAGCGACTGTGAAAGTGTCGCCCTTGCTGTCGACACCCGTGCGGCTCACGTTCATGCCGGTCACGGGGTCATTGGCGCGGGGATTCCAGAGGTTGGTCCGGCTGTCATTGGGGCTACCCGTCGCCCCGGGGGACCGATGTACGCCGGCGCCGGTCAGGCCACGCGTGGTTTGCTCTTCGTAAATGAACTCCACGCCTGTGCTGAGCGTATTCTCCATGCTGCCAATGTTGAACACGGAATTCACATTGGTCTGGTTGGTAATGATGATGTTCTCCTGCCAGCGCAGTTGACGCGAGCGGGAGGCTTCCCACGTGGCAGGGTTCAGGCGGAAAACTGCGCTGGCGCCACTGCCATCCGAAACAACGGCAGACGGACCGGTCACCAATTGATCAAGCACGGAACGGCCAGCACGGGTCGTGTTACGCAGCGTCGTGCGTGGCCCGAGATCGTGTTCAAGCAGCAGGGTCAGCTGGTCTGCCTGGACCTTGGCGTAATCGCTCGTTGAGCCGTAGAAATTGTTCGGATCAACCCTGGAAGCACGCACGCCTGCCGCGTTGCGGTAGCCATCCAGGCCCACGGTGGGGACGCCACCATCCGGCACGTTGTCCTGTTCCGCATGCAGGTAGGAGAGGGTGAAGCGGGTCGGTGTGCCCAGGCCGAAGGCAACGGACGGCGCAATGCCCCAGCCTTCGTTCTTCACTTCGTCGCGGCCGGCGACGCCCATGCTCTGACCCATCAGGTTCAGGCGCACGGCGGCGTTGGCGCCGATCTGCTGGTTGATGTCGCCGGTGACACGGTACTGATCGGCGGTGCCGACCGCTGCGGAGCCCGCCTGGAAATTCTCGGCGCGTGGGGCTTTCGACACGGTGTTGATCGAGCCGGACGGGGCGCCTCGGCCGTAGTCGGAACCGGACGAGCCTTTCACGACTTCGACCTGTTCGATGTTGAACATGTCGCGGACATAGCCGCCGAGGTCACGCACACCGTCGGAGTAGATGCTGCCCGAGGTGTCGAAACCGCGCATGAAGATGTTGTCCTTGGTGTTGCTGTTACCGCCTTCGCCCAGCAGCAGCGTGACGCCCGGGGTGTTGCGCAGGGCGTCCTGCAGGGTGATCGCACCTTGCTGGTCCAGCAGTTCCTTCTTGACGACAGTGATGGTCTGCGGGGTGTCGATTAGCGGGGCGGTCGCCTTCGGCGAGGCGGACGTGGTGGCCTTGATGTCGGATTCCGACGAGCCGCGCACAGTGACCGGGGCCAACTGCTGCTCGGCCTTCGGTGCCGCAGCCGGAGCGGCCGGGGTGGTGTTCTGGGCAAGGGCAGCGGCGGGCAGGGCAGCGATCATCAGGCCCAGGGCAGCGTTCTTCAGTTGGGGGGCAGCCGCGACCGTGTGCTTGCGGCTGGTGATGTGAGCCATGTTCTTATCTCTCCGTAAACTACTGATAAATCTGCTTTTTGCCTGTGAGGACGCCAGCAGGAGCCATAGATTCTACGAAGAGCAATGATAATTATTCTCATTTTTGACGGCAATCAATTCTTACAAGTAAATGAGAATCTTTACGAATGTAAAGAAAGTGCTGTGGTGTAAACGCGACACGGCCGCCTTACAACCTTGGTCGTAGGGCGGCCGTGTTTGCCGCAATCCAGGGAGAGTGGGCTCTTCCTGAGTCAGGGGGTGGGGCTCAGAAGCTGATGTTCGCGGACAACCACAGGCGGCGACCTTCCTGCATGTTGTTGTACAGGTTGGTGTAGCTGACCTGGGATGGATTCGTAGCCGTCGGGTCGGCGTAAGAGCCGTACTTCAGGAAGTCCTTGTCCAGCAGGTTGTAGATCGTGGCATTGAGCGTCACGTTCGACGAGGCCTTATAGCTGGCGCCCAGGTGGAACACGGTGTAGGCCTTGTAGTCGCCGAGTGCGGTCTTGGCATTGCCGGCCGAGCGATGGCGCTTGCTGCGGTACTCGGTGCGCAGCCAGGTGCTGAAGGCTTCATCGACCGTCCACCGCAGGCTGGCGTTCAGCATATGGCGAGGGGTGTTGCCCAGCGGGTCGCCACGGTTGGCGCCACTCTTCTGTTCGCTTTCCGTGTAGGTGTAGTTGCCGGACAGTGACCAGCGGGTGGCCAGCGGGATGCGCGTGGTGAGTTCCAGGCCGCGGGTGACGGCTTCGTCCACGTTGACGCGTTGGCTGAAGGTGTCGACGGTCGGCCAGTTGCCATAGTCGACACAGTCCGGCCGGTTCGGAGAGCCGGCGAAGCTGCAGTTCAGCAGCGGTTCGCCCGAAGCGATCTTGTCCTTGAACTTGTTGTTGAAGACCGTCGCGCCGACGAGCAGCCCGGCGTGATTGTCGAAGATCGTGCCCAGCTCGGTGGTCGTGCTGGTCTCGGGCTTGAGGGAGGGCGTGCCGATGGACGGGTTGCGGCCCTGGTTGGTGAAGCCGTTGATGCCATCGGCCAGTTGCTCGAGGTTGGGTGTCCGGTAACCCTGGCTGACGCCGCCCTTGATCGTCCAGCGATCGGTGAGGCTCCACACGCCGTAGATGCGCGGACTGGTGTGGCCACCGAACGCGCTGTGGTCATCGTGACGCAGGCCCAGCGTCAGCGCGAAGCTGTCGACCAGGCGCCATTCGTCTTCCACGAACAGGGCCCATTGTTCGGAGGTGTAGGGGGCGGGGGCGACGGCGTCCGTCATCTCTGCGTCCGTGTACTGGCCGCCGACGGTGAGTACGTGGCTGCCGAAGCTGGAGACCAGCTTGGTATCAAGGATCTGGTTCGTCGATTCCAGCGTGCGCGGCGTGCCCGCGACCTTGCCGGGCGTGCCCGGCGGAATCGTGCGCCCCAGGGTCTCGCGGGTGTTGTGCATGTAGCTGGCATCCAGCACACCGAAACCCAGCCGGCCGGTGTAGCCCAGCACGTAGGCGCTCTGGTTGAACTCCTGCTTGCCGGTGTACCCACCCTGGACGGTGGCGGTGCCGAGCTGGTTCGCGGAGTTGTCGTAGCTCTGGCGTGTCGTGTCGGCATCCAGCCACAGGTCGTGCTGTTTGTTGGGCGTCAGGCTGAGACGAGCGCCGAAGGTGGAGATGCGGCCTTCCACCGGGCTGGGGCCGCGCTTGCTGATCGTCTCGTCGCCGGCGTCACCGGTCGCCTGCAGGTCGGAGGCTTCGCGCTGGAAGTTGCTGGCGCGCAGCGCAAGGCCGAGGAGATCGGCTTTCAGCGGGCCGCTGACATAGGCTTCCACCTTGCCGCTGTTGCCGAACTCCTCGTTGCCCTGGAGGGTTCCTTCCAGGGTGACGGAGCCGCCCCAGGTCTTGGCAACCTTGCGGGTGATGATGTTGATGACGCCGCCCATCGCGTCCGATCCGTACAGCGTGGACATCGGACCGCGGATGATCTCGATGCGCTCGATGGAGGCCACCGGCGGCATGAAACTCGTGGAGGTCTCGCCGAAGCCGTTCGGCGTGATGCTGCCTGCCGTGTTCTGACGTCGTCCGTCGATCAGTACCAGGGTGTAGTCGCTCGGCATGCCACGGATGCTGATGTTGAGGCCGCCGGTCTTGCCCGCCGAGTCCCCGACGTCGATGCCTTCGACATCTTCGAGCACCTGGGTGAGATTGCTGGCGCGCTTTTCTTCAAGCTGCTCGCGCGAGATGACGGTGATGGACGCGGGCGCTTCCTTGACGGTCTGTTCGAAGCCCGAGGCCGTCACCACGACGGCCTCCAGTTGCTTCTCCTCCGGGGCGACAGCCTGTGCGAATGCGGCGGCAGGCAGGGCGGCAATAGACAGGGCGATGGCAGTCTTGCGCAGACCGACGCTGCCGTGGCTGGGGGGCAAACGATGAGACAAAACGACTTTCCTCCATGAGACATAGCTACCGGGAATTCCCGGTAGCGAGAGGACTGGCGCCGTTAATACTTAGTTGCAAATGAAAATGAGAATTAACGTTATTCGCATAATTCATTGAGCAAGGTCAACCGTCGCGGGCGGTCGCTTGGGCGCCGACCCTTTCGGTCAATGCATGAGTCTCGGGGCATCCGCACGGTGGCGCGCGGCTTCCGTCAGCGGGATGGACAGCTGAGACAGGTTGGCCACGGGCATCGGCTAGCGACGCGGCCAGGGGGCCGCTTTGCAGGCGTGCCCGTGCCGGGCGCCGCGACCTTGGGCCAAGGAGGGGGCGAGCGTCCGGTCCGGTTCCGACTGTTTGGTGGGCCGAAGCCCAGGGGCAGGTACGCGACAGCCCTCTGCTCCGGGGCTGCGAGCGGATGCGCCAGTCGCCCCTGACGTGCTACTGCGGCGGCTGGCTGCCGTCCCAGCCGCCGCCGAGCGCCTTGTACAGGTCGACCGCGGTGGTCAGCCGGTTCTGGCGTAGCTGGGCGAGGCTGTCCTGGGCCTGGAACAGGCTGCGCTGGGATTCGAGCACGGACAGCAAGTCGTCTGCGCCTTCCTTGTAACGCAGCAGGCCCAGTTCCAGCGCACGGGCGGAGCGCTGGCGGGATTGCTCCTGCAGCGCTTCCTGGCGCGCAGTGCGGTCTACGCTGCCGAGCGCGTCCTCTACCTCTTTCAGTGCGGTGAGGATGGCCTTGCGGTAGTTCTCCACCAGCTCGATGCGGCGTGATTCGGTGATGGACACCTGATTGCGCAGGCGGCCGCCGTCGAAGATCGACTGCGTGATGCCCAGGCCCAACCCCACGCTGCCGGCGGGGCTCGCCAGTGACAACAGGTTGTTGGTAGAGATGCCGGCGGAGCCGGTCAGCGACAGCGAGGGCAGCAGCGCTGCGCGCGCGGCCTCGATGTTGGCGTTGGCCGCACGCAGGCTGGCCTCCTGGCTGGCGAGGTCCGGGCGGCGTGTCAGGAGGTCGGACGGCAGGCCGGCACCTACTTGCGGCACGGTCAGTGGCATCAGTTCGCGGGCGCCGATCTGAACCGTGCCGGGTGTGCGGCCCAGCAACAAGGCCAGCGCGGTGAGCGCCTGACGTTCCTGTTGCTCCAGCGGCAGCAAGGCGGAGCGCGCCGAGATGACGGCGTTCTCCTGACGGGCGACGTCCAGCGACGACGCGACGCCATTGCGGTAGCGCGCATTCACCACGGTCATCACCTTCTCGGCGATCGCCAGGCTCTCGCGTGTGTACGCGATGCGGGTGCGCAGGCCCACGACCTGGAAGTAGGCGTTGGCCACGCTGGAGGCCAGCGTCAGGCGCGCGGTCTGCTGGTCGAAGCGGCTGGCATCGAAGTTCGCGGTCGCCGCATCGGTCTGCGCGGCCACGCGGCCCCACAGGTCGATCTCGTAGCTGGCGCCCAGACTGAGCGAACTGCCTTCGCTGTCGGTGCCCCCGCCGCCACCGGAGGGGAAGCTGCGTCGCCAGTTGGTGCCGCCGCTGGCGTTGAGCGAAGGTAGCTGCGCGGCGCCGGCGTTGTTCATGGCGAGCTCGGCCTGGCGTA
The DNA here is from genome assembly GCA_031119205.1 of Moraxellaceae bacterium. Classification (GTDB taxonomy): domain Bacteria; phylum Pseudomonadota; class Gammaproteobacteria; order Burkholderiales; family Rhodocyclaceae; genus Uliginosibacterium. The sequence goes on along the minus strand of JAVHYF010000034.1, from coordinate 14,272 downwards.
CGCGCTGGACGGACACCTTGATGTCGGGGCTGTTGCTCAGCGCTTCACGGACCAGCTCGCTGAGTTCGCCGGAACCGAAGTTCTGCCACCAGTCCGGGTCGACCGCGAGGGCCGCAACCTGCTGGCCCTGATCGCTCCACTGGGTGGGCATGTCCACCTGCGGGCGCAGCGGGACGACGGTGCCGCAGGCGGTCAGCGTCAGCAGGACCGCCAGGCACAGGGGCTTGATGAATGTCGAATGCATTTCTTGTCGGTTGTTGCGTGTGCTCATGTCACTGGTCACTCGGCTTTGTTCGGTCGGCCATCATTCCGCCGCCAGCGCGACGACCGGGTCCAGCCCAGCCGCCTTGCGTGCGGGAAGGAAGCCGAACACGAGGCCAGTGGCGAAGGCGCAGCCGAAGGCCAGCAGCACCGGAGCGAGCGTGTACTTGATGGGTGTGCCGAAGCTGGCGATCAGCGCAGCCACACCCAGCCCGCCAGCCACGCCGATGGCACCGCCGATGGCGGACACCACCACGGCCTCGATGAGGAACTGGTGCAGGATGTTGCCGCGGCGCGCGCCGGTGGCCATGCGGATGCCGATCTCGCGCGTCCGCTCGGTGACAGACACCAGCATGATGTTCATGACGCCGATGCCACCGACCAGTAGCGAGATGGCGGCAATCGATCCCAGCAGGATGGTCAGCGTGTTCTGCGTCTCCGACGCGGTCTCGATGATCGAAGCCATGTTGCGGATCTGGAAGTCCACCGTGCCGTGCCGTTCGGTGAGCAGCTTCTCGACTTCGGCCTGCGTGTCGTCGATGCGGTCTACATCCTTCACCGCCACCGTCACGTTGCGCAGGAAGCGCTGGCCGAACAGGCGCATGCTGCCGGTAGAGTAGGGCACGAAGATGATGTCGTCCTGGTCGCGGCCGAACATCGCAGCCCCCTGTGGCCGCATGACGCCCACCACCTTGAACATCGCGTTGTTCAGCACGATGTGCTGGCCCACCGGGTCCTCGTCGCCGAACAGTGCCTTGGCGACCGTAACGCCCAGCACGGCCACCGGTGCGTACTCGGCCTCGTCGATGCTGGTGAAGAAGGCGCCGCGCTCCACCGGCCAGTCGCGTGCCAGCACGTACTCCGCGCTGGTGGCGTTGATCTCGGTGCGGTGGTCGTTGCCGCCGTAGCGCGCGGTGACGTTGCTGCTTTGCTCCGGCACTGCGGTGATGACGTTGTCCAGCGTGCGGATCGCATCCACGTCGGCGGGCACCAGCGTCGCCGGCGTGTCACGGCCGCGCGTGTTGGGCGCGCCGGGGCGCACCGTCAGCAAGTTGCTGCCCATCGACGAAATGCGGTCGATCACCACCTGCTTGGCACCGTCGCCAATCGCCAGCATGGAGATCACCGAGCCGACGCCGATGACGATGCCCAGCAGCGTCAGCACTGTGCGCAGCAGGTTGGCGCGCAGCGCGCGCAGTGCCGTGCGGGTGGCTTCGAACAGATCGGCGAGGTGCGAGGTACGGTCGCGACGCGGCTGGAAGTCGGGCGTGGCGTGGTCCGGCAGGCGCGGGCCCGGATCGCTCAGGATGTCACCGTCCTTGATCTCGATGAGGCGGTGCGCGTTGGCACCGACCTCGGCCGAGTGGGTGATGAGGATCACCGTGTGGCCCTGGTCCGACAGTTCGTGCAGCAGCTTCATCAGCGCTTCGCCGCTCTTGCTGTCGAGCGCGCCGGTGGGCTCGTCGGCGAGGATGACGTTGCCGCCATTCATCAGCGCGCGCGCAATCGACACGCGCTGCTGTTGACCGCCGGAGAGCTGGTTGGGGCGGTGCTCCATGCGATCGCCCAGGCCCAACGTGGTGAGCAGCTGTTCGGCGCGGATGCGACGTTCTTCCTGCGGCATGCCGGCATACACGGCCGGGACTTCCACATTCTCGCGCGCGTTGGCGGTGGCGATCAGGTTGTAGCTCTGGAACACGAAGCCGAAAGCCTCGCGGCGCAGGGCCGCCAGTTCATCGGCCTCGAACTGCGACACGTCGCGGCCGGCGAACAGGTAGTTGCCCGTTGTCGGGCGATCCAGGCAGCCGAGGATGTTCATCAGCGTGGACTTGCCCGAGCCGGACGCGCCCATGATGGCGACGAACTCACCGCGGTAGATCTTCAGATCGATGCCGTGCAGCACCTCGACCGCCATTTCGCCGTTGCGATAGGTCTTGGTGACGCCCTGCAGTTCGATCAATGGCACTGCTGTGCTGGCCACTGCGGTGGCCTGCGGCGCGGAGGTTGTCGCAGCGGTGACGCTGCTGCGGTCCGGGGCGTTCATAGGCGCGGCATACCCATCGGCGGGCCGGACGGACGGTTCTGCTGCTGGTTGCCCTGGCCTTGCTGGCCGCCGCGGTTGGTGGCCGGATCGGCGCGCTTGCCGGCGATGACAGTCTCGCCTTCCTTCAGGCCATCGATGACTTCGGCCTGGATGCGGTTGGTGGCACCGATGGTGATCTCGCGTTCCTCGATCTTACCGGTGGCCTCGTCGATGACCTGCACCTTGGCCTTGCGGGTGCGCGGCACGGGGTTGGCGGCAGCCGCGCCCTGCGCCGCGCCGTTGGCGTTTGCGGGGCGGCGGCGCGGCTGGGCACTCCCGTCGTTGTTCTGCGAGACGCGGTTGGCGTTGGGGCCGCGTTCGTTGTTGCGCTCGGCACGTTCGCCGTTGCTGCGTGGCGGGCGAGCTTCTCCGTTGCCGGCTTCACGTTCGGCCATGCGTTGCTGGAAGGCCGCGCGGCGTGCCTGCATTTCTTCGGGCGACAGGTCAGCACGCGGTGGCATGCCTTCCGGCCCGCTCTGGCCTTCACGCATGCGGCGGTGCGGGCGTTCCTCGGTGCCGGCTTCCGGCGCGGCGGGACGTGCGGTGTCAGAACTGGTGACTGCGACCGGGCGCTCGGAACCGGGTGCTTCCGCGTTCTGGTTACGACGTGGACGTTCCACATTTTCGTTGCGGGCCGGCGCTGCAGTAGTGCCCGGGGTGGAGCCTGGCTCCTGCGCGGCCGGTTCGGACTGCGCGTCACCACCGCGGCGGAAGCGTTGCGTCTTCAGCGCGCCCATCGGCACCAGCAGCGCGTCGCGCGCCGAGGCGACGACGAAATAGACCTGCGCGGTCATCTGCGTCATCAGGGCCTGGTTGGGGTTGGGCACGTCGAACAACGCGTTGTACAGCACCACGTTGTTGGTGACGGTGGGCGTCGGCTCCACCTTGGTCAGCTTGCCGTAGAAGCGGCGTTGCGGATTGCCCAGGGTCGTGAAGTAGGCCTGCATGCCGTTGCGCAGGCGGCTGACGTCGGCTTCCGACACCTGGGTCTGCACGGTCATCGTGCTCAGGTCGGCGATGCGCAGGATGACCGGTGCCGACTGGTTGGCGTTCAGCGTAGCGCCCTGGCGCGCGGTGATGGAAACCACGGTGCCGTCGATGGGCGCGTAGATCTGTGCGTAGTTGAGGTTGGCTTCGTCGGAACGCAGGTTGGACTCGGTCTGCTCGATCTGCGCGCGCAGCGATTCGAGCTGGGCGCGGGCGGATCGCAACTCTGCTTCGGCCTGCTGGACGGATTCGGTGGTGGTGGCCTCGGCCTGGATCAGGTTCTGCTGGCGCTTGTACTGCAGCTCGGCGAGCGACAGCTTGGCGCGGCGCTCTTCCAGCTGGGCCTGCTGGTTCTTCAACTGGGCGCGGCTGGCGTCCACCTTGGCGCGGTACACCGTCGGGTCGATTTCGGCGAGCAGATCGCCGGTATGTACTTCACTGCCGACCTCGACATGGAATTTCTTGAGCTGGCCGGACACCTGGGCGCCGACGTCCACGTAGTTCTTGGGCTGCAGCGTGCCGGTGGCGGTGACGGCGTCCTCGAGGTCGCCACGCTGCACGGGGACGATGACGTACTCGTCCTGCGGCGTCTTTTTGTTGGCGAATTTCTTCCAGCCCCAGTAGCCGCCGCCCGCGAGGACGATCACCAGCGTGGCGATGAAGGCCGGGTGGAAAATGAGACGACGTTTGCGGCGGGTCGGTACGGGATTCGTGTTCATGTGCAGGTGAAGCGGATGGGGCGGTGATCCGACGGGGATCGATGACCCGGATTTTGTTATGTCGCGCGTTTCAATTGAAGGCGGGTGCGCGTAAATGCCTGTAAAGCCAGAGCCGGGAAATGTAACAACTTGAAAGCCCCGGAGCGGGCCTCGCAAATAAAAAGGGTGGATGGCCTGCGCCATCCACCCTTTTCAACGGCTTCTGTGTCGTTCGCTTACTGGTCGGGCTGGCTGACGAAGCCCACCTTGCTGAGCCCGGCCTTGGAGGCGTCGGCCAGTACTTCGGCGACGTACTTGTAGGCCACGTCGCGGTCGGCGCGCAGATGCACTTCCGGCTGTGGTTGCCTGGTGCCTTCGGCAGCGAAGCGCTGCTGGGCGGTGGCGCGATCCACCGGCTCGCCGTTCCAGTAGAAGACGCCGGCCGAGTCGACCGCGAATTCGATCTTCTCTGCCTTCTGTTGATTGACCTGTGAGCTGACCTGCGGGAGGTCGAGCTTCACGGAGTGGGTGAGCAGCGGTGCGGTGACGATGAAGATGACCAGCAGCACCAGCATCACGTCGATGAGCGGGACCATGTTGATCTCCGCCACCGGCGCGCTGCTGCCCTTGTTGTCGAAACTGCCGAATGCCATGGGAATACTCCGTGCGGTGCCAGCTTACTGATGCGCCGTGCGCGGCACCATCGGCTGCACGTTGTTGTCGCTCTTGGCCAGCGGCTGGCCCAGCGACAGGAATGTGAACAAGTCGTAGGCAAACGCGTCCAGCTTGGCCAGCAGCACGCGGTTGCTGCGGGTCAGCCAGTTGTAGCCCATCACCGCCGGGATGGCGACGGCCAGGCCGATGCCGGTCATGATCAGCGCCTCGCCGACCGGGCCGGCCACCTTGTCCAGCGTGCCGGCGCCGCTCATGCCGATGGCGATCAGCGCGTGGTACACGCCCCACACGGTGCCGAACAGACCCACGAAGGGTGCGGTGGCGCCGATGGTGGCGAGCATGGTCAGGCCGTTCTCGACGCGGGCGGTTTCCTCGTCGATGACCTTGCGCATGGTGCGGGTCAGGAACTCCTGCGGCGAGCCGGCTTCTTCCAGCTTGGCCGCGCCGTAACGGGCGTGGTGACGGCGGGCGTGCAGAGCATGCGAGGCGAGGTGCGAGAAGGGGTCGCGTGCGCCATGCGTGGTGATCTCGTCGCCCACGGCTTCCAGAGAGGTGGCGTTCCAGAAGAAGCCAAGGAATTCGTCGCTGCGGCGCTTGCGCAGGTAAAGCGTGATGCCCTTCATGATGATCAGCGTCCAGGAGATGGCGGACATGATCACGAGGATGGCCAACAGGCCCTTGCCCACGACATCGCTCTGGGCGATGAAATGGCCGAAGCCCATGGCGGTTGTTTCAGTCATGACGAATTCCTAAAGACTAGTCGAGGTTGAAATCGAAGGGCGCCACCACCCATACCGGGATGGCCTGGCCGTTTTCTTCGTAAGGGTAAAAAGATGCACGACGGATACCGGCGATCACGGCATCGTCCAGTCGGCTGAAGCCGGAGGACTTCGACACGACCACCTGTTGCGGGTTGCCGTTCGCGCCGATGAGGATGCGCACCATCACACGGCCTTGTTCATTCAGGCGGCGCGACTGGGCCGGGTAGCTGATGTTCGGTTGTACGCGGTAGCGCACTTCCGACGCCGACACTGTCTTGGGCTGTGCAGCCACCGCAGGCGCCGGAGATGGTGGCGCGATGTTGACAACCGGCTCGACGGGTTGCGGGACCGGCTCGGGCGGCGGGGGCGGGGCCACGAATGCTGGCGCGGCATCGGGCTTGGGCGCGGCAGCAATGATGGGTGGCGGTTCGGTGATCTTCTTGATCTTGGGCGGCGGCGGCTTGGGCGGCTCCACTACCGGCTTGGGCGGTTCCGGCGGCGCGACCCAGGATACGAACAGCGGGCCGAGTTCTTTAGCCTTCTCCGGCGTGATCACCAGATGCATGAGTCCCCAGCCGGCCAGAAGGTGGAGTGCCACGGCGATGGCGCCAATGCCCAGTTTTGCCGGGAGAGGCAGAGCCTGCCCATCGGCATGATCGAAGTTCATTGCGGGATTGGACTGCATGGCGGGCAAGCGGAAGAAAGAACGGGAGCCAGAAAACGGAAAACCCGTTTCAGGCAACCACAAGCGTGCAGAATCGGGTTAATGGGAATTGTTATCATTTATGGCTTGCTTGTCAAGCCTTGATGCAACCCGATTGCGTTTCATGAAAAGAACTTGCGCACCAGCCGCGCTTGTGGAAAATGCGCAAACGAGAAGCGTTTGCATTTGCGGAGGTTTGACCATGGTCGCGATGAGGAGAGCTGGTTCCCCGGCGCGGGCCGCCTGGCCACGCGAGGTGTGGCAACTGCAACTCGGCATTGTGGCCGTGCTGGCCTTGTGCGCGATGCCTTTCCTGTTCTTCGCGCGGATGCTGTGAGCTGGTTGTTGCCAGCGGCTGTCCGCGAAAGAAAAAGGGCAGCCGGAGCTGCCCTGTGGTGGTGTTGGCGAAGCCTGAAGATCAGCGCAGGCCGGCAGCGTAGTCGGCGACGGCCTTGATCTCGGCGTCCGTCATCTTCACGGCGATCATGCGCATCATGCTGGCCGGGTCGTTGGCGCGCTCGCTCAGGCGGAAAGCCTTCAGCTGGGCCTCGGTGTAGTCGGCAAACTGGCCCTGGATGCGCGGATACTGCGCGGGCAGGCCGGCACCGGCGGGGCCGTGGCAGGCAGCGCAGGCGGGCAGGCCGCGGCTGGGGTCGCCGGCACGCCAGAGTTTCTGGCCGCGATCCAGCGTGGCCTTGTTCTTGGCGACTTCGGGCTTCAGCTTCTGCTCGCCGTAATACACGGCCAGTGCGCGCAGCTCGTCGTTGGACAGCGCAGCGACCATGCCGCCCATGACGGCGTTGTTGCGCTCGGCCGGCTTGCCGCCTTGCGGCTTGAAGTTGAGCAACTGCTTGTAGAGATAGTCGACATGCTGGCCTGCCAGCTTCGGGTTGGCCGAAATCTGGCTGTTGCCATCGGCGCCGTGGCAGGCGGCACATACGTTTTCGGCCGTCTGTTTGGCCTTGGCCATGTCCAGCTGGGGCGCGGTCTTGTCCGCCGCGAAGGAAGTGCCGGCAGCAATGGCAAGGGACAGCAAGGTTGCGCGCGAGATCTGGGTCAGCATCGATTCACCTTTGGGGCTGGGCTAGCTCAAACCTGATATTCTATAACAGCCCCGCCGCGCGCCGCACTCCAAGCTTTGCTGCGCTTCTCCAGATGCCTTCCGACAATTCCCGCCCCACCCCTCCCGCGACGCCTGCACAGGCCTCGAAGAAGGTTTCGATCTTCCGTCACGCCCAGTTCGAGATATCGATCGCGCGTCCGCAGGATCTACCCCCGGCAAGTACGCCCGAAATCGCTTTCGCCGGACGTTCGAACGCCGGCAAATCGAGCGCAATCAACGCCTTGGTAGGCCATACGCGGCTGGCCTACGTCAGCAAGACGCCGGGCCGCACGCAGCTGATCAACGTGTTCCGCATGCGCAATGGTGCGGCGCTGATCGACCTGCCGGGCTACGGCTACGCCGAGGTGCCGGAGGCGGTCCGCAAGCAGTGGGCGAAGCTGCTGGAAAACTATCTGACCCGGCGCGAAAGCCTGCTGGGGCTCATCCTGATCATGGATTCGCGTCATCCACTGACGCCGCTTGATCGGCAGATGCTGGACTGGTTCGCGCCGTCCGGCCGCCCCGTCCACGTATTGCTGACCAAGAGCGACAAGCTGACGCGTAGCGCAGCGGCGCAGACGCTGGCCGCAGTGAAGCGCGAGCTGCCGCACTGGGGCGAGCGCGTCAGCGTGCAACTGTTTTCCAGTCTCAAGAAGAGCGGGCTGGAGGAGGTTGAGGTGGCTGTCGCGGCCTGGCTGGCGGAGATGGAAAGCGAGGCGGCAGACGTTGCAGATCCGGACGAAGGCGACGAACCGGACGCACAAAAAAATTCCCCGGCGTAAAGACGCCGGGGCAGAAACGCCGGTGACGCCGGGGGAGGCAAACACCGGTTCCCGCTCAGGGAGGTGAAGCGGGGGATGGTGGGGCCATCCGCTTGTTGAGAGTGCCGGGTCTCGCGAACAGTTCCCCGGCGATGTGGATTTTTGTCAGATCGCTTTCAGATCGAGGATTGCATGAGCGTACAACTGCCCCCGTCCCGCTTTCCGTTGACCCGCATGCGGCGCATGCGGCGCGACGATTTTTCGCGCCGCCTGATGCGCGAGTCGCGCTTGTCTGCAGATGATCTGATCCTGCCGGTGTTCGTGCTCGACGGGCAGGGCCGTAGCGAGGCAGTGGCCTCGATGCCGGGCGTGTCGCGGATGTCGATTGACAATCTGTTGCGTGTTGCCGAGCGGGCGCAGACGCTGGGTGTACCTGCGCTGGCTCTGTTCCCGGTCGTCGAGTCGGGCAAAAGCGACGATGCAGCCGAGGCGTGGAACCCCGAAGGGCTTGCACCACGCGCGGTCCGGTTACTCAAGCAGCATTTTCCTGAGCTTGGCGTCATTACCGACGTGGCGCTGGACCCTTACACCAGCCACGGCCAGGATGGCCTGATTGCAGCCGATGACCCGCGCGGCTATGTGCTCAACGACGAGACGCTGGTCGCGCTGGAGAAGCAGGCGCTGAGTCACGCGCAGGCTGGCGCCGATGTGGTGGCGCCCTCAGACATGATGGACGGGCGCGTCGGGCATATCCGCCGTGCGCTCGAGGCTGCCGGTCATATCCACACCCGCATCCTCGCGTACTCCGCGAAGTATGCCTCGGCGTTCTATGGCCCGTTCCGTGATGCGGTCGGCTCGGCCGGCAATCTCGGCAAGGGCAACAAGTACAGTTACCAGATGGATCCGGCGAATTCCGACGAGGCCATCCGCGAGGTGGCGCTCGACATTGCCGAGGGCGCCGACATGGTGATGGTGAAGCCCGGCATGCCGTACCTCGATATCGTGCGTCGCGTGAAGCAGGAACTCGCGGTGCCGACCTTCGTGTATCAGGTCAGTGGTGAATACGCCATGCTCAAGGCCGCCGCGCAGAATGGCTGGCTGGACGAACGTGCCTGCGTGCTGGAGTCTTTAGTGGCATTCAGGCGCGCAGGCGCCGATGGCGTCCTGACCTACTTCGCACTGGATGCCGCACGCTGGCTGCGCGAGGGCTGAGCCGGACGGGTTGCCTGCCTATTTGCGGCTGCGTAGTGCGGCGGCCAGCGCTCCGCGTGCCCAGTCGCGCATCAATGCTGGCGATTCAAGCGCGTCGTCGGGAGCCCGGCTGTAGCTCATGCGCGTGGTCTTGCCGCGCGCCGTGTAGGTGAATGGCTCCAGCCCCGCGCTCTCGAAATCCTCACGATTGCCATCGTCGGTTTTCAGGTACAGCACGTCCTCTGCAACAAGCGCGATCATGACGTCACCGCAATAGACGCCAGCGCCGCCGAACATCCGCTTGACGCGCACCTGCCCCAACGGCGCGAACAGCTCTGCCACGTGATCGAGGAATTCTCGCGAGGCGGCCATGCTGCAAAACGTGAGCGTTCAGTTGCCGTTGCGCAGGAAAGGGAATTCCGGCTCTGGCGGGCGACCGTTGACGATGTCTGCCAGGGCCTGGGCGGTGCCGCATGCCAGCGTCCAGCCCAGCGTGCCATGTCCTGTGTTGTAGAACAGGTTGCTGATGCGGCTGCGGCCAACCAGCGGCAGGTTGCTCGGCGTGGTCGGGCGCAGCCCGGCCCAGAAATGCGGGTTGGACAGATCGCAGGCGCCGGGGAACATTTCCTCGGTCCAGTCGAGCAGGGCCTGGCAGCGGAGCGGGTCCAGGCTGAGATCGAATCCGTTGAGTTCCGCCGTGCCGGCGACCCGCAGCTGGTTGCCCAGGCGTGAGCACACGATGCGTCGCGATTCGTCGGTGATGCTGGTTTGCGGCACGCGTTCCGGCCGACGCAGGTTGAGTGTCGCGGAGTAGCCCTTCACCGGATAGATCGGCAGTTTTTCTCCTAGCGGTGCAACCAGCGCGCCACTGTAGCTGCCGGCGGTGATGACGAAGGCATCGCCGCTGACGGCGCCGGTGCGTCCGCCAGCGTCGATGATGTCCACCGCGCCGATGCGTTTTCCGCTGACGACCAGTCGCTCCGCCTTGCAGCCGAAGTGGAACTGCACGCCTGCAGCGGCAGCCCTTTGCGCCAGGGCCTGGGTGAAGACGTAGGCGTCGCCGCTTTCGTCCTCGACGCCCAGCATGGCGCCGCGCAGACGGCCGCGCAATTGCGCGAGCGAGGGTTCGATGGCAATGCACTCGTCGATGTCGAGCATGCGCGCACCGATGCCGTGCCTCTGCAGCAGCCGTTGTTGCTGTCGGCCGTGGCGCAGCTCGCCCGGCGTGAAGTAGAGATGCAGGATGCCGCGGTTGGATTCGTCGTAGTGCAGGTCGAGTGTGCGCCGCAGTTCGCGCAGTTTGCGCGCGCTGTAGGTGGCCAGGTTCGCGATTGCGCGGGTGTTGCGGCGGGTGCGACCAGGAAAGCACTCGCGCAGGAACGACAACCCCCAGCGGATGCGTGCAGCCTCGGCAGGGAAGCGGAACAACAGTGGCGCATCACGCCGGCCCAGCCAGCGCAACAGCAGCAGCGGGGCGCCCGGATTGGCCCAGGGCTCGGGATGGCTGACGGAGATCTGGCCGCCGTTGGCAAAGCTGGTTTCCAGCCCGGCGGCCTCGCGGCGTTCCACCACACTCACCGTGTGGCCGGCCTCGCGCAGGCTCCACGCGGCAGTGACGCCCGCAAGGCCTGCGCCGATGACAACGATATGCATCTAGGTTCGAACTTTCTTTTTCTGATCCACCTTTGACGTGTCGGGGGAGGCCGACGCGGCAACGCTGCAAGGCTACACGTTCGTTGCGTGCATTGCTTGCGCAATGGCCGGGGAATCGATGCGAGCTTGTCTTGCCCGAGCAATCGCCGGCATGTCGCTGTGACTGATGCTGCCCGGCAGGAGTTTCGTCTTTCTGCTGGAAAACGACATCACGCCGTGACAAACGGCGCGATAATCACGCCCATATCGGCGTGTGTTCTTTACGCCACATCAAAAAACATCAACCTCCCCCAGGTGCCCACCATGAGCCGCGTCACCCTTACCCAGTTCCTGATCGAACAGCAGCGCTCGGCGCAGCGCATTCCCGCAGATCTGCGCCTGCTGATCGAAGTCGTTGCACGTGCCGTCAAGGTCATCAGCGTCCACGTCGGCAAAGGTGCCATCGCCGATGTGCTCGGCTCTGCTGGCAGCGAGAACGTGCAGGGCGAAGTGCAGAAGAAGCTGGATGTCATCACCAACGAGTTGCTGCTGCAGGCCAATGAATGGGGCGGCCACCTGGCGGCCATGGCTTCGGAAGAAATGGAGGAGCCGTTCCCGATTCCGAACCGTTATCCCAAGGGTGAGTACCTGCTGGTGTTCGATCCGCTCGACGGTTCGTCGAACATCGACGTGAACGTGTCGATCGGCACCATCTTCTCGGTGTTGCAGTGTCCCGAGGGCGTGACCGACCCGTCTGCCGAGGCCTTCCTGCAACCGGGCAGCAAGCAGGTGGTGGCGGGTTACGCGATCTATGGTCCGTCGACCATGCTGGTGTTGACGGTCGGGGACGGCGTGCATGGGTTTACGCTGGATCGCGAGTTCGGTGCCTGGGTGCTGACGCATAGCGACATCCGCATTCCCGAGGACACCCGGGAGTTCGCCATCAACGCCTCGCGCTCGCGCTTCTGGGAGGCGCCGGTCAAGCGTTACGTGGACGAGTTGCAGGCGGGTCGTGAAGGCCCACGGGAAGTGGATTTCAACATGCGCTGGGTGGCGTCGATGGTCGCGGATGTGCATCGCATCCTGGCGCGTGGCGGGATCTTCATGTATCCGTTGGACGAGAAGAATCGCCCCAACGGCGGTCACCTGCGTCTGTTGTACGAGGCCAATCCGATGGCTTTCATCATCGAGCAGGCGGGTGGTGCCGCTACCACGGGCCGCCAGCGCATCCTGGACGTGCAGCCGCTGGCCTTGCATCAGCGTGTGCCGGTGGTGCTGGGCTCGAAGAACGAGGTGGAGCGCGTGGTGCGCTACCACGCGGAGTCCACCGCAGGCTGATCCGACGCGCTGCTCCGTCAATTCCGCGTGCCCTTTCCGCGCCTCCTGCTGGCCTTGGCACTGTCTGGCCTGACCGCATTGCCGGTGCTGGCCCAGGAGCGCTGGCGCCTGCAGGCCCCGGATGAGGTCGCGCCGCTGCTACGTCGCTTCCTGCCGGATGCGGCGATCGCGAACGAGCAGCCGGATCGTGCCAGCCGCCTGTTCCTGGCCCGCCGCCTGCGCAGCGAAGCGACCGATCTGCTCGCTACGGAAGGTTATTTCACGCCCGAGCTGAGCACGGATGTCGACGACGGCGTGGTGGTGCTGGATGTCCGGCCCGGTCCGCGCACCGAGGTGCGCAGCGTCGAGATCACTTTCTCCGGGGCCATTGCGTCGGATCCGGCCTATGCCGAGCGGATGGCTGCGTTGCGTGAGTCCTGGGTGCTCAAGGCCGGCCGGCCCTTTCGCCAGCAGGACTGGACTGCCGCCAAGGAGCGCCTCCTGCAGGATCTGTCAGCGCAGGATTTTGCGATTGCCAGCCTGCGCGAGAGCGTGGCCGACATCGACACCGAAGCGGCTGCAGCCCATCTGAGGCTGCAGGTCGACAGTGGTCCGCCCTTCCTGCTAGGCCCGTTGCAGATCGAGGGCCTGGATCGCTACGAAACGGAGCTGGTACAGCGCTACAACCCCTTGAGGCAGGGGGAGCCCTATAGCCGTGAGCGCCTGCTGGCCTTGCAGAGCGCGTTACAGAACACACCCTATTTTTCCGCCGTGGAGGTCGATCTCGCGCCCGGTGCGGATACGACCGAGCCGGTGCCGGTGCGGGTTCGCCTGACCGAGAACAAGCCCCGCCGGGGGAGTGTGGGGGTCGGCTTCAGCACCAACACGGGCGCCCGTGTAGAACTGGGTTATCGCGATGCCGACCTGTTCAACCGCGCCTGGCAGCTCAATGCGGGTATACGTGTCGAACAGCGGCGGCAATCGTCGTTTGCCGATGTCTATTTTCCTCGCGGCGAGGAAGGGCATCGCTACGGGGTGGGCGGGCTCATCAACAACGAGAAGATCGAAGGCCTGCAGATCTTCAAGCAGCAGATCGGTGCGGTGCGCAGCCGCACGCGCGGCAACATCGACCAGAACATCGGGTTGAGCTACCAGCGCGAGAAAAGCCATCCGGATGGCTCCGAGGAGGCGGTCAAGAGCGCCCTGGCCCTTAACTGGGGCTGGACGCACCGCAAGGTCGACAACGTACTCGACCCCCGCAAGGGCTACGTCATGCAGGTGCAGATCGGTGGCGGCGCGCAGGTGCTGCTGTCCGATGGCAACTTCCTGCGCAGCTATGGCCGACTCCATGGCTGGTGGCCGCTGAGTTCCCGCGACGTCCTGCTGGGACGTCTCGAAGGGGGGTATACGATCGCCAAGACGCGCGATTTCGTGCCGGAGGACTTTCTGTTCCGTACGGGCGGCTCACAGACCGTGCGTGGCTACGACTACCTCAGCCTGGGCGTCAAGGAAGGGGCCGCCACGGTCGGTGGCCGCTACATGGCCATCGGCTCGGTGGAGTACAACCGCTGGTTCGCCCCCTCCTGGGCCGGGGCGGTGTTCGTGGATGCCGGCAATGCCGCCGATGAACTGCAGGGTTTCGTGTTGCGTTACGGATACGGTGCTGGCGCCAGGTGGAAAAGCCCGGCCGGCAATATCGCCTTCGATGTCGCTTATGGTCAGGGCGGCGGCCAGGACGAACCGGGCGTCAAAGCCCATATTTCCATCGCTTTTGCCTTCTGAGGCCAGTGCGGGAGCCGTCGGGAAGTGTTTGCCCCATTGCTGCGAGCTTGTTGCATGCATGCAACAGTTGTTGCCGGAATCCATGATTCCATCGGCCCCCGGCTTGCTCCGGCAAAAGGCGGTTTGCCAGAATCGCCCTCAACTTCTCGATTCGAGAGGTAGGCAGGGTTCGCGGTGCTCCTGATCGCCCGCTCCCTTCTTCAACTGTGAGGAGAAACCTATGCAGAAGAAACTGATCGCCCTGGCTGTTGCCAGCATGGTCACCGCCCCGGCGTTCGCGCAATCCAACGTCCGTATCTACGGCTCGCTGGATGCAACC
>JAVHYF010000004.1:114905-195850 GCA_031119205.1 Moraxellaceae bacterium | reverse complement strand
ACCGCGTCGAATCCCGCTCATCCCGATAGGGGGTCGTATAGCTGCGGCGCGACTGCTCCGTATCGCGCGGAAGCACCGCCACGCGAGGCCGTTGCTCGCGCTCAATGGCCCTCAGCTGAGCCTTGTCCTGGGCCAACCTGCGCTCGGCAGCGTAGCGCTCCTGCTGCCGCTTCCAGTCCGCGTCACGTGGGACATCCCTACCACGCTGCATGGCATAGCTGTCCTGCCGGACCTGACGCTCTCGCTGGGATTCAAGGCTGCGCATGTTGGCATCGGCGCGACTGAAGGCCCGCTCGGCTTCGTAGCGCTGTTGCTCGGCGAGCCGCTCGGCGTCGATACGCGCCTGCTCTTCGCGGCGTGCGGATTCCCGCTCGGCCGCCTCTTCCTCGCGCTGCTTTGCTGCGGCCGCCCGCTGCGCGTCCAGCTCGGCGACCAGGCGTTCCTGCTCACGCTGGCGTGCTTCGTTCTGCACGGTCTTGTAGTAGAAAAGTGCCAGCCCGATCACGCCCAGCAGGAGCAGCCAGCGCGCCGGTGCGAAACCGGTCGTCACCTCCCCGTCGTCGCGACCGGGCGATGGTGTGGCAGCACGTTCCAGCCTAGCGTCGTACTGCGCTCTCAGCGCAGGATGGGTGAGTGTCCTGAAGGCGTCCTGGATCTGACCGAAATACGTATCGGGATCCATCTTCGGATGGCTGAGCGTGCCGGCCTTCTTGCGCTCGCTGAGTCGCTCGTAGGCAGCCTGGATCATCTCGGGGCTCGCGTGCCGGCTGATACCGAGCAGGTCGTAGAGAGTGGTTCGGGTCATGTGGGTAGCGGTTCGCAACATTGCGTACGCTGCGCAGCTTACCCGATCAGCATGCATGGACCTCGACGGATTGCTCAAGTCGCCAGGGCTTCGGTACGAAGCTGCCCGAGAGTCCGTCTGGTTTGTGCTTGGTCAAACATTCCGACGAATCGGGAATGCGCGCACAGCGATGATCGCAAGCTTCAGATGACGTTGCGGACTGCCGCAGCCGAGGCGTCGAGGGGTGACGCAGAAGGCGTGTGCCACAAAAAGCACACCGCAAAAAAAACGAGAGGAGGGAGCTTGCGCACCCTCCTCCACTAATCGGACTGGCTCAAGGCCAGTCCCTCCCCCATAGCCTTCTCGCACGAGATGCGATCAAGCACGGACGAAGCATCGCTTGCCACCTCTATTGTGGACAATATGGGCATACCCTGATGGTGCTGCGGCGAGTGTGGACTCCATCACGCGCAGGCCTGCTCAGGCGCTCTGCTTGAGTTGTTCGAGGATCGCCGGGTTCTCCAGCGTGGAGACGTCCTGCGTGATCTCCTCACCCTTCGCCAGCGCACGCAACAGGCGCCGCATGATCTTGCCGGAGCGCGTCTTGGGCAGGTTGTCGCCGAAGCGGATGTCGCGGGGTTTGGCAATCGGCCCGATCTCCTTGGCCACCCAGTCCTGCAATTGCTTGACGATCTTCTTCGCTTCGTCACCAGTCGGACGCGCGCGCTTGAGCACCACGAAGGCGACGATGGCTTCACCGGTCAGGTCATCCGGCCGGCCGACCACGGCGGCCTCGGCTACCAGCTCGGTGCAGGACACCAGCGCGGATTCGATTTCCATCGTGCCCATACGATGGCCGGACACGTTCAGCACGTCGTCGATACGGCCCATGATCGTGAAGTAGCCGGTCTTCGCGTCGCGCACGGCACCATCGCCCGCGAGGTAGAGCTTGCCACCCAGGTCCGCCGGGAAGTAGCTCTTCTGGAAACGCTCCGGGTCGCCCCAGATGGTGCGGATCATCGAAGGCCAGGGTCGCTTGATGACCAGGAAGCCGCCCTTGCCCCACTCCACGTCATTGCCGGTCTCATCGACGATCGCCGCCTGGATGCCGGGGAAAGGCAGTGTGCAGGACCCCGGCACCAACGGCGTGACGCCGGGCAGCGGCGTGATGACATGACCACCGGTTTCGGTTTGCCAGAAGGTGTCCATGATCGGGCAGCGGCCGCCGCCGACCTGCTCGTAGTACCACATCCAGGCCTCGGGGTTGATCGGCTCACCCACCGAGCCGAGCAGGCGCAGCGAAGACAGGTCGTAATGCTTCGGCGCCGCCGCCGGGTTGGCTTCGGACGCCTTGATCAGCGAGCGGATCGCCGTCGGTGCGGTGTAGAAGATGCTGACCTTGTGATCCTGGATAGTCTTCCAGAAACGGCCGGCATCCGGATAGGTCGGCACGCCTTCGAAGACGATCTCGGTCGCACCGCAGGCAAGCGGGCCATAAGTGATGTAGCTGTGGCCCGTCACCCAGCCGATGTCGGCGGTGCACCAGAAGATGTCTTCCGGCTTGACGTCGAAGGTCCATTTGGTAGTGAGCATCGCGTGCAGCAGGTAGCCGCCGCTGGAGTGCTGCACGCCCTTCGGCTTGCCGGTGGAGCCGGAGGTATACAGCAGGAACAGCGGGTGCTCCGCTTCCACCCATTCCGGTTCACAGGTATCTGCCTGCCCGGCGATCAGTTCGTGCAGCCAGATGTCCCGGCCGGCCTGCATGGCGGTTGCGTTGCCGGTGCGCTGATACACCACCACGCTGTGGATCCCTTCGCAGCCGCCCAGGGCGAGCGCTTCGTCCACCACAGCCTTCAGCGGGATGTTCTTGCCACCGCGGCACTGCTCGTCAGCCGTCAGCACGGCCACCGCGCCGGCATCGACGATGCGCTCCTGCACGCTCTTGGCGGAGAAACCACCGAACACCACCGAGTGGATCGCGCCGATGCGCGCGCAGGCCTGCATCGCCGCCACGCCCTCGACCGACATCGGCATGTAGATAATGACGCGGTCACCCTTCTTGATGCCGCGCGACTTCAGGCCGTTGGCGAACCTGCATACCAGCGCATGCAACTGGCGATAAGTGGTGCGGGTGACCTTGCCGTCGTCTGCCTCGAAGATCAACGCCACCTTGTCGCCCAGGCCGGCATCGATGTTGCGGTCCAGGCAGTTGTAGCTGACGTTCAGCGTGCCGTCCTCGAACCACTTGTAGAACGGCGCTTCGTCCTCGTTCAGGGCTTTGGTGAAGGGCTTCTTCCAGCTCAGGTTCTCGCGGGCCAGACGCGCCCAGTAGGCGGCGTAGTCCTGGTCGGCCTCCTGGCACAACGCCTCGTAGGCAGCCATGCCGGAAATGGTGGCCTTGGCGACGACCGCGGCCGGGGGCGGGAAGACACGGGTTTCCTGCAGGACGGAATCGATAGTGGACATGCTGTTCTCCTCCTCGGGCCTGGCCAAGACTGGCAGCCTCTATTTAAGTACGGCGTATTCAATGTGCAGGAGCTTACAACGCACTTACGCAGACGGGATGAAGACCCTTACGCACCCTCGGCCACGTACGCACGACCGGCCTGCCGGCATCACGTACAAATCCCTACCCTTGCAGTGGGTCGGCGCTGGTAGCATGGCTACGTTCCGTTGCGGTGTACACCATGCCGATCCAGCAGGACATCGTTGCCGAGATTCCCCGCCTGCGCCGCTTCGCCCGCGCGCTGACCGGTGACGCCTACCGCGCCGACGATCTCGTCCAGGACACACTGGAGCGCGCGCTCAACAAATGGATGCTGTGGCGTCCAGGCAACCTGCGGGCGTGGTTGCTGACCATCATGCATCACGTCTTCATCAGCCAGGCACGCAGCCACAAGACCGTCGAGTACTACCCCGAGGAGATGCTGCCCGAAGTGTCCGCTCGCGGCGCGCAGGACGAGGGCCTTGCGCTGCGCGACCTGGACCGCGCACTCGCCCGACTGTCGCTGGACCAGCGCCAGGTCCTGCTGCTGGTGACACTGGAAGAGTTGAGCTACGAAGAGACCGCGCGCGTGCTGAACATTCCCGTCGGCACGGTGATGTCCCGCCTGTACCGCGCCCGCGAACGCCTGCGCGCCCTGCTCGCCAGCCAGGACGGCAGCGCGCACCTGAGGATCGTGAAATGAGTGGCAAGCCCAACGCCACCCCATCCGCCAGCGAGCGCGAGGCGCTGCTCTCCCGTTACGTCGACGATCGTCTGGACGTCGAGGAGCGGGCCACCTTCGAGCGCTGGCTGCACGACCATCCTGACGATCTGGAGCGCGTGCGCGAATGGCAGCACCACGACCGCTTGCTGCGCCAGCGCTACGATGCGCTGGCCCATACGGCGGTACCCGAGCGCCTCCTCAAGACGGCAAAGCGGGCCTCGCGACGCTCACCGGTGCGCTACGCAGTGGCAGCAGCCTGGATGCTGGTGGGAGGCGTGCTGGGCTACCTGTGCGCGCTGATGGTCGAACGCAACTCACCCGACTTGCCGGAGATCACCTTCTGGCGCGAAGCGGCCTACGCCCACGCGGTCTATGTGCCGGAGGTGCGCCACCCCGTGGAGGTCGGCGCAGACCAGGAAGCACATCTCGTCGCCTGGCTGTCGAAGCGGCTGGGCACCAAGCTGCGCGCGCCACATCTCGCCGGGTACGGCTTCACCATGGTCGGGGGCCGGCTGCTGCCGGGCAGCGATGGCAGTCCCGTCGCCCAGTTCATGTACCAGGACGGCGCAGGCCACCGCCTCACCCTGTACGTACGCCGCGACCTGACGAGCACCCGCGAGACGGCTTTCCGCTTCGCGCAGGAAGGCAAGATCAGCGTCTTCTACTGGCTGGATGGGCCTCTGAGCTTCGCGCTGTCGGGCGAGCTCGATCGCGCGCAACTGCTGGACATCGCGCAGAGAACCTACCAGCAGCTCAACCCCTGAGGCGTCTGCGCAGGTCTTGTAACAGTCGGCCCCTGCGCTGGCGGGTGGGCGCCTGCGATGCGACAATGCCGGCCACGCAACGACGCGGTACCGCTGCCCTGCCATGATCCGGTTTTCACCCGCCCGGCCCATCCTGCGCCTCCTGCTGCTCACCCTGACGCTGGCATTCACGCATGCCGTGCCGTCGGTGGCGCTTGCCCAGAACAGCAAATCGAGCACCCAGAAGAAGCCTTCAGCCAGCAAGGCCAAAGCGCCCGCAAAGAAAGCAGCCCCCAAGAAGAGCAGTGCCAGCAAATCCCCACGGCCGGCAAAGTCCGCCAGCCAGTGCCGCACCATCAAGGTGAAGACCGCGCAGGGGACACGCACCCGCAAGGTATGCGGAGGTGGTGCCGGAGCGGCCGGAGCAGCTGCAGCTGCGGCGCCGCTGGCCAGCCCGATCACGGCCAACGCACTGGATAAAAGCCCCGACAGCCAGCCCGAGTTCAAGGCGCGCAATACGCCGGACCGCGCCTACGCAGTGGACGGAACATCCTTCTTCCACCAAGGTCGCAAGTTCCGCGTGCAAGGCCTGGACAATCTGCCGGGCGACGTCGCGACGCAGCGCCTGCAGATGGCGCTCGACAGCGGCGCAATGACCCTTGAGCCGGTCTCGGTCGACGATTCGGGCGTTACAACCGCCGTCGTGCGCGTTGGCGGGCAGAATCTCGCCGACAAGCTGCGCCCCCACTAAACCCACAACACCTGCCGATACGGAGAAGACCACATGGAATGGCTATCAGACCCCAATGCCTGGGTTGCACTGCTTACCCTGACCGCGCTGGAAATCGTGCTCGGTATCGACAACATCATCTTCATCTCGATCCTGGTCGGCCGGCTGCCGGAAGCGCAGCGCAACTCGGCACGCCGTCTGGGCCTGATGCTGGCAATGGGCTCACGCATCGCCCTGCTGGCAACACTGTCGTGGATCATGCAGCTGACCGCCCCGTTGTTCTCGGCTTTCGGACAGGAGATCTCCGGCCGCGACATCATCCTGATCGGTGGTGGCCTGTTCCTGCTATGGAAGAGCGTCCACGAGATCCACCACTCGCTGGAAATGCCCGGACCGGATGATCACAAGACGACCAAGGTTGCCAGCTACGCCAGCGTGCTGGCCCAGATCGCGGTGATCGACATCGTCTTCTCGCTGGACTCGGTGATCACTGCGGTCGGCCTGGCGGATCAGCTCAGCGTGATGGTCATCGCGATCGTCGTATCGGTAGGCGTGATGATGGTCGCGGCGCGACCGATCGGCGAATTCGTCGACGCCAATCCAACCATCAAGATGCTGGCACTGTCCTTCCTGGTGCTCGTGGGCGTGACCCTCGTCGCCGAAGGTCTGGACACGCATGTGCCCAAGGGTTACATCTACTTCGCGATGGCGTTCTCGATCGTCGTCGAGTTGATCAACATCCGCCTGCGCAAGCGCCATGACGCCATCCGCCTGAACAAGGACGCGCCATGAAACTCGCCCCACTATTGCTTGCGGCAAGCGCGGCATGGGCTCATAGCGCCGCCGCGGAGGGGCTGGCGGTGTATGGCTACGGCACCTATCGCGGCGCTGCCAACATCGAATCAACCACGACAGGCAGCAACAGCATCACCGGTCTGAAGCCTGCCCCCTCACTCGACATCCTGCTTGCTATCCCGTACAGCCAGGACACCGCGCTGGAGTTCTACGCGTCCAGCAGCCAGCATGAGTTCGAACCAGGCGCTCAGGGCAAGCTGCGCGCCTACCACCTGCAATTCGGCGGCGTGAAGTACGTCGAACCGAACCCCGACAAAGGCAGTATGTATGTAGGGTTCATGCTCGGCGGCAGTCAGCTGGAGACGCCGGGAACGCGCGATTACCAGCCCTCGTTCAGCCTCTATGGCGGCTATGAATGGCGCCCTGCCCGCAATCTCGGATTGCGACTGGAGGCTCGCTGGATCGGTGTGCTGTTCGACGCGGAAACCGACGTCGTATGCAGCGGCGGCTGTCGCGCCCGCATCCAGAGCGGCGTGTGGTCGCAAGGCAGTCTTGGTGTCGGCGTGGGGCTACGCTTCTGACATACCTGCCTCCACCAGCAGAAAGAACACAACGGCGCCTCGTGCGCCGTTTTTCTTGTCGGAGGCTACGGCGCATGCGGGAGGCG
Source organism: Moraxellaceae bacterium (assembly GCA_031119205.1). Lineage (GTDB taxonomy): Bacteria > Pseudomonadota > Gammaproteobacteria > Burkholderiales > Rhodocyclaceae > Uliginosibacterium. The sequence continues at coordinate 188,922 of JAVHYF010000004.1, read as the reverse complement.
AAAAAAAACGGGTGTCCTGAGGACACCCGCTTGAGCGCTGAAACGCTGTCGCTCAGGACGGACGCGAACCCGTCGGGAACGGCCAGGCAGCAGTCGGATTCAGCGACGACTTCAGGCCCGGCGTAGCAGCGGTCGAAGGCTTGGCTTCCGGTGCGGGAGCAGGAGCAGCCGGGGCGGCCGGTGCAGCAGCAGGCGCGGGGGCCGGTGCAGCTGCGGGCTTGGCAGCTTCCTTCTTCTCGACAGGCTTGGCCTTCGGAGCAGCTTTCTTGGCCGGAGCCTTCTTGGCAACCGGCTTGGCCGCAGGAGCCGGGGCCGCAGCCGCAGCAGGTGCTGCAGCAGCGGCAGGCTTCGCGGCCGGTTTCTTAGCTACCGACTTTTTTTTTGCCGGGGCCTTTTTTGCAGCGGGCTTGGCAGCCGCCGGCTTCTTGGCCGGAGCAGCCTTCTTCGCAGCGGGCTTGGCAGCCGCCGGCTTCTTGGCAGGAGCCTTCTTCGCAGCCGGCTTGGCCTTCGGAGCAGCCTTCTTGGCGGCCGGCTTCGCAGCAACCTTCTTCGCTGCGGGCTTGGCCTTCGGAGCAGCCTTCTTGGCAGCCGGCTTAGCGGCAACCTTCTTCACTGCGGGCTTGGCTGCGACCTTCTTGGCGGCCGGCTTGGCGGCAACTTTCTTCGCTGCGGGCTTGGCCTTCGGTGCTGCCTTCTTCACTGCGGGCTTGGCAGCAACCTTCTTCACTGCGGGCTTGGCGACAGCCTTCTTGGCAGCCGGCTTGGCCTTCGGTGCAGCCTTCTTCACTGCGGGCTTGGCAGCAGCCTTCTTCGCAACCGGCTTGGCCTTCGGTGCAGCCTTCTTCACTGCAGGCTTGGCAGCAGCCTTCTTGGCGGCCGGCTTGGCGGCGACCTTCTTGGCTGCGGGCTTGGCCGCGGCCTTCTTCGCCGGCGCAGCCTTCTTGGCGGCCGGCTTCGCAGCGGCCTTCTTCACGGGTTTGGCAGCAGTTGCCATGGTTACACCTCCTTCAGTTAGCAGTACAGGTTGGTCAGCCTACAAAAAAGCACCGCCCCGCCTGTGACAGCACGGTGGTTGGTGCAACACCGTGCTCATGCACGGCAGATACAGCCGCGACATGCGCGGCATTCTTGGATCCTGAATGGAAAAACGCACCGCCCTGCCCCGCGAAAGAATCGCGGGACAGACGCGGTGCGTCCTGAAAGCGGTAGTGATGGCTCGTCATCAATCCCAACTTAAAGCCCCACCCGTCTGATACTCGATCACACGGGTTTCGAAGAAGTTGCGTTCCTTCTTGAGGTCGAGCATTTCGCTCATCCACGGGAAGGGGTTCTCTGCGCCCGGGTAGATCGCATCGAGACCGATCTGCTGGCAGCGACGGTTGGCGATGAAGCGCAGGTATTCCTTGAACATCGATGCATTGAGACCCAGCACGCCGCGCGGCATGGTGTCCTCGGCGTAGCGGTACTCCAGCTCGACGCCCTGCTGGAACAGGCCACGGATCTCTTCACGGAACTCCGGCGTCCAGAGTTGAGGGTTCTCGAGTTTGATCGTGTTGATCAGGTCGATACCGAAATTGCAGTGCATCGACTCGTCACGCAGGATGTACTGGTACTGCTCGGCCGCACCAGTCATCTTGTTCTGGCGACCCAGCGCCAGGATCTGCGCGAAGCCGACGTAGAAGAACAGGCCTTCCATGATGCAGGCGAAGACGATCAGCGAACGCAGCAGTTGCTGGTCGGTCTCGAGCGTGCCGGTCTTGAAGTTCGGGTCGGTCAGGATGTCGATGAAGGGCACCAGGAACTCGTCCTTGGCGCGGATCACATCGACCTCGTGATAGGCGTTGAAGATCTCCCCTTCATCCAGACCCAGCGACTCGACGATGTACTGGTAGGCGTGGGTGTGGATCGCCTCTTCGAAGGCCTGGCGCAGCAGGAACTGGCGGCACTCGGGCGCCGTGATGTGGCGGTAGGTGCCCAGCACGATGTTGTTGGCAGCCAGCGAGTCGGCAGTGACGAAGAAGCCGAGGTTGCGCTTGACGATGCGACGCTCGTCTTCGGTCAGGCCGTTCGGGTCCTTCCACAGCGCGATGTCGCGCGCCATGTTGATCTCCTGCGGCATCCAGTGGTTGGCGCAGGTCGCCAGGTACTTCTCCCAGGCCCACTTGTACTTGAACGGCACCAGCTGGTTCACGTCGGTCGCGCCATTGATCACGCGCTTGTCAGCGACGTTGATGCGACGGTCGTCGGCTTGCCCGGAGGTGGTGGTTGCGGAAGCGGTGGAGGACAACGAGGCTTTGGCGGAGAAAGAGGAAGACAGTCCCGTTTGCGATTGCGGCATCGCAGTATGCGAATTGACTGGTTCGACGCGGGGCTGTGTGTGAATCACCGGGCTCAGTTCATCTTCAAAGTTGAGCATTCTCTTATCCTTTAATCCAAGTTGTCGTCGCAATCAATATTTTTCTTGAGTCGTGTCGCACATGCCGCTGTGATGTTGTGTGCTTCGTGCAACAAACACGCACTTCATCGCATCACTGACCACTTCGCGTAGACGCGCGCCAATCCTCGTTCTCCGGGCATCGCTGCTGCGCTGCATCGACTCTCGCGATGCATCTTCATGCGCGTAAACCGCTCGTCGCCCCGTCGAAAAATTTCTTCTCGTGTCGACACACGACGCGTCGTGCCGACACCACATCCATCACCCGTCGCGTGATCGACAACGAGCACCGTCGACCGACTCAGCACACTGCCAGGCAACGCTCCCTCACCCGTGGAAACCTGCCATCCTGCGACGGACGACAAACCCTCCACACTTGCCACGACATCGCGGAGAGGCGCATGAATGCTCGCTCTCCAGCAACCGGCGGCCGCGCATCGGGCGCCACCACCAGCACTTCACATCTCCCGCAACCGCAAGCAAGTGACGAACTTCGTCACTTGCTTGCGGTTGCGTCGGCTTGCTTACCGGCAAGCGTCACACATCGATGCGCACTATCGCTTCGCGACGGGCTTCACTCTTCAACCCACCGCTTGCGCGGCGGGTGGGGTTGTGTGGCCTCGCCTCAATCTCGGCTCGCTTACTGGCAAGCCTCGCACTCGGGATTGTCGATCGAGCAGAACTTCGCGCTTTCGGCAGCACCGTCACCCATGCCGCTCGCTGCACTCGCCGCGGCCGACACACCGCCACTCACCGGCACGGCGTTCAGCTCACCACCACGACCGGTCGACTTCTCGGCGCTGGTGGCACCCATCGCACGCAGGTAGTAGGTGGTCTTGAGGCCGCGGACCCAGGCCAGCTTGTAGGTCTCGTCCAGCTTGCGGCCCGAGGCACCGGCCATGTAGATGTTCAGGCTCTGCGCCTGGTCGATCCACTTGGCACGACGCGACGCGCACTCGACCAGCCACTTCGGTTCGATCTCGAAGGCGGTGGCGTAGAGGCTGCGCAGCTCGGCCGGCACGCGGTCGATCTTGGCCAGCGAGCCGTCGAAGTACTTCAGGTCGGCGACCATGACCTCGTCCCACAGGCCCAGCTTCTTCAGGTCGCGCACCAGGCTCTCGTTGGCCACGGTGAACTCGCCGGAGAGATTGGACTTCACGAACAGGTTCTGGAAGGTCGGCTCGATGCAGGCATCCACGCCGATGATGTTGGAGATGGTCGCCGTCGGTGCGATGGCCACGCAGTTGGAGTTGCGCATGCCGACCTGGCCGATGCGACGGCGCAGGGCTTCCCAGTCCAGCGTCGAAGAGGTGTCGACCTCCAGGTAGCCGCCCCGCTCTTCCGCCAGCAACTTCATGGAGTCCAGCGGAAGGATGCCGCGGTCCCACAGGCTGCCCTTGAAGCTGCTGTAGCGGCCACGCTCTTCGGCCAGATCGGTCGAAGCCCAGTAGGCGTAGTAGCAGACAGCTTCCATCGAGCGATCGGCGAAAGCGACGGCGTCGTCGGACGCGTAGGAGATGCGCTTGGCGTGCAGGCAGTCCTGGAAGCCCATGATGCCCAGGCCGACCGGACGGTGCTTCAGGTTGGAGTTACGGGCCTTGCCGACGGCGTAGTAATTGATGTCCACCACGTTGTCGAGCATGCGCATGGCCGTACGGATGGTGCGCTTGAGCTTGTCGTGGTCCAGCTCGCCATCCTTGCCCAGGTGAGCCGGCAGGTTCACCGAGCCCAGGTTGCACACGGCGATCTCGGTGTCCGAGGTATTCAGCGTGATCTCGGTGCAAAGGTTGGAGCTATGCACCACACCGACGTGCTGCTGCGGCGAGCGGATGTTGCACGGGTCCTTGAAGGTGATCCAGGGGTGGCCGGTCTCGAACAGCATGGTCAGCATCTTGCGCCACAGCTGCTGGGCCGGCAGGCGGCGGAACAGCTTGATGTCGCCACGGTCGGCACGGCGCTCGTACTCGGTGTAGGCCTCTTCGAAGGCGCGGCCGTACTTGTCGTGCAGGTCCGGCACGTCAGACGGCGAGAACAGGGTCCACTGGCCGCCCTCCATCACACGCTTCATGAACAGGTCCGGAATCCAGTTCGCGGTGTTCATGTCGTGGGTACGACGGCGCTCGTCACCGGTGTTCTTGCGCAGGTCCAGGAACTCGTCCATGTCCAGGTGCCAGGTTTCCAGGTAGGCGCAGACGGCGCCCTTGCGCTTGCCACCCTGGTTCACCGCCACCGCCGTGTCGTTCACCACCTTCAGGAAGGGGATGACGCCCTGGCTCTTGCCGTTGGTGCCCTTGATGCGGGCGCCCAGCGCGCGCACCGGCGTCCAGTCATTGCCCAGGCCACCGGCGAACTTCTGCAGCATGGCGTTCTCTTTGATCGCGCCGTAGATGTCGTCCAGGCTGTCATCCACCGTCGTCAGGTAGCAGGACGACAGTTGCGAATGCAGCGTGCCGGCATTGAACAGGGTCGGCGTCGAGCTCATGAAGTCGAACTTCGACAGCACGTTGTAGAACTCGATGGCACGGCCTTCGCGGTCCACTTCGTTCAGCGCCAGGCCCATGGCCACGCGCATGAAGAACACCTGCGGCAGCTCGATGCGGCGTTCTTCGATGTGCAGGAAGTAGCGGTCGTACAGGGTCTGCAGGCCGAGGTAGCCGAACTGCAGGTCACGGCTGGAGTCGATGGCGGCGGCAATGCGGGCCAGGTCGTACTGGGCCAGCTTCGGGTCCAGCAGCTCGGCCTCGATACCCAGCTTGATGTAGCGCGGGAAGTACTCGGCGTAGCGGGTGGCCATGTCGGCGATGCTGACTTCCTCGCCCAGCACTTCCAGGCGGATGACGTGCAGCTGCAAGCGGGCGGTCACGTAGTTGTAGTCCGGCTCCTTCTCGATGAGCGTGCGGGCGGACAGGATCAGGGCCTTGCGCAGTTCATCGGCCGGCACGCCGTCGTACAGGTTGCGCAGCGCACCTTCGATGATGGCATCGGCACTGACGTGATCACCCAGGTCATCGCAAGTGGACTGCACCATGACCTTCAGCGCGGCCATGTCGAGCGGGCGGCGCACGCCACCCTCCACCACATGCAGGGTTGCCTGCTGGGCTTGCGGTGCCTCGGCGGCCTTGGCAGCACGCTCGGCCGAACGCTTCTCGCGGTACAACACGTAGGCGCGGGCTACGTCATGCTCGCTCGAACGCATCAGCGCCAGTTCGACCTGGTCCTGTACGTCTTCAATATGGAAGGTGCCGCCATGGGGCTGACGACGCAGCAATGCACGCACCACGGAATCGGTCAGCTGGGCGACCACGTCGCGCACGCGGGCCGACACTGCACCATGCGAACCTTCGACCGCCAGGAAGGCCTTGGTCATCGCCACCGCGATCTTGTTCGGCTCGAACGGCACCACCGCGCCGTTGCGGCGGATGATGTGATAGTCGGCGATGGCGCCGGCGGGAGCGCCGGAAGACGCGGCCGGCGTGGTGCCGGGAATGAACGGGCTGACGGACGACTCGGTCGCAAGCTGCATGAAAACTCTCCTGAGGGCAGACCGCTAGGGCGGGAGTGACTTGTATCTGGCGGAACTACTATAGGTAGTAGCCCCGGCGGTGAATGGAACTAAGTCTAGTGGTATCCCGCAGACACTACAAGCCCGGAAAACTGTCCCGGACGGGCAACTGGAGTCAGGTCTTTCCCTAGGCGACGCCCAATCCCTTGCTGCATGGGAGAGAGCGCCGGACGGAGCGGAGCGCAAGCGCCTGCAAGGGATTTTTCAGTTACGGGTTTCGTGTTGGCACGAATGCAACACCGCAGCGGCGTTGCAGGTGCGAGCGCTCAGCAGGAAGGCAGACGACCGAGCAACGCGTAGAAGCGGTCCCAGTCGAAATGCGGGCCCGGGTCGGTCTTGCGACCCGGCGCGATCTCGCTGTGACCGGCAATGCCTTCGACCGGGAGATGCTCACCGAGCAGCCCCACGAGATTTGCCAACACCTCGTACTGCACGGCCTCGAAAGGCTGGGTGTCGCTGCCTTCCAGCTCGATGCCGATGGAGAAATCGTTGCAGCGCTCACGGCCCCGCCAGGTGGACTGGCCGGCATGCCAGGCACGCAAGCCGGTCGGCACGTACTGCACCAGTTCGCCGTCACGGCGGATCAGGAAGTGCGCCGACACGCGCAGGTGGTGGATGTCGGCGTAGTACGGATGCTCGGTCGGGTCGAGCGTATTCGTGAACAACTGGTCTATGCCGGAGCCACCGAACTGCTCCGGCGGCAGGCTGATGGCGTGCACCACGATCAGGCTGACGCGCTCGCCGGCCGGGCGCTCGTCGCAGTTCGGCGACGGCGACTGCCGCGCGCCGGCAAGCCAGCCGTCCCCGCCCAGCCGCCACGCCGCCATCATTCGCCCTTCATGTCCAAGCGCTCCATGCGGTAACGCAGGGAGCGGAAGGTCACGCCGAGCAGGCGGGCAGCCGCCGTGCGATTGCCATGGGTCTTGCCGAGTGCGTCCAGGATGGCCTGCTTCTCCACGCGATCCAGGTACTGCTGCAGACCGCCGCCCTCGCCGTTGAGATCCACGCCGGTCAGCGCGACGTCGTCCTCATGCGACGGGTCCAGCATCAGGTCGCCGGCATCGATCTCGGCACCGGCAGACAATGCGAGAGCGCGTTCCAGGATGTTCTCCAGCTCCCGCACGTTGCCGGGAAACGCATAGTTGGACAGCGCGCGCAACGCGCCTTCGGTCAGTCGTGGCGACTGCGAACCGCCATCGCCGGCCAGGCGCAGGAGGATGGCCTGGGCCAGCAACGGAATGTCTTCCTGCCGTTCGCGCAGGCTGGGCATGCGCAGCTCGATGACGTTCAGGCGGTAGAACAAGTCCTGCCGGAAGCGGCCCTGCTCCACCCGCTCTCGCAGGTTCTGGTGAGTCGCGGAGATGATGCGCACATCCACCGGTTGTTCCTGCGTATCGCCCACGCGGCGCACACGGCGCTCCTGGATGACGCGCAACAGCTTCACCTGCATGCCCAGCGGCAGGTCCGCGACTTCGTCGAGGAACAGGGTGCCGCCGTGGGCGGCCTGGAAGAAGCCGTCGCGATCGTTCTCCGCGCCGGTGAACGCGCCCTTGCGGTAGCCGAAAAACTCGCTCTCCATCAGGTTCTCGGGAATCGCGCCGCAGTTCACCGCCACGAAAGCCTGCTGCCCGCGCGAACCCAGCTCATGGATCATGCGCGCCGCGCGTTCCTTGCCGCTGCCGGACTCGCCGGATATGTATACAGGGGCCTGGCTGCGGGCGAGCCGCTCGATCAGCCCCTTCACCTGCTGCATGGTCGGCGACTCGCCGATCAGGTTCTGACTGCCGCGCGGTGATTCCTCGTGCACCTGCACGTCCAGCGCCGACTTCACCAGCGCACGCAGTTGCTCCAGCGTCACCGGCTTGGACAGGTAGTCGAAGGCACCGGCCTTCAGCACAGCCACCGCGTTGTCCATGCTGCCGTGGGCGGTAATGACGGCCACCGGCGTATCGGCGCAATGGGCAGCGATGTAGCGCACCACGTCCAGGCCCTCGCCATCTGGCATGCGCATGTCGGTGAGACACAGGCGGTACTTCCGCTCGGCCAGCAAGGCCTTCGCTTCGCCGACGCTGCCGGCGGCATCGACGCCCAGGCCCATGCGCATCAGCGACAGCTCGATCAGCTCGCGGATGTCCTGCTCGTCATCCACGACCAGCACATCGGCCAAGCGCGGCCGTGCCCGGCGCTCGCTGCCTCCCTGGGTGCCCTGTGTGCTCAATCCGCTCTCCTTGCGATCAACCGGAAGCTTGCCCCCCGCAACGCCACCGCGCCCGGCTCCAGCAATATCAGCCGCGCGCCATTGGCTTCTGCCAGTTCGCGCGCAATATACAGCCCCAGGCCGGTCCCCTTGGGGTCCGAGGTGAAGAACGGTTCGAAGACCTTCTGACGATCGGCGTCTGCGATCCCCGCGCCGTCGTCACTCACCGTCAGCACCATCATGTCGTCCTGCATGCGGGTCGTCACCTGCACGCTCCCCGGCGCGGCGCTGCCGTAGCGGCAGGCGTTGCTCACCAGGTTGTTCAGTATCTGATGCAGGTGCACCCGGTCGAAGTGCACGCGCAGCCCCGCTTCGCAGTCGATCGACACCATGGCCGCCAGCTGCGGGCTGGGCAACGTCAGCTCGTCCAGGAAGGTGCCGACGAAGGCAGCAAGGTCCAGGGTCTCTGTCGTGACCCGGTCGCGGCGGCCCAGATCCATCACGTCACGCACCATGCGGTCGATGCGCGCGCCGTTGTCACGCACGATGCGCACCAGGCGGCTCTGCATCTCGGCGCGCTTCTCTTCCAGCATCAGCTCGCTGGCATGGGTGATGGCAGCGAGCGGATTGCGGATCTCGTGCGCGATGTTCGCCGTCAGGCGCCCAAGCGCAGCCAGTTTGATCTGCTGCGCCTGCGCCTGCAGGCGGCCCAGGTCCTCCAGGTACACCACCAGGGTGCCGGTGTCATCCACCTGCACCTGGCGCAGACGCAGGGTGGCGCCGCCGTGCTCGGCGCGGAACACTGCGTCTGCATCCTCCTGCAGCAACACGCGGCGCATCAGCTCGCGCGACGCCTCGCCGATATGTCCGCCGGGGCGCAGGGCCGGCCCGAGCTGCGCCATCGCCTGGGGGTTGGCAAGACGGACGTGGCCGATATGGTCCAGCACGATCACGCCGTCCTGCATGTCCTCGATGATGCGGGCATTGATGCCCATCTGGCGCGCCAGATCCTGCCCACGCTGCTGCGCGAGCACCGCATTGTGGGCGGCCCGCCGGCCCAGCATGCGCGACACCAGGGCCACAGCGAAGTAACCCATGCCGATCAGGCCGATGCGCGAATACTCACCGATCTCGGATACGCCAGCGCCCACGCGCAGGCTGTGCTCGATCAACACAGCGATGGTGGCCAGCGCAGCGAAGCCCAGCACCATGCGCCCCTGCGCCACCAGGCCGGCAGCCGCCAGACTGGTCATCAGCAGGTAAGGAATGCCACTGCGGTAACCGCCGTCGGCGTGGGTCAGCATCGTCAGCGCCACCACGTCCACCAGGATCTGCACGGCCAGCCAGCGCCGCTGCGCACGCTCCGAGCGCGGCAGGATCATCAGCGCGGCAATCGACGCCAGCCAGTAGATGCCGATGGTGCCCGCAAACAGCGCTGGCAGTTCGCTGCCCAGCTTGAGCACCGCCCCGAACAAGGCCAGCAGGCTGGCAATGACGATGCGGTAGAAACAGTAATAGCGCAGCGACGTGGCGCGCGTGTCGGCCTCGCCGGAAACCTCATCCACCGCGCCGGGCGGCAGGAGGGTTTTCATGGGTTCGGCGGCCCCAGGCGCGCATGGTCAGCGCTGCAGTAAAAGTGCTCATGCTCGCTGACGCCTTCGCTGCGCGGCACCAGCACACCGCAACGCGAACAGGCCAGTATGGCCTCGCCGTCCAGCGCAGGCGTGGATTGCGCCCCGGATTCGCTACCGGATGCGCCACCCGGTTTCTTGGCGCCCAGCGCCCGGCGCAGGAAGTAGATGCCGACCAGCAGCAGGATGAACAACAGCAGTTTTTGCATGGCACCAAGCAGGAAGAACAGGATTCCGCGAACGAACCGGAGAACCGCGCGAAGAACCCCGAGGACCAGGTTCGTCAGGGTGCGCACCAGGGTGGCTCCCATGCCTGGCCCGGTCGGGGTGGGAGGCAAGCGTTGCATGCGCCTAGTCTACAGCGACTCGGCGCGCGGTTTGGCAGCGGGCTCCAGCAGGGACACCGGATCGAACTCGCCGCCACGATCGAAGGGCAGGCGCCCGAAGTCACGCGTGATCGCTTCACCGCGCAGGCGGTAGCGCAGCTTGCCGCCGGACTCGGCCAGACGCGGCAGCTGACGCAGCAGGGCCACGATCTGCGCCGACCCCTCCACCGTCACCAGCGCATCACCGAGCTTCGGCACCACCACCGGCGTCGCGCCCACTCCCTGCGCGAAGCGCTGACCGTTCACTTCCATCTGGAAGCTGACCCCTTCGAGGGCCAGTTCGCGATCGTTGGGATTGGTCACGCGCAATGTCAGGCGGAAGCGCTGCTCCAGCAGGCGGCTGTCAGCCAGCTGGATATCGGCCAGCGTGACCTCGGGCGACTTCAGGCCGAGCAGGCTCGCACACCCGCCCAGCACGAGAACGGATACGAGGACAGCCAGCAGCTTGCGGATGGGCGATGACATGGGGCGTTGATGCAGGGCGTGGTACCGATCGACAGTGGTGGACCGGAGCACGCCACTGCTCCGCTTGGTTACGGGGAAGCCCTTGGCGATAATCGCGCCATGAACTACGCAGCGATCATCAAGGAAATCGGCCGGGGCGCCAAGGGTGCCAAGGATATGTCACGCGAACAGGCGCAGGCGGTGTTCGCAGCCATCCTCACCGGCGAAGTGCCGGACATGGAGCTCGGTGCGATGTTGCTGTCCCTTCGCATCAAGGGCGAGTCCGGCGACGAACTGGCAGGCTTCAAGATGGCGATGGATGCCGCCACCGCGCACGTCGACGTGCCGGCAGGCCCGCGCTGTGTGTTGCTGCCCACCTACAACGGTGGGCGCAAGCAGGCCAACCTGATGCCGGTAGTCGCCCTGCTGCTGGCCCGCGCAGGCATTCCCGTGCTGATCCAGGGCCGCCACGATTTCGATTCGCGGGTCAGTCCCTTCGAATTGCTCGACGCACTGGATATCCAGCGCGCAGCGAGCATCCAGGAGGCTGAAGCGCAGCTCGCAGCGCGGCACCTTGCCGTCCTGCCTCTTCATGTGCTCAACCCCGGTCTCGACCGTCTGCTCGCTTTGCGCCCGCGCCTTGGCGTGCGCAACAGCGGCCACACCCTGGCCAAGATGCTGGACCCCTGCCCGCGCCGCAGCGTGCGCGTCATCGCCGTGACCCATCCGCCCTACCTCGTGACGATGGAGCAGTACCTGCGTGACGAGGACGGCCACGCCTTGCTGATGCGCGGCACCGAGGGCGAGGCCTACGCCCACCCGCGCCGTCGGCCGCGCATGCTGGTGGTGGAGCACGGCGTCACCCGCGTCGCCTGCGAACAAGGCGAGAGCGATGCGGATGAAATGCCGGACGCGGATTGCAGCGTGCCCGCCAACACCGCCATCGTGCGCGCCATGCTGGCCGGCGAAGCGCCGGTGCCGACACCGATCCTGGAACAGGTCGCCCTGTTGAAAGCGCTGGCGACCGGTGACTGACGCATCCTTATAATTGCAGCACGAGGGGCAAAAGCCCCGACCACGCGCCCGCCAGATGGCGCGACCGACAAGGAGACAATGATGAAGACCGCTCTCGGCACCCTGCTGTGCCTGCTCGCCCTGCTCGCCGCACCGGCCCATGCGGCCGAAGGGCTGGATTCACCACGCAGCCTGGACTCGGTGAGTCAGGAGCCTGACACCTTCGTGCTCGGGCTCAACGTGGGCGACAACTGGAAGGACCACACGCGCACCTTCTCCCGCATCGACGCCAAGGTACAGGGCTACATGGACTTCGTGGCACGCGGGCCGATCAACAAGGTGAACCCGCAGAAGAAGCCGGTGCGCGTCGACTTCGTGCTGGCCCACAAGCCCGACGCCAAGGCAAAGAAATTCCTCGAAGAGAAACGCAAGCAGCTCGCAGGCAAGAGCATCGGCTCCAAGGTGGTAATTCCACCTGACGCCAAACCCTCCTACGCGGGCTGACGCCAGGCAGGAAGAAAAACGGCCGCGAGATCGCGGCCGTTTTCATTTGCAGCAGGCAACTCAGTCGGTCGAATGACCCGCCTGCGCCTGATAGGTCTGTACGCCGGCATAGATTTCCTGGCGTGCATGGTCCGGCCCTTCCCAGCCCAGCACCTTGACCCACTTGCCGGGCTCAAGGTCCTTGTAGTGCTGGAAGAAGTGCTCGATCTGGCGCAGCTGCAGCGGCGGCAGATCAGCGTAGGTCTTCACATGGTCGTAGAGCGGCGTCAGCTTGGACACCGGCACGGCCAGTACCTTGCCGTCTTCGCCGGCCTCGTCCTCCATCTTCAGCACGCCGATGGGGCGGCAGCGGATCACCACGCCGGGGATCAGCGCGAAGGGCGCAATCACCAGCACGTCGGTCGGGTCGCCGTCACCGGAGATGGAACCCGGCACGTAGCCGTAGTTACAGGGGTAGGACATCGTGGTGCCCATGAAGCGGTCCACGAAGACCGCCCCCGTGTCCTTGTCGATCTCGTACTTGATCGGGTCGGCGTGAGCAGGAATCTCCACGATGACGTTGATGTCGTTGGGCACGTCCACGCCCGGCGAAACGCTGTTGAATCCCATGAAAGCTGTCTCTGAAATTTTGTGGGTGCCGCGATTATAGGGGTGGGCGCTGACGGTTTGCTGTCTTGCAGCATCGCGGCAAACACTGATTCCACGCCTTCCCGCTAACATGCCGGCATGGCTCGCACCGACCAACCGGAACATCTTGCCGCGGCTTTCCCGCCGCTACGCTTCACCGCCTTGCGTCGTGCGCTGGCGGTACAACCAGACGACTATGCCCGCCACCATGGCGCACTGGAAGGCGCTGCCTGCGGCCTGTCGCCCTACCTCACGCACGGCATCCTGAACGCGGCCGAGCTGTTCGGCATCTGGCAGCAACGCCTGGGCCTGACGCTCGCCGACAAGCTGTGCCAGGATCTGGCCTGGCGCAGCTTTCACCAGCACACTTGGCGCCACCTGGGCGACGGCATCTTCGACGACATCCGCCCGCGCACCTGGCTGCCGCCCGGTCAACACATTCCCTATACCGAGCAGTTGCCTGCGGACATCCGCATGGCCGCCACAGGCGTGCCGGTCATCGACGCCAGCGTGCGCCAGCTCTACGCCACCGGCCATCTGCACCGGCAGCAGCGCCTGTGGCTGGCCAGCTACATCGTGCATCTGCGCAAGGTGGACTGGCGCGCCGGTGCTGGCTGGATGCTGGGCCACCTGCTGGATGGCGACCCCGCCTCCAACCATCTGTCCTGGCAGTGGGTGGCTGGCTGCTTCAGCGACAAGCCCTGGCTCTTCAACGCCGACAGCGTGGCGCGCAGCGCGCCACAACTAGCGAGTACCGGCACGGCTATCGACCGCAGCCACGAGGAGCTGGAAGCTCTTGCCCTGAGTCCCCAGGCCGCCGAGGCAGAGGCCCTGCGACCGCTGCCGATGCGCGAGCCAGCGCTGCTGGCGCATCCGCCATGGAGCGCAAACCCGCCACTTCCCGGCAGCCTGCGGGGTCACGAGGTGCAGCTGGTACATCCCTGGATGCTCAGCGCGACCACAACTGATGCGCTGCGCGTCGGCCTGATCCACCTGCCGCATCACGCATCGTTCCCGTGGAGTGCGCAGCGCTGGTCCTTCGTGCATGCACGCATGCAGCAATGCTGTGATTTCATCTGGGTGGGCGACCTGCGTCACGCTCAGGCCTGGCTGGCCGAGGCACATTCGGTCAGCAGCGTATGGACGCCGCATGCGATCTATCGCGAGGCACTGGAACTGGCCGGCGTTCGCCTGCTGGACGCACCCGCGCCCTGGGCAGAGCCCACCCTGCCCTGCGCGAGCTTCCAGTCCTACCTGACCGCCATCACGCGGCTGACGCCCGCGCTGATGCAGACCACCATGCGCGGCCAGGTGCGCCGCCTGCGCGACGCCAACCAGCGCTCACCGGGCGGCTGATCAGCCGAGCACCCGCACCCGCCAGCCATCGCCTTCCACGACAGCCCCCGCGCGCAGCTTGCGCGTCTTGCGCAGCTCGGTCTCGCCATCCACCCGCACCTCGCCCTCCGCCACCATCACCCGCGCGGCCCCACCCGACGACGCAATCGCCAGCAGCTTGAGCAGTTTGTCGAGCTCGATGTATTCGGTGGTAAGGGTGAAAGTCTGTTCGGTCATGGCAACAAATGCGTCCGGCAAATACCAAAGGAGCGCAGCTTACCCGCAATGCTCCGTCGCTAAGTTCGCCATGGCCGGAGGCATGCGGAAATGGCCAGGCGCCGTAGCGAGCGGGCCGAGGCCGAAACGAGGAACGGAGACGTACGCGATGTACGTCGAGTACCGGAAATTCGGGATCGGGCCGCGCAGTAGGCGAATGGCCGTTTACTAGTGCATGAGGTGCGGGTTGGGAAAGTCCCTTGCGTACTTGCCGATCCACTCCATCGCAGCGGTCTCGCTGTCCAGCACCCGTCCTTCGTTGCGCAGCACTTCGTTGCGATAGTGCTCTATGTGGCAGATCTGCTCGACCATGCGCGCGGCGAAGGCATCGTCATGCGCCATGAACTGGATGCCGACGTCGTAACAGCGCCCGCTGCTGATGCACCACACGACGCGTCCGCAGGCTTCGAAGGGGGGCTGGGTGACCGGGATGGTGATGCACACCACGTCGCCCTCGGACAACGGCTGGTCACTGCGGCAGGCCAGCCCGCCGAGGCTGATGTCCTTCAGGCGCTGCCCCACCTCGTCGGCAGGCGCGCGGATCTCGCTATCGACCTCCGCGTGGATCTCGATCGGCATGTCGGAAGGATGCCGGATGTAGGTGCGGGATGACTTGACCACAGCTGCCATGGTGCCCTCGCTGGCGTGCTACCAAGGCTTTCATTATCGGACACTGCTGCGTCACAGCAAGTAAGCAATTGCCTACATGCCGTCGGGCGGTGAAGCCCCTCTTGAGAAGGGGGTTCAGTTCTCCTGCAGCTCCAGCGGCTGTGCCACGCACAGACGGAAACGACCGCGGCCGGTTTTCTCGATGGCGATCGCTTCGCAGCGCTCGCGCAGGCGGCGCGACAGCAGGATGAGCCGCGCCTCCAGGTTGTCGTCGATGTCCGGCAGGCGGATGGCCGGGTCGAGGCGCAGCTCGCGGTTGGAGAAATCGGTGCGGCCGTGGCGGGTGTAGTCGGAGGCCAGCTTCCAGAAGATCGCTCCGGCCACGCCCTTGATCAGGTAGTCGCCATCGACGAACACGCTGTCATTCTCGGTGTAGCGGCGCAGGCGCAGCGGCCGGCAATCGCCCCCGTCCCTCGCCGCGGCCGGTTGTGCAGCCGTCTCGTCGGCGGTCTCCGCGCCGCGCTGCAGGGCGCGCAGGCTGGCACCCAGCTGGTTGGCGAGCACCGCGAGCGCGTCTTCATCCGCATAGCCGAAGCGGTACTTCTCGTCGCTGTCCACGTACAGCACGCCCAGCAACTCACTGCCCGCCAGGATGGGCACGGCCATCTGGCTGGCCGGCATCTCGCGACCGGGAAAGGGAATCTCGTCCTGCACGCTGGGCAGGCCTGCCTGCAGCGCAGACTCGCGCATCGCCATCCCGTAGGCGTATTCGGTAGTCATGTAGCCGATGCGGATGGGCGTGCGATGTGCCGCCGCCACGCCGATGACGCCACTGCCGAACGGTATCTCGGAGCCCACGCCGGACTGCTCGTAGCCACGGCTTGCCACCGTGTAGAGCCGGTCACCGGATTCATCGCGCAGCAGCACCATGCTGCTGGGCATGTCGAATTCCTCGGCAAGCGCCACCAGCGTCTCGTCGAAAAGCTGGGCAAGGTCGGCAGCGGCCGCCATGCGCGACGAGGTAAGGCGCAACGCGGTCATGGCGTTGCGCCGGGGCGGTGGCGGCGCGACCGTCTCCCCCGGCACAGTCTCGATGGCCAGCACCTGATAGATGTCCGCGCCCTGCAGGCGGAACACGCCGGCCATGCCGGTGTAGGACGCAATACCCGCCAGCTTGGCCTTCATGCGTTCGAACACCGGCCCCGACATCTCGGTCCGCAGATACTGGATGCTCATGCGGTAGCCGGCGCCGGTGTCGCTGTCGGTGATCAGCGCGGTGGCGTGGGGGTTGGCGAGGATGTTCTCGCGCGTCTTGTTGAAGAACTGGTAGCTCAGCGCAACGTGGCTGGCATCCACGTACTCCATCTGCGACACGTAACTGACGTTGGGCACGCCGTCACGCGACACGGTGGCGATGATGGGCGGGATCGACCCGTCCAGCGCGCCGCGCAGGGCGTCCACACCGGCCCTCACCGCAGGGCCTCGCCGGCGTTGGCTCCCGGTGTCTGCGAGAACGCCTGGGTCGGGGTAAAGCTGATGGCGACGCGGTCGTGCGGCAGCGGATAGACCACTGCCCGCGTCAGCGGCTCGTCGTGCCCCATCGGCCCGACCTCGGCCACGAAGACGCCGATGTGCGCCTCCACGCAGGCATGATCGAAGGGACGCACCGGCCGCACGGTGGCATCGACACCCTTGAGCTGCACCGTGCGATGCGTGCTCGGTTCGGTGATCGCCACCGCGATGTGGCCACAGGCACGGATGTCCGCCAGCAAGGCAGCGGACTGCCGCTCGCTGAGCACCAGGGTGACGCTGCGCCGGTCCGGCGCCACGTAACAACCGCCGACCCGCGCCATCGACGCGTGCAGGCTGTCGTCGCGCGAGGCCGCCACGATGGAGACGCCGCGCTTCATGAAGGTGACGACTTCCTCGGACAACAGGGGCGGCAAGGGATCGGACATGGTGGCACCACAGCGCTGATGCCGCGCATGTTAGCGATTTGAAGCGACCAGGGGCAGCGGGCACACCCGGAAGTCAGGTATACACCGCCCACCTCACGCCCCGCTCACCGGCACGTCTTGCGGGTAATGCTGCCCATATCGATGTCAGCGATGAGGCAGTCAGGCGATCCGTGCGCACCATGCGTGAAGGCACCGGAGGCAGCACGTGCGGACGCAATCCGGTCCAGTCCCGCCACAGCCGCCTTGCCTTGATAGAGTGCAGGCTTCGTCCAGATACTGCGGAGCCGTACCCGCCGCCGACACCAGGACCACCGATGGTTTCACCACTGCTCCGCCGTGCCGCCCTGATCACAAGCCTGGCCCTCACAGGCTGCAGCCTTGGCCCCGGCTACTACTGGCAGGCCGCGCATGGCCAGATGAGCCTGCTGGCCAACACGCGCGACGTCGACCAGCTACGCACCGAAGCGCCGCCCGCATTGCTAGCGCGCCTCGACCTGGCTGGCGAGATCCGCAGCTTCGCCAGCCGCGAACTCGGCCTGCCCGACAACCGCAGCTATCGCCGCTACGCGGACCTGGGCCGTCCCTTCGTGGTGTGGAACGTCTTCGCCGCCCCGGCGCTGTCGATGCAATCGCAGGAGTGGTGCCTGCCGGTTGCCGGCTGCGTCAGCTACCTGGGCTTCTTCAGCGAAGCCGATGCCCAGGCACGCGCGTCCGAGCTGCGGGCCCAGGGCTTGGACGTCTACGTCGCCGGCATTCCCGCATATTCCACGCTGGGCTGGTTCGACGACCCGCTGCTGTCGTCCTTCATCAACTGGCCGGAGCCGGAACTGGCGCGCCTGATTTTTCACGAACTGGCCCACCAGGTCCTCTACGTCAAGGACGACACCGAGTTCAACGAGTCCTTTGCGGCCACCGTCGAGGAAGCGGGCGTCCGGCGCTGGCTGGCACAGCCCGGCAAGGAAACATTGCGCGAACAGTTCGAGCGCAGCCAGGTGGCACGCGCCGATTTCGCCGCCCTGATCCTGCAGACACGCGACTCGCTCGCCCGGCTCTACGCCAGCGATCTGCCGGAGGCCGGCAAGCAGGCCGGGAAACGCGCGCTGTTCGACCGGCTGCGCAGTGACTACCAGTCACTCAAGAGCACCCGCTGGAATGGCTTTGCGGGCTACGACCGCTGGTTCGCGCAGGACCTCAACAACGCCACGCTGAACTCGGTGGGCCTGTACAAGGCACTGATGCCGGACTTCAGCGCGCTGCTGGCCCGCCAGGGTGGAGACCTGGGCAGCTTCTATACAGAGGTCGCTCGGCTCGGCAAATTACCGGAGAAGGAGCGCCGGGCGGCCCTGGCCCGCGGCAGCAGCCTGCCGCCTACGGCCGGTCGCAACTGATCGGTACGGGCTGGCCGGGAGTTCAGGGCACCAGTGCCCGCACGCGGAACACGGCGCGGTAGCGCGCGTCCTCGCCCCCCAGCGTCAATGCCGGCAGCACGCCGTGATCGGTGGTGATCGGCAGGGACATCAGGCCGATCAGGTGATCGTTGGCCAGCACCCGCCGCAGGCTGCGGCCGAACAGCAAGGCCGCCTTGTCCGCCCGGTCATCTGCCCGCTGCGCGGTCTCGCGACAGTGCGTCCAGTGCATGGCCATGTCGCGCCGCAACTCCTCCAGCATCTCGTCGTCGATATCGCACTGCCAGTCCTGCTCCAGCAGCGCCACCAGCACGGTGCTGGTGCCGTGCACGGCGTGATGCACCCACACATCGGTCACCCGGGTGTCGCCGGTCGCGATGGCGCCCTCCCAGTCCGGGTGCCGCACCCGCACCACGTCGCAGCCGTCGGCCGGCCCCGCATGGCCTACGAACACCAGGAAGTACGGGCTGTCATGGCCCAGCAGGCCTTCTTTTTCCTGCACACAGGTGAAACGGTCGAGATACAGAAAACCATGATGAGGATCGAGGTCAGGCGCCATGGGCTCCGATTGTAGCCGCCCACCTCACTGATGGCCTTGCAAGACATTGAATAGTTGGCTATAGTCGCGGACTCTCTGAATCTGACACACGGAAACCGAACCATGGCCAATACGGCACAAGCCCGCAAGCGCGCTCGCCAGGCAAACAAGGCCCGCGCCCACAACGGCAGCCTGCGTTCCCGTCTGCGTACCGCGATCAAGGCTGTGCGCAAGGCTGTGGACGCTGGCGACAAGGCTGCTGCACAAGCAATCTTCAAGGAATCGCAAAGCATCATCGACAGCGTTGCGGACAAGAAGATTGTTCACAAGAACGCCGCCGCACGTCACAAGAGCCGTCTGTCCGCCGCCATCAAGGCGATGGGCGCTGCCGCTTAATCAGCAGCAAGGCTCCAGCAGAAACGCAGCCCGTGGGCTGCGTTTTTTGTTTTCTGGCGCTGTTTTTCTGCCACCGCAAAGACTAAGTGGTCGGCCCGCCCCTCAGTCCGCCATGCAACGCGCAAGTGACGCCAGCATCCCGGCCGTCGCCCCCCAGATGAACTTCCCCGGCCAGGGCACCGCATGTACCTGGAACACCTGCCCCGCGCGCTCGAAGCGGTGGCGCTGGTAACGACGCTCGTCCAGAAGGAAATCCAGCGGCACTTCGAATATCTCCGCCACCTCGAAGGGGTCCGGCTTCAGTTGCAAGGGCGGCGCGACCAGTCCCACCACCGGCACCACGTGGAAGCCAGTCCCGGTCACAAAGTCCGGCAAGCGCCCCAGCACCTCCACCTGTGCCGGCGCAATGCCCACCTCCTCGTCGGTCTCACGCAAGGCCGCAGCCACCGCATCCGCATCCCCCGGCTCCACCCGGCCACCGGGAAAACTGATCTGCCCCGCGTGGTTCCAGAGATGATCGGTACGCCGCGTCAGCAACACCGTCAGACCCGCCTCATGCGTCACGACCGGAATCAGCACGCCCGCCGAGGTGTCCGCAGGGTCCGCCTGGACCACCATCGAAGACACACCACCGACACGCGCGAACCGATCCCGCAGATCCTGCGCCTGTAACTTCCGGTCACTCATCGCAGCGCCACATCGAGCATGAAGTCCGCGCGGAAAGCGTAGCGAGCAGCCCGAGGCCGAAACGAGGAGCGGAAGCGTACAAGTCGTACGCTGAGCACCGGAGTTTCGGGATCGGGCTGCGCAGTAGCTTTACGCGTGGACTTCATTAGAAGCGTTTGCGGAGGGTCATGACTTGCCCCTCGCGCCGCATCTCCATGCGGTTCAGGAAACTCATGCCCAGCAGCACATGCGGCATGTCCACCTGCACCACTGCGCCTTCCACATCGGTAAGCGTCACACTGCCGATCGTCACGCGCGACAGGCGCACGCGGTACATTGGCACCACGCCATTGGCGGTACTCGCCATGCCGCGCTCGCCTTTCAGGTAATCGATGCCGGCTGCGCGCGCGGTGCCCTGACCCATCGCCACCGACGACGCGCCGGTATCGACCAGGAAGGTCACACCCGCACCGTTGATGCTGCCCGGCGTGACGAAGTGGCCGCGCGAATCGCCCTGCAGATGGATCACCTGCCCGGTCCCGCCACCGCCGCCGATGCTCACTGCGCCCCCCATCGGCACCTTGTTGCGGCGGCCATCCTGCTCCAGCGTCACGACGTCGCCTTCCACCGCAACCACCTTCACGCCATTCACCGTCTGACCGACCGGCACGATGCGCGGCGAACCGCCATCCAGCACCAGCACCGCCTTGCCGGGAAACACGCCCACTACAGACACATCCACCGCCTGCGCGGCCAGCGGCAACGCGCTTAGAATGCTGCACAGCAAGAATCTTTTCACCCGCTTCGTCTCCACGTTGACCACGCTGTCCTCCGCCATGAAACCCGTCGCAATCTTCCGTCATACCCGTACCGAAGGGCCGGGCTATTTTGCCAGTTTCCTCGACCGCCACTCGATCCCATGGACCTTGGTCGCGGTCGATGAAGGTGCCACCATTCCGGCGTCCCCCGATGCCTTCTCCGGCCTGTGCTTCATGGGCGGCCCGATGAGTGTTAACGACCCGTTGCCGTGGATTCCACAGCTGCTGTCGCTGATCCGCCAGGCGGTCGACAAGGACATTCCGGTGATCGGCCACTGCCTCGGTGGCCAGCTGATGAGCAAGGCGCTCGGCAAGGTCGTCAGCCGCAACCCGGCAAAGGAGATCGGCTGGCACGAAGTTCGTCCCACCGACACCGCCGAGGCTCGCGCATGGCTCGGTGAAACAGACGGCTTCGACGCCTTCCACTGGCATGGCGAAACCTTCGCCCTGCCCGACGGCGCCACCCGCATCCTCGGCAGTGATGCCTGCACCAACCAGGCCTTCGTGCTCGGCGACCGTCACCTCGGCATGCAGTGCCACGTCGAGATGACCGAAGAGATGATCCGCACCTGGAACACCCAGTGGGCCGACGAAGTCAGCGACCCCGCCAACCCGCCGGCCAGCGTGCAGAAAAGCGAAGAACAGCTCGCCCAGATGGCCACCAACCTGCCGGCCATGCGCGCGATGTCGGACCGCTTGTACACGCGCTGGATCGCGGGGTTGCGACAGAACTGATCCCGACGACGCACGCACGGTGGCAGTGCAGACTGCCGTGCGTGCGCATTCCAGCATGGTGCAGGCCGCGCTGGAGAGGGCCCCACAAACCGCACTCCGTGGGCGTTTCAGGGCAGGTATCCAGCTTGCTTACGTGGACGCACCATGTTCGCCCACCTGCACAATCTTTCGCACCACCACGCCTGGCGGCGGCAGCTGGAGTTGCTGCTGGAATCCACCGGCGAGGGCATCTACGGCATCGACCTGCGTGGCCGCTGTATCTTCATCAACGGTGCGGGGGCCGAGATGCTCGGCTACACGCCGGATGAAGTGCTTGGCCGCAACATGCACTACCTGATCCACCACTCGCACTCGGACGAGAGCCTGATGCCGGTGCACGACTGCCGCATCTTCCGCGCCTTCCAGCAGGGCGAAGGTGTGAAGGTGGATGACGAGGTGCTGTGGCGGCGCGACGGCAGTTCGTTCCCGGCGCACTACGCGTCTTACCCGATCCGCAACAGCGACGCGGCGGACAGTCCGGTGCTGGGTGCGGTGGTCACCTTCTCGGACATCACCGAGCGCAAGCAGACCGAGGCCGCGCTGCGTGCGGCGCACGACTTGCTGGAACGCCGCGTCGCCGAGCGCACCGCGGAGCTGTCGGAGGCCAACGAGCGCCTGCGTCGCTCCCACGTCGCGCTGCAGCGGCTGTCCGCTCACCTCAACAGCGTGCGCGAGGAAGAGCGCCGCCATATCGCCCGCGACATCCACGACGACCTCGGTGCCTCGCTGACTGCGCTGCAACTCGACATGAACTGGCTGCGCCCGCGGCTGGCCAGCGACGCCACGCTACAAGCCAAGCTGGACAGCATGCTGGAGCTGGCCGGCACGGCGATGGGCTCGGTGCGCCGCATCCTCAACGATCTGCGTCCGGGCCTGCTGGACCACCTCGGCCTGTGGGCTGCGCTCGAAGCCTTGCTCGGTGACTTCCAGCGCCGCAGCGGGCTGGCCTGCAGCTACGACTGCGCGGCGGAACTGGAGCACAGTCGCCTGGGACGTGACGCGGAGATCGCGCTGTACCGCATCGTGCAGGAGGTGCTGACCAACGTGTCGCGCCACGCGCAGGCCAGTTCGGTCAGCCTGCAGGCGGCCGCCGAAGGACGCGACCTGCGCCTGGCGGTGAGCGACGACGGACGCGGCATGCGCCTGCCTGCGCAGCCCACCAGCTTCGGCCTGCTCGGCATGCAGGAGCGTGCGCGCGCACTGGGTGGCGAGTTGTCCATAGACAGCGCGCCCGGCGCCGGCACCACCGTGCGCCTGCACCTGCGCGACGTGCTGGCGGGTTGAGCCAGCATGAGCGAGTTGCGCATGTGCATCCGTTCAACGAAGGGCGCAGGTTGGGTTGAGCGCAGCGAAGCCCGACACGTCGGTCGTGCGCAGAGGCATTCCCTTTGCCAAGGCTGCTGTTGGGCTTCGCGTTCGCTCAACCCAAGCTACCGTCGCAGCCATCGCCCTGACTTCACTCAGGGACATCGCCCATGAACCGCTGCCTCATCTCTCGCCCCCCTCGACGTGCTCGGGGCATCGCTTCGCGGTCAACAACACACCCCCGCCTGACCCCATGATCCGCATCCTCATCGTCGACGATCACATGATCATCCGCCGCGGCCTGCGCCAGATCCTCGCCGAGGATGCGCGCATCGGCAGCGTGCAGGAGGCCGCCGACGGCCCGGCCGCGCTGCGTCTGCTGCGCGACGAACCGGTCGACGTCGTGCTGCTCGACATCGCGCTCGGCGATCGCGATGGCCTGGACGTGCTGAAGAACCTGCGCGCCGAGTTCCCGCAGGTCGGCGTCATCATGCTGTCGGTGTACCCGGAAACCCAGTTCGCACTGCGCGCCATCCGCAGTGGCGCCAGCGCCTACCTCAACAAGGGTTGCGCGCCGGACGAACTGTTCGCTGCCATCGTCAAGGTGGCCGCGGGCGGCATGTACGTCACGCCCGCCATTGCGGAGCTGATGGCGCAGGACCTGCGCAAACCGGTGGCCGCAACGCCGCACGAGGCGCTGTCCAACCGCGAATACCAGGTGCTGCAGTTGCTGGCGCAAGGGCGCAGCGTCGGCGAAATCGCGCTGCAACTGTCGTTGTCAGCCAACACGATTTCCACCTATCGCGCGCGCATCTTCGAGAAGCTCGGCTTGCGCAACATGGTGGAACTGGCCGCCTACGCTGCGCGCAACCATCTGGTGCCGCTGTAGATCGACCCTTAGCGGCCTCTCCTGGCCTCACATCACGCCTGCGCTACCCGGCTTCCAGACCCCGCTGGAAGTGCGTCGCCGCTGACCGACAGGCGTCGCTGCACGGCAACAAGAACACCCCTGCGTGAAAGCCTGAGAGCACCCCGCCTGTAGGACATCTCTGATTTTCCGCCACACCCCCATCTCACGGAAACCCGCGACACACATGCCTGTCCATCGTGCCGACAGGACTTTCCGGAGTAGCGCTGCACGTGAATCGAAATTCACGTCATCGTCCGCCAGGGGTTCTGCGTTGCATCAAAAAACAAAGTACGGCCGTGAGGCCGGACAACCCCCGGAAGACAATGGACAGACTACAAAAAATC
Organism: Moraxellaceae bacterium; assembly: GCA_031119205.1. GTDB lineage: Bacteria > Pseudomonadota > Gammaproteobacteria > Burkholderiales > Rhodocyclaceae > Uliginosibacterium. The sequence continues at coordinate 164,788 of JAVHYF010000004.1, read as the reverse complement.
CGACACCTGCTCGCCGCAGGCCTGTTGATCGGCCTGCTGCCGGGTACCTCCGTCGCCGCTGCGGCCGACGCGACGGACCCGGTATTCGACAAGGTAGCCAACCAGGCATCCACCATGGCGGCGAAGCCCTACAAGGCCCCCGCCGACAACGTCCCCGCCGCCCTCAAGGCGCTGACCTACGACCAGTACCGCGACATCCGCTTCAACCCTGCCGAAGCGCTGTGGAAGAAAGAAGGCCTGCCGTACGAGGCGATGTTCTTCCACCGCGGCAAGTACGCGCTGGACGCCGTGAAGATCCACGAGGTGGTCGACGGCAAGCAACGCGAAGTGCCGTTCAACACCCGCCTGTTCAACTACGGCAAGAACAAACTGAACACCAGCAGCTGGGGCGACATCGGCTACGCCGGCCTGCGCCTGCACTACCCACTGAACAATCCGCAGTACAAGGACGAGCTGGTCGTGTTCCTGGGCGCCAGCTACTTCCGGGCACTGGGTGCCGGGCAGATCTACGGCCTGTCCGCACGCGGCCTCGCCATCGATACCGTCGGCGGCAAAGGTGAGGAATTCCCGCGCTTCACCGAGTTCTGGCTGGAACGCCCCACCAAGGACGCACGCAGCATCACCGTGCATGCCCTGCTGGACTCGCCCAGCGTCACCGGCGCCTACCGCTTCGTGCTGCAGCCGGGCGACACCACCACGGTGGATGTGAAGGCGCGCATCTTCCTGCGCAAGCCGGTGGCCACCCTGGGCATCGCGCCGCTGACCAGCATGTTCCTGGCCGGTGAGAACCAGCCGCCCAAGGCCGGCTTCCGCCCAGAAATCCACGACTCCGACGGCCTGTCCATCCACACCGCCGAGGGCGAGTGGATCTGGCGCCCGCTGTTCAACCCGCCGCACATCCTCACCACGTCCTTCCAGTTGAAGAACCCGCGCGGCTTCGGCCTCATGCAGCGCGACCGCAGCTTCGCCAACTACGAAGACCTCGAAGCCCGCTACGACAAGCGCCCGAGCGCCTGGATCGAACCGGTGGGCGACTGGGGTGCCGGTCGCGTGGAGCTGGTGCAGCTCGACACGCCGGACGAGACCAATGACAACGTCGTGGCCTATTGGGTGCCGGCGCAACAGCCCGCCCCGGGCACACCGCTGGACATCGCCTACCGCCTGCACATGCAGGGCGAGCGCGGTGCGGGCGACAGCAAGCCTGCCAGCGGCTGGACGGTACAGAGCCGCCGCGGCGCAGGCTTCCAGCCACTGGCCGACGGTGAGGAAAAATTTGTCATCGACTTCGCCGGCCCCGCGCTGCAGAAGCTCCCCGCCGATGCGGCGGTGGACGCCGTCATTGAAACGTCGCCCGGCGTGACCATCGCCGAGCAGACGGTCTTCCGCAACGACGTGACCGGCGGCTGGCGCCTCGCCTTCCGCTACACGAGCGCGACCAACAACACGAAACAGACGCAGCCAGTCGAGCTGCGCGTCTTCCTCAAGCATTCTCAGGACACGGTGAGCGAAACATGGAACGCAATCATTCCCCCGCCGAGGTAGGCGCCGGTACCTACCTGTCGTCGCCACCGGCGACGACACCTGCCACGTCTCCCGTGACGGCGCTGTTCGCGCCCGACGTGCCACCGCTGCTGCGCGGCTCCATGCCGGCCAGCCCGTGGTTCGGCATCCGTGAAGGCTGGCGTCGCCTGCTGCGCATGCCGCATCGCCCGGTGCCACAGTGGTCACAGTGGCGGCAGGGGCCGGTGCGTGCCTGGCAGGCCGCCGCGCAACGACGACGCTGGGCCCTGCTGGCGCTGATGATCGCCACCGTGCTGCCGTGCGCCTACGTCATGACGGAGGCGCTGGACTGGACCAACGTGCCGATCCTGGCCGCGCTGCAGATGGTGCTCTTCGTGCCGCTGATGGCCTGGGTGTCGGCGGGTTTCTGGTCCGCCGCGATGGGCTTCGTGGTGCATCTGTTCGGCGACCGCCACGTGCTGTCCGCGCGTGGCATCGAGAACCAGGCGCTGAACCCGGACACGCGTTGCGCGATCATCATGCCGATCTGCAAGGAGCACGTGCCCACCGTCATCGCCGGCCTGCGCGCAACCTGCGATTCGCTGGCCGCCACCGGCCACGCCGGCCAGTTCGATGTCTTCCTGCTGTCCGACACGCGTGACCCCGTGCTACAGGCGGAGGAACGCAGCGCCTGGCAACGCCTGCGCGAAGAACTCGCCAGCCAGGGGCCGCGCGTCTTCTACCGCGTGCGCCAGCGTCCGGGCAAGCGCAAGGCGGGCAACGTCGCCGACTTCTGCCGCCGTTGGGGCCGTCGCTACGACTATATGGTCGTGCTGGATGCCGACAGCATCATGAGCGGCGACTGCCTCACCGGCATGGTCAAGCTGATGGACAACAACCCGCGCGCCGGCATCATCCAGACCGTGCCGCGCCCCTGCGGCCAGCCCACCCTGCATGCGCGCGCCCAGCAGTTCGCCGCACGCGTCACCGGCAGCCTGTTCACCGCCGGCATGCAGTACTGGCAGCTTGGTGACTCCCACTACTGGGGCCACAACGCGATCATCCGCATCCAGCCCTTCATGGCGCACTGCGGCCTGGCGAAGCTGCCGGGTGAAGGCCGCCTGTCAGGCGACGTGATGTCCCACGACTTCGTGGAAGCCGCCCTGATCCGCCGCGCCGGCTACGAGGTGTGGGTCGTGCCCGACCTGCCCGGCAGCTACGAGCAACTGCCGCACAACCTGCTCGCCGAACTGCAACGCGACCAGCGCTGGTGCCACGGCAACCTGCTGAACGCCCGCCTCATCGCCGAGCCCGGCCTCACCGGCGCCCACCGCGGCATGCTGGTCACCGGTGCCATGGCCTACGCATCCGCCCCGCTGTGGCTGTGCTACCTGCTGGTCGGCACGCTGACCTGGGGCGTACTCGGCCCGGGTGGCCTGCTGGACGACACGGGTGCCGCCGCTGCCAGCACACCGATCCCGCTGCAGACACTGTGGCTATTCACCGGCGCCCTGCTGCTGCTGCCGCGCGCACTGGCCGTGCTGGCCATCGTGCTGCGTCGTGAGCAGGCACAGTTTGGCGGCACGCTGAAGCTCATCGGCAGTGCCTGCCTGGAAGCCCTACTCTCCATCGTGCAGGCGCCGATCCGCATGTTCGCGCACACCAGCTTCGTGTTCGCCAGCCTCACGGGCCTCAAGCTGGAGTGGCAGTCCCCGCCGCGCGAAGCCCACGGCCTGCGTTGGCAGGACGTCGCCGACGGCTTCGCCGGCCACAGCCTGCTGGCCACCCAGTGGGGCCTGTTCGCCCTGCTGAGCCACCCGATGGCCGTGCTGTGCCTGGCCCCGGTGTACGGCCCGCTGATCCTCGCCATCCCCTTCACGCTGATGACGGGGAACGTCGAGCTGGGCAAGCGGGTAAACAAGCGCGGCTTCCTGCTGACGCCGGAGGACACGGTGTCGCCGACAGTGCTACGCGAAGCACGCCGGCATGCAGCGCGCATTCCACGGGTGACACGTCGCAACGAGCGAGCTTTGGCTGCGGCCTGAGCACTACACCTAGCTGACCGTCAGCAATCACTGCCACAGACAGAAGGCCGGCCATGTGTCGGCCTTTTTCTTTGCTTCGCTTGGTTCGAGCGAGACTTGCCTTGCCCAGCTACGAAGGTCAGCTCATCGGCCAAAGCGGACTCTCAGCTAATGGTCGGACTCGGGCAGTTTGCAACAGCTAACCGCCGCTCAGTCTGAAACGGCTGCTTTCTCGTTCGGCAAACACGTGCCTCACCCTATGTACGAAATTATCCCCGTTTCGAACTTGGTCACTTCCACCGAGAGCGTGAACTTCTTAGGGCACGTTTCAAAGAAACGTTAGTAGTCAAGCATCGACATTTGGCCCTGACGAATACGGCTATCTGCCATGCAGGGCCTAACGATGTAAGTCAGATCGTACAGCTCAGATATCAAGGTCATACCGGCGACTGACAATCCGGGCTTTTGTGCTTTGATTTGCAAACCACGCCAGCCATTCGGCATAACCTCCAACAAACCATCATCTCGGATTCGCTTCATTTGCGATGAATGGAGCCAGAATGTGGTGACATCGGCCTCGCTAAAGTCGTAAATGGACAGGCCGCCCTTGCGTCTGAGAGATCTCCCTTCACCGGAAGCACGGCGCTCCCAGTAGTTCATAATGACTCGCTCTAAAGCCATGCTTGCATCCGGATCGTCACCACGCTCAAAAGACCCAGGGTCGCAGCTTCCGCGCAGATTCGATAGTAGAACGAAAACGCAATACCGACGCTCACCTTCGCATAGAAAATCGATCTCGTCGGCATGCATCTTCACGAACGCGCCGGTTTGATCCAATAGGGAGCTCTTCACCTGAATCTCGGCATTTAGAGGTGCTTCATTGTTGAATCGGGCTCTCGCGACATTGGTTACCATCCAGTCAATCCCCACGTCGGGTGATACCTTTTGGGCCTCGTATCCGTAGAAGTAGAACAAGCTGCAGACGTGATGTTCTGCAAATGCACCTTGAAAGAAGTTTTCCCAGTTGTCGCGAGTGATTGGCATGAGCGGAATGGAAAGGTGGCAGTTGAGGGATGACAGTTATTTCGAGTATAAGGCACGACCTTATGCTGCCCGCAAACTGTGCATTTCCGACGCTTCGGTTTGGGGCGAGCATCATCCCCTCTCTTCACCGATAACCGCCGCTGGCTGTTCTCTGACGTCCACCTTGAAGTGTCTTTCCGCCAAGCAGACACCGCCGAGAAGCCGACTTCAGCCTTGCGGTCGGGGATTCAAATTTCGGCTCCACCACCGAAATTTCCCCAATGAGCTATTTCGGGACATAGGCCTTAGCCGCCGTCCGGCCCCTCCGATTCGAATGGCAGGTTTAGGTAGCAAAGTCGACTGGGTGGTGCTACGAAGCTCGGGCCAAACCAGGTCGGAAAATGCGGGCGTACCGCCATTCGCAACGAATAGGCGCAGTCACTTGAGCCTCAAACCCGCGAGGTGCATAAGACCGCTCGGCGCAAGCTGCACTTTGACTTATGCCCTAAAGGGTATTGGCATTTCCGCCACCCGCGCGCTGTTCTATTCCTAAGTAGGACGCAACCTACAAGATACGGATGACGATCTTTGGCATTGAAGGCAGGGGCGTGATTATGCCTAATGCGTACGGTCTCTCTCTACCCCCATTTTGATTGCTAAGGTTAAGTGCCTCGGTTGTCGTTGCGCGTTGAATCTTGACCACCCGCGCGCATTGAAAGTTGACCAAGGGTGGATAGCCGATCGTCATTGATCGGGTCACGGTGATAATCCTTGAAAGTCCGGCTCAATATATGAACGGATGAGTCAATCACCCTGATAAATTTTCCGCGCGCACTACCTACGGAATCTGGTCAATTTTCAACGCGCAGAAGCATGTTGGAGTGCAGCAAGTGATCTATCGGTTCATTCATCCACAGGGGGTAACGTTATGCGTAGAGCACAGTTGGTTTTTTTGACAGCTGCTTTGTTTTTTCCAATGGCGGCCATGTCACAAAGCGCGAAGGAAATTCCGTCGGCTGAGATTATCGCCAAGACTCGTGATGCCCGAGACCTTGCCAGCATTGGCTTGCCCAAAGAGTACGTCGTCAGTGGCGACACTAAGTTCAATAGCTGGGCTCTGACAGCTGAACGCATTATTTTCAAATCCGGAGCGACTTTGATCTTTTCTGAGGAGGCGCTCGCTCGTCGTGATGAGTTTTTCATCATCGCGAACGAGATCGTTTCGGAGGACCAAGCAAACCCCGGAAGGATTACTTGGGCTCGTGGGGAGGGTCCGGGAGCGGCGCCTCCGGCCGCTGGGCAGGCCCCCTCGGGGACACACGGTCAGGGTGACGGCGCCCATGGTGGCACAGGCTCAACCGGCGCGATCGGAAATCAAGGCTATGCCGGCCGGAATGCCCCAAGTCTCACAATCTTTGTTAGGAAAGTTACGGGGTCCGGTCAACTCGTTGACTTCAAGGGTCAAGATGGGGGCGTTGGAGGGCAGGGACAAGCCGGCGGAGATGGGGGCGTTGGACATAAGGGCGCTCCTGCAAGCTCGTCTCTAGTCGACTGCAAACGCGGTGCGGGTTATGGAGGGAACGGGGGCAGCGGCGGAAATGGTGGCACTGGCGGCACCGGAGGCAATGGCGGAGTTGGTGGCACCGTCACGCTCGTATCGTTGTCGGAAAACTTGTCGCCGCTCAGTAAGCTCTACAGAACAGAAATTTCGGGTGGCAAAGGCGGACCCGGTGGCAACGGCGGCAATGGCGGTGCTGGCGGGCCAGGCGGCTCTCAAGGGGCACCGTCGCTGCCCTACTGCAAAGATGAGCCGGGTAGGAAAGGCAAGCCGGGAGCCGTTGGTAACCCTGGTCCCGTCGGAACTAAGGGAGTGGACGGTATTGCGGGTGATTTTCTGGTAACGGGCCTGACCCCGGTACAGTTTGAGAAGATGATGTCTGGTGGTGGCAACTAGTCGCGCCCAAGAACGCGGCTGGGCTATGGCGTTTAACTGACTGCTTCCGAGCGGGAAGCAGTCTTTCGGTTGCTGATGCTGATTGGCTGCTCTGGCCGATCAGCAGACGCATGTACTGCGACCGATTCGCCGGTGCTCTTGGTGGGTACGCTGATCTCCGAAGAAGCCGGCTGATCGCCGGCTTCTTCGTTTGCGGGGCGGACTCAGCGGCGCAGTGCGTCAGGGCTGTTGCACAGCCCCGGCGGCCACACCGCTGGCGCGCCGCGGCACCGACAGTTCGAACACCACCTCCGGCGCCTCATAGCGATAGCTGAGCATTCCACCGTGCTCGACGGCGATCTGGCGGGCGATGTACAGGCCCAGGCCGAGGCCGCCGGCGTTGCGCTGGTTGCCGAGCGAGGACTTCTTGAAGGGGTCGAAGAGTTGCGGCAGCAGCTCGTCGGCGATCGGCGGGGCCTGGTTGCGCACGGTCAGCAGGATGTGTGCGTCCTGCGCGGCGAGCTGGATGCGGATCGGCGTGCCGGGCTGACCGTGGTGACGGGCGTTGCCCAACAGGTTGGTGACGACCTGGGCAAGACGGTCGGGGTCGCCTTCCATTTGCGCGTCGGCCGGCAGCGCCACTTCGTAGCGGGCGTCGAGCTGGACCTGTTCGCGCTCGTCCATGATCTGCCGCAGCAGGCTCACCAGATCGACGGGCTGATAGTTGAGGCCGAGGCCGAGGCCGCCGCGCAGCTTGCTCATGTCCAGCACCAGGCCGACAAGTCGCTGCATGCGGCTCGCAGTGCGCTGGATACGTTCGCCGATGGCGGCACCACCGGCAGCCGGCACTTTTTCCAGTACGTGGGCGGCCAGGCTGATGGAATGCAGCGGGTCGCGCAGGTCGTGGCCCAGCACGGCCATGAGGTGCGCCCGCGCGCGCTCGGTTTCGGCGTGATGGACGAAAGCTGCACGGCGCATCTCGTCGGCCCAGCCGGTGGCGATCTCGATGTCGCTGTCGGTCCAAGGCACCGAGGTATCTTCTACGGTCTCGCGCCATTCGTCGAAGGAGCCACGCGGCGTCAGGCGCGGGCCTTGCGGGCCGATGGTGAAGACTTTCTCCGGCTTGCCGCCCCAGCGCACCGTCTCGATCTGCTCCTTGCGCAGGAACACCAGCCAGGCATGCGCGGCTGCATCGAAGCAGTGCGCCAGCAAGCCGCAATAGGCCGACAGTGACGACGGGCGCTCCACGCTCCAGTCGGCCAGTGCGTTCCACACCGGCCGCGACTGCACCGGCATGTCCGCCAGCACGCGGGCCAGGTCCGCTGCGGCGTGTGGCTGTGCAAGCCCGTGCTGCGCGAGTTTGCCGCCGGACATCACCACCGCGGCATCCGCGTCCAGCAGTTGCGCCAGCATCGGCAGGTGGCAGGCCAGGGCTTCGGCCACGTCGTCGTTATCGCTGATGGACTGGGCGCAATCCGCCTGCATGGACACCGCGCCACGCAGGCGTTCGGCGTGCTGGCGGGCCAGCAGCGAGGCGATGGTGGTCGCCACCACCTGGGCCAGCACGTCCACGGCCATACGGATGGCATAGGGCACCAGCCGTCGCGACATGTGGTGGCAGGCGAACATGCCCCACAGGCGTCCGTCGATGACGATGGACACGCTCATCGACGCGCCCACGCCCATGTTGCGCAGGTACTCGATGTGGATCGGCGACACGCTGCGCAGCACGGCGTGGCTGAGGTCCAGCGGCGGTGCATCCGGGTGCCCAGTCAGCGCCAGCGGCGTCGCTGCGATATCCGCGATCAGTCGCAAGGTGTTCAGCACGTAGAGACGGCGTGCCTGCGCCGGAATGTCGGAGGCCGGGTAGCGCCGGCCAAGCAGGCTCTCCAGCGCGTCGGCCTTGCTCTCGGCCACGATGTCGCCGCTGTCGTCATGGCGGAAGCGATAGGCCATCACGCGGTCGAAACCGGTCAGGCTGCGGATCTCTTCCACTGCCCGCTCCAGCAACTGCTGCAGGGAGCTGGTGCGCTTCAGGCGGTCCAGCGCGCGGTGCGCCTGCAGGGCGAAGCGGGACACGTCCTCGTCACGCTCGCGCGGTTCGAACTCGACGATCACACCGCTGGCACTGACGTTGATGACCACGTCCACCTTGCGGTCCTCGATGTCCAGCTCGTGCGACACCGCGTACTGCTCGCCGGCGCGGCTGTCGGGCAACTGCTCGCGCACGAAGTCGCAGACCTGCGACCACAAGGGGGAATGGCACTCGTCCAGCGAACTGCCGAGGGTGATCGGGCAATCCAGGAAAGCAGCCGCATTGCTGCTGTGCCAGGCCACGACACCACTGGTGGAAAAGGCGATCAGCGCGCCATGCGGCTGGATGGAGCCCGGGATGTGGATGGGCTCGCGGTCGCAGTTGTCGAGGGTGACCGGCGCCGACGGAGGCGTAGAGGGTGTCGAGGGATGGATGGGGTTGGGGGGATTGGAAGGGTTCATCGCGCGGCCACCTGCTCGAACCGTTGCAGCAGGCTTGCGAAAGCGGCGACCGCTCCTTCGCAGGCCTGGCGGACCTGGGCCGGCGTGCCCAGCTCTGCGTCCAGCAGCGCCAGGAAGTCGCGCCAGCGTTGCGCGGGCACGCTGCCATCTCCCTGCAGGAAGCGGAAAGCGGGATCAGGAAAGGCGCTGCGGAATGTGCGGAACAACAGGGCGCCGCCAAGCCGCGAGCCCTCCTGCACGTAGCACCAGCCCCACAGGTTCTCCGTCGTGGTAACCGGTGCCGGAACCACGGCACCCTGCCCTGCCCGATGCATGCCGGCGACAGGTGTCGGCGACAGGCCGCGGCCTGCAAGCTCGGCAATGTCCTGGTCTATCCAGTCGATGCGCGGCAGCTCCGGCAGCGCCTGGGCAAGTACGGTGGGCCGCGCGGGCGGAACGTCGTCGCGCAACCACTGGCGAAAGGCCTGCACATGCAGGAGGTAGTCCTCCAGGCGGGGTGCGCCCAGCACGATCGGCGACGCAGCTTCGACGCGCTCGTGCAGGCTCGCGGTCGCCTGTCTCAGGGCGTCGAGCGGAGAGCCCGGTGGACAGGCAGGCCGTACATCAGTGGAAGTAGCAGGCGAAGGTGTGGGCACGGAGAGTGACGGCTGCGGATGGAAGCCAGCCGTTGCTTTTCATTCTGGGCAAGGGGGTTGTACCACAGCGCCGCGGCGGGCGGCAGCATCATCCGGCAAAGCTTCCGCAGACCCGAAGCCTGCCATTCAGGAACGACTGTCCCGGGTCCGCCAGCTCAGGCGTCCGGCACTTCCTCGCGGCCAGCGGTGCGCGAGTCGTCGTGCAACTGCATGAAGATCGCTGCCGCCACCATGCCCAGCACACCCACGCTGACGAAGGTGTACTGGAACACCTGCAGCATGTTCTGCTCGCCCATGCGATGTACGAAGCCGCCGAGCAGCGCGGCAGCCGACGCGACACCCAGGCTCATCGACAGCTGCATCGTCACCGACAGCAGGCTGTTGCCGCTGCTGGCCCGCGCGTCATCCAGGTCCAGCAGCGTGACGGTGTTCATCAGCGTGAACTGCAAGCCATTCACGTAACCCATCATCGCCAGTTGTGCGATCAGCACCCACAGCGGCGGGCGGAAGGCGACGCTGGCAAAGCTGGCGATCATCACGCCGACCAGCAAGGTGTTCACGATCAGCAGGCGACGATAACCAAAGCGGCCCACCAGCCCGCTCACCCCCAGGCGCGCGGCGAGTGCGGCCAGCGCCATCGGAATCAGCATCATGCCGGCCTGCATCGGTGAGTAACCCAGCCCGAGTTGCAGCATCAGCGGCAACAGGAAGGGCACGCCGCCCGAACCAAGACGGGCGAACAGGTTGCCGAGGATGCCTACCGAGAAGCTGTTGATCTCGAACAAGGCCGGCGGGAACAAGGGGTGCAGGTAGCGCATGGCGTGCAGCCAGTAGCTCACCAGCAGGCCGATGCCGCTGATGAGCAACCACAGCGCCACCGACAACGACCAGCCCAGCTCGCCCAGTCCCTGCAGGGCCAGCGATACCAGCGTCACGCCCACCGAGAACAGGAGGAAACCCCGCAGGTCGAAGGGACGCACGTCCGCCGATTTCAGTGGCGGCATGATGCGCAGGGTCAGCAGGATGCCGAGGCCACCGATCGGCACGTTGATGAGGAAGATCCAGTGCCAGGACACCTCCTCCGCCAGCCAGCCGCCGAGGAAGGGCCCCAACAGTGGCCCCACCATCGCCGGCATGACGACGAAGCTGAGCGCGGACAGCAAATGCTCGCGCGGCACCGTGCGCAGGATGGACAGGCGCCCCACCGGCATCAGCATCGCACCGCCCACGCCCTGCACCACACGGCTCGCCACCAGTTGCCCCAGCGTATGCGAGTACGCGCACAGCACGGAGCCCAGCGTGAAAAGCACGATGGCCGCGAGGTACACCTTGCGCACCCCGAAGCGGTCCGCCATCCAGCCGGACGCCGGCATCAGCAGCGCCACGGTAAGCATGTAGGAGATGATCACCGCCTCCATGCGCAGCGGACTGGCGTTCAGGTCCTTCGCCATCGACGGCAGCGCCGTGTTGACGATGGTCGAATCCAGCATCTGCATCAGCAGGCCGATGGCGACCAGCCACAGCAGGGGACGCGACGAAGCGGGCGCAGCGGAAGCAGATGGCGGCATGGCAGTCCCCCGCAGACGCGAGGCTGTCAGGATGGAATCAGCATAATCCTCCGCATCGCTGGCCGTGTCGACGGCGGCCGGGCCGGAGCAGTTGCGCTGCCCGCCAGACTGCGGGCAAGGCTTCAGTCCGCGCGCGCGACCCTGCCCGCCCCTTCGCGACACCGCTGCCACGCCAGTCGCACCGCGGCTGCCACCGGCTCCACCAGCGGCACGCCGATGCGTGCGCCGATGCCCTCGGCCACGCTGGCGAGCGGCCCGCCGCCGAGCACAATGGCCTCGGCGCCATCCAGTCGCACGGCCTGCTCGCAGCACGCCAGCAAGGCTTCGGCCATGCGCGCCGGGTCGTTCATCACGGCATGCACATCGCCCGGCGTGATGCGCACGGCGGCCAGCGCGTCGGCGTGGCCGTAGTCGTGCGCGGTGCGGATCAGGCTGTCATGCAGCGCGGTGGTGGTGGTCACGATGGCGAAGCGGCGGCCACCGCTGGCGGCTTCAGCCATGCCGGCTTCTGCGATGCCGGTGACGGGCTGCGCCAGTTGCTGCCGCACCGCCAGCAGGCCGGGGTCGCCGAAGCCGGCGATGATGAAACCGTCGAAGCCCTCTGCCGCAATCGCTGTGACCCGTGCCGGCATCGCTGCCGCCGCATCCGCCAGCGCAGCCTCGTCGGTGATCAGCGGTGGGCCTTCGCTCGCGGAGAAGCCTTCCAGCGTGAGGCGCCCCTGTGCGTCGGCCGGCACTGCGCGACGCGCGATGCCCAGCATCATGGCCGTGACCGCCGCACTCGCATTCGGATTGATCAGCGCGATTCGACGCGTCCTGTTCGTTCCAGTCATGCGGGCACGGCCCTCAGCGGCTGTGTCGCTTGCGCGACATGACAGGCCACGGCATGCCCTGCGTGCGGCAGCAGCTCCGGCACCGCGTCGGCGCAACCAGCCTGCGCCCGCGTGCAACGCGCGCGGAACGCACAACCGGCCGGCAGGCGCGCGAGGTCCGGCGGCGAACCGGCCAGTCCCTCTATGCGCTGACCGCGCATCGAGCCGTGGATGGTCGAGGCCATCAGCGCCTGCGTGTAGGGGTGGCGCGGACTGCGCAGCACTTCGGTGGCGGTGCCGGTCTCGACGATGCGGCCGGCGTACATAACGGCGATGCGGTCGCAGATCTCCGCCGCGACGCCGAGGTCGTGGGTCACGAAGATGGCACTGGTGCCCATCTGCTGCTGCAGCTCGCGCAACAGCAGCAGCACCTGGATCTGCACCGTGGCGTCCAGCGCGGTGGTCGGCTCGTCGGCAAGGATCAGGCGCGGCTTCATGGCCAGGGCCAGCGCGATCATCGCGCGCTGGCGCATGCCACCGGACATCTCGTGCGGATAGCTGTCGAGCCGCTCGCGCGCCGACGGAATGCGCACCATCTCCAGCGCTTCCAGCGCGCGGGCACGCGCTTCGCTGCGCGACACATCGAGATGCTGGCGGATCGCCTCGGCGATCTGCTGGCCGATGGTGTAGACCGGGTCCAGCGCCAGCGACGGGTCCTGGAAGATCATCGCGGTGGTGCCACCGCGGTATTCGTTCAGCAGGCCGCGCGACAGCGACATCACGTTGCGGCCGCCGACGATGATGCTGCCGTCGATGCGCGTGCGCGACTCCGGCAGCAGGCGCATCAGCGCGCGCAGGGTCACGCTCTTGCCGCTGCCGGATTCGCCGATCAGGCCCAGCACCTCGCCGGCAGCGAGATCGAAGCTGACGCCGTTGACCGCATGCACCGCGCCCTGCGGGCTGGCGAAGCGCACCGACAGCTCGCGCACGGAGGCGAGCATCGCGGGACGTTTCACGTCGTCGCCCACGGCGGTGCCGTTCATAGCCGTTCCGTTCATGACAGCTCCTTTCCAGCCAGTGGGTGTCCCGACGCGGTGTCCAGAAGATGGCAGGCGGCACGCGCACCACCGGACTGCGCATCTACCAGCGCCGGTTCGCGTTCGCCGCACACCGGCGCGGCATGCGGGCAACGCGTGCGGAAGCGGCAACCGGAGGGCGGGTCGATGGGACTGGGCGGATCACCCGAGATGGGCGCCTGCAGGGTGCGCCGCTGCGGGTCCATGCTCGGCATGGAGGCCAGCAACGCACGGGTGTAGGGATGCGCCGGGCGCTCGTACAGCACCTCGGCCGGGCCGATCTCCACCACCTTGCCGAGGTACATCACCATCACCACGTCGCTGATGTACTGCACCACGTTGAGGTCGTGCGAGATGAACAGGTAGGTCAGGCCGAACTCTTCCTTGAGGTCGCGCAGCAGGTTGAGCACCTGGATCTCGACCGACTTGTCGAGCGCCGACACGGATTCGTCGAACAGCACCACCTGCGGTTGCAACGCCAGCGCACGCGCGATGTTCACGCGCTGACGCTGGCCGCCGGACACTTCGTGCGGATAGCGGCCGGCGAAGCGCGCCGGGTCCAGCCCCACGCGTTCCAGCAGGCGGTGGCAGCGCGCCCTCGCCTCGTCCGGCGGCACGCCATGCACGCGCGGGCCGAACATGATCGCGTCCTCGATGGTCAGGCGCGGGTTGAGCGATGCGAAGGAATCCTGGAAGACCATCTGCATACGACGACGCAGCGCCTTGAGGCTGGCGGCGTCCTGGCTCAGGTTCGCACCGGCGATCGACACGCGACCATCATCGGCGGGAATCAGCCCCATCAGCAGGCGTGCCAGCGTGGACTTGCCGCAGCCGGACTCTCCGACGATACCCAGCGTCTGCCCGGCCTGCAGCGAGAAGGACACGCCGGACACGGCATGTACCACCTTGGCCGGCGCGCCGAAGCCGGCGCCACGCACGCGGAACTGCTTGCGCAGCCCCTCCACTTCCACCATTGCGGCGGCGCCCTGCGGCGCGGCCTCTTGCATGACGGCGCTCATCGGACCTCCATGGCGCTACGCAGGCCATCGGCCAGCAGGTTGAAGCACAGCGACACCGCGAAGATCAGCACGCCCGGCAACGCGGCGAGCAGCGGTTGCGAGTACAGCGCATTGCGCAGGGTGTTGAGCATCAGCCCCCATTCCGGCGTCGGCGGCTTGGCGCCGAGACCGATGAAGGACAGGCCGGCGGCCATGATGATGGCCACCGACAGCAGGCTGGTCGCATACACGAACACCGGGCCGATGACGTTGCTGAACACATGCACACGCAGGATGGTGAAGTCGTCCGCACCGGTGGCGCGCGCCGCCTCGATGAAGTCCAGCGCGCGCACCTGGGTGGTGGCGCTCTCCGCCACGCGCAGGATGGGCGGAATCAGCACGATGGTCAGCGCCAGCAGCGTGTTGCCGACGCCAGCACCCAGCGCACCTGCGATCGCCACCGCCAGCAGCACGGACGGGAAGGCGAACAGCACGTCGGTGGCGCGCATGATCACCGCATTGACGCGACCGCCCGCGAAGCCGGCCACCATGCCCAGCGCGCCGCCGATGAGCAGCGCCAGCGCGACCGGCACGGTACCCATCAACAGCGACACGCGACCGCCGTACAGCAGCCGGGTCAGCATGTCGCGCCCCAGTTCGTCGGTGCCCAGCAGGTGGCCGGGCGTGCCGACCGGCTTCAGGCGCTTGATGACGCTGCCTACGGTGGGGTCGCCCGGCGCCAGCCAGGGCGCGAACACCGCGCCGCAGACGATGGCCGCCAGCACGACGAGACACAGCACGGAGACCGGATCGCGCAGCAGGCGGCGCAGCACCTGCGACCAGTAGCCCGGCGTGACGGCGGCCGCCGCCGCGGGCAACGCAATAGGAGAGACAGTGGTGCTCATGAGCGACGGATCCTCGGGTCGAACAGCGGCTGCAGCATGTCGACGATCAGGTTGAGCAGCACGAAGAACATCGCCAGCACGAGGATCGTCCCCTGCAGCAGGGGGATGTCACGTTGCTGGATGGCGTTGTTGAGCAGCAGGCCGGTGCCCGGCCAGGCGAACACGGTTTCCACCAGGATGCTGCCGGCCATCAGGTAGCCCAGTTGCACGCCGACCACCGCCAGTGCGGTGGGCGCGATGTTGCGTGCAAGGTGGCGGAACACCGTGGCGTGGCCCATGCCCTTGGCGACGAGGCCAGTGACGAATTCGCTCTTGAGCGTGTCGGCGACCAGTGCACGCACCGAGCGCATGACGATGCCGGCCGGAATGGCGGACAGCGTCACCGCCGGCAGGATGAGATAACTGAAGTGCTCCCAGCTCCACACCCACGGTCCACCGGGGCCGTTGCCCATGGCGGGCAGCATGTTGAGCTTCACCGAGAACACGGCCACCAGCACGATGCCCAGCCAGTAGTGCGGCACCGACACCCCGGCGATGGCGACCGTCGACAACAGGCGGTCCAGCCAGCTGCCGTGCGCATAGCCGGCCACGATGCCGAGCAGCGCGCCCAGCGTGAATCCGAGTGACGCCGCCAGCACGGCGAGCATCAGCGAATTGCCGATGGCATTGCCGATTTCCGCCGCCACCGCACGCCCGTTGCTGATCGACTTGCCCAGGTCACCCTGCAGGGCCTTGCCCAGCCAGATCACGTACTGCACGGGAATCGGCCGGTCCAGGCCGTAGTCGGCCTTGACCTGCTCGATCGTCTCCTGCGAGGCGTCCGACGGCAGCACCGCGGACAGCGGGTCGCCCGGTGCGAGATACACCAGCGAGAAGCACAGCGCGCTCACCGCGAGTGCGATGGGCAGCACGAAAGCGAGGCGTTTGAGAAAGTAGGCGAACATGCCGGACTCCGTTTCGGGTGGAGCCGTGCGCGGTGATGCGCGCGCACTGCTCCACCCACGTCTTCATCAGACGACGATTACGCTGGGGTCGATCATCCAGTCACTTGCGTGACACTCACTCGACCGTGACACCGCTGAAGTCCTGGAACCAGTTCTGCGCCTGCACGAAGCCCTTCACCTTCTTCGCCATCGCACGCGGCGCCACGTCGTGGGCCACGAACAGGAACAGTGCTTCATTGACGAAGCGTTCGTGCGCCTTCGCGACGATGGCGGTCTGCGCAGCCGGGTTGAACTCGGTGCGGATGCCGTCGAACAGCTTGTCCATTTCCGGATCGCTGTAGTAACCCCAGTTGGTGCCCTTGGGCGGCATCAGCGAACTGTCGACGTGGCGGATCAGCGCGGAGAACGGGTCCTGGCTGAAGTAGGAACTGTTGGTCGCCACCGCGCCCTTGGTGCTCGCGTCCTTCACGCCGGCACGCCAGTTGGCCAGCAGCGCGTTCCAGTCACGCACGTCGAACTCCACCTGGATGCCGATCTCGGCGAGGTTCTGCTGGATCAGTTCGTTCATCAGCACCGGCTGCATCTGGCCGCCACCGGAGGGCGAGATGATGGCCTTGAGCTTGAGTGGCTTCTCCTTGGAGTAACCGGCCTGCGCCATCAGCGCCTTGGCGGCAGCAACGTCGTACTTCACCTCGAAGGCCGGCTTGCCGAACCACGGGCTGTTGGGCGGCACCATGCCCTTGGCCGACACCATCATGCCGCCCAGCAGGGCCTTCATACCTTCGCGGTCGATGGCGAGGTTGGCGGCCTTGCGAACCCGGATGTCATTCCACGGCGAACCTTCCACGCGCGAGAAGTGCCACGGCCACACGTGCGGGTAGACGTTGCTGGAGATCGTGAAGCCGGCGCCCTTCAGGCTGTCCATCGCGTCCGGCGGCGGCGTCTCGATCCAGTCCACCTGACCGGAGCGCAGCGCGGCGACACGCGCCGAGGCATCCGCCACCGGCAGCAGCACCATCGAGTCCAGCTTCGGCACGCGCGCCTTGTCCCAGTACTCCGCGTTGCGCGTCAGCACGGCACGCTCGCGCGGCACATAGGTCTGCAGCTTCCACGGGCCGGTGCCCGAGGCCTTGGCGAGGAAGGCGTCCCAGCTCTTGCCGACGGCATTCCACTGCGCCGGGCTGGACATCACGATCCACGCCATCTGGAACGGCAGCAGCGCATTGACCTCGGAGGTGACGATCTCGACGCTCAGGTCGTCCAGCACCTTGTAGCTCTTGACGGTGGGGATGCGGCCACGGCCCTGCGCGGCTTGCTTGGCGTCGTACTGCTCGGCCTTGTCGTTGAGGATCTTGTCCAGGTTCCACACCACGGCCTGCGCATTGAAGGCCGAACCGTCGTGGAACTTCACGCCCGGTCGCAGCTTGAACACCCAGCGCAGCTTGTCCTTCGCATCCACCTCCCAGCCAGTCGCGAGGCCGGGGATCAGCGTCACCGGCTTGCTGGCCGACGACAGGTCGTAGGCGACCAGCGCTTCGAACACGGTGTAGCCCATGAAGCGCATGCCTTCCGCGCCCTGGTCGGTCTGGCCGTTGGGCAGCGGAATGTCGGACAGGCTCATCGCCACGCGCAGCGTGCCGGCGGCCTGCGCAGCGCTCATGGCGCCACCCAGCGCACCGGCCAGCATGGCGCCGAGCGCGACGCGGCGGGCACCGCTCAGCCAGCGGCTGCGGGCGGTCGACTGCGAAAGGACGGGGGTGGAGCAGGCGCTCTGGGCACACTGCGCACGACGGGAAATCGGGTTCATGTCACTCCTCTTGGCATCAAGATTCCGGCGGCTTCCGGCATGCCAGAGATAAGCCGTTTTCGTGCCAGAACATGCGTGAAAACGAATTTTCTTGACGCTGAAAGCCTCGTAGAAGGGCCTTGCGTCCTTGTGCAGAGCGGTTCCCACACGACAGCGCCGGAGCTGTGCGGAGCGATGTTCAGGGAATCGTCATGGCGCACGGCGACGCACGGCAGGCCACGGCCCTCGCCTGCCCCGCGCGGGTGCAATGGGAATCAGGAGGGCATCGGAAACGTGCGCGCTGCTGGTGCCCGCGCAGGGTGGGCTGCGTTTCGATGTGCGGTGTTTCGATGTGCCGCGTTTACATCTCGCCGAAAGCGTCGTGACGCGCCTCGATGGCGGTCAGGCGGTCGCGCCCCTTCGCACCTGCCAGCTCCATCACCCGGTTGGCGATGACGTGACACAGCGCGATCACCGCGGCGTGGTTGTCCAGCGGACCCGGCGCCGCGCAGGCGCACTGGATGTGCCAGCGCACGTCGTCGCGACGGGCGACCGCATCGTCGCTCACGTAGAGCACCGGCGCGCCGCTGGCCATGGCCTGCGCCAGGATGTCGCGCAGGCGTGCCGGGCGACGACGCAGGCCGAACACCACGATGAGGTCGCTCGGCGTGACGCTGGCGAAATACTCCCCCAGCGTGTCGCCGGCATTCGGCACGACGTGGATGTCTTCCTTCACCTGGAAGATCTGCCAGCGGAAATAACTGGCCACCGCGTGACTGCTGCGGAAGCCGTAGACCCACACCTTGCGCGCCTTCAGCAGCGTGGCGACGATCTCGTCGACCTGCCCGCCGCCCAGCCGCGCGAAGGTGCGCCGCAGGTTCTCCTGGCCCTGCTCCGCATGCGCGACGAAAGCGTCCTGCACGCCGGCCGAGCGGTCGGCGAGGAACAAGGGGGAGCCGGTCTGCTTCTCGGCACGCGCCTGGCGCCGCGCCTCGTCGAAGTTGCGGTAACCCAGCCGCTTGATGAAGCGCGTCACCGTCGCGTTCGACACACCCGCCAGCCGCGCCAGCTCCGAGGCGGAATAGCTGGTCAGCTCGCCGGGAAAATCGAGCACGAACTCGGCGAGCTTGCGCTCGGTCGGGTGAAGCTGGTGCAGGCTCTCCTGCACGCGGGCAATGAAGGAATGCATGAGTGCGGCCGGGCTACGCGGTGGATGGCTGGCACGCCGAGTGTAGCGCGCCCCTCCGGCGCGCCTGCACCGGACCACGCAAGGAGATCATGCGTGTCGCCCTGCTGTGGTGGCGACCTGAGTGGCGAGGTTGGTGGCGACCTGAGTGGCGAGGTTGGGGGCGAGCTTAGTGGCGAGGTTGGGGGGCGAACAGCGCGCGACCTCACGCGAAACGCTCAGACCTTCAGCAGGCCACGGAATCCGCGCACCGCGTAATAGGACTGCGCGCCGTTGTGATACGTGAAGACCGTGTCGTAGCGACGGTCGCAGAACAGCGCGCCGCCCAGCTTGCGGATGGCGACCGGCGTCTTCACCCAGCTGGAAGTCTTCAGGTCGAACTCGCCGAGCTGCTGCAGCGCGCGGTATTCCTCCTCCGTCAGCATCGCGATCCCCATGGCCGCCGCCATGTCGACCGCCGAATCCTCGGGCCGGTGCTCCTTGCGCGACTCCAGGCCTTCGCGGTCGTAACACACACTGCGCCGTCCCTTGGGGGTCTCGGCAGAGCAGTCGCAGAACATGACCTCGCCGCTGCCTGCGTCCTGCGCCACCACGTCCGGCTCGCCACCGCTCTCCTCCATCGCCGCCAGCGCACGCAGCTTCGCCGCGTCCGCGCTGTCCAGCCGTGCCTGCACGTCGGCCCATGCGATGTCCGGGTGACGTTTCGGGTGCTTGTCGAAGCGGGCCTGCAGCAGTTTGCAGAGTGCTGCGCGCGCCTTGTCGCTCATGTCTTCAGCTTTCATGGATGCTCTCCCCCTCGATCAGGGCTGCTGGCGGAAGGCCAGGAAATAACCGTTGCAATCGCGGATGCCGAACTCCCTGCTGCCGTACGACATGTCCTGCAACGGCCAGGCGATGCTCACGCTGTCCTTCAGCGTTGCGTAGTAGTCATCCACCGCGGGCACCGCGAAGTAGATCGTCCCCGTAAAAACGGGTGCGGCACCCCACAGATCGGCGGGCGTGAACAGGAGCACCCCGCCATGCAAGACGGCGGTGAGCGTTCCCTCCGCCGTATCGAGTACCTCGAAGCCCAGCTTCGACTGGTAGAAGGCGCGCGTCGCCTCGACATCGTGACAGCGCAGCAGGATGGTCAGCGACATGGTGCTCCCGGATGTTGGTCTCCTGCCCGGGGCATGGCATCCGGGCCCGACCGCCTCCACCGTAAACGAAAACCGGGGCACAGGCCCCGGTTGTCATCCGATAGTGCGGCTCAGGGATTATTGCCCGAGTTCAGGACGCGGTCCTGCACAACGCTTCACCAGCTCGCTGACCTGGTTGGTCGGGTGCAGCACGTACGAATAGTAGTTCTTCGGGTTGAACACCCCGTAACTCGTACCCGACTGCTCGCGCTGGCCACTGGTGCTCTGGTAGCTGTTGCCGATGGCAACCAGCGATCCGGTGTCGTAGTAGTGCGGGTCCTTGGTGTTCACGAACACGCTGTTCTCCAGAACCATGTGGGTGCCACCGCGCGCGTAATTGCCGTAGCCCGCGTTGTTCTCCATCAGGTTGTTGTACAGGTGCGCGCGCAGGATGTTGTCGGCCGACGGGTTGCGCTGGTGCGTGTTGTTCAGCCAGTTGTGGTGCATGGTGATCTCGGCCGTCACGTTCTCCGTCCAGCCGATGCCGAAGGCCTTGTTCTGGTTCTCCAGGATGTTCCAGGAAACGGTCAGGTTGGTGGTGTCCTTGCGGCTGTCGATCATGCCGTCGGCAATGCGGCTGAAGCGGTTGTGGTCGATCCAGATGTTGCGCGAGGTATCCGCCTGCACACCATCGTTGTCGGCCGTCTTGCCGTCCCAGTCACCCTCGATGTAGCTGTCGCGAATGTACAGGTTGCGGATGATCACGTTGTTCACGTAGCTCACGTTAAAGCCGCCATTCACGATGTGGCCGGAGGTGCCCACGCCGATGATCGTCTTGTTGGAGGTGACGCGCACTTCCTCGAACGGGTCGAAGGTGATGGTGCCCTGCACGCGACACACCCGCGGCTCGCTCGCGCTCGCGCAGGCCTTAAGCGCAGCCACGGTGGACACGGTGGTCGGCGTCGCACTGCCACCGCCGGTGGTGCCACCGTTGAGCGTCGAGAAACCTTCCTGCGTCAGCGGGCAGGAGCCGGCACCGGACGACGAGCCCGACGAAGAACTGCTGGAGGAAGTCGACGAGCTGGAGCTGGAAGAAGACGAACTGCTCGACGAGGAGCTTGATGAACTCGACGATGAAGTCGACGAACTGCTGGAACTCGACGAGGAAGAAGAGGATGACGACGAGGACGACGAGCTGCTGGAAGAGCTGCCACCCGCCACCGAACATTCGTTCACGCCGCCCGCGATGCGCCCGCCGAAGGCCGCCTCGTTGCAGGTGAAGCTGCCCGACATCGTCTTGAAGATGAATTGATCCGCACGGCCGAAGGCGACGTTGGTACTCGCGGCAACGCTGCAGGCGGCGCCTTCCTTGCAGATGGTGGTCCAGCCCTTGGGCCGGTTGGCGGCGGTTGCGCTGGCGGCCGACACAATGGCCAGCACACCGAGCACGAGGTGCTTCAGTTTCATGTCTTGTCTCCTTGATTATGGAAATGCTGCTACCGGCGACGCCCCTTTGCCGGGGGCCCGCTTGCTTCAGCACGGCCGCAATCAAAGGATCGCAACCGGCGCGCCGCAGCTTCGGACGAGCTGCTGACGCCGCCTAAGGATAGTGCCCCGCCCGATGCTTCACCAACGGAAAAATGCGGCCGTGCAGATGTTGCGCTGCGCGGCCCGGTGGTATTGGCGGCCTTCGCATATCTGGTGATTTTGGGACGCTTCTGGCTGCGATATTTTCCGATTCACATCCGGCGCAATGCCTTGCGGTTGTTGGGACCTATGCGAACTACCGCTTAAGAAAAACACCGAGCACGAATGAAGCTACTGACACAATGAGAGCCAGACTAGACAGGCCTAGCGGAATAACGAATCGGAGATAGTCGCGGTTTTCACCCGCGAGGACCGATGCTAAATAAGGAAAATTGACAGCGTGCCGCTTAGCACCAACTTTCAAATAAAAAAGAGGCACCAAAACTCCATCTTCTTGTTTGTATCGATGCTTCTTGTCCAAGTGGTAGTACAGCCGGCCGAATAGTAGTTCCGGACTACATTCAAGCCTTGCAGCCACGGCATGCAAATCAATTGCTATATATGGGTCATTAGCACCCCGCCCACTCTCGTCCCTCACTCCGGGATACTCACTTTCGTACATATCGAAGATGCACTGCAGAACGTACCTATCGGAGGGGAGAGTTTTATTCATATGGATTGACCAAAGCTCAGCTCTTGGTGGGACGCAACAACCGCAAACAATTGCGCAGGCTGTGCGTCAAGAAAGCCGCGCGGCGAGAGCCTCGCGCACGGCCTTGGGAAACTGTACAGGTCTCGTAGGGCGCAAAAACCAAAGGGCATTGCGCCGGAAGTGCTTCCTCGCAGCCGCAGCTTTGGAAAACGGCGTTACGCCGTGGCACGCCGACTGGATGAGCCTCGACGTTCGATACAGATGTTTCAGTTGCATTCGGCACAATGCCGTGCGGTTATTGAGCCCTACGCGAGCTCAGTGTGTTTCAAACGAGTTCCATTGGTGCGTATCCAGCTCAAGAGCACAGTACGCCTCGAAGACGTACAGCTCCAGCGGGTTCTCGATGGAAATTGCAGCAACTTGTAGTGACCGCAAATAAGCTTGTGCCTCAACGAAGGATGTGCCAAACAGCGGATCTTGCATTGCCTCCGATCTGGTCAGATTGGCAACAGCTTTGTCAGGATGCCTCGCCATCGCAATACGGAACGCCAAGCTTGCATCAAAGTGTGTCTTGCCGAAGACATGTTGCCGAAGGCGCCCGACAACGCTCCGCGAGATGCCAACGTAAATCGCCGCTTGTGACTCAAGGAGCACATAGCAGCCCGAGAAGTCCCGGGGAATGCCAAACTCTTTGAGCAGCGTGCCCGGTCCAACACCTGGTCTCGCGAATAGATCCATGTTGCGCGGATTAGCTAGGGCAACTCGCATCCTGGCCATATGCGCAGGAAGCACACTTGCGGCTAGCTCTTGAAATGTATGAGGGCACTCGTGTAGTGGCATTGGGGCTAGCGCCTGAATTAAGCCGAGCCGCGAAGCGGCTTCGGCTTGAATGAATTGTCAGGTCTCCCCTCGACCACCTGATGCCTTTAGTGCCGCAAGAGATTCTGCCGCAGACTTAAGCTTTGCCTGCCTCTCATGCTGTTCAAGCAGGTCGTCCAGTATCAACTCGATAGCGAGACGTACTGCGGGGAACGCGTTGAGGCACTCTGCCTCGGAGAGTGTATGCACTCCTACGCTCAAAATGCCGTAGAGGCTTCGGTTTTGGACAAGAAAGTCTGGCAGGTGGGCCTTGAGGAGCCCAATCTTTTCATCCATACGAGCCCTGCTATAGCTGTCCTCGTCCCAGCCAGCATCTGCAGAAGCCACACGATGGGCGTCGTCGATGAGCGACTCAAAAATACGACGGAGATAAACGAATGCCCCTACGCCAACTCCATGTGTGGTCAAGCCAATTGCCCGAGTGAGCTCTTTGAATCTGTCAGCTCCAAGCACCTTTCGGTACTTGCGTAGGTCCGGTAGCGCGAGGTCGGCGAGAGATGGGATCTGCCCAATCTTCTGCAAGATGCCCTTATGTGCCCTAAAGATAAACAATGCTTGATGGGTGCTATCCCGTGAGCAGCGAAACAGTAGCGAGAAGACGTAGTTTGTGTAGTGCGAGTTTGAGCTGAAGTTGTTTTTCCGAGCAGTAAAAACGCTGTGCTGTCCGCATTCTGGGCAGTGGAAATCCAATGTGCCTTCGAGCTGCTCCAGCGAAAAGAACCTATTCTGCTTTTCGTCGTCGTACTTAAATTTCTCGTACAGAGGAACAGCAAGACAGAACTCCTTTGCAGCTGGGAACTTTGGAAGCTCAGAAGTCATTTGGGTTTCCTTGGACATGCAATGGTGTGCCTAACTTGTTTTAGGGAGCAGCCTTGCTGCCTAACATCGACGCGTGCTGCCTAACATCGCGCCTTCCAGCACTGTGCAACGCTTGCTCTTGAAGGGTCGTCGTCTTGTGGGGGCATCGATTCAATACCCCTTAACAGAATCGACAAGAACCTCACTTCGCAGACAAGACCGCAGCATACCGTCTGCATGCTTCACACAGCGCTACCTGCACAGGCAAGGCGCGGCAATCCGGCACGTTGCCCCTCCCCCTCTGCAGCCGCCGAGCAGCACAGCCGTGACGAGGGATCGCGCGTAGCGCGACGGCGAGCATGTTTGAGCACCGAAGGCCGAGCGTAGCGACAGACTGAGGGCGAGTTGCGGAGCCGCTCGTCATGGCGCGCAGCGCAGGGGACCGTGCGAAGCACGGCGGCGGAAGCGGGGCGCGTTCTCTGCATACTCTCTGCCGCGCAGCAGAGAGTATGTCGCCCGCCGGGGCGAACTCCCGGCGCTGCGTAACGGGTGGGCACGGACTTCACGGCGGGAGCCGGTAGAGCGCAAAGGACAAAACCAAAGTCGCTGGATTCCCGCTTTCGCGGGAATGACGAGGGTGTTTGACCGTTGTCGCCTGCACAGCCGCCGCGCACATGCTCAACGCCTACGCACCTTCGTAGCTGCGGCTGACGCCTTGCTCGAAGACTTGCCAGCCTTGGCCGGCGCGGCCTTCTTCGCTGTGCGCGGCGCAACCGACTTCGCCGCCCGCGGTGCCACTGCCTTCACCGGCTGCACGGCCCCCGCCTCCGCCCGCGACAAGACCACCCTCCCACCACGCCCCACCGGCACGCGCTCGATGAAGGCATTGCTGACCCAGCCTTCCAGGTCGGTCACGCCCTGCACTTCCACCTTGCTCCAGCGGTCCAGCGCTTCCAGGATCACCAGCTTGGTGCCCTTCTTCAGCGCAGGGGCGACGACAGCCGCCGAGGCGTCAGGACCGGAGCGGATGTTCAGGCTGCTGGCGGTGACTTGCCAGTACTCGGGCAGGTCGTCCTCGCGGCCCTTGATGCGCGCGCTGAAGGCGCCGAGCGGGAACGCGGGGCCGGGGTCGGTCTTGCGGCCGCGGGCGATGTCCTCGTGGCCCAGCACGTCTTCCAGGCCGTAGTGCGCGGCCAGCAGCTCGGTGAGTTCCAGCGCGCGCTCGATCTGTATCTCGGTGTAGGTGTGCCAGGGCTGGGCGCCGCCGCCGTGCTTGTGCTCGGCCACCAACACTTCAGTCTCGGGAAAGACCTTGCCGAACCAGGAGACGTACTGGCCGCCGACGCGCTTCATGACGCCGGCGTTGTCGATCTCGATGCCGATGGAGTGCGCGTTCAGGCCGATGAGGCTGCCCCACTGGCTCTTGCCGGCATGCCAGGTGACGATGTTGAACGGCGCCAGCTGGATGATGCTGCCGTCGCGTGCCAGCACGATGTGGGCGGAGGCCTTGCTCGCCGGGTTGCACAGCGAGTTGGCCGAACTGCCCGCCGAGCTGCCGGCGGTGTAATGCATGATCAGGTAGCGCGGGCTCATGACGCCGCCGCGGTTGGGCGTGTCCTTGTGCGTGATGTTCGATCCGGTGAGGCGGTGGTTCTCGATCTTCATGTCGTTCTCCGTGGTCAGTGCTGGCGCGTCGGCGGTGTGTCCGGCCGGTAGCCGATCAGGCGTCGATCGGGGGCTTTACTTCTTGCGGGTGCGTGACGGGGTGGCCGGCTTGCGCGGGGGCTTTGCGGTTGTGGCGCCCGCTGCTTCCCCTGCCTTCGCTGCTTTCGCCGATTGCGCGGAGGTCGCTGGCTTTGCTTTCTTCGCCGCCCCCGCCGCCTTCCGCGCTGTCCTGGCCGGTTTGGCGGAGCGGGCCCCGGCGGCCGGGCCTGTGACGGCTGGCGTGGCCTCCTGCCCGTCGCTGCGCAGCGCGCTGGCAATCCCGATGAGTGCGTCGGCCATCGGGCCGTCTCCCTTCGCGGCGCGTGCCTGGTACAGCGTTCCCAGCAGCTCCACCTGGCTGATCACCGAATCCGCCTCGCGACCGCTGCGCGGCAGGCTGGCCAGTGCCTCGCCATACATGCGGATGCCGGCGCCGGTGTGCTGCACCACGCTGCCGGTGATCAGCCACTGAGTGAGCGTGGCGTCCGCCACGGCAGCGGCGTCGAAGAAGGCGAGGCTCTGCGCGAACTTGCTGCGCGCCACCTCTACGCAGCGGTCCGCCAGCTCACGCGCGCTGGTGGGCATGCGGGTGGTGATCAGGGCCTCCAGGTTCAGCCAGTTGAGCGCGGCATAGGGGTCGCACTCTTCGTCACCGCAGTCGTCCACCACCACACGGTAGGCATCACGACTCATGACCAGGGTGGCGCTCACTTCCGGCCAGGCGCGGCCCTGCTGTGCGAGCAGGCCGGCCTTGCGCTTGAGGGCGCTGCCCAGCAGCACGTAGCGCTCGCGGTTGATGCCACCCGCGTCGCGCGACAACTCGACCAGGGCCTGCAGGCGCCGCACCGCAGCGTCCAGCATGTCCACCCGCAAGGCGTCGGACAGGGAGTCGTTGCGCTGCACGGCAAGGCGGGCCTCGATGTTGCCCAGCAGTTCGAAGAGGCGCACCGACACGCCGCTGCCGTCGTCGGCGGCAATCGCCTTCAGGCAGGCGTCGCGCGCATCGGTGAAGGCCTCGGGGCCGATGTCGGCATAGAACTGTGCGATGGCCTCCTGCACGTCGGAGCGCTCCAGCCAGGCCGCGGGCACGCCACGCAGGCGGTCAGTGACGGCGCGGCGGGCTTCCACCACGCGGGAACGATGATGGGAGGCATCCGTCCGCATGGCCGCGAAGGACGCCACCAGTTCGGACGGCGACACCGGCACGGGCGGCGCGGCGTCCAGCGAACCCTCGCCGGGTTCCAGCACGTAGCCGGGATCACCGTAGGCCTGGTAGGCACCCCAGGTGTTGCAGCCGGGCACCTCGTAGTACGTGGCGCGGCGCGCCTGCGCCACCGCGTCGCCGAAGGGCATGCCTTCGCGCACGAAGCGGTCGAAGAAGGTGGTAGCGAACACGCGCGCCGCCTGGTCGTTCACCTTCCAGCCAGCGGCCACCACACAGCGCACGCCCATCTCGATCAGCTCGCGGGACACGCTGTAGGCCAGCTTGTTGGCCTCCAGCGGCGTGCTGTCGACCTCGCCCAGGTGGCAACAGTTGAGGAACACCAGGTCGGGCACGGTCTCCAGCTGGCCGATCTCGGCCGCCGACAACAGCATGCCGTCGGACAGCACGACACCGGTGCGCTCGCTGCCATCCGCTGCGCGTTCGCGATACACACCGTGCGCAGCGATCATCAGGATGCGGCTGGGCCGGCGGAAGGCGCGCGACAGCACGTCCAGCGCCGCCATGCCGGAGGGCACGTACTCCACGTCGTAGCCACGCGCTTCCAGAATGCGACGGGCTTCGTCGCCCTCTTCCACCGCGCCGGGCAGAGCTGGCAGGCAGTCGGTCTCCGGCGTCAGCACGGCGCCCACAGGAATGCGGCCGAAGTGGCTGCGATAGCCCTGGGTACTCGGGTCGACGATGATGCAGGCCGTCTTGCTGCCCACGCTCTGCACGTTGCGACGGAAGCGGGTGGACACCAGCTGGCGCACCACGGCCGTCTTCAGCACCATCGGCTCGTCCTCGGCCTGCAGCATCTCCCAGGGCAGGTTGGCGGTGTAGCCGTCCACCATCAGCAGCAGGCGCTCCATCTCGCGCGCCACCGCCTTGTAATCCACCGGCACCATCAGCTGGAACAGCAGTCGCGACAAATCGGCATTGGTCTGCTCGGTGCGGATGGCCTGCTTCACCAGGGACTCGATGAGGCCAGGCTGGCGCTGCGGCTCCACCGATTCCGCCCGCGCGCGGTCCGAGCTGAAGATGTAGCGCAGACGCTCGGCAATCACGTTGCCCTCCTTGTCCGCCGGCGTTGCACTGGTGACGGTGAGGCGCGGCCAGTAACCGAAGTTCTCGCGCACCGCCAGTCGCGGCCGTGCGCCGACGCCTTCCTGCAGGCTTGCGCTGCAGTCCAGGCGCGCATCCAGTCGCCGCAGCTCGGCGGCCATGCGCTGCGGCAGGTTGCGTACCGCATGCGCGGCGGAGATCGCCACGTCCTGGAACATCTCGATGAACTCCAGGCGGCCCACCTGCAGCCGCGCGTCCGGCATGGCGGCAAGGAACTGGCGGTTTGCCGCGCAGGCGCCGGCGACGATGGCGGAGATGGATTCCTCCAGGCTGATCGTGGTGCTGGAGTTGTGGCCCATCAGCAGGCTGCACAGGGTGAGCTTGCGGACCGGCGCACCCGGTTGGGCCATGCCGGCCTCGCGGTCGTGCGTGTGCAGCAGGAAGCGCAGCACGCCACCACGCGCCGTCTCGGTGAGCTTGGCCGTGGTCAGCTCGCCGAACTCGCCGAGGCCGACCACCACCGCCCCGCGGCCGGTGCCGCGCAGTGCGTCTTCCTTCGTGCGCGCCTGCATGACGACGGCACAGGTGCCGATCTCGCCGGCGTACACGCCCAGGCGCTCACGCTTGGACAGCGCGCCACCGGTGAGGCTGCCGTCGATGGCCGCCTCCGCACCCGCGATCGGGTCGCCGATGTAGTGGCCGCACATCACCGGTTGCTGGGCGAAGCGCAGGTCCATGGCGCGCACGGCCACCTGCAGCGCCTCGTTCTCGCGCGCCACCTTGCTGCGGCGGCGACGCGGCTTGCCGCCGATGAGCCCGCGCGCCACCTCTTCCGCCGACAGCGGCAGCACCGGCGGTGGTGCATCGTAGGCCACCATGGCGGCCGTCGCGCTGCGCGACACCGGCAGGCGTCCCAGCCCTGCCGTCTCGCCACGCGCCAGCAGCTCCACGATGGCTTCGAAGTGATCGGCGGTGTTGGTCAGCGCGGCGTGGTCCGCGTCCATGTGCCAGCAGCGCTCGGGCGGCAGGTTGTCGAGCTTGCCGGACAGCCAGCTCACCGAGCCGTCGCCTTCGGGCGTGCCCAGCATCTTGATGCGCTCGCCTTCGAGGCGCAGCCCGCAAGGCGTGTTGTCAGCCTGGCCGAAGACGTAGCAGACCTTGTCCGGGAACGGCACGTTGTTGTCCGGCAGCACCGCGTCCCACAGCTCGCGGGCCAGCGTCAGCGTGTCCGCCACCGGCACGCCGGCCACCGCGTCGCCGAACCAGCGGTCGCGGCTCAGCACGCGCAGCGCCTCCCAGGTGGCGACGTTGAAGTAGTCGTCGCGCTGTTCGCCGGCGCGGTCGCGGAAACCGGGACGCGGCAGCAACTGCAGGCTGCCGGGAAAGCCGGCGACGATGTCCAGCACGCCCTGCAGGTCGTGCCCCATGTCCAGCCGCGCAAGGTTGCGGATGGTGGCGCTCTTGCCGAGCAGCGTTTCCACCATGAGGTGCGAGCCGTTGTTGGGCGTGCCCAGCATCACGAAGCGGCTGTCGCGCCGGTTCATCGTCTCGCCCCATAGCGTGTCGTGCCGCGCGATCATCGCGCGCGTCACCAGGCCGCCCATGCTGTGCGCCAGCACGCGCACCGGCTGGCTGGGATGCAGCTTGAGGGTGGCGGCGAGCACTTTGGCCAGTTCGTCCGCCAGCTCCGGCACCGGGCGACGCCAGTCATAGGGGAAGCGCACCACCGTGTGGCTCAGTTCGAGGTGGCTCGCGAGGTCACCGTAGAACATGTCGAACAGGGCCTCCGCGCGCACTCTGGCGGCGGCGTTCTGGCCGCCCATGCGGATCTTGCCCAGCCCGCCGGAGAACAGTGCCACCGGGTCGAACCAGATGCGGTCACCCGCATTGCCCTCGCCGCCCTCCTCGTCAAAAAGCTCCAGGTGCGAGCCCATGATGCCGGGCAGGAAGATCACCACCGGACGCGAATCCGGCACCGGCGCTGCGCGCGTGGCGGCACGCTCGCGCGCCAGTTGCGGCGTGGGCTCCATGCGCAGGCCCGGCGGTGCGAAGCTCTCCAGGTCTTCCGGCTGCGCCACCGTCAGCCAGTCGGTGAGCGCGCTGCGCGTGCGGCGGTTGGCGAAGTAGCCGAAGTGGGTGACGCTCTCGCCCTGGTCGAACAGGTAGGGCGGTGGCGAGCGCACCGCGAGGCCGGCGTACATGGACTCGGTGTCCACCACCAGGTCGTTGTCGGCGAGGTCGAAGAACATCCAGTCGGTGAACATCGCGCCCAGGCGCTTCAGCACGCCACCGCCTTCGATGTCGCCCGCGATCACCGCCATCGCCAGCCCAGGCCGGCGTTGCGCATGGGCCAGCAGCGTGGTGAGCGGCGAATCGGTGAGCATCGCCTCGATGCCCGGCACCAGGTGGGGCTCGATGCGCTTCTCGGCAATCTCCAGCACGATGCGTTTGAAGGCCGACAGCAGCAGGCTGCCGGTGGGTCCGGTGAACAGGCCGGCGGCCTTTACAGTGAGCGTCAGCAGGCCGGACAGGAAGACATCCAGGTTGTCGGACAGCAGCGTGGTGCCACGAGCCGGCGAGGCCACACGCACGTAGCGTTCGATGATGAAGCGCTTGCTGTCGAGCAACTTCACCAGGCGACGCAGCTTGGCCTGCTCGTCGGCGGCCACTTTCTCGCGCAAGCGGCGCTCGAGGCGGGACTCCTTCTTGCCACGCGGCAGGTTGCGGCGATAGGCGCGGATGGCCTCTTCATCCAGCCCGGCGAGGCACATCAGGTCGCCGACCAGCCCGCCGCGCGAATGCGTCATCAGCGACAGGCGTGCGCCGGCCGGCAACGTTTCCGCCAGCAGCAGTGCGTTGTCGATCGGGCTCTCGGAGAACGTACGGTGCTCGAAGCCGAACACGCGGTCGCCGTAGCGTTCGGTCATGCGCTGCCAGTCGCCCTCTGCGGCGCCCGCCGCGCGCAAGTCCTTGTAGCTGCCGACCGTGCTGGAACCCGTGCCGTGGATCAGCACCAGCATCGGCCCCGCCTGCGCGGCGACCAGCAGGCGCGCATCGTCGGCACCACAGCGGTCGGTAGTCGCCAGCTCGCCGCCACGCCACTGGTACAGGCCGGGCTCGCCCCCGAGCTGCGATTCGATGGCCCACATCAACGCCTTGGTGCCCAGCCACGAGGCACCGGCGTAGGCGAGATCCTCGGCCTTCTCGCCCAACCATTCCTGCAGCCATTCCAGCGCTTTCTCGCGTGCCTTGTCGATCAGCGCGTCCGCCGACAGCGACAGCACCGACACGCGCGACCACACGAAGTCCAGGGCGCCGCGCGAAGTCGCCTGCGGGTCGCGCAGCACCGACAGGTCCAGGCTGCCGTCCTCGCCGACTGCAGCGGGGTGCAGGCGGGCCAGCTCCTCGCGCAGGCGGTCGGCGCGCATGAACACCGTGGTGCCGTCGGCCGCCTCCAGCGCCAGGATGCGTTCGCCCCCTACCGTCTGCTCGCGCGTGTGCACGTCACCGCGCGAGGGGCTGGCGAGCTCCACGGTGGATTCCACCTGCAGCACGCCATCGAGAAAAAGGTCGGCCGCCGCGTCGCCCGCACGGCTGGCGTTCTGCAGCAGGCGCGGCACGCTGGCGCCGGGTTCCTGGTTGGGACGCGACGGCAGGCGCAGGGTCAGCGTCGGCGGAGCAGCGGAGGTGTGGGCGTTGGGCATGATGGTCCTGTGGTCAGGGCTGCATTCGGAATTTGGTGGTGGCGTCTCGTTCTTTGCCGGCGCGGAACCTGCGAGCGGGAGGCATCAGCCGTCCGCCCGGGCCTGGGGGCTCAGGTCCCGCGGCGCAATGTGGTGAAGCTGCGCGCCGGCGCGTTGTGCCAGCGCGTGCAGATGGGCAGTGCCGCCGTCACCGTCGCCGGGCAGGCCGTCCCACAGGCAGATGAAGTGCAGCCGCTCCGCGCCGTGGCGCAGGGCATGGCGAAGCAGCCAGCGATTGCAGCGGGAGAATACTTCGCTGTCGTCGTCGCCGTCGCCAGCACCGCCCGACGGCACATCGTCACCCGTGACATCCTGCTCATCGAGAGACGCCGGCAGTGGTTGCGGCGCCTCCAGCAAGGCACTGCGCACCGACTGGTAGCGCGCCAGCCAGCGCGGGCCGTCCTCCACCGGCAGCACGGATGCCGCAATGAATGCGGCCTCGGGCAGCGGCTGCATGAAGCGCAACGGCACGCCACGCGCCAGGCAGGCCTCGGCGAACAGCAGATCACCACCGGCCGCCCCCTGGGTCAGCGCCAGGTCCTGCGGTCCGGCGTCCAGCCCGGCCAGCACCTGCGCGATGCGCTGGGCTGCGGCGTCAGCCAGCGTGGCGGGAAAGCGCGGTTCGCTGCGCTGTGGTGCGTCGATCATGTGGCCGGCGAAGAGCAGGACCTGGCGTGGCGTGGGCATGGCAACGGAGTCTTGGCGGATGGTCGGCAGGCGGGCGCGGGCAGCAGCACGAAGGGACACAAAAGAGGACGCACGAGAGGACACTCATGAGAGGGCCGCGCGCAGGGCGATGCGCCTGTATAGCCCGGCCCCCGCGTACGGCACTGGCGCCTGCCCTTTTGGCGGGCCATCCTGCAAGGGGCAGACCGCCGGGGCGGGTGTTGCGGTGGAGTTGGGGGTGGAGGTAGGGAACCGCGCCGTCCGCCGCCACAGGCGGCCCCTGCGGTTGGATCAAACTCCATCGCCCCCGGGCTTGCCGCGGCCGGAAGGCGGGAGGGACAATCCGCCGCATCGGGCTTGCGGCCGCTGCGGCTGCGCCCACCGGCTTCCGACCCTTCCTGAAAGATGCCCCTGCCATGAAAAAACTCACCCTCCTGGCCACCGCTGCGCTGAGCGCCGGTCTGTTCCTGTCCGCCTGCAGCAAGCAGGAGGAAGCCTCAGCCCCGGCTCCTGCCCAGGCTGCTGCGCCCGCCAAAATCGTCGTCGGCCTGGACGACCACTTCCCGCCCATGGGCTTCCGCGACGACGCCAACACCCTGGTCGGCTTCGACATCGACATGGCGCGCGAGGCGGCGAAGCGGCTGGAGATGGAGGTGGAGTTCAAGCCCATCGACTGGAGCGCCAAGGAGGCCGAGCTGAACAGCCGCCGCATCGACGTGCTGTGGAACGGCCTGACCATCACCGAGGAGCGCCGCGCCAACATCGGCTTCACCGCGCCCTACCTGGAGAACCACCAGATCGTCATCGTCGCCGCGGCCTCGCCGATCAAGAGCAAGGCCGACCTCGCCGGCAAGACCGTCGGCGTGCAGGAGGGCAGCAGCGCGGTGGACGCGGTGGAGAAGGACCCGGCGCGGAAGACGCTCGGCGCGCTGAAGAAGTTCGGCGACAACGTCACCGCGCTGATGGACCTGGGCACCGGCCGCCTGGATGCCGTCGTCCTCGACGAAGTGGTGGGCCGCTACTACGCCGCCAAGAAGCCGGACGCCTACAAGGTGCTGGAAGAACATTTCGGCACCGAACAGTACGGCGTGGGCGTGCGCAAGGACGACACTGAACTGCTGGGCAAGCTCGACAAGGCCCTGGCCGACATGAAGGCCGATGGCAGCGCCGCGAAGATCTCCACGCAGTGGTTCGGCTCGGATATTGTCGTTAAGTAAGCGTCGTGAAATAAGCGCCGTCAAACAGGCCTCGCCAGGCAAGGCAAGGGTCAAACAACGTCACAAGAAAGCCGGCGGGCCTTGCGCCGCACCCCGGCACCGTCCATCCTGCCGGGCCGGCGCCAGCCCCGGCCTGCCCGCAACACGGACGTCCGCACCGCTATGGATTACCTCCTGCGCATCCTCCCGCCGCTGCTCGACGGCACGATCGTCACCCTGCAGGTGTTCCTGATCACCATCGTGCTGGCCATTCCGCTG
This sequence comes from Moraxellaceae bacterium, assembly GCA_031119205.1. Classification (GTDB taxonomy): domain Bacteria; phylum Pseudomonadota; class Gammaproteobacteria; order Burkholderiales; family Rhodocyclaceae; genus Uliginosibacterium. Next base: position 131,074 of record JAVHYF010000004.1, on the reverse strand, counting down.
GGGCTGTCGCTCGCCCTGGCGCGCATCTCGCGCTGGCGGGCGCTGGGCGCGGCGGTCAATGGCTACATCTGGCTCATGCGCGGCACGCCGCTTATGCTGCAGATGCTGTTCATCTACTTCGCCCTGCCCTTCGTGCCGGTGGTGGGCATCCGCCTGCCGGACTTTCCCGCCGCCATCGTGGCCTTCGTGCTCAACTACGCGGCCTACTTCGCCGAGATCTTCCGCGCCGGCATCCAGTCGATCGATCGCGGCCAGTACGAAGGTGCCAAGGTGCTGGGCATGAGTTATCCGCAGACCATGCGCCGCATCGTGCTGCCGCAGATGATCCGCCGCATCCTGCCGCCGGTGTCCAACGAGACGATCACCCTGGTCAAGGACACCTCGCTGATCTACGTGCTGGCCATGGACGACCTGCTGCGCGCCGCGCGCGGCCTGGTGCAGCGGGACTTCACGACCTCCCCCTTCATCGTCGCGGCGGCCTTCTACCTGCTGATGACGCTGGTACTGACCTGGGGCTTCCAGTCCCTGGAGAAACGCTACGCGGTGAGCGATGAGTGACATGGCCGACACACGCGACACGTCCGGCAACCAGACCGGCAGGCAACTGATGATCCGCGCCAGCGGCCTGCACAAGCGCTTCGGCGAGCACGAGGTGCTGCGCGGCGTGTCGCTGGAAATGCGGCGTGGCGAGGTCATCGCGGTGATCGGCCCGTCAGGCTCGGGCAAGAGCACCTTCCTGCGCTGCCTGAACCACCTGGAGACCATCGACGCCGGCCGCATCGAGATCGAGGGCGAGACGCTCGCCGACACCGACGCGCAGGGCCGCTGCCGCTACGCGCCGGACGCCGAACTGCGCCGCATCTGCCGGCGCATGGGCATGGTGTTCCAGCACTTCAACCTGTTCCCGCACATGACGGTGCTGCAGAACATCATCGAGGCACCGATGACGGTCAAGGGCACGGCACGGGCAGTCGCCGTGCAACAGGCCGAAGCCCTGCTCGCCAAGGTGGGCCTGTCCGCCAAGCGCGACGCCTACCCGGCGCGCCTGTCCGGCGGCCAGAAGCAGCGCGTGGCCATCGCCCGCGCGCTGGCGATGGAACCGGACATCATGCTCTTCGACGAGCCCACCTCGGCGCTCGACCCGGAGCTCACCGGCGAGGTGCTGCGCACCATGCGCGCGCTGGCCGACGAGCACATGACCATGCTGGTGGTGACGCACGAGATGGGCTTCGCCCGCGAAGTCGCCAACCGCGTGATCTTCATGGACCAGGGGCAGATCGTCGAGGAACGCCCCGCCGCCGAGTTCTTCGCCGACCCGCAGCACCCGCGCAGCCGCGCCTTTCTCGACAGCATGCTCTGACTGCCACCCGCAGCCGGGACGCAGTAACGCCCGGACTCCTGTTTTCCGTCCCGGCGTCTACGTTTTTCAAGGACATCGGGATCGTCGACACGCTGGCGCGCTGACAAAAAAGCGGCGGACCATGGTCCGCCGCAATCGCACTGCATGTCACCGCAAGGCATCAAGCCACATCAGCCGCAATCACCCGCCATCGCGCACCATGTCCATCAATGCCCGCAACGCTGCGTAGTAGGAGTGCGGGCCGAGGCCCTGCACGGTGCCCTTCACTGCCGGCGAGATGATGGAATGCGCCCGCCAGTTCTCACGCGCCGCGATATTGGACATGTGCACCTCGATAACAGGAAAAGGCATGGCCTTGATGGCGTCGTGCAGCGGCACGCCATGCTGGGTCAGCCCCGCCGGGTTCAGCAGCGCACCCTGCGCGTCGTCAATGTGGGTGTGCAGGAAGTCGATCAGCACACCCTCGTGGTTGGACTGGATGGTCTCCAGCGTCACTCCCGCGCTGTCCGCGATCCCGGCCAGCTTCGCGTTGATCTCCGCCAGCGTGGTGGTGCCGTAGATGTGCGGCTCGCGGCGGCCGAAGAGGTTGAGGTTGGGGCCGTGCAGTACCAGTAGCTTCATGCTGCCTCCGCTCACTGCTTGCTGATGCGGGACAGTTCATCGCGGTACAGCTTGACGACGGCCGGGTCGTACTGCGCGGTGAAGTGCTCGGTGGCCTGCTGGGCAATCTGGCGCATGCGCGCGAGCTCGGCCGGGCTCACATCGTTGTACTGCATGCCGGCGGCCTTCAGGTCCGCCACGGCTTTCGCGGCGGCAGCGCGACTGGCCTGGCGCTGGTAGGCGCGCGACTCGTCGGCAGCCTCCTGCATCCACTTCTGCTCGGCCGGCGTCAGCCCGTCCCAGAACTTCTTGCTCACCAGGATGATGTTGGCGGCATACACGTGGTTGGTGGCGCTGACGAACTTCTGCACCTCGAAGAACTTGTTGGAGAGGATCACCGCGAAGGGATTCTCCTGGCCATCTACCGCCTTCGTCTCCAGCGCCGGGTACAGCTCGGCGAAGGGCATCGGCAGCGGGTTGGCCTTGAAGGCCTTGAAGGTGTCCATGAACACCGGGTTCGGGATCACGCGGATCTTCAGGCCATCCAGGTCTTCCACTTTCGTGATCGGCCGCTTGCTGTTGGTGACGTTGCGGAAGCCGAGGTCCCAGTAGCCCAGCGCCACCAGGCCCTTCTCCGGCAGCTTCGCGATGAGCGTCTGGCCGAGCGGACCGTCGAGCAGCGCATCCGCCTGCGCGAAGGACGTCACCGAGAACGGAAAGTCCACCAGGCCGAACTCCTTGACCACACCTGCCAGCGAGGTGGTGGCAGGGGCCGTCATCTGCTGCACGCCGCCCTGCAGGGCCGACTGCTGCTGCAGCTCGTTGCCGAGTTGTGAGGCGGGGAATTCTTGCACCTTCATCTTGCCGCCGCTCTTCGTCGCCAGCGCCTCGGCAAAACGCTTCACGCCCAGGCTGACCGGGTGGTCGGTGTTGTTGAGGTGGCCGAAGCGGATCACCCGCTCCTGCTGGGCCAGTGCGGGCGCGCCGAGTGACGCGACGAAGCCGGCGGCAAGGCCGGCAGCGATCAGGGAACGAAGCATGGTCTTCACGAACGGAGTCTCCTGTTTTTGGGTGGGCACGATCACCGGATGGAGATCGACAAACGAGATCTAAAAACCACAACTGGAAAATTTTTCCATTTTTGAAATGTCTTCCACATGGCGGGTATGATTCAATTTCCGGAAACCCTTACATCTCGCGAGACCCACACATGAGCGGAGCCCTGGAGCGCGCCTTCAGCGTGCTGGAGTACCTGGCAGAGCGCCCGGACGGCAGCGCCATCTCGACGCTGGCCGCCGACCTGCAGCTGCCGCTGAGCGCCAGCCACCGCCTGCTCGCAGAACTGCAGCGCTGCGGCTACGTACGGCAGGACCCGCACAGCGGCCTCTACGTGCTGACCGTCAAACTGGTGGCGATGGGCCTGTCCTTCCTCAGCAAGTCCGGCATCGTCGATGTGGCCCAGCCCCTGCTCGACCAGTTGGCCGCGGCCTCCGGCGAGCTGGTGCGCATGGCCGTAGTCGACGGCGACGAGCTGGTTTTCGTCGCCCGCGCGCAAGGTGCGCGCAGCGGCCTGCGCTACGACGCCGACATGGGCATGTCCGTGCCGCTGTCCTGCAGCGCAGCCGGCCATGCCTGGCTGTCCAGCTTCGACGAGGACGAAGCGATGACCCATCTCGCCAAGGCCGGCATCGCGCGGCCAGAGGACTACGGCCCCAAGGCACCGACCACCCTCAAGGCGGTGATGACCCTGGTGCGCGCAGCACGCCAGCGCGGCTTCAGCATGATCAACGAGATGTTCGCGCCCGGCATGACCGCCATGGCCGCGCCGGTGCTGGACCGTGACGGCCGCGCCATCGGTGTCGTGACCATCGCCGGCCCTGCGGTGCGCCTGACGCCCGCACGCATGGAGTCACTGGGCGAAGTGTTGCTCGACACCGCCGCCCAGGTCGCAAAGGCCAGCGCCGCCTCCAGCCTGTTCAAGAACCCCCGCCGCGAAGTCGCCTGAGGCGTCGGGCCCCAGCCCGCGCCCCACCCTTCCTCTCCCTTCCCCCTTCCCCCTTCCCCCTTCCCTCTTCCCCCTTCTCCCTTCTCCCCTTTGTAGTGCCAGCACTACACGCCAATCACGGCTGTAGTGATACCGGCACTTGCGCCCCACGCGCACCATCGCCTCACCCCAACGAGGAGCGTGCGATGGATCGCAGCACCACCCGGATTCCTGGTTTCCGACTCGGCATCTACGTCTTCAAGGACGCCGAGATCGTCGACTACGCCGCGCCCGCGGGCGTGCTGTCGGTGGCGCGCCGGCTGGACCCGGAGATCGACGTCTTCCTCGTCGGCGAGACGCTGCGCGCTACGCAGACCCAGGCCGGCATCACGGTGCTGCCCAACTACGGCTTCGGCGACACGCCGGCCATGGATGCCTTCCTGATCCCCGGTGGCTTCGGCACGCGGCAGGAGATGCACAACCGCAACCTGCACGACTACGTGCGCAGCCTGCCGGATCGCTGCCTGCTGGCCAGCGTCGGCGCCGGCTCCTGGGTGTATGCGCGCATGGGCCTGCTCGACGGCCTGCCTGCCACCAACCGCAAGGAGCCGGACCGGCTGGAGTCCTCGCACATGGGCAAGACGCCGATTGACCGCCTGGGCGAGATGGCGCCGACCTGCCGCGTCAGCCGCGCCCGCGTGGTGGACGCCGGCCGCATCCTCACCGCCGGCGGCATTGCGGCGGGCATGGAAATGGGCTTCCACTTGCTGCGTCGCGCCGGCTACGACGATGCCTTCGTCATGGATGTGGCACGGATCATGGAATATCACCGCGCCTACGAGTTCTACCGCCACGACATTGAGCTGGCCGGATAGGCCAGCGACCCGAACCCCGACCCGCGTTCCACCGCCGTTCGTATCACCCTCTGCCAGGAGAAACAGCATGTCCGCTTGGAAAGACCCCTTCAACGCCGACCACCGACTGGGCGCCTGCTCATGCGGCGAGCACCACTCGCAGGCCGAGCATGACGCCGCCTCGGCTACCGCTTCCGCTGCCCCGTCTGCAGACCTGTCCGCAGACGCCGACACCGAGGCGATGACGCGTCGCACGCTGGAGTCCGCCGTCATGCGCGCGATCTTCCCGGACGACAACCAGCGCCGCAAATTCCTGCGCGCGGTGGGCTCCGGCACTGCGCTGGCCGCCGTGTCGTCGCTGTTCCCCTTCAGTGCGCTGGAAGCGATGGCGCAGGAGAAAGGCCCGCTGGAGAAGAAGGATCTGAAGATCGGCTTCATTCCCATCACCTGCTCCAGCCCCATCGTCATGGCCGACCCGCTGGGCTTCTACAAGGCGCAGGGCCTCAACGTGCAGGTGGTGAAGACCGCCAGCTGGGCGCTGATCCGCGACAAGGTGATGAACAAGGAGTACGACGCCTCGCACATGCTGGCGCCGATGCCACTGGCCATCTCGCTGGGCGTGGGCTCCAACCCGCAGCCGATCAACGTCGCCACCATCCAGAACACCAACGGCCAGGCCATCACGCTGTCGGTGCGCCACAAGGACAAACGCGACCCGAAGATGTGGAAGGGCTTCAAGTTCGCGGTGCCCTTCGACTACTCGATGCACAACTTCCTGCTGCGCTACTACGTGGCAGAACACGGCCTCGATCCGGACAAGGACATCCAGATCCGCGTGGTGCCGCCGCCCGAGATGGTGGCCAACCTGCGCGCCGGCAACATCGACGGCTTCCTGGGACCGGACCCCTTCAACCAGCGCGCGGTGTTCGAGGAGGTGGGCTTCATCCACATCCTGTCCAAGGAAATCTGGGACGGCCACCCCTGCTGCGCCTTCGGCGTGCCGGCGGAGTTCGTGAAGCAGAACCCCAACACCTTCGCCGCGCTGTACCGCTCTGTGCTCACCGCTTCCAAGATGGCGCGCGACCCGAAGAACCGCCCGATCATGGCCGAAGTGCTGTCGCCCGCCGCCTACCTCAACCAGCCCAAGACGGTACTGGAACAGGTGCTCACCGGCCGCTTCGCCGACGGCCTCGGCCAGGTGCAGAACGTGCCCGACCGCGCCGACTTCGACCCCGTGCCCTGGTACTCCATGTCCGTATGGATCCTCACGCAGATGAAGCGCTGGGGCTACATCAAGGGCGACGTGCAATACAAGGACGTGGCCGAACGCGTCTTCCTGCTCACCGACGCGAAGAAGCGCATGGCCGAAGTGGGGCTCACGCCGCCGAAGGAGAGCTACAAGAAGTTCAAGGTGCTGGGCAAGGAGTTCGACCCGATGAAGCCAGAGGCGTACGTCGAGAGTTTTGCGATCAAGCGCAGCTGATGTTGTGACGTCGGCCCTTCGACGGGCTCAGGGCACGGCCGTTGGCTGAGCCCGTCGAAGCCAACCTACCCGACATGCACCACCACGAGTAACCAAGAAATGAAACCCGAATTCCTCAAGAGCACCCTGCTGTCGCTCGCCATCTTCTGCCGGTTCATCGGCATCTGGCAGCTCGCCACGATGCCGAAGGAGTCCGCCGCACCGCAGACCCCTGCCGGCATGAGTGCCGAGTACGCAGCGCTGATGGGACTCACGGCACCCAAGCAGAGCGGCTTCCCGCCACCGGCAGAAGTCGGCCGTGCCTTCGTGAAGTTCCTGTCCGACCCCTTCTACGACCGCGGCCCCAACGACAAGGGCATCGGCATTCAGCTCGGCCACTCGCTGGGCCGCGTCGGCCTGGGCTTCCTGCTCGCCGCCATCGTCGCCATTCCGCTCGGCTTCGCCATCGGCATGTCGCCGCTGATCTACCGCGCACTGGACCCCTTCATCCAGGTGCTCAAGCCCATCTCGCCGCTGGCCTGGATGCCGCTCGCGCTCTACACCATTAAGGACAGCGGCATCTCCGGCATTTTCGTCATCTTCATCTGCTCGCTGTGGCCGATGCTGATCAACACCGCCTTCGGCGTGGCCGGCGTGCGGCGCGAATGGCTCAACGTCGCCCGCACGCTGGAAGTACGCCCGCTGCGCAAGGCGCTCACCGTCATCCTGCCCGCCGCCGCGCCCACCATCCTCACCGGCGCACGCATCAGCATGGGCATCGCCTGGCTGGTCATCGTCGCCGCCGAGATGCTCGTCGGCGGCACCGGCATCGGCTACTTCGTGTGGAACGAGTGGAACAACCTGGCCCTGCCAAACGTGATCTTCGCCATCGTCATCATCGGCGTGGTGGGCATGGTGCTGGACCGCTTCTTCGCCACCCTGCAGAAATTCGTCACCTACGCGGAGTAAGCAACGTGACCGCCCCCTACCTCCTCATCGAAGACCTCGCCAAGCGCTATCCCGGCAGCAGCGAGCCCGTGTTCGAGAACATCCGCTTCGGCATCGAGCGTGGTGAATTCGTCTGCATCATCGGCCACTCCGGCTGCGGCAAGACGACCATCCTCAACGTGCTGGCCGGCCTCGAACAGCCCAGTGACGGCCACGTCATCGTCGACAACCGCGAAGTGAAAGGCCCCGGCCTGGACCGCGGCGTCGTCTTCCAGGGCCACGCCCTGATGCCCTGGCTCACCGTGCTGCAGAACGTCGCCTTCGGCGTGCGTTCACGCTGGCCGGACTGGAGCGCCGACAAGATCAACGAGCAGGCGCGCAAGTACCTGGAGATGGTCGGCCTCGGCCACGCCATGGACAAAAAGCCCTCGGCACTGTCCGGCGGCATGAAGCAGCGCGTCGGCATCGCCCGGGCGTTTGCCATCCAGCCCAAGATGCTGCTGCTCGACGAGCCCTTCGGCGCGCTGGACGCGCTGACCCGCGGCACCATCCAGGACGAGCTGCTGAAGATCGTGCAGGCCACGCAGCAGACGGTGTTCATGATCACCCACGACGTGGACGAAGCCATCCTGCTGGCCGACCGCATCCTGCTGATGAGCAACGGCCCGCGCGCGCGCATCGCCGAGATCGTGGAGGTGACCATGCCGCGCAACCGCACCCGCGCCGGCCTGCACCACGACCCGCAGTACTACCGCATCCGCAACCACCTGGTGGACTTCCTCGTCAGCCGCTCCGGTGGTGACGAGGCGCGCAACGCCACCCACCCGGTGACCGTGCGGCCGGGCCTCGAAGCTGATGCCAACGCACCCGCGACGACCGACTCCCCTTTTGTGCGGGCCAGCACTGAGCTGGCCGCCTGAACCCACCGCCTGCCAACCGACACCACCTCAAGGAGAAACACCATGAAGCGCCATGACGTCACCGAAATGATCGTCGAGAAGAAGATCGCCAAGAAGCTCAAGTGGAGCCAGATCGCCGAAGTCGTCGGCCAGTCCAAGGAATGGACCACCGCCGCGCTGATGGGCCAGATGACCCTCACCGAAGAGCAGGCCACCAAGGTCGGCAAGCTGTTCGACCTGCCGGAGCAAGCCGTCGCCCTGCTGCAGATCGTCCCCTACAAGGGCAGCCTGCCCACCAGCGTGCCGACCGACCCGCTGATCTACCGCTTCTACGAGCTGGTCAGCGTGTACGGCACCACCTTCAAGGAACTCATCCACGAAGAATTCGGCGACGGCATCATGAGCGCCATCGACTTCAAGATGGACCTGCAACGCGAAGCCAACCCGATGGGCGACCGCGTCAGCATCGTGATGAGCGGCAAATTCCTGCCGTACAAGACCTATTGATATCCGGCACCACCTCGCATATCCGTCATGCCTGCGCAGGCAGACATCCAGCGTCGTTCATACGCGTAGCGCGACTTTCCCGACCATCGGAAAGACGTAACGCCACTGGGCTCCTGCCTTCGCAGGAGCAACGGACTTGTGAGCCCGAGCAAGGCGTCGCACGCGCTACGCCGCAAGCGCCCAGACAAGGAACCACCATGTCCGACCAACCCCGCCCGCCCCTGCCCCCCTTCACTGCCGAGACCGCCGCGCAGAAAGCGCGCATGGCCGAGGACGCCTGGAACTCACGCGACCCGGTGCGTGTGTCGCTCGCCTACACAGCCGATAGCCAGTGGCGTAACCGTGCCGAGTTCGTCACCGGCCGCGAGCAGATCGTCACCTTCCTTCAGCGCAAGTGGGCGCGCGAACTGGAGTACCGTCTCATCAAGGAAGTGTGGGCCTGGCAGGACAACCGCATCGCCGCCCGCTTCGCCTACGAATGGCGCGACGACTCCGGTCAGTGGTTCCGGTCCTACGGCAACGAGAACTGGGAGTTCGACGAGAACGGCCTGATGCGCCGCCGCCACGCCAGCATCAACGACCTGCCCATCGCGGAGGCCGACCGCAAGTTCCACTGGCCGCAGGGGCGGCGGCCGGATGATCATCCGGGATTGAGTGAATTGGGGCTGTGAGCACATGCGGCGCAATGCCCTTCGGTTATTGCGCCCTACTCGCTGAATCTCTGCCACCACAAACTCATGGCTTGATCGATCAACGATGGTTTGCCGGATTGCTGTCGAAGGCCAAGCGTGCGCGAGGTTCTTGTAATTCTGGTACGCAATTGCGTCGTACGGAGCAGCGTTCAGGTTAGATGGTTCATTGACCTCGATACTGCCACCCGCATCGCCTGTCGGGATCAAGAGGTAGTCCGTTGCATATTCCCCCCCAAGACATTGGCGAGAACTGTGTTGGCATTCCTGACTCCGTCCGCGAGGACGAAGTCGTCCAGGCACCTGTCTGAACACCGAACTGCTGATACTCGTTCATCGTAAGAGGGACCGAGAACTCTGCGGTCACTTTGATGAACTTCCATTCCTCGACCCCCGGGGCCAGACATTTCCGCCATCATAAGATTCCGCAAGGCCGCATTGGCGTATACATAATCCACGGGGGTGGTGGCACCATCCAATTCGGCGTAAGAGACCTCTGCCAAAACCGTATACTCAAAGATGTTTCTTCTTCAATCACTTGACGGCCTCCTGAACGAATAGCTTCCTATGAATATTTCCAAATTCCTCAAAATTATTTTGACTACAACCTTTCCTGTATAGCCAAGCCCTCAGCCCGCCGGATTCAAAACTCTTTCCGACTGCATACTGCACGTCCGTCGCGATTGAATTACCTGTCGAAATATCAGTCAGACGTTGTGCGGAACGCCGTACAGTGACAAACCCCAAGACTGAGAACGACTCCCCGCTAACATCCATAGCGACAAGTTTGTTGAGCAAATAACTGCGCTCCCAGCCACCCTCTAATTTCATCCTGACGGGCTCACCTCCCGTTTGCACCCTCAGACTATCCAACTCATCCCTGTGCTCTACCAACCACACGTCTGGATCTTGGTAGACAGTCAGCCCACCATCCTTCGCGCAGTAATAGCGATGTGCCATCACGGTGGGAATGTGGTCCCAGAAAAAAGGCAGGTACACCAATAAGAAACCAATTGCTGCATACGCAAGCGCACGCTTTCTCGAACCAGTCGCCACACCCTTGCGCCAGCAAAAGCGAACGGCCAATATGAGAACGAAGATATAAATAACTGCTGCCACCAGAAACATCAGTCCTAAAATTTAATACTCCTCTCAACAAAATCGCTTCAATCTATCGGCGTCCGCTGGCTTCTCGTACGCCTCCAGAATTAATTCAGTCACATAGTTCTCGTAGGGCGCAATAACCGAAGGGCATTGCGCCGGATGTCGGACAGCATACTCGCACGCCTCGATCGGCGACGGCGCGAAGCCCAACCGATCACGCGCCCGGTGACGTGGCCCGGATGAAGCGCCAGCGAAATCAGGGGGCCAGGTGCTCGGCAATCGCTACCCCGGATTCCGGCGACACGCCTTCATCCGGGCTACGGTGACTGCTCTCGTCCTGCTCACCCAGGCACTCCGCCGCGCCGGGCCGCCCACAGGCCAGGCTGAGGGCTCTTCGCACATGAACATATCGGGACATATCGGACGGACGTACACGCCGCCCGCACGCCTGGCATACCATCTGGCCATGGCCGCCCCGCAGCCAGTCATCCCCCATAAAAACTTCCTACCCCGGAGTGCTCCATGGCCCACCCTCTCGCCGGCAAGCCCGTTCCCGCCGAACTCCTGATGGACGTCCCCGCCCTGCTGGCGGCCTACAAGGACGTGCCTGACGTGACGATCAGCACCCAGCGCGTCGCCTTCGGCACCAGCGGTCACCGCGGCAGCGCCTTCAACAAGAGCTTCAACGAAGCGCACATCCTTGCCATCACGCAGGCGGTCTGCGAGTACCGCGCGGCGCAGGGCATCAGCGGCCCGTTGTTCATCGGCATGGACACGCATGCCCTGTCCGCGCCTGCGCAGCAGAGCGCGCTCGAAGTACTCGCCGCCAATGGCGTCACCACGCGCATGCAGAGCGATGGCGGCTACTCTCCGACGCCGGTCATCTCGCACGCCATCCTCACGTACAACGCCAGCAAGCCCACGGGCTTGGCAGATGGCCTGATCATCACGCCCTCGCACAACCCGCCGCAGGATGGCGGCATCAAGTACAACCCGCCCCACGGCGGCCCCGCCGACACCGATGCCACGGGCTGGATCGAGAACCGCGCCAACGACCTGCTCGCCGCGGGCAACGTCGGCGTCAAGCGCGTGAGCTACGCGGAAGCCCTCGCCTCACCCCATGTCACGCAACACGATTTCGCTGCCGGCTACATCGCCGACCTCGACAAGGTCATCGACATGGAGGCCATCCGCAAGGCGGGCGTGAAGATCGGCGTCGACCCGCTGGGTGGCGCGGCCGTCGCGTACTGGGCACGCATCGCCGAGCACTACGGGCTGGACATCGACGTGGTGAACCCGAAGGTCGATTCCGCCTTCGGCTTCATGACGCTGGACCACGACGGCAAGATCCGCATGGACTGCTCCAGTCCCTACGCCATGGCCAGCCTCGTCCAGCTCAAGGACCGCTTCGCTATCGCCTGGGGTAACGACGCCGACGTGGACCGCCACGGCATCGTCACGCCCAGCGTCGGCCTCATGAATCCCAACCACTACCTGGCCGTCGCCATCCGGTACCTGCTGGGCCACCGTCAGCAGTGGGCAACCGCCGCCGTCGGCAAGACGCTGGTGTCGAGCAACATGATCGACCGCGTCGTGAACGGCCTCGGCCGCAAATTGCTCGAAGTGCCCGTCGGCTTCAAATGGTTCTCGCCCGGCCTGCTCGACGGCAGCCTGTGCTTCGGTGGTGAAGAGAGCGCTGGCGCCAGCTTCCTGCGCCGCGACGGCGCGGTGTGGACCACCGACAAGGACGGCATCATCCTCGGCCTGCTCGCCGCCGAGATCACCGCCGTCACCGGCAAGGACCCCGGCCAGCACTACCTGGAACTCACCGCGCAGTACGGCACGCCGTACTACACCCGCATCGACGCCGCCGCCACGCCCGAGCAGAAGAAAGCCTTCAAGCAGCTCACACCCGAGAAGGTGCTCAACACCACGCTGGCTGGCGAAGCCATCACCGCGAAACTCACCAAGGCCTCCGGCAACGGCGCAGGCATCGGCGGCCTCAAGGTGACGACGGAGAACGGCTGGTTCGCCGCACGCCCATCCGGCACGGAAGACATCTACAAAATCTACGCCGAGAGCTTCGTGTCAGCAGAACACCTTCAGCAGATCGTGAAGGAAGCGCAGGAGATCGTGTCGGCGGCGTTGGGGTGAGGTGAAGATGGGTGGGTCGGTGGTACAGCTGTTCAGCCACCACCCACCTTGATGCGTAAAGCTGGATAGTGCGCTGCTTCGCGGCCCCGCCCTGCGCATCTCACCCAGGTGTACGAGGGCAAGTCGTTTCTGAAGAGTCTGCGACCATGTGGCTCTGTTTGGCGCATCCGCGCACGCCATCACCCTGCGCTTTGTAAGAGTGATACCCGTACATCACCACGATCCCCACGACCATCCAGATCGCGAAGCTCGAGACGAAGCGCCTCCAACCTCCTTGCCGCGACCTAAGCTTTTCAAACCTTGCAGCGATCTCTGGAAACAGTTCCTCAACGAGGGTTTCGTCGTCGACCAGTGCCTTGGAGTAGAAGCCTGCGGGCGAGACACTAAAGGCGATTCGTATCCGCTTGCCATCCACATCGAAGACACGCTCACCGGTGAAGCTGACAGCCCAACGCCTCTGCAACACCCTTCCATCGAGAACGTACTTCTCGAACCCAAGTGACGACCAGTGAACCTCCATCAGGTGTACAGGGTCATCACCAAACGTGAATGTCGCAACGTACATCCCCAGTCTCCGCGGTCTTCAGCACCCGAGCTCAGCAATCGCTCCCTTGAAACAGTACCCCGACGTTGTCGTCAAACGAAACAGAGTTGAACACCCACTTGTCCTTGGGTTTGTAGATCGTGAAAACCCAGCGAAGGGCGTGATTCTGGAATTTCTGGAGGTAGACAAACCGGGCGAGCGACTCTCCCGCCTTGCACTCCTTGACGAACTCACTACGAAGGGACTGGCCGAATCGCCCCTTGAGCATCGGCCACTGCGTATTGGTCTGATTCGCCAGGTTGTCGACCTCAACACCTGGCACCGGCCAATAGGGCTTCAGCACCCCGTAACCGGCAACGACCTTCTCCTGCACGAAGAAGGCGACGGCTGTGTCGGCAGTCTTTCTCGCGTCGGCGAGCGTTGCAAACTCGGCAGAGCGGGCCGTGATGGGGGCAATCAGGATGCACAACAGGGCAAGGCAGCGAAGCGACATGACATCTCCATTGTCAGACGTAAGGTATCCAACTTGATGCAGGCGCAAAACCGCCAGCGCTTGCATCGGTGCCGATCAGCATAACCGAGCAGGCCTGCACAACCGTGGTCGGTGCCCTAAGCGACAGGCCCGTTTCTTCTTGATCTTCATCAGACGACACCTCCCTCAATGAGAGTGGAATGGTAGTGACCACTGCGGTCACGCGTAGAGCCCTGACGACGGGGCCGTGCATCCATTCCTGCTGAGGGGAACACCATGTCGATCAAACCAATCGGCTTGTGCGCATCGCTGCTGATGCTCGCGGGCATCGTCACACCTGCGTCGGCCGATGAGCCGATCAGTCCGATCAAGGCGGCAGTCGTCACCAACCAGGGTGAGGTGGAGCTGGGCAAGAAACTGTTCTTCGATCCGCGGCTGTCGAAGTCCGGATTCATCTCCTGTAACTCCTGCCACAACCTGTCGATGGGTGGCACGGACAACATCAAGACTTCCATCGGCGACCGCTGGCAGCAGGGGCCGATCAATGCGCCGACGGTGCTGAACTCCAGCCTGAACCTCGCGCAGTTCTGGGACGGCCGTGCGAAGGACCTGAAGGAACAGGCCGGCGGGCCGATTGCGAATCCGGGCGAGATGGCTTTCACCCATGAACTGGCGGTGGACGTGCTGCGCTCGATTCCGCAGTACGTGAACGAGTTCAAGCGCGTGTACGGCAGCGGCACGACGGTGGACATCAACCAGGTGACGAATGCGATTGCGGCTTTCGAGGAGACGCTGGTGACGCCGAACGCGCGCTTCGACAAATGGCTGAAGGGTGACAAGAAGGCGCTGAACCCGATGGAGCTGGCGGGCTACAACCTGTTCAAGAACAGCGGTTGCGTGGGTTGCCACAACGGGCCGGCGGTGGGCGGCAACTCGTTCCAGAAGATGGGATTGATAGAGCCCTACAAGAGCACGGCCAAGGCCGAGGGGCGCATCGCGGTGACCGGCAAGGATGCGGACCGCTTCAACTTCAAGGTGCCGACACTGCGCAATGTGGAGCTGACCTACCCGTACTTCCACGACGGGGAGGCGGAGACGCTGGAAGAAGCGGTGGACGTGATGGGCCGCCTCCAACTGGGCCGCAAGTTCACGGCGACCGAGAACTCGGAGATCGTGGCCTTCCTGAAGACGCTGACCGGTGACCAACCGCGTTTCATGATGCCTATCCTGCCGCCGTCCAACAACGCGACACCACGGCCGAAGCCCTTCTGAGCCTGGCGATGTGAGCCTGATCATGTGAGGCACAAGGCCGCGCAATTGCGCGGCCTTTTTCATGGAGCGGACGGTCGACCTTCGAGCGCCTGCAGCGGGCGGCTCCGCTCGTCGCCGATGAGACGCTCCGGCGTCTGCACGGCATGGTCGCTTGCTAGACTCGCGCGCCGCATTCCAGCGGATGCGGCGCTCTTCCCTTCGACTTCCGGAGAATGCATATGCCTGGCTGCAACTGCGTTGAACCCGCCAACGAAGCCGGACTGGACCGCCGCGTCGTATCAATGGGTGCGACGGACCAGATCACCTTTCCCGCCGTGAACAGCTGTTTCGCGATCGGCGTCGTGCTGGCCGACGGCAGCCTGCTGGGCGGTCACGTTCCGATGTACTGGGATACGCCCTCGTTCTCGGTCGGCATGAGCCTCACCATGGTCCATGGTCAGGATGGAGAAGCCCACCAGATGCAGGCTTCGCTCGCGCGCATCGTCAACGAGATCAACGGCCTGCGGAATGGGCGCGACGTGAGTGCGGTGGTGACGCTGGGCGACGTGGAATGGGTGACCTACTGGGACGCGATGCTCGGCCATTTCGGTTACCCGAAGGAAATCCGCTATCGCAAGAACGCCGGTACCTGCAACCTGATTCTTGACGGTGCCCTGCAGATGGCGCGCGTGCAGCGACGCCTTGCAGCTGCTGCAGGCTACTCGACCGTCGGCAACGCCGCGCGAAACTTCTCGGTCGCGGCACGGCCCGCGACGCGCGTGGACGTCTGAGCCTCTGTGTGAGCCTCTATCAGGCGCAACGTCCCTCGGTCGTTGCGCCCCGAGCCTTTACGGGCTTCCGGAGATACACCCGCGTCACCCCATCAGCCAGCCGCTGCGGAAGGATGCGCCCACCACCACGAAGGCGACGGACAGCACGGTCACCGTGACGACACGCCGGGCCATCGCAGGCAGGGTTGCGGCGGACAGGTCCGGAATGATGCGCAGGCGTGCGTCGAGCGCGGTCAGCGCGGTGGCGCCGAGCAAGAGCAGCTTCAGCGAGATGAGACGCGCCGGCCCCGGTGCGAAGCTGAACCACGCGGCGACGTCCGGAAGCATGGCGTGCGCCATCCACAGGCCGGTGACGATCTGCACGAGCAAGGCCGTCATGCCGAGTGGTTCGTAGGCCGACTCGAATGCCAGCAGGATTTGCGGGTCGCGTTGGCGCAGCGCACGTGGCAACACGCTGAGCGCCAGCACGAGATGGCCGCCGGTCCAGATGGTGGCGGCGAGCAGGTGAGTGAGGAGAACGAAGCTGTACATGTCTGTGTGCAGTCAGCGA
>JAVHYF010000004.1:101591-114805 GCA_031119205.1 Moraxellaceae bacterium | reverse complement strand
CCCGTTACACCCCGCGCACCAGAATCACTCCGATGGCCACCGGCGCCACCATCGCGACGATGACGCGGCCGACGGCCAACAGCGTGCGGCGCGTGCCTTCGCGCTGGCGCATCTGCGATTCCACAGTGCGCCAGCAGAACCAGCCGGCGAGGATGGCGGTGGCGATGCCGCTGATGGGCAGCATCACGTTCGATGTGGCGTAGTCCATCAGGTCGAAGGCGTTGCGGCCGAACAGGGTAGCGTCCTTCCACGGGCCGAAGCTGAGTGCGGCGGGAATGCCGATGAGGAACATGCCGACGCTGAAGCCCAGCACGGCCCTGCGACGGCTCATGCCGAACTCGTCCATGGCGAAGCGTGCGCAGACCTCCAGCAGCGACACGGAAGACGTCAGCGCGGCGACCAGCAGCAGTGCGAAGAACAGTGCGGCAAACAGCGCACCGGCCGGCATGTGGGCAAAGATCGCCGGCATGCTGATGAAGGTGAGGCCCGGCCCGGACTGCGGGTCCAGTCCCATCGCGAAGGCCGGCGGAATCACCAGCAGTCCACCGAGCAGGCAGGCCACCAGGGTGAGCACCACCACCCAGCCGGCAGACGCGGGCAGGTCACTGCCGACATCAAGGTAGGCGCCGTAGGTGACCATCGCGCCCATTCCCAGCGACAGCGAGAAGAACGCCAGGCCCATGGCGGCCAGCACGGTGTCGAAGCCGAGCTTGGAGAAATCCGGCACTAGCAGGAATTCCACACCAGCCATCGCGCCGGGCAAAGTCACGCCGCGCACGATCAGCACCAGCATGAGGATGAACAACGCGGGCATGAGCCAGCGCGACATTTTCTCGATGCCCTGCTGCACGCCACCGAGCACGATCCACGCAGACAGGCCGAGGAAGCCGGCGTGCCAGGCAACGGCCTGCCAGGGGTTGGCGATCAAGGCGGAGAAGCGCTCGGCCAGAACACCGGCATCGTTGCTCACCACCTGCCCGATGAGCGACTTGAACAGGTAGGCCAGCGACCAGCCGCCCACCACGCAGTAGAAGCCCATGATGATGAAGGCGGTGATCATCGGCAGCCGCCCCAGCCAGCGCCAGCGCGGCCCGCCGAGCTTGAGGAAGGCGCCTGCCACGCCGCTGCCGGAGGCACGCCCCAAAGCCATCTCGACGCTCATCAGCGCGAGGCCTAGCGTCATGGCCAGCAGCAGGTAGACCATGAAGAAGGCGCTGCCGCCATTCTGCGCGGCCATGTAGGGAAACTTCCAGATGCAGCCCAGGCCGATGGCCGAGCCGGCGGAAGACAGGATGAAACCGAGGCGGGACGAAAAGGTGGCTGCCATGTGCGGCCTTTGTCGTGAGGCACGGCGGTCCGGGGGCGACGTTGCAGGGCCGGACGGCATGCCGGAGTGGGTCATGTCGTTGTGCGGCGGCACTCATGCGGTGCAGCCTGCTGGCAAGTCTGCGCGTGGGCGCACCTGACCCGCTTGTGCCAGATCAAGGCGCGCCGGGATGCCGCCTGCAATCCGCCACGGGGTACGACCCGTCGCTCACCCTGCCAGGGTGACGGGCGCCCCCGCCCGGGCGTGGCCGTGACGACGACGCAGCGCCGCAGGATCGATGCAGCCGCTGCAGAACAGCGCAACGCGCAGCTCGTATTCCTGCTGCGCCATCCAGGCGTCCAGGCATTCTTCTCCGGCGAGCGCAGCCTCCAGTGCCGGCCGCGCATAGCCCACGCGGTGCGCACCCAGCGCGATCAGCTTCGCTGCGTCCAGCCCGGAGCGCACTCCACCCGATGCCCAGCACTCGACGCTCGGCAATGCAGTGCGCGCGTTGAGGACGGACTGTGCGGTGGAGATGCCCCAGTCGCGGAAGGTGTGTGCGGCGGCGGCATGCATACCGGCCCCCGGCGTGCAGGCGGCACGTGCGCCTTCGATGCGACCCCAGTGGGTGCCGCCCAGGCCGCTGACGTCCACCGCGGCCAAGCCGATGCCGTCCAGCGCGTGCAGCGTGCCCGTGGAGAATCCGCAGCCGGTCTCCTTGAGGACCACCGGCACACCCAGCTCCTCGCACAGGACCTTCAACGCCGCCCGTCCGCCGCGGAACTGCGGCGTGCCTTCGGGCTGCATGCACTCCTGCAGCGGGTTGAGATGCACGGCCAGCGCCTGCGCCCGGATGGACGTCACGAGCTGCCGCAGATGGGCGACAGGCGTGCCGATGATCTGGCTCAGCCCGATGTTGCCGAACAGCGCCAGGGTTGGTGCCTCGGCACGCAACTGTGCCCACTGGTCGAGCGCGGCATCGGCACGCGATGGCGACAGCTGGCGACGTTGCGAGCCCACGCCCATCGCCCAGCCTCGCCGTTCGCAGGCACGCGCCAGCAGACGGTTGATCCGTGCGGCATCCGGGTGGCCGGCTGTCATGCCGGCCACGAAGAATGGCGTCGGCGCGGGCTGGCCCAACAGGCACGCTGTGAGCGTCACCTCTTCCAGATCGATGTCCGGCAACGCCTCATGTTCGAGTCGGAAATCCTCCAGTCCGCTCAGGCCCGTGGCCTGGCAGGCGTCGTCGAGCGCATGCCGGATGTGCTCACGCTTGCGCGCCGCGAAGGCCTCATGCCGCGATGGCGCGAGCGGTGCTGCCGTTACCGTGCTCACCAGACCCGCCATGGCTGCTTGCCCTCCGCCTTGAGCGTCCGGTACAGCAGCACGATGTAGATCGCACCGAACACGATGAAGCCCACGTAGAAGAATTCGAGCAGCAGCGAGTCCGGCGAGATACGCATCTCGAACGGCACCAGGCAGAGGCTGCCGATCCACGCGGGAATGGCGATGTACAGCGACTGGCCGCGCGAGTTGCCGCGCCTGAACAGCAGCGCGATCAGGGTGCAGAAGATCAGGAAATTGTCGCCCCAGCCGGTGTAGCTGCCAGTCCAGTCGTCAAAGTGATAGGTGACGGCCAGCACGCCCGCGAAGCTGGTCGCAAGCACGAGCAGGAAGGCCGGAATGAACAGCGCCTTCGGCAGCAAGGGAGACATCTCCTCGCGGCCGTACTTGAGGTAGGTGTAGACGATGCCGAGATCGAAGACGAACCACACCATGCAGGTGTAGTTGGCGGGTGGCCGATCCGGGTGCATGAAGCCGAAGACGAACTCCCACGACAGGTTGATGCACAGCGGAACCAGCGGCATGCCGCAGGCGCGGTCCTTGATGCTGCGGCGGATGATGACCACGTATGCGATCAGCCAGCCCAGCAGGGTGATCGAGATGCAGGTCAGGAAGATCGGGTCAGAGTAGTCCAGCATGTTCACTCCTCAGATGCCGGAGGCCGACAGGACGGCGGCACCGATGAGCACGTAGACCGGCCACAGGATCCACTCTGCGTCCGCCACCAGGTTGCACAGCAACTCCATGTCCATCTGCTGTCGGCGCGCGGCGGAGAACATGACTTCCGCATACAGGACGGTCAGGCCGAGAAACAGCGCGGAGGCCGGCAGGCCACCGAACCACACGGCTGCGCAGAGGAGGACCGGGGTCAGCAGGTTGGCGACGTCCAGCAGGCGCAACAGACCTTCCCGCCCGAACGCCACCGCCAGGCTGACGACGCCGGCGGCACGGTCCTGCTCGATGTCCTTGAGGTCGCAGAACGCGGTATTGATGAAGCCGCGCAGCGCGAACAGGGCGAATGCGAACAGCGCTGCGGGCACCGGCAATCCGGCACCGGCACCAGCACCAACGACGTAGGCCACCGAGAAGACGCCCAGCAGGCCCCAAAAGAAGGCGGTGTAGAAGGCCTTCGCGAAGGGAATGCGCTTCACGCAGTCGAACGGGATCAGGCCGAAGGACAGCTTGCGCAGCCAGGGCATTCCGTAGAACGCCACCGACAGCGGAAAGACCAGCAGGGACAGGGCCATCAAACCGCCCGCCTGCAGCGCAGTCAGCAGCATCGCCCCGAGGAACGCCGCCACGCCAAGGGCCGCGACGCGACGCCTGCAGTCGAGCAGATAGACAGAACGCCTGGAAGCGCGGGCCGGGTCGAGGTTCTTCAGATCCCCGAGCGAATCGATCTGGTAACTCGCGTAGATCAATAACCACACCACCAGCGCAAGTGACCAGTCCAGCGTGTGGGCCGTCAGCAGGCCGACGGCCAACGCCCCGGCCGCTCCCGTCGCGGGCGCCACTGCGCCGCTGCTGGCCCACCAGCGCAGCAATCTCCCGCCACGGGGCGTATTTGCAATCGACAACATGCTTCTTCCTTTCAGGATGGATCAGCGGGTCTTCCGCTTTCTGTCGGGAGCGCATGCTCGGCCCTGCGCGTATCAATCCAGTTACGTTGTGCGGCGGCCTTCGTTTCGTTTGTTTCAGCTGCCCCTCCAGGCACCTTTGCCATCGCGACTGCAATCGCAATCCCACTCGCAATCGCAGACGGTGTGCCGGCATGCACCATGGTTGTGACGCGGCGCACTGGCGGTGCAGCCGTTACACCAGCTCTCTGTATGGCCCTCGTGCCAGTACCAGGGCCGCTTGTGCCAGATCAATACGCGGTGGGCGCAGGCAAGCAGCGCATGCAGACGCAACGAATGGCAGGCATCATTCATGCTGCATGACCGCTCGTTGCCCTGCCTGCGTTCGTTGCCCTGCCAGATATCCACGCTCGGTCCGCCTCCTGTCCGCATTTCGCCCGCCCGCTGCCCGCCCGCTACCCGTCTCACTCCTCCATGGATCAGCAACAACTCAACGCCCTCTTCGACCAGCAAGCCGCGACTTATGACCAGCAGTGGGCGAAGCTCGCGGCGTTCCGCGATGGCCTGCACCTGCTGCTGGCATCCATCTTCCGGCCCCTGCCCGCCGACGCACGGGTGCTGTGCGTAGGCGTCGGCACCGGCGCGGAAATGGCGCAGCTGGCGGCACTGTTTCCGGGCTGGCATTTCACGGCGGTGGAGCCGTCGGCCGGCATGCTCGACGCGTGCCGGCGTCGCATGGAGGCATCGGGTCATGCCATGCGCTGCAGCTTCCATGAGGGCTACGTGGACGGGCTGCCCGACGTGGCGGCCTTCGATGCAGCCACCTGTTTCCTCGTCTCGCAGTTCATCCTCGATGACCGCGCGCGCAGCGACTTCTTCCGCGACATCGCACAACGCCTGCGGCCGGGCGCGATCCTGGCGAGCTCGGATCTGTCGGCAGACATCCACGCGCCGTCGTACGACGCACTGCTGGAAGTCTGGATGCGCACCATGGCGGCGGGCGATGTGCCGCCGGAGCGCATCATGCAGATGCGCGAAGCCTACGCACGCGACGTGGCGATCCGCGCGCCGGCGGACGTGGAGGCGATCATCGCTGCCGGCGGCTTCGAAGCGCCGCTGCAGTTCTACCAGGCGGGCATGATCCGCGCCTGGTATGCACGGCGTGCAGGAGCCTGATGGCATGACGCAGGAGCGCCTCCCGCTGTTCCGTCGCCTGTGGGCGCACGACAAGACCGTCGACGGTCTGAAGGTCGCCATCGCGCTGGCCGGCGTCGTCGCCGGCAGCCTGGTGGCGGACCGCCAGCACTGGATGATCAGCCTGATCCTCGGCGTCATCGCCTGCGCGCTGGCGGAGAGCGAGGACCGCGTGAGCGGCCGCCTCAAGGCGCTGCTGATGACGCTGCTGTGCTTCGCGGTGGTCACCTTCTCCGTGCAGTGGCTGTTCCCCTGGCCCTGGCTGTTCGTCGTCGGGCTGATGCTGTCGACCTTCGGCTTCGTGATGCTGGGCGCGGCCGGCGAGCGCTACGCCACCATCGCGGTGGCCTCGCTGGTGCTGGCGGTCTACACCATGCTGAGCGTGGACCACCAGCAGCACGCCACGCTGGCCAGCGCGGTGCCGGAGCATGACTGGCTGCAACCGGTGCTGCTGCTCGGCGGTGCGGCCTGGTACGGGTTCATCTCGCTGGTGGCGACGGCGTTGTTCTCGACGCGCGCCGCGCGCCAGTCACTGGCCCGCGTCTTCGAAGCGCTGTCCGCCTACCTCGCGCTCAAGGCAGCGCTGCTGGAACCGGTGAGCCATCGCGATGAGGACGCGCAGCGCCTGGCGCTGGCCGAGCAGAACGCGCGCCTGGTGCGCGCGCTGAACCGTGCGCGCGAGGTGCTGACCCGCTGGGTGCAGCAGCGCCGCCCCAACCCGATCGGCGCGCGCCACCTCAAGTGGTACTTCCTCGCGCAGGACGTGCATGAGCGGGCCAGCTCCGCACACTATCCGTATGCCGCACTGGCTGGTGCCTTTGCGCGCAGCGACATCCTGTTCCGCGCGCAACGCCTCATGCAGATGGAATCACAGTCCTGCCGCCGGCTGGCGGATGCGATCCTGGCCGACACGCTGTACGAGCATGGCAACCAGGGCTTGTACGCGCTGGATGACCTCGCCGCTGCACTGGCCCACCTGCAGGCGCAACCGCAGGCTGGCCAGGCTTCGCTGCTGGAATCTCTGGCCGACCTGTGCCGCAACGTCACCACCATCGAGCGCCTGCTGTCCAACGCCGGCCGCCCGGACGCGCTGCCACTGGAGCAGGACAGCAGCCTGCGCGATTACGCGCCCGGCACGCTGACCGAGGGCCTCAAGCGCATCCGCGTCGAGCTGACGCCGGCTGCACCGCGCTTCCGCCACGGCCTGCGCCTGGCGCTGGCGCTGGCCACCGGCTATGGCCTGCTGCACTGGCTGGACCTGCCCCAGGGTTACTGGGTGTTACTGACCACGGTGTTCGTCTGCCAGCCCACCTACAGCGACACCTGGCGGCGCCTGGGTCAGCGCGTAATGGGCACGGCGCTGGGGCTGGTAGCGTCCTGGCTGTTCATCAGCGCCTTTCCGCATCCGCTGGCACAACTGACGCTGGCGGTGGTGGCGGGCGTGGCCTTCTTCGCGCTGCGCACCGACCGCTACCTGCAGGCCACACTGTGCATCACCGTGCTGGTGATGATCTGCTTCAACCAGCTGGGCAGCGGCTACGCGCTGATCTGGCCGCGGCTGCTCGACACCGTGCTGGGTGCGCTGATCGCCGGACTCGCGGTCGCCTTCGTGCTGCCGGACTGGCAAGGGCGCCGGCTACCGGCCCTGATGGCGCGCACCGTCAGCGGGTCCGCGCGCTATCTCGCCGAGATCCTCGCGCAGTACCGCAGCAGCAAGCGCGACGACCTGCCCTACCGCATTGCAAGACGCGACGCCCACAACGCAGACGCGGAGCTGTCCAGCACGCTGGCATCCATGCAGGCCGAACCGGAGCACCAGCGCCTGCCGCCGGAGCTGGCCTTCCGCTTCCTGTGCCTGAGCCACACGCTGCTGGGCTACATCTCCGCGCTGGGTGCGCACCGCGAACACGTGGAGCACTGGCAACACGCCGCCCTGGTGGACGAGGCGGACCGCCACATCCAGCAATCGCTACAGGGCATCGCCGGGCTACTGGGCCAGACATCGTCTGCGACGACCACGACCGGTGCTGCGAAGCGGGTGGCGGTGCAGGCGGACGACGAGGCAGCGCTTGAGCGGCGACTGGCCGACATCCCGGTGGACGCCGGCCCCACCGAGCGGCGGGTGCTGCGGCAACTCGCGCTGATCGCCCAGCTGATTCCGCAATTCGCGGCCCAGGCGGACGAGCTGGTGGCGCATCAGCGGCAGGCGATGCTGCCGGTTACGGAGCGGGACGTCGTCGACATAGGTGAAGTGAGGTGATGAACTGAGGTGAGGTGCAGCGGATTCGCCGCGCCGGCAGTGACGACCGGTCACTGAGTCTCATGGCGCGCGGGCAACTTCACCGCGCGCACTCGGCGTAGCGCCAACGCCTCGTTGCCGAGCAAGGCCAGCAGCACCAGCGAACCACCCACCAGGGCGCCGGATGACGGCGCCTCCCCCGCGCCCAGCCAGGCCCACAGCACGCCGAACACGACCTCCAGCAAACCGAGCAATGCAATTTCCGGCGCCGGCAGCACGCGGCTGGCGCGCACCACCAGCAGACAGGGAATGGCGAGCTGCACGACGCCCAGCAGCGCCAGCAGGCCCAGGTCGTGCGGCGATGCCTGCAGGGGCCAGGCTAAAGGCAGCGTGACGGCGGCGGACAACACGGCGCCGACCATCACCGCCGGCAGCATGTCGGGCGCGGAGCTGGTGGCCGAGTTGCTGGCCGCACTGGTGGCCGAACTGGTGGCTGCATTAGTGGCCGAGTCGGTGGCCGAATTGCTCGTGGCCGCGGACGCAGCATCGTCCGGATCGCCCGCACCGTGGCCCACGTACTGCAACAGCGTCCAGTTGCAGGCGGCGGCGATCGGCACCGCCAGCGCCACGATGCTGCCCAGCAGTGGCGCACCGGCGTCCACGTCGTGACCGAACATCCAGGCGATGCCCAGGCTGCCGACCACGATGGCCGCCCAGGTCCGTGCCGGCAACCGATGATGCAGGAACAGCCGCGCCGACAGCGCGGTAAGCAAGGGACCGAAGGCCATCACCACCAGCACATTGGCCACGCTGGTCAGCGTCAGCCCCACCATGAAGGCGGTGTACATCACCGCCCAGCAAACACTGGACACCCAGAACGGCCAGGGGGCACGCAGCAGTTGCGGCCACATGCCGGCACCGCGCATGGCGGTGAGCGCTACTGCCAGCGCCAGCATGTTGAAGAAGCTGCGCCAGAACGTGACTTCGAAACTGCGGGCGGCTTCGAGCTGCCGCGCTACCACCCCGGCGATGCTCCACAACAGGGTGACGGTGATCATCAACAGCACGGCGCGGCGGTGGGTCATGTACGGCAATTCTTCGGGAACGGTCACGCAGGATAGAACAGCTGGGCGGGATTTATTTCCGTGATGAGAGTTACCGACTTCCTGCGGGGCTTTCATGGAACTTCGCGCGTCGATCAGAGCGAGACTTCACCGGACTTTCCGGCACCTGGCCGGCCCTGTGAGCGGCCACGGCGCACGGCAACAGGCTTTACGAGCCGCACTTAGTCGCACGGCATGGATGCCATGCGCATCGCCCTCCCCCATCGTTGCATGGCCGTTCTGTCAGGCACCACAACTGACGTATGCGATGTTTCTGTTGTTTTTCCATGAAGCCACGCCGGCGCCCTAAGTTCATGTATTTATGCAGTATTTATCAATTTGCACAACGACACATATTTTTTCACTATGACTCTCGCCGGGCATCTGGCACCGGCAACCGGTTTATTCCGGCCAACAAATCCAATTACTTCGGAGGAGTCATGGACACTACCCTTCCCTCGACGGCAGGCCGTCGCGTCACGCCCCGCATCATCACTGAAACGCAGTCCGCACAGCGCTGGGCGCGGCGTGGCATGGTGCTCGCCACCACCCTGTTCGCATCGCTGGGCTTCGGCACTGCGCATGCCGCCAAGGACTACCCGGACGGCTACACCAAGTGTGCGCAGAACAAGGGCGAAACCTGCTCGTTCAGCGGCACCCGCTCGGTGGCGCTCGGCAAGTCCGGCAGCTTCGTCTACGGCAGCTTCACCAATGGCGTGGTCTGCCAGGGCTCCAACTTCCCGTCGAACAGCTACGCCAGCTCGGCATGGTGCTCCTACGCCGGTTCCACCTCGTCCTCGTCGGGCGGTTCCAGCTCCTCCTCGTCATCCTCTTCGTCGTCTTCATCGAGCTCCAGCTCTTCGTCCAGCAGCTCCTCTTCGAGCAGCAGTTCCAGCTCGTCCAGCACCTCGTCGGGCGGCGGCAGCATCACTGGCGCCACCTGCTCCTCCACCGGCAACCAGTCCATCTCCTCCACGGTGATCGTGAATGGCACCTACGACGGTGGCTGCAAGACCTACAACCCGTCTTCGTCGATGGGTGACGGTGGTCAGGGCGAGAGCCAGGACCCGGCCTTCCGCATCAACAACGGCGGCACGCTGAAGAACGCGATCCTGGGCAACAACGGTGTGGACGGTGTGCACTTCCACGGCACTGGCCGCCTGGAGAACTTCCGCTGGACCAACGTGGGTGAAGACGCCTTCACCGTGAAGGAGTCCGGCACCGTCACCATCACCGGCGTGTCGGGTTACAACGGCGAAGACAAGTTCGGCCAGATCAACGCGGCTTCGACGGTGAATGTTTCCAACTGCATCGTCGACGACATGGCCAAGATGTTCCGCCAGAACGGTGGCACCACCTTCAAGGCCACCATCACCGTGGATCGCTGCCAGATCTCCAACATGGGTGAAGGCATCTTCCGCTCGGACTCGTCCAGCACCACCGGCCGCCTGACCAACAGCCGCCTGCGCAATTCCGGCGACCTGTGCATCGGCAAGATGAGCTGTACGCAGTCGGGCAACACCAACTACTGACCACGTTGGGTAGTCACGCCGGCGACGCTTGAGTGCGCGTGCGCCGGATTCAGGAAGGCCTCGCTTCGGCGAGGCCTTTTTTTGTCCTGCTGTTACGCAGCCATGACAAATCCATGACGGCGCGGCCGATTCAATATTGGAATGCCATCCCCGCGGCTGATTGGTTGTCTGACTGCGCGGCAGATCCACGGCCTCTCCGTATCCACCAGCGCCCGGCACGGCTCTGCCTGCCGCGAAGCGTTACGGGTGCTCACTCTCCGGAACGCGCCGCATACGCGGCGACGGCCTGCTTCAAGGCAGATCCTTCGCCGTGACGCGGAAGCCTTGCCAGACCAGTCTGCGCGCACGGTTCTGACGCTTTCGGCGATCTATGACAGTGGACTCGGCAAGACCACCGGAAGCCGCGTTTCAAACGCCAAAAGTGAGGCTTGATCGCGCCGAGCCACTTCCTAGATTGAGAAAGCCGGCCTGACCGGCTGGTTCGGCGCGGCAACGCCGCAACGACACTCAAACGAAACACCAAACGAAGCACCAACTTCGGAGGAGACACCGATATGAGCGCGAAGAAACTCTTCGTCGGCGGACTGCTGGCCGCCGTTTCCCTGGCGGTCTACGCCGCCACCG
This sequence comes from Moraxellaceae bacterium, assembly GCA_031119205.1. Lineage (GTDB taxonomy): Bacteria > Pseudomonadota > Gammaproteobacteria > Burkholderiales > Rhodocyclaceae > Uliginosibacterium. The sequence goes on along the minus strand of JAVHYF010000004.1, from coordinate 103,886 downwards.
ACTACCCGTCCGGTTACACCAAGTGCGCCCAGAACAAGGGCGAGACCTGCTCGTTCAGCGGCACGCGTTCGGTTGCACTGGGCAAGTCCGGCAGCTTTGTGTACGGCACCTTCACCGACAGCGTGGTGTGCCAGAGCAGTAACTTCCCGTCCAACAGCTATCCCGGCTCGGCCTGGTGCTCGTATGCCGGCAGCACGTCGTCCAGCAGTTCCAGTTCCTCCTCGTCCAGCTCCAGCACTTCTTCTTCGAGCACCTCCTCCAGCTCGTCGAGTTCGTCCAGCAATGGCGGTGGCATCACCGGTGCAACCTGCAACTCCACCGGCAGTCAGTCCATCTCTTCCACCATCGTGGTGAGTGGCACCTACGACGGCGGCTGCAAGACCTACAACCCGTCCTCGTCGATGGGCAGTGGCGACGATGACGAGGATCAGGATCCGGCCTTCCGCATCAACGGCGGCACCCTGAAGAACGCCATCCTCGGCAACAACGGGGTGGACGGTGTGCACTTCTACGGTGGCGGTCGCCTGGAGAACTTCCGCTGGACCAACGTGGGTGAAGACGCCTGGACCGTGAAGGAGTCCGGCACCGTCACCATTACCGGCGTGTCGGGCTACAACGGTTCAGACAAGTTCGGCCAGGTGAACGCAGCCTCGACCATCAATGTCTCGAACTGCATCGTGGACAACATGGGCAAGTTCGTGCGTCAGAACGGCGGCACCACGTTCAAGATGACGATCACGGTGGACCGCTGCCAGATCTCCAACATGAAGGAAGGCATCTTCCGCTCGGATTCGTCCAGCTCCACCGGCCGCCTCACCAACAGCCGCCTGCGCAACAGCGGCGACCTGTGCATCGGCTCCATGAGTTGCAGCCAGTCGGGCAACACCAACTACTGACCACGACGGCTGACACAGCCTTCATGAGAGCCCGGGCGGCAAGCCAGCCCGCCCGGGCATGACACGGGCCCCGTGCAATGCGGGGCCTCTTTTTTTTGCGCCTGCCACGAAGGCGACCGCGGCGCCAGTCCCTGATCGAACATACCCGACCTCTTCCTGCGGAGGCAGCGCAGCGCTTGCCAGCGTCCTAGACTGCATAGGCCGCACACGCTCCGGCGTGACTGTCTGCGGCCCGTTCCAGCAACACCTCAAGAGGCACTCATCCAGGCAGCCCCTGCCTCATCCTTCCACCGCAGTCGGGAGTCCATCCATGTCCATCTTCATGTCCATGACCTTGTCTGAAAGCCGCCGTACCGCACGCACGGCGTTACTCACCGGCATCGCACTCCTGCTGGGTAGCCAGGCCTGGGCGCAGAGCAAACCGCAGATCGTCATCCTCGCCACCGGCGGCACCATTGCCGGCGCCGGTGCCACCGCTGCCAACAGCGCTACCTACCAGGCCGCCAAGGTGCCGGTGGAAAAACTGATCGCCGGCATTCCGGAGCTGAAGGATGTGGCAGACGTGCGCGGTGACCAGGTGTTCCAGATCGCCTCGGAGAGTTTCACCAACGCACACCTGCTGACCCTGGGCAAGCGCGTGTCCGCGCTCGCCAAGCAGTCGGACGTCACCGGCATCGTCATCACCCACGGCACCGACACCCTGGAGGAAACCGCCTTCTTCCTCACGCTCACCGTGAAGACCGACAAGCCCATCGTGGTGGTCGGCTCCATGCGCCCGGGCACAGCCATGTCGGCCGACGGCATGCTCAACCTGTACAACGCGGTGAACGTGGCGGCCAACCCGAGCGCCAAGGGCAAAGGCGTGCTGGTGACGATGAACGACGAGATCCACAGCGGTCGCGACGTATCGAAGACCATCAACATCAAGACCAATGCCTTCAACAGCCAGTGGGGTCCGCTGGGCATGATCGTGGAGGGCAAGTCCTACTGGTTCCGCGCACCGGTGAAGCGCCATACCATGACGTCGGAGTTCGACATCGACAGCATCGACAAGCTGGCCGACGTGGACATCGCCTACGGCTACGGCAACGTACCGCCGCTGGCCTACGAGGCTTTCGCCGGTGACAAGGCGATCATCCACGCCGGCACCGGCAACGGCTCGGTGGCCGACCGCATCGTGCCGGTGCTGCAGGGCCTGCGCGCCAAGGGCCTGCACATCATCCGCTCCTCGCGCGTCGGCGACGGCTTCGTACTGCGCAACTCGGAGCAACCGGACGACAAGTACGACTGGGTGGTCGCCCACGACCTGCGCCCGCAGAAAGCCCGCATCCTCGCCGCCGTGGCGCTGACGAAGACGAACGACAGCAAGGAGCTGCAGCGGATTTTCTGGGAGTACTGA
>JAVHYF010000004.1:80207-101491 GCA_031119205.1 Moraxellaceae bacterium | reverse complement strand
CAAGGTAGAAGCCCGGCGGCGCTTGTGCCTACAATCGGCTCCCCCTGCCAAACCGCTTCAACGTCATGGCCAAGGAAGTCGAACTCAAGCTGGCGGTGCCGCCCGCCAGCTTCAAGGCGCTGAGCCGCCACCCCATCATCGCGCAGGCCGAGAAGAGCGGTCCGGCGCAGACCCTGCAGAACACCTATTACGACACGCCGTCGCTGGACATCCGCAACGCGCGAATGGCGGTGCGCACCCGGCGCATCGGCAAGCAGGTGCTGCAGACGGTGAAATGCGCCAGCAGTTCGATCGGCGGCCTGTCGTCACGCCCGGAATGGGAGCAGGCCTTCGTCGATGGTCGCTTCGACTTCAGCGCAGTGGACGACCCCGCAGCACGCAAGCTGCTGGACAGGCATTACGACGACATACAACCGGCGTTCGACACCGATTTCCGCCGCGAAACCCGCATCCTCACGCCACGTCGCGGCGCACGCATCGCGATCATGATCGACTCCGGCGTCATACGCGCCGGCGGCCGGGAGGCACCGATCAGCGAAGTGGAACTGGAACTGTACGAGGGCGAGCCGCTCGATCTGCTCAACCTCGCCCTGCAACTGTGCGTGGACCTGCCGCTGTATCCGGAAGATGCCAGCAAGGCCCAGCGCGGCTACCGCCTGTTCACCGACAGCCCCCTGCAGGTCGCAAGGGGCCGCCCTTCCACGCTGGACGCCAATCAGACGCCGGTGACTGCCTTCCGCAACGCCGCCCTCGACTGCCTGACCACCTGGCAGGCCAATGCCGCGGGCGTTCGCGAGAGCGACGACCCGGCTTTCGTTCACCAGTTGCGCGTATCGCTGAGGCGGCTGCGCAGCCTCGTCAGGGTGTTTGCTCCGGCATTGCCGGAGGCTTTTTCCGAGCGCTGGATCAGCATCCTCGGCGATCTCGCCGGGCAGGTCGGGCTGGCGCGCGACCTCGACGTGATGCACGCGACCGTGCTGCTGCCCGTGATGGATGCTGGCCTGGGTGCCGGCAGCGCGGCTTTCAGCGCAAGGCTGATCGAAGAGCGCCAACGGGCCCGCGAGGCCGGCCGTGCCCGCATGCAGGATGCCGCCACTGCGCAGTTGCCGCTCTACCTCATGCGCGACCTGACGGCGCTGCCGGACAACGACAGCGACACCCTGGCGGACTTCGCTGCCCACGCCTTGCAGAAGCTCCACAAGCAGGCGCGCCGGGCACTGGAAAACGCGCAGACGCTGGAAGCCGAACCCCTGCACGCCCTGCGCATCCGGCTGAAGCGCCTGCGCTACGCGCTGGAATGCTTTGCGCCGCTGCTGCCGGACGACCGGGTGACCCGCCAGTTGAAGGCTGTCAGCGCCCTGCAGGAAGAGCTCGGTACGCTCAACGACCTGGCCGTTGCCTCACACCGCCTGGCCGATTGGGCCGGCGAGGACGTGGCCCTGGCCTGCTCACGCGCCTACATCCTGGGCTGGCACGCGCCCCGCGTGCACGCCATCCGCAGCAAGGTGCTGGAGCGCTGCGCGCGCATGCTGTCGCGACGCCCGGCATGGCGCAAAGCCCGCAAGAAAAAAGCATGAACCTGCCGCCCACCGAACACGAGGAATACGACATGGATCTCCTGCTGTGGCGCCACGCCGAAGCCGAGGAAGGTAGCCCCGACGACACCCGCCGCCTCACTGAGCGCGGTCATCACCAGGCCGAGACCATGGCGCGGTGGCTGGCCGAACACGCCCCCAAGGATCTGCGCATCGTGGTGAGCCCGGCTACGCGCACCCAGCAGACCATCGGCGCCTGGACCCCGCACTTCGAAACAACCGTCGCGGTCGGCACATCGGCCACCGCCGATGACCTGCTGGCAGCAGTCGGCTGGCCGGACGCCGGCGGTGCCGTGCTGGTTGTCGGCCACCAGCCCACGCTGGGCGAAGTGGCAGCACGCCTGTTGCAGGGCGACGAAGCCGGCGGCCTCAGCGTGCGCAAGGGGGCGCTGTGGTGGCTGCGCCGGCGCGAACGTGATGGCGTGGGTGAAACCGTGCTGCGCACCGCCCTCTCGCCTGAAATGCTGTGACCGCCCTGCCCTGATGGGCCACTGAGGGGCCGTCTGGCGTGTCGGAGTCGTCCGACACGGGCATGGGGAGGATGGGCGCATATAATCAGGGTCATCCCGTATGCCCCATGTCTTCACCCCCATCCCCATTCTCAGGAACACGAACCACCATGGCAGCCGTTGCACCTGAAATCTTCAAGGCCTATGACATCCGCGGCATCGTCGACAGGTCGCTGACCACCGAAGCCGTCCGCCTCATCGGCTGCGCGCTAGGCACCGAAGCCGTCGCCCGCGGCCAGAAGACCATCGTCATCGGCCGCGACGGCCGCCTCTCCGGCCCCACCTTCGCCAAGGCGCTGGCCGAGGGCATCACCAGCACCGGTATCGACGTCATCGACATCGGTGTGGTGGCGACGCCCATCACCTACTTCGCCGCCTACCACCTGGGCGCGAACAGCTGCGTATCCATCACCGGCAGCCACAACCCGCCGGAGTACAACGGCCTCAAGATGGTGCTGGGTGGTCAAACACTTTATGGCGACATGATCCAGGGCCTGCGCCAGTGCATCGAGCGCGAAGACTTCGCCAAGGGCGAAGGCAAGGTCAGCCACACCGACGTGCGCCCGGCCTACATCGAACGCATCCTGTCCGACGTGAAGCTGGCCCGCCCGATGAAGATCGTGCTGGACAGCGGCAACGGCGTGGCCGGCAACACCGCGCCGGACCTGTTCAAGCGCCTGGGCTGCGAGCTGACCGAGCTGTTCAGCGAAGTGGACGGCAACTTCCCGAACCACCACCCGGACCCTTCCAAGCCGGAGAACCTGGAAGACGTGATCCACGCGCTGAAGAACGGCGACGCCGAACTCGGCCTGGCCTTCGACGGCGACGGCGACCGCCTGGGCGTGGTGACCAAGGACGGCGAGATCATCTACCCCGACCGCCAGCTCATGCTGTTCGCCGCCGACGTGCTGAGCCGCGTACCCGGCGGCCAGATCATCTACGACGTGAAGTGCACGCGTAACCTCGCTCCCTGGGTGCGCAAGCACGGCGGCGAGCCGATCATGTGGAACACGGGCCACGCGCTGGTGAAGGCCAAGCTCAAGGAAACCGGCGCCCCGCTGGCCGGCGAGATGAGCGGCCACATGTTCTTCAAGGAACGCTGGTACGGCTTCGACGACGGCCTGTACACCGGCGTGCGCCTGCTGGAAATCCTGTCGAAGAGTGCCGACCCCAGCGCCGTGCTGAAGGCCCTGCCCAACGCCGTGAGCACGCCGGAACTCAACATCAAGATGAATGAGGGCGAACCGCTGAAGCTGGTCGAAAAACTCAAGACCGACGCGAAGTTCGAAGGCGAAGTCGAACGCATCACCATTGACGGCCTGCGCGTCGAATTCGCCGACGGCTTCGGCCTCGCCCGCTCCTCCAACACCACGCCAGTCGTGGTGCTGCGCTTCGAGGCGGATTCCGAAGCGGCGATCAAGCGCATCCAGGGCGAATTCCGCAAGGCGTTGCAAACCGCCTGGCCGGGCATCGAGTTGCCGTTCTGAAGCAGCTGTCCGCGTCGAAGAAAGGCCAGCCCGCGGGCTGGCCTTTTCGTTTGTCGTCACCCCCACCCTTGAGGGCGGCCCGCCGCGGCGCGGCACAAGCTATGTTGTCGGCCTGCCAAAGGCCCGGCCGTCGACCCCATGCGCCTCACCGTCGAATCCTTCATCCTCAACTCACGTCGCATCCGCCGCGTGCTGGAGTATCTCGACGCCCATCTCGACGATGAACCCACCCTCGGACTGCTCGCCGACGTGGCCTGTTGTACGCCCAGCCACCTCGTCCGGCTGTACGCACGTAAGCTGCATGAGACGCCGATGGCGACGCTGCGACGCCTGCGATTGAACCGCGCCCACGCAGCACTGATGTCCGGCCAGCGACGCGCCATCGACGTCGGCCAGGATGCCGGCTATGCCTCCAATGCCGCATTTACGCACGCCTTCGTGCGGCAGTTCGGTTACGCGCCGACGCATCTGAAATCACAGCCGGCAGTCCAGATAGGTCGTCCCGCGCTGCGACTTGCGCGCAGCACCGAGGAACCCGTCATCCAGTTGCCCTTCCGCGGCCGTCACGACGATTACTGGCACGTCGGCCACGAGCTGGTCGGCCGCACGGCGGTCAGCGGCGCCAGGCGCTGGCGCATCTGGCACTCGCTCGACGAGGATGCCTGCCTGACGCCTGCAGCCGGTCAGTCCATCGACGTCCGCGCGATGATCCCCACGCGCTACCTGCTCGGTGATGTCGCAGGCGTGGATACCGGGTCGATGCCGTCCCGCTCCTACGCGGTGTTCGATCTGTATGGCGATGTCACACCTTCGCTGCGCGAACTCGCCGACCGCATCGAGACGGAAACTTCCTGCCGATTGGCGGGCGGACAAGGACACCTGCGCGAGGTCAAGGTGTCCGGCTACACCGCGCGCCGCGAACGTCACGTCGAACTGTGGCTGCCCGTCGCCGCGCGCAATGCGGCTGGCGAGCGCGCATTACGACAATTGCGATCAACACCCCCACCTGCGCTCGGGACAAGCTGAAGCCCCTCACGGAGGCTTCCATGGCAACGACGACCGACCAGACGTTCCGGCTGCGCGACACGCCCGGCGCGATCCTTCTTTTCCTTGGCGAGGAACGCAGCGCCTACGCCGGCCACCTTGCGGTGTTCGCGCTCGGCCAGACTTACGAACTGCTGCCACCGCTGCTGCTGGGCATGATGGTGGACATGCTGATCCGGTACCGCACAGGTGACAGCCTGCTGCCGCTCGCGGCGCTTATTCTGGGGCTGGGTCTCTCCAGCGCCCTCGTCGCCGTCCTCCGCCTGCGCAGTCGTCGCCGCCTTGGCGAGATCGCATTCAGTTCGCGCTTTCGCGCCAAGGTGTGGGGCTTCGAGCGCCTGATGGATTTCTCCCTGACCTGGCATCGACAGGAAGCCACCGGCAACAAGGCGCAACGCATCCAGACGGGCGCCGACGCCGTGGGCGAATGGACAGGTGTCCACAACGATCTGCTGCCGCCCCTGGTCGCCTTCCTCGGCTGCGTGCTGGCCTGCGCCCTCCTGCACTGGGCATCGGCGCTCTTCTTCGTCGCCTACGTGGCCGGCATCGTCGCCATCGAGGTGCAGTTCGACCGCAAGGCCCTGGCGCTCAGCCGGCAACTGAACGTGGCGAACGAATCGGCAAGCGGCGCGCTGGTCGAGCAGACCGGCAACATCCTCGCCGTCAAGGCGCTCGGTGCCGGTACGCAGGCAAGCGCACAGGTTGCGCGGCGGGAGGCCGGATCGCGCGATCTTGGCCACGCCAAGGTCCGTCTTCACACCACCAAGTGGATGTGGTTTCAGATCTACAACAACCTGTGCTGGATGTTCTTCCTAGCCGGCATCGCCGCTGCGGTACTGGACGGCATGCTGTCGGTCGGCCTGGTGCTGACCTACACGACCTATTTCGCCAATCTGCGCACCACCACGACCAGCCTCACCGACCGCTTCCAGACCCTGATTTCCCGACATGCCGATCTCGCACGGCTGATGCCCCTGTTCCACGGAAAGGAAGAACATGGCGCGGGCACGCAGGCGTTTCCGGAAGACTGGGACAGGATCCGCTTCAATGACATCCGCGTGCGTCACGACGGACGGAACATCCTGGACGGCTTCGAGCTGGAGGTGATGCGCGGAGAGCGCCTCGGCATCACCGGCCCTTCCGGCTGCGGCAAGTCGACGCTGCTGCGCCTGCTGCTGGCACTGCAACGCCCCGACGGCGGGCAAGCCTGCATCGGCTCCACACCCGTCACCGACATCCAGCACGAGGCGCTGACGCGCCAGGTCGGCATCGTGCTGCAGGAAAGCGAACTGTTCAGCATGAGCCTCCGCGACAACATCACGCTCGGCCGCAGCATGGACGCTGCACGCCTGCGACGCGTGTGCACGATTGCCTGCCTGGACGAACTGATCGGACGCCTGCCGCTCGGCCTCGACACGGTGCTCGGAGAGCGCGGCTATACGCTGTCCGGCGGTGAGCGCCAGCGCATCGGGATTGCGCGCGCGATCGCGAGGCAACCCGGAATCCTCCTGCTGGACGAGGCTACCTCCGCCCTGGACGACGACACGGAGAGACGGGTCATGCAACAGTTGATCACCGACCTTCCTGCCGACACAACGCTGATCGTGGTGGCGCATCGCGCAGGCAGCCTGCGTGACACGACCCGCCTGGTATCGCTGGCGCCCGGGGCACAGACACCACCCCCCTTTCCCCCGAACCGACACGGACGACCGATGAACCCACCCGTTGAACTCGACACCATCCGCGCCTACCTGCGGATCGACGACCGCCTCGCCACCTCCGGCCAGCCGAAGGAAGCGCAGATTGCCGCCATTGCGCAGGCGGGCTACACGACACTGATCAATCTCGCCCTGCACGACGATCCGCGCTATTCGCTGGCGGACGAAGCTGGCTGTGCGGCGGCCAGCGGATTGCGGTACGTGCACATCCCGGTGCAGTTCTCTGCGCCGACTACTGAGGACCTGCAGGCCTTTTTCAATGCGATGGACCGGACGCACGAAGAACGTGTGTGGGTGCATTGCGCGTCCAACATCCGCGTGTCGATCTTCCTCGGCCTGTACCGCGTGATACGCCTGGGCTGGGACAGGGAGGCCGCCTTCGCTCCGATGCGTGCGCTGAACGTCGTGCCCGATGCGGTGTGGCAAGCGTTCATCGACGGGACATTGGCAGCGGATTGATCCCTGCAGCGAGTCGTCCGCAAGCATCGCTAGAACACTTTTGAGTCTCTGGAAATATATTTTCACACCCCCAGATGACGGGGCCGGGGCTGATTGCATTGTCAGGCTAATTCTTACAGACTGCTGACGCGCTTCCGGTCCGACCAGAAGCCGCGGATCGGCCGCAAAGGCCGATACCACCCACAATAATTTCGGAGACAAAGCATCATGAACAGCAAGCACCTGAAAAGCGTGCTGGCTGCGGCCGTGCTCAGCACGATCGCAAGCCACGCCACTGCAGCCGTCCCTGGCTTCGCCGGCAACGTGACCGGCGGCGGTAGCGCCACCCCGGTCGTCGCCAACAACCTGTCCGCCGTCCAGAACGCCATCAACAGCTACTCCGGCAGCGGCGGCCTGGTGATCCAGTACACCGGCAGCTTCGACCCGGCACCGATCCTGGCCAACATCTGCGGCCAGTGGAGCAAGTCCAAGCAGGAAGTGACCATCCAGAACAAGAATGACATCACCATTCTTGGCGCCGACGGTTCATCGGCCAACTTCGGTATCCGCATCAAGGGCTCGTCCAAGAACATCGCCGTGCGGAACATGACCATGGGCCTGCTGCCCGGTGGCGCGTCGGACGGCGACATCATCGGTATCGAAGACACGGCCAGCAATGTGTGGCTCGACCACAACGAGTTCTTCAGCCAGAACTTCAAGTGCCCGGGCACGCCGGGTGACGACACCACCTTCGACGGCGCGATCGACATCAAGAAGTCGGCCAACAACATCACCATCTCGTACAACATCATCCGCGATCACCAGAAGGTGTCGCTGGGCGGCTCCAGCGACAGCGATGTAGGCACCGTGCGTCACGTGACCTGGGCGCACAACATCGTGAAGAACGTGGAAGAGCGCGCGCCGATGAACCGCGGCGGCAACTACCACATGTACAACAACTACTACACCGGCGTGGTAGCCAGTGGCATGAACTCCCGCGTCAACGGGAACATGCTGATCGAAGGCAACTTCTTCGAGAACTCCAACAACCCGGTGGTGGCTCGCTACAGCAGCACGATCGGCTACTGGGACCTGCGCAACAACAACATCGCCAGCCCGGCTGACTTCGGCCAGTACGGCATCACCTGGACGGTCGACAGCGACACCAAGAAGAACGCCAGCGACTGGACGACGACCAAGCCGTTCCCGATCTCGCTGCCTTACACGGCCACGATCTACAGCGCCGTGCAGGCCAAGTGCATCGCACTGGCCGCCGCCGGTGCCGGCAAGGGCCTGAAGGAAGCAGCGGCAGTGGTGGGTAGCTGCGGTGGCTCGTCCTCCAGCAGCTCGTCGAGCTCTTCGTCGTCCTCGTCCAGCAGCTCGTCTTCGGGCACGGGCTCCAGCTCGTCGAGCAGCTCCTCGTCGTCGTCGTCCTCGTCCTCCAGCAGCTCGTCCTCGTCGAGCAGTTCTTCGTCGTCGAGCAGCTCGTCGGGTGGTTCGGGCAACAACCTGGCACTGGGCGCCACCGCCAGCGCCTCCAGCCAGTCGGGCAGCAGCCGTACCGCCGCCCAGGTGAAGGACGGCAACGCCAGCACCCGCTGGGAGGCCAGCAACAGCAGTGCCGGCAGCTGGGTTCGCCTGAGCTTCGCCAGCAGCCAGTCCATCAGCAGCGTGACGCTGAAGGAACATGCAGGCCGCATCCAGGGTTACCGCGTGGAAGTGCTGAGCGGCTCCACCTGGAACACGGTGGCCACTGGCACGACCATCGGCGCCGGCAAGAGCCACAGCTTCACGCCGACCAGCACCGGTTCGGTCCGCGTCGTCGTGACGGGCACCTCCGGCCAGCCCTCGCTGACCGAGTTCGAGGTGTACTGATCGGCATCGGGTAGTCAGGTACTGCAGTGCTGGCCACTGCAGTACCTGTCATCCACACGAAGCGCGCCCCTGGCGCGCTTTTTCGTTCACGCCCGCGACGTCGACAGACCGCTGCGCAGCTGCTTCTGCGCAACGCTTGTCCGGCGACAAGACAAGCCCGCAGATAGCAGCACATGGCGGGCACAGCCGGCAGCAAATGCTGGGACAATACCTGCCCCGTCTCACCCGTCTCCCGGCCACCCGGCCCGTCCATGCAGCACGCCAGCATCGGCATCTACGTCCGCCTCGTCCTAACCGCCCTGTTCTGGGGTGGCACCTGGGTGGCGGCCCGCATCGTGGTGCAGGAGGTGCCGCCCTTCGGCGCCGCGTTCTACCGCTTCCTGATCGCCACGGTGGCAATGGTGTGGATCGTGCGCCGTCACGAAGGCCCGCTGCCGCGCTTGACCAAGCACGAATGGATCACCGTCGGCCTGATGGGGCTGACCGGCATCTTTGCGTACAACTACTTCTTCCTGCACGGACTGCAGACGATCAGTGCCGGGCGCGGCGCACTGGTGATCGCATTGAATCCGTCGCTGATCGCACTGGTTGCCTGGATGTTCATGGGCGACCGCATGTCACCAGTGAAGGCGCTGGGCATCGTGCTGGCGCTGGGCGGCTGTCTGCTGGTGATTGCCAACGGCCGGCCGGCTGCGCTGTTCGACGGTGGAGTCGGCACTGGCGAAGCGCTGATCTTCGGCTGCGTGGTGTGCTGGATGCTCTACACCTTCATCGGCCGCCGTGCGACCAGCAGCCTGAGCCCGCTGGTGGCCAACCTGTACGCCTGCGTCATCGGCGGGGCAATGCTGGGTGTCGCCGCGCTGATGGAGGGCTCGCTCAGCCACCTGCCGGCGTATTCACTGAAAGCCTGGCTGGCAATCCTCTACCTCGGGCTGCTGGGCACGGCAGTGAGCTTCAGCTGGTTCACCGAAGGCGTGCAGCGCATCGGGCCGACGAAGGCCTCGGCCTTCACCACCCTCGTGCCGGTGTTCGGCGTCCTGCTGGGCGCATTGATCCTGCATGAACGCCTGGGTGCCGGCGTGCTGCTTGGCGGGGCCATCACGATTCTGGGCGTGGTGCTCACCAACCGCCACCGTTGATCCTGTCGCGGGAACGCCGCGGCTGCCGACGCCCGCGCGCCTGACGCGCCCCCAGACGTGACCATTCTTCACACAAACCCCTATTCAGCCTGTCCATGCCAGGTCGTGAACTGCGGTTCACGCCGGGCCCCGCATCGGGGCCCGCCACCGCCCGCCCGGGCATCCCCGTCCTCGATGGATCGACCATGAAGCTCTCACACCGTCTTGCCCTGATCGTCGCCTGTGCCGCACTGGGCCTCGTCCTGCTCGCCGCCTTCGCCCTCACGGCCTTGCGGACCAACATGCTCAACGACCGCCGCCAGGAGATCCACACCGTCCTCAACCTGGCCTCCAAACAGGTGGCGCATTACCAGGCCCTGGAAGCCGGCGGCAAGATGAGCCGGGAGGACGCCCAGGCCCGCGCCATCGAGGCGTTGACCACCCTGCGCGATGGCAACAAGACCTATGTGTGGGCACGCACGGTGGGCGCCCTCGGCCTGGTGCATCCGAACCCGTCGGTAGTCGGCAAGGTGGACTTCGGTGTCACCCTTCCCAGCGGCAAGACCAACTGGCAGAACTACCTCGACCATCTGGTCAGCACCGACTTCGCGTTCTTCGACGACATGGTGAAGCGGCCGGGCGGCACGGACGACCTGGTGCCGAAGATCAATGGCGTCACCAAGATCAAGGGTTGGGACTGGCTAGTCGGCTACGGAGTATTCGTCGACGACATCAACACCGCTTACTGGGCCATGGCGCGCAACTTCCTGTTCATCGGCATCGCCGTGCTGGCGGTCGTGATCGGTCTGGCGGTCGTGATGTCGCGCAGGATCTACGCGCGCCTGGGTGGCGAACCCGATTACGCGGCGGATGTTGCGCTGGCGATCGCGGGCGGCGACCTGAGCCGCAAGGTGAGCGCTCCGGCAGGCAACGACAGCCTGCTGTCGGCCATCGCCCAGATGCAGGCCAGCCTGCGCCAGATGATCGAAAGCATCCAGGACGGCGCCCGCGAACTGGGCAGCTCCACCGCCAGCCTCACTGGGCAGATGGAGCAGATCAACCGGGCATCGCAGCAGTCTTCGGACGCGACCTCGTCCACCGCCGCAGCCATCGAGGAGCTGTCGGTCAGCATCGACCACATTTCCAGCAGCGCCCGCGAAACCGAGCAGAACTCGTCGCGCTCCAGCGATCTCGCGGCCCGTGGCGAGCAACTGGTCAGCGAGGCTTGCGCGACCATCGAGCAGGTATCGGACAACGTCGTCCAGGCGTCGGCCAGCATCGAGGACCTGCTGGAGCGCTCACGCGAGATCGACGGCATCGCCAGCGTGATCCGCGAGATTGCCGACCAGACCAACCTGCTGGCGCTGAACGCGGCCATCGAGGCCGCACGCGCCGGTGAGCAGGGGCGCGGCTTTGCCGTGGTGGCCGACGAAGTGCGCAAGCTGGCCGAACGCACCACCCAGGCCACGGCCCAGATCACCCAGATGATCGGCCTCATCCAGTCCAACACCGGTTCGGTCGTGGACAGCATGAAAGCCGTGACCCCGCGTGTTGCGCTGGGCGTGGAGAAGGCAACCGATGCCGCAGCCGCGTTGCGCGAGATCAGCGCCGGCGCCGCAGCCACCCTTGCGAAGGTGCGCGACGTGGCGTCCGCCACCTCGGAACAGAGCCAGGCCGGCACGGCGGTCGCCCGCAACGTGGAGCACATCGCGCAGATGGTGGATGCCTCCGCCGCCTCGGTCGAAGCCGCCAACGGCAACGTGCGGAAACTGGAGGCCCTCGCCTCCAGCCTGCTGGGTTCGGTCTCGCGCTTCCGGCTCTGAGCGCTGTCCGGCAGCCCCGACAAGACAAAGGCCGCATGCAGTAGTGCATGCGGCCTTTGTCTTTTTACTTTGTCCTTTTTACTACGGGGTCTCAGCGGGCGATCACTCCCGGCTACTGCCGGCTCGGAGCCAGAGCCGGACTGTCAGATCGAACCCTTGCGACGCGTCGTTGCGCCAGGCGCCGCACCAGCTCCGCCCTTGCGGGTGGTAGAGGAAGGTTGAGGCACCACGTACTTCGCGGCACGTGCCTCGGCCTCGGCAGCCGCCGCAGCAGTACGCGCGGCCTGCTCCTCCTGCTGGATCACGACCAGCGCACGATCCACTTGCGCAATGATTTCCTGCGCCGTTGCGCCGTCGACCTGCAGCAGGTTCTTGCGCGCTACGACGCTGATGCGGGTCAGGGTCGGCGACAGGGGCTGCAACTCCATCGATACGTCCAGATCGCCGACGCGTGCGCGGGTGAGCTGGATGTTCTCGCTGACCGCCACGCTGTCGACCTGCAGGTACATCTTGCGGGCGACCACGCGGGAAGCCGCATCCACCCTGTCGAAACTCTCGGTGAAGGTGCGGCTGGCCGTGCCGCCCATCTGGTGCGACAGACCCGCGCCGGCACCGGCACCGGCCAGACTCACCGCCAGCGCAGCACAACCATTCAACGTCACCAGAAGGCCTGCGCAGGCAGCCAGGCGCAGTGAAGGCAACAGGTAGCGAGAGGCATCGGCGCGGAGAACGTCTGGCTTCATGGCAGGTGGGGTCCGGTAAGCAGCGCATGGCAGCACTTTGGCTACCGCCTCGCGCGTATCAGGTATCAGACGTCTCACGCGCGCTTCATGCATGGTGTCTGCACGATTCTGGCCGCCAGCGTACATGGCGGAGCTACGGCGCCAACTGGTCTGCAGACAGATGCCGGAAGGCCTGCCACGAACGGCGTGTCGCCCCCGCCCGACGGCGACCGGCGGGGGGTAAACCGGGCAGGAACCGACCAGTCATCAACTTCCGCACATAGCGCGCCATCCGCCCATAAAGTTCTCTTCTGCAGAACCGTAATCCCGGAAACGAAGATTCACAAACGCGTGTCTCCCTGACGCGGCGGGCCCGGCAAGGCTCTGGGAGGCGTGCCTATAAATCCTGGCCGACGCATGTCGGCACGAATCCTTGACGGGGGACTTGGCAATGCATGCAGGCAAACCGGTCGCGTTCTTGACGCGCGAATCGGCAGGGGGCAGCACGCAGGAAATGCTCTTCGAGGGGGTGCTCAGCGCCGCCGAGAAGGAGAACCAGCATCTGGTGGTCTTTCGTGGAGGACAGCTGGGCAAGGACCCCGGCTCCGCCATCTACGACCTGGTGAACGAGCGCTACCACGGCGTCGTCACCTGGGCCTCGTCGGACGGCAGCCCCTACATCAACAACTACTACAAGCGCTACGGCTCGGTGCCGGTGGTGACGCTGACGCTGCAGATCCCGCCCTATCCGGTGGTGTCGACCGACAGCTACGCCGGCGTGCGCGCGGTGGTGGAGCACCTGATCCAGCACCATGGCAAGCGCCGCATCGCCTTCATCCGCGGCCCCGAAAGCCACGCCTCGGCCAAGGAGCGCTACCAGGCCTATCTCGATGCCTTGAAGGAAAACGGCATCGCGGTCGACGACAACCTCATCTCGCCCTTCGGCACCTGGGACAAGAGCAAGGGCACCGAGATGGTCCAGCTCTTCCTGGACCAGCGGAAGCTGACACCGGGCAGTGACTTCGATGCCATCGCCTGCGTCAGCGACAACATCGCGGTAGGCGCCATCGAGGAGCTGCAGAAGCGCGGCATCCGCGTGCCGGACGACCTCGCCGTCACCGGTTGCAACGACACCTTCGAAGCGCGTGCGCTGACCCCGCCGGTCACCACCGTATCGCTGCCGGGCGACGACCAGATCGCCAAGGCCATCGAGGTAGTGAACGCCGCGGCCGCGGGCCGCGCCCCGGCGCCGGTTACCAAGCTGCCCGCCAAGATCGTGATGGGCCAGTCCTGCGGCTGCCTGTCACACAAGATGGAAGCGGCGGCGGCCGGCGGCAAGGGCGGACTGCTGGGCTTCAGCGGACTGTTCAGCCGCGACCGCACGGCGCGTGCGATGGTGGACTCCATCACCGGCAGCCTGAACGCGGCGCAGTTGAAAGAAGAAGTGCTGCTGGACTGTGCCGGCAAGCTGATCGACGCCTTTCACAAGGAGTCCGGCTGGGGCAGCAACCATGGTGCGTTCATGGCGGCCCTGGGAGACGCCGTGAAGCGTTTCGCCGCCGACAAGCTGCCGGTGGAGCTGCTGCAGAACTACGTGTCGGCACTGCGCCGCCATGTCCTGCCCGGCCTGCGCCGTCGCAGCAGGATCATCAAGGCGGAAGACCTGTGGGCACAGGGCCGCGTGATGATCAGTGAAGCCGCCGGCCGCCTGCGTGACGCCGCCAACCTGAAGGCGGTGGCGCGCGAACGTGCCATCAGTGCGCTGGGCGCCAAGCTGGTGACGACCTACGAGACCGAGGCCATCCGCAAGATCCTGCAGGACGACCTGCCCAAGCTGGGCATTCCGGCGATGTACCTCGCGCTGTACGAGAACGAACCGGGCTGGGACCGCAAGAGCGTGCCCTCGCAGCTACGCGTGCTGACCTCGTTCAACACCAAGAACAGCATCCGCTTCGACACTGGCCGCGGCCTGATTCCCACCCGCGACTTCATCCCCGAACTGCTGGCCAGCGCGAGCGAGCGGCAGTCCATGATGGCGCTGCCGCTGCACTTCAACGACATCCAGATCGGCCTGGTGGTGTTCGGCGTCGGCCCGCGCGACGGCAGCATCTACGAGGCGATCAAGGTGCAGCTGTCCAGCGCGCTGTACGGTGCCCTGCTGCGGCAGACCCTGAAGGGCACGCTGGACACGATGGAGAGCAAGGTCACCGAAGTGTCCGGCAACTCGGAGAAGATCAACACCAGCGTGCAGGGCGGCTCGTCGGCGATGGAAGGTGTGGCCAACAGCATCCGCGACATTTCGCAGAGCATCCGCGAAGTCATGCAGGTCATCGACGACGCGGTGACGCTGACCGAGACTGCAGGGCGCGACATCAACAACCTGAACAACCAGTCCAGCGAGATCAGCAAGATCCTCGGCTTCATCACCGAGATCGCACAGCAGACCAACCTGCTGTCACTCAACGCCGCCATCGAGGCCGCGCGCGCCGGCGAGGCGGGACGTGGCTTCGCGGTGGTGGCGCAGGAGGTGAAGACGCTGGCGGTCAATACCGTGACCTCGTCGGCCAACATCAGCACGATGATCGGCTCGGTGCAGGAGAACACCCGCCAGGTCTTCTCGTCGGTCACCGCCATCAGCGACATCATGCGCAAGGTGTCGGCCCTGTCGGCCAGCATCTCCAGCGCGGTGAGCGAACAGGAAACCTCCACCAACGAGATCTCCTGCGTGCTGACCGAAGCCGCGCGCGGCACCGGGCAGATCGCCGAAGTGCTGGCGGAACTGGACGCCATCAGCAAGGCCGCATCCGAGATCTGACGGAGCGCCAGAAATGGGCCAGAAATGGAACGGCTCGCACACCTGCGTGTGCGAGCCGTTCTGCGTTCTGGTGATGGCTCCGGCGAAGTCAGGCGCCCGGGTTCTCGTCCGGACGCGAGCGTCGACGCAGGCTCGCCATGCCTGCCAGCGCGAGCAAGGCCAGGGACAACGACGCGGGTTCCGGCACCTCCACCATGTCCAGCCTCCAGGTGCCGCGATTGTCCACAACCCGCGAGATGGAATACGCCCCCTGGGCATAGCTCCAGTAATAGGTGTCTTCGTAGGCTGCGGCAGCGTCGGCGTAGGTATAGACGTGCGTGCCATACACCGAGCGGTCGTCGTAGGTTTCAACGCGTTCGACGTACATCCACCAGGCCGTCGGCAAGCCTGCGGCATCGACTGCGGACAAGTACAGCGCGCCAAGGAAGCTGACCTCCGGATAGCCGGGAATCGTGGAGGGCTGATAGGTCACGACGTCCACGCCATTGGACATGGTGATCTGCAGCCCGGGGAGCGTGAGCTGGTCCTCCACACTGCCGACTAGGCGCACCGGAGACAGTATCTCGGCAGAAATGAAGTCGTCGGGGCCGATCGGCGGGTTGTAGTAATCGGTGGTGGCGAGACCGAATGGATTGCCCGTATAGGTGTAGCGATACATCGGTGCCGCCAGGCCCGTGGCCGACGCGAACGCGAACAGCAAGGCCACGCATAGCAAAACCACCTTGGTCACGCGGGCGGGGAATCGGTCAGTGTCGAGGAGCCATGCGAGCGGAGAGATGGACATGGGGAAGTCCTTTCCAATCGGGCAGACAGCACCCGGGTGCTGACGGAACCGGACACCATCAGCCGGTATCCGAGCCGGCGGGACGGCTCGCACATCTGTGCGTGCCGGTCCCGTTCATGGCGCAGGTGCGTTACGAGGCCACGCGGCGCCTGCGCCGACGGATGCTGCCCAAGCCGATGAATGCGGCAGCGAGCAACGCGAGCGAACCGGGCTCCGGCACCTCGATCACGTCGAGCCGCCAGCTCACCGGCCAGAGCGCTGGCGTGCTCTCGCTGAGTGCATATTCGTATGCGCCTATGTAGGCCGCCCACACATAGGCATCGTCCTGGACGATCCGCTCACCCGTCCCGCTCAGGAACGAGTGACTGTTCGCGACCACGCCGTTGGATGACCGGATATCGCCGTGCCACGCGTAGCTCGCATGCATGGACCAGTCCGTGGGCAAGCCCTGCTCATCGAAGGCGCGGAGCACGATGCTGACGCCGGACGACTCGTAGGGATGCGGGTCCTGATAGGGCCAGAACGGGTAGGAGTCGTAGTAGAGCTCCGGATGATCGAGTATCTCCTGCGGCAGCAGCTCGTACTGCGGGCCTGCATGCTGGCCGGGGACGAAGGTGTGCGCACCGTCGCTCAGCCACAGCTGCACGCCAGGCAAAGTGGCAATGTCGATGTCGCTGGCGGTCAGCCGGAATGGCGACAGGATCTGCGCGCTGACATAGTCCTCCGGTCCCCACGGTCCTGTGTGCCTGTAGGGCTCGGCCATGCCGTAGGGCATGCCGGAATAGGTGTAGCGGTACATCGGTGCCGCACTGGCCGTTGCGGCCAGGAAGGCCGCCAGCAAGGCCGCGCCCAGCAGGACGGTTTTCGTGATGCGTGCCGACAGACTGGTCCTGTCGAGCAGCCATGCAACGGGAGAAAGCACCATGGGAGATTCCTTTCTTCTTGTCCCGTCCTGAGCGAACCGGTGGATGCAATCTATCCAATGACAAACGGGTTGCAAAGGCGCGTTCGTCACTCCGGATCCACCTGCAGGCGGGCCTCTCCGGCGAATCTCTCAGTTGGCGTTCGCTTTCCCCGCGAAGCTCGCAGATCAGTCAAATCTGGTGGAATGGAGAGATTGCATGCATGGGCATCGTCACCCAGGCAATGCGTGATGCTGTCACGCGACAGCGACAATCCGCTGCTCACCAGCTGGCATGCGTGACGCTGGAGTCGATCCGGAATCGCGCCACGTCCGTGCCGGCACGATGACCCCGTGCACCGACGTACAGCCCATGAAAGCGCTCGCCCTGGCCGGCAAGACTGCCGCCCCGCAGGATGACGTAGGCGTCGCGCTTCAATTCGGGCGAACCCAGCACGACAGCACCTACCGCCTCCGGCAATTCATAGGCAAACGCCACCCTGCCCGCTTCGTCGGCGATCACCAGCAGCCCTGCGTCCAGCGCCCCGAGCACCAGGGTGTTCTGCGTGGTCGCGGACGGCGTGACGCGGCTGTTGCGCCCGCCCAGGCCGATGAAGGTTCCACCGGTCACTGCAAAGGTGTTGGCGTCACAGTCCAGCCCGCCTTCGCGACGCCCTGCGCCGTGAGCGACCAGCAGTCCCCCGCTGATACTCAGCGTACCGTTCGAGTCCACGGCGTCGTTCGCGGTGCTGCGCACGAAGATGCGCCCGCCGTTGATGGCGACATGCCGGCCAGCGTTCAGGCCGTCGTCCGCAGTACGCACAGTGATGTCGCCACCGTTCACGGTCAGCACCGACTTGGCCTCGATGCCCTCCGGACTCAGCGAACCCTCCGCTGACGCCATCGGTGTGCCGGTGGTCGTGATGCTCAACTGGCCACCGTTGATCGTCACGCGCGGGTCCGGGTCATCCGACAGCTCCGGCGTCTTGCCGTCCTCGGCGGACTCCCAGGAAGCAGTGATGGCCTTGTCGTGGCTGGTGATCGCCAGTACGCCCGCATTGATGGCGATGAAGCCCAGTGGCGTGGTCGCATGCTCCTTGCCATCCACCTTGATGCCCTTGCCGGCAGTTGCATCGATGCGCAGCGTGCCGCCGTCCATCACGAAGGCGTTGTGGGTGCGTATGCCGTCACGCTTGTCCGCCCGGATACTCAGCGATCCACCGCTCAGGCGGATGTGAGCGTCACTCGCCAGCGCGTGGCGCGTGCTGGCCACGATGTCGAGGCTGCCATTGCCGGTGATCACCAGCGGCCCCTCGCTGAACAGCGTGGCCTTCATGTCCATCGGCTTGCCGTCGGGTCCGGTGCGCGCGGTCCAGGTGGGCGAATCGGAAAGCTGGTTGCGACCGTTGAGCTGCACGAAGGCGCGGCGCTCAGACTGGATGTTGAGCGCCGGACCATCACTGCTCGCAATGTGGAGGCCATCCAGCACCAGACGGAAATCCGTCCTGCTGGACAGCGTGATGCCATGGGAGAGGCTTCCCGTCAGCACGATGCCCGGGCGCAGACCCGGCGGAAAACTGGCGTCGATGACCGGCGCACCGGACGCGTCGTGCACGTGCATCACCACCTGCCCGTCCAGCAGCACCGGCGTGACGCCATTCTGGCGCGAGCCGATGCTGAGCCGGGGTGAGCGACTGCTGACCGATAGCGTGTCCAGTTCGATCACGACGGACAGGAAATCGTCCTGGCCCACTGCGTCTTCCGCAAACACGCCGGTGGCCAGATCCCAGCCGGGCACGCTGGCCAGCACGGCGAACGGCAGGCCCGCGAGCATGCCGGCAAACGCACGCCGCACAGTACGGCGGAACATCGACGCGAAAAGCAAGTAGATATGGTCTCTCACGAACGGCACTCCTCTTGTTCCGCGGGTTCATCGGCGCAGCCCACGCAAGGTTCCGCGCCATCAGGAGCGCCGTCAATTGCCACCCCTGCCCTTTACGCGCCTATACCCGCACGAAGGCGTCCAGCGCACAGCCCGGCTTCGCCAGACGCTCACGCAGCAAAGCTTGCGCGGACTGCGCCTGCCAGGACCGACCGGTGGCGACACACAACGGGGTATGAGAAAAGCTGATCCAGATCGAAGACCCGACAGACCGCCCGTGAAATAGTGGAAGCTCGCGGGCCCCCATATGTCTTCTATCTCCCGAGCGATCCCGCGCGATCCTGCGTTCCGCGAAAGGAGCACGGACATGCCCCACACATTCACCGTCTGGCAATGCAACGGCTGCGGCCGCATCGAAAGCCAGCAGGCCTGCACTGGCGCCTGCCGTGACGGCAAGGTCCAGCTCATCCACCACGACGAATACGTGGCGCTGGAGAAACAGCTGGCACAGAGCCAGCGCACCATCGGCGCCCTGCTGGACATGCTGAGCCAGCTCAGCCATGCCACACCACGGGATGGTCAGTGGGAGCTGTGCTTCCGTCAGGCCCAGACACGCGCGAGGGCCACGCTGGCGCGTCATCGGCCGGCCGACTGACTGCACCCGGATAAAGAACGGAAAGCGCGGCAGCTAACTGCGGCGCAACTGATCAGGATCGAAAACCGGTCTGCATCCCGATGCCATACTGGACTTCCAGTCATCAACGAGGATGCCCGCCATGCCAGAGATCATCACCGCCTGGGAATGCATAGGCTGCGGCCGCCTGGAACGCCCGCAGAACTGCGTGGGCGTCTGCCAGGACCGCAAGGTCAATCTGGTCGCGGAGCACGACTACGTGCAACTGGCCGCCGAACTGGCGCAGGCACGGCAGCAACTGGAAAGCCTGCGCAACGTGATGCGCCAGATCGTCAAGACCACGCCACGCAACGCCGAGTGGGAGCGCAGCTACCGGGCCCTGCAGGCACGGGCGCAGCAGGCGCTTGGAAAAGAAAGTCCTGAGGTCGCGGCCGAGCCGGTTGCCGAAACGGCCGCCTGAACATCCGCCTCAACAGCCACCTGAAGCAACTCAGCCGGGCTCGCGCGGCGCCCGGCTGCGTCGCACGCGTCGCCACAGCGCGTAAGCGAGGCCGAGCGGCAAAGCAACGAACGGCAGCAGCCAGACTCCGTACATCACGAACAGGATCGTCGCGAACAGCAGTGCGTGCAGGACGGCCGCCACCGCAACGGCCAGCAGCACACATGCAACGCCGGCAAACAGTAACCGCCCGCGCCACGGCAGCCGCCGCAGACTGCTGGACAGCGGGTGCAGGCTACCCGGCACCAAGGGTCCGAGCAGCAATCCCCGCACGCCGGGTGAGTGCCCGCCCGCACGCCAGGCGCCGACCACAGCCAGCACCGCGCACAACAACATCCAGGGCAGCACTCCCTCCATGAAACCTTCGAACGACTTCGTCCGGTAGGTCAGCCTGCCGGTTCGCTGCCCCGCCACCGGCCCCACGTCGCGTGAAAGGCTCGTTACCAGGGTCGACGGTGCGTGGTAGGGTGCCACGACCAGCGACAGGTTGTAGGCCGGGTTCATCCAGTCCTGCTCCCCGGTATCGAGGCGGCCTGCGAGGGCATGCGCCAGAAAGGCCGGCAGCAGGATGATCGCCATCCACGCCGCAGCATGCGCGAGCGCAGCCTTGAGGAAGGCTTTCGCGGCGAACGATCGACGCGCCAACGCCGCCAGCAGTTCGCAGATGCCGAGCAGGATGAGCAGATAGAGGAACGACGGCTGGTTGCCGATCCATTGCGCCACAGCATGCAGGCCGGCATCGACCGGCAGCCGGCCGATGGCCATCATCGATTCTGCCGCGTTCAGGCGCAGGGTCCGCAGCCCCTCGCCCAGGGCCCATGCAGCCAGCAGCGCATGGAAGGCATACCACGCCACGTTGGCGAAGCCGGGCCAGCGCCGCCCCGACGGCCACGACAGGCGCCCGCCCAGCGCCAGGCCAGCGGACACCACGGCGAGCAGGACGAGCGCGCTCGTGCCATGCCACCACACGGCCAGCCCCAGTGCCAGCACAGCACCGCACAGTCCTGAAACCAGACGCCCCACGGTCGCTCCGTCCATTGCCCACCGCCATGATGGGACGACGGACACGCGGGCGGAAGCCGGTCACGCCGGCCGGAACACGCCGGATGACCACAGGCAGGCAGAAAGAAGCTGGCCAGGCCTCAGCGGCTGGATTGTCGGGAAAGCGGGGACTCAGCCAGTGAAGTGCCGTACGAGGTACTGGCCGTCGCCGTAGCTGCGCAGATGGACGGCCTGCGAAGGCGCCAACGGCGCGTGGCGGGCGTAACCCAGGCGGGACCAGAACGGCAGCGAGTCCTGCACGGCCACCAGCGCGGAACTGCGCAGGCCCATGCTCCAGGCGCGGGCCCAGGCATGTTGCACCAGCCACTGCGCCAGGCGCTGCCCCTTCATGCGCGGCAGCACCGCCAGATCGTGCAGGTACAGGCTGTCCACCTGCCG
>JAVHYF010000004.1:75836-80107 GCA_031119205.1 Moraxellaceae bacterium | reverse complement strand
GTGGAAGTCTACCGCCCTGCCCGGAGCCGGATTTGCAGCAGATCAAGCCACACCGCACGCCCACACGCATCTTTGCGCGAGCGCCAGGCGGGCGTCTGGCCGTCTTTCCCGGCGCATGCCGCCCCCTCGCCCCCTTTCCGGCTACCATGCCGCCTGCTTTCACCTGACCGCCCCACCGCAATGCCCGCTGCTGCACCCGAATCCCCCGTCCGCGCCGTCATCGCCGCGGTCCACCTGCCCAGCGTCACCGACCTGGAGTTCAACGCCTCCCTCATGGAGTTGCGCGAGCTGGCCAAGACCCTCGGCCTGCAGGTCGTCGAAACCTTCGTGCAGAACCGCAGCAGCTTCGATACCACCGGTTATCTCGGCACCGGCAAGCGCCAGGAACTGCGCGAGTACATCGAGAGCCAGACCCTGGCCGAAGGCGAGTCCCCCGACCCGCAGGCCGGCCGCGGCGGTGACATCGAGGTAGTGCTGGTAGACCACGAGATCTCGCCCACCCAGCTGCGCAAGCTGGAGATCGAGACCAACACCGAGGTAATGGACCGCACCATGGTCATCCTCGAGATCTTCCATCGCAACGCGCGCACGCCGGCGGCGAAGGCGCAGGTGGAAATCGCGCGCCTCGGTTACATGGCGCCGCGCCTGCGCGAAGCCGCCAAGGCCGCCGGTCCGCAAGGCCGCCAGCGTAGCGGCGTGGGCGGCCGCGGCTCGGGTGAGTCCGCCACCGAGCTGGACCGCCGCAAGATCCGCGACCGCATCGCCGAGCTGCAGGAAGAAATCGACGCGATGAACCTCACGCGCGAGACGCAACGCTCGCGCCGCCAGCAACGCCAGGGCCAGGGGCTCAACAGCGTGGCGCTGGTGGGCTACACCAACGCCGGCAAGTCCACGCTGATGCGTGCACTGACCGGCAGCGAGGTGCTGGTCGCCAACAAACTGTTCGCCACGCTGGACACCACCGTGCGCGTGCTGCACCCGGAAAGCGTACCGCGCGTGCTGGTGAGCGACACCGTGGGCTTCATCAAGAACCTGCCCCACGGCCTCGTCACCTCGTTCAAGTCGACGCTGGACGAAGCGCTGGACGCGGCCCTGCTGTTGCATGTCATCGACGCCAGCGACCCGGGCTTCGAGCGCCAGCGCGAAGTCACCGACAAGGTGCTGCAGGAAATCGACGCGCACGAGATTCCGCGCATCCGCGTATTCAACAAGATCGACCAGGTAGGCGACGCCGACGCGCAGGCCTCGCGCGAGGCGGAACTGAAGGCGCAATACCCCGACTGCGTGGTGATGAGCGCGCGCCGCCCGGAAGACGTGGCGCGCATGCACCAGACCATCGTCGCCTTCTTCCAGCGCGATCTGGTGGAAGCCGAGTTGTTCCTGCCCTGGTCCGCGCAGCAATTGCGCAAGGACATCTACGCCACCTGCCAGGTGCTGGCGGAAAGCGCGGACGAGAACGGCGCCACCTTCACCGTGCGCGGAGAGCCCGAGGCCATCGACAAGCTGCGCGCGCTGGCCGACCCGGATTCCGCACCGCCGAAGAACGACCAGCCCTGGTAGTCCCCTGTGGGCTCAGGCCCGCAGCGCAGCGAGCCCACGGCCGAAGGCCTGCAGCTGGCGATTGACGCGCGCGCGCAGGCAGATATCGCGACGGAACACGAGCAGGCACCACAGCAACGCGACGAGGCCGATTGCGCTAGCGACGTAGCCGATGTCGCCCATGCCGAGGTGGACGCTCACCTGGCTGCCGAGCAAGGCACCACCACCGATACCGATGTTGTAGATGCCGGAGAACAGCGACATCGCGAGGTCGGTGGCGTCCGGTGCGGCTTCCAGCACCTTGGCCTGCAGACCGATGCCGATGACCATGATGGACATGCCCCATACCAGGCCGAGCGCCACCAAGGTCGGCTGCGTGCTGGCAGCCAGCGCGAGGGCCAGCGTGCTCAGCGTCAGCACCATGACGGCCGGGGTGATCAGCAGGCTGGGCTGACGACCGCCCCAGCGGCTGAACACCAGGCTGCCCAGCACCCCTGCCCCGCCGAGCACCAGCAGGAACATCGTGACGGTGCCGCCGTGCAGGCCGATGACATCCTGCAGGAAGGGCTCGATGTAGCTGTAGGCGGTGAAGTGCGCAGTGACGATCACCGCCGTCAGCACGTACAGCCGCGTCAGCGCGGTACGCCGCAGCAGGCGCGGCAGCATGTCCAGCGAGCCGGCATGCTGGCTGGGCAGTTTCGGCAGCAGGCGCAGCAGCGCGATCAGAGTCAGCACGGCCAGCACCGCGATGGCGAGGAAGGTGATGCGCCAGCCGAGATGCTGGCCCAGCACACGCCCCATCGGCACACCGATCAC
Source organism: Moraxellaceae bacterium (assembly GCA_031119205.1). Lineage (GTDB taxonomy): Bacteria > Pseudomonadota > Gammaproteobacteria > Burkholderiales > Rhodocyclaceae > Uliginosibacterium. The sequence continues at coordinate 77,752 of JAVHYF010000004.1, read as the reverse complement.
CATCGCCAGCACCGAGCCGGTGGACAGCAGGCTGAGCGCCTGTGCGCGCTTGCCAACCGGCGCGATGCGCACCGCCAGCGACACCGTGATCGACCAGAACACCGCATGCGCCAGCGCCACGCCGAGGCGCGAGATCATCAGCACGGTGAAGTTCCAGGCCACGCCGGACAACAGGTGGCTCGCGATGAAGACGATGAAGGTGGCGACGAGCAGTTTCTTGCGCTCGATATCGCGGGTCAGCAGCATTACCGGCAGCGAGGCCAGCGTCACCACCCAGGCGTAGATGGTGATCATCAGGCCGGTGCGTGCGGTCTGCATGCCGAAGCTGGCCGCGATGTCGGTCAGCAGACCGACCGGGACGAACTCGGTGGTGTTGAAGATGAAGGCGGCCAGCGCCAGCGCGATGACCCGCCACCAGGCGTTGCCGGTTTCCTGCGGGGTGGTGGGAACAGCCGGGACGGGTACGACGGAGTCTGCGGGAGAAGGTGCTGCGTGCATCGGTACGGATCGGGCGGGGAGTCCGCCCGCATCGGAGCGAAACGCCAGCCGCTCCGCCTGCACACCTGCCCCGCCGGGCAAGAGCCGGCAAAGCGCACGATGCCGCCGCGCGATCAGCCTATGCAGCTGGCGGCACCGCAGGTGAGGGGTGATTTTAATTGCGCCGCCGCGGGCACACTTTCAAAGATTGTTATGCGGGCATAAAACCATTTCAGCGACGGTGCCGGGAACGCCGGACGCCGACACCTGTCCTTGCCGGCGCCTGCCTCCGCGCTCAGGGCGCTTCGAAACGCCAGCGCACCGTCAGCTTGCCCTTGAGGCCGTCGCGATCGGTCACCTCACTGACCTGTTCGCCGGACTGCTTGCGCCAGTCGCCCTTCAGCTTCACGGTGATGGCGTCACCCTTGAAGCTCCAGGGCGACACCACCTGGCTGCGGCCATTCTCCTTGAGCTGTTCAGGGTGATCGGTCTGGATGGTCTGCTCCACCATCAGCGCATTGAGCGGCATCGGCAGGATCATCGTCAGCGTGCCGCCGTTATGGCTCACCTCCGCCATCGAGGCCGTGCCTTTCCCTGCGGGCGCCTGCGGCATGGTCGCCTCGGCCACGCGCTGCTCGTCCCGCTTGCAGCGCTTGTTCGGCTTGTTGTGGCAGATCGGGTCCGCGTCCACGATGGAGACGCTTTCCTTGATGCGGAAGCTGCCCTGCTGGCTCAGGCCTTCGAAGAGCTGCACGCTGCCCTCCGGTTGCTTCGATATCTCCGCGATGTTGCGCCCCGCCGCCTTTTCTTCCGCGCTCAGCCCACCTTTGGCGTTGATGCTGGCGCCGAGCTTCATGCTCTCGCGCTCGATGCAGGCGTCGTCCTCGCCGCAGCGGGCCATGATCTGCTCGGCCGCCTGCATCATCGGCTGCATCTGCTGCTGGGTCTTGGCGGCGAGGGCCTGCTTGCGCTGCGTGTCGGCTTCGATCGCCGGGTTCTTCGGCCCCAGCGCCGGATACGGCGAGGCCGCGCGCGACTTCAGCGTCGCCACGATGCTGGCGCTGCGCTGGACGTTCCATTCGGCGCTGCCCATCTGGTCGGCCTTCCGGCCCTTCGACTCGAAGCTGTACTCGACACTGATGCGCGCCGGGCTGTTGGCCGGCAACGCCCCGCTGGCCTGTGCATGTGCCGACAGCAACAGGCACAGCGACGCAACAACCGGGGACCACGGGCGCGACAGCTGGGACGAGCGCGACGAAGGGGGTACTGCAGATTGCAGGGAATCCATACGGCCTCCTCGGACCTGGCAGGCGCCCGTCGGATCGCGCGCCGAAGCCGGAGACTGTATGCAGGCGCGCGCATCGCCAGAAGTGTCTTTAGTCATGGCCGGCACGTCAGCATGCAACATACGGACAGCCGCCTCCGCCACCGCAGCCGCA
>JAVHYF010000004.1:73807-75736 GCA_031119205.1 Moraxellaceae bacterium | reverse complement strand
GGGTGGTGATCAGCCCGCATAGCCGCCGCCACATGTCCGTGGCATGCTGCCAGCCCTGCGTGTGCAAGACTGCGCGTCGCAGACCATCGAAGGGGATGCCATGACGGAACCGACGTCTCACACGCCCGCTCGCCAGAGCTACGGCAGTGCGCTGGCCGCGCTCACCGTGCTGTTCTTCATGTGGGGGCTCATCACCTCGCTGAACGACATCCTCATCCCGCACCTGAAGGCGCTGTTCACGCTCAGCTACTTCCAGGCGATGCTGGTGCAGTTCAGTTTCTTCATGGCCTACTTCGTGATGTCCCTGCCGGCCGGCTTCATCGTCGAGCGGATCGGCTACAAGGCGGGCATCATCATCGGTCTGGTGATCGCCGCCGCAGGCTGCCTGTTGTTCTACCCGGCAGCTGGCCACAAGATCTACGGCCTGTTCCTCACTGCGCTGTTCGTGCTGGCCAGCGGCATCGCTTTCCTGCAGGTGGCGGCCAACCCGTTCGTCACAGCGCTGGGCGCGCCGGAAACCGCCTCCAGCCGCCTCAACCTGACGCAGGCTTTCAACTCGCTGGGCACCACCATCGGTCCGGTATTCGGCGCTGCCTTCATCCTCGCCGTGGCGGTGAAGAGCGCGCCGGAGCTGCAGGCGCTGTCACCGCAGGATCTCGCCGCCTACAACCAGGCTCAGGTGGATTCAGTGCAGACGCCCTACCTGGTGCTGGCCGCCGTTCTCGGCGCCATCGCGATCTTCATCGGTCTCTTCAGGCTGCCGCATGTCGAGCCCGGCGGCGACGAGGCGGGCCACGACGACCTGCCGGAGCGCCACAGCATGTGGCGTTACCCGCACCTCGTGCTGGGCGCGTTGGGCATCTTCGCTTACGTCGGTGCGGAGGTATCCATCGGCAGCCTGCTCGTCAGCACCATGGAGCAGCCCTTCATCGCCGGCCTGAGTCCCGAAGTGGCGGGTCGCTATCTGTCGGTCTACTGGGGGCTGGCGATGATCGGCCGCTTCATCGGCAGCGCGCTGATGCGCAGCATCCGCCCCGCCCGCCTGCTCACCTTCAACGCCTTCGCCAACATCGCGCTGCTGGCCTTCGCCATCCTCGTGCAGGGCAAGGCCGCCATGTGGGCGCTGCTGTCCATCGGCCTGTTCAACTCCATCATGTTCCCCACCATCTTCTCGCTGGCCCTGGCGCGCCTGGGCCGCTACACCAGCGAAGGCTCCGGCCTGCTGTGCATGGCCATCGTCGGCGGCGCGCTGGTGCCGCTGCTGCAGGGCTGGGGCGCCGACAACATCGGCCTGATGCTGTCTTTCGTGGTGCCGCTGGTGTGCTACCTGTACATCGCGTACTACGGCATCGCGGGGTACCGGCCGCGCTGAACAGCTACCGGCTCAGAACAGGTAGCTCAGCGCCACCATGTGGAAGTCGGCGCCGATGGTGTCCGTGCCGTACAGCGCCGCGTCCGAGTAGTGCATGAAGCGGTAGCCCAGGCCGACCTGCCGGTACAGCGGCACCGACACGCCGACAGTCAACGCGAACCGCAGGTAGCCGCCGAAATCCTGCTGCGCAAAGCGATGGCGGCTGAGCAGCGCGGCGCCCAACCCGAAATCCGTCGTAAAGCGACCATCCCTGCTGCCGAATGCCAGCAGCGGCAGGGCCGACAGCACCAGCGCGGAATCCTCAGCGCCGGTCATCCAGCCCGCGCTGGTCAGCACGCGCGTCCTCAGGCCCCAGCCAGACGCACCGTAGTGTTCCCAGGGCAGACGCCAGGTGAGGCCGAGGTCGACGGATTCAAAGCGTTCCGGCTGCTCCACGCCGATGACCCGCTCGCCACCGACCCGCAGGCGCGCGCTGAGGCTGTGCAGTTCCGCCGATGCGGGCGGCGCGGCCAGTGACAGCACCAGCAAGGCGCCGGGTACGGAGCCCGGGTAGACGA
>JAVHYF010000004.1:0-73707 GCA_031119205.1 Moraxellaceae bacterium | reverse complement strand
ACGTTGCCATTCCTCCTCGCATGGCCACCGCAGGTGGCATGCCGGTTGGCAGATACCCGCTGACAGCCCCTACAATCCGGCCCACAAAGAGCGCCTGTGAGCCTGCTGTCCGCCGACAGAACCCGGCCAACCGGGTATGGCATCCGGCAAGCGCCTGTCATGAAGGGGGATGTGCCATGCACCTGTTGCTGGGTTTGCTGATCGTTGGCCTGCTGGGGTTCCTGATCTACCGTGCGCTGGGCAGCGCCGGCGGGCAAGGCTTGGTCGCGCAGGAATCGGCGGAGGCCGCCAGCCTGGCGGCGCGGCTGGACGTAGCCTTCGTGGCCGATGGCAAGCTGTTCTTCCGCAGTGCAGGCAGCGACGTGCAGCAGATTCATAGCGCACATGCCGAAGAAGCGATGGACCGCGTCGAACGCAGCCGGCAGCGCAACGACTGGAAGCAGAACACCAGCTTCGGCATCACCGCTGGCGGTGGCATGCGCAACTTCGGCGCGGCCGATACGCCGGTCGCCATCGTCTCGGCCCTGTTCGATACGCAGCGTCGGCAGCTGCTGTACTCCCAGTGGGACCAGACCGTGGGTGGCCTGTTCGCCTGCACGCCCAACGTGCCGGGCGAACAGCGCATCCTGCTCAAGCAGCAACTCCATCTGGACAACCTCGCCCTGTCTCCCGACGGCGAGCGTCTGTGCGCCGCCTCGTACAAGACGGATGGCGTCGCCAACATCGTGCTGATGAAGCGCGATGGCAGCGAGCTGCGCGAAGTGACCGGCGGCGACACGGTGGACACCGCACCGGCGTGGATCCCCGGCGCGGAGCACAAGCTGCTGTTCCAGTCGGCAGGCCTGGCCCGCACATCGGGCGGACATGTCGTCGCACAGGGTCACGCCAGCATCCAGATGCTCGACATGCAGTCCGGCACGATCTCACCGGTGCTGGAGAACCCGGCCTTCGACTTCCTGCGCCCACGCGTGAGCCCGGACGGCAATCTGCTGTACATCCGCCGCCCCTACGAGCAACCACGGTACGAGGCCGGCAACATGCTGCTCGATACCCTGCTGCTCCCTTTCCGGCTGGCGCGCGCGGTCTTCCACTACCTGAACTTCTTTTCCCTGATGTATTCGCGCAAGCCGCTCACCAGCGCGTCCGGCCCCGAAGTCCGCGCCGACATCAAGAACATCGTGCTGCAGGGCCGGCGCATCGACGCGGAAGAAGCGCTGCGCAAGGCCCACAGCGTGCATGGCGTGCCTTCCCTGGTACCCGCGTCGTGGGAACTGGTCAGCCGGACGCGCGACGGCGCGGACACCGTGCTGGCCCAGGGCGTGGCGTCCTACGACATCGACGCACAGGGGCGTGTCATCTACAGCAACGGTCGCGGTGTGTTCGCCCTGGGCGGCGCCGGCAGGTCCGCACTGGTGTTCAAGAGCGACCTCATCGCCGACGTGCAGCTCGCCTGACCCGGGCGCCCGGCTGCGCCAGCACTTCAGTTGCCCGGCGTTTCACCCCTGGCGTACACTCCTCCGCAGTTCGATCAGGTCCCGCCACATCTCAGTGTGGCGGGTTAAACGGGAAGCCCGGTGACGCAGTCGATGCCGACTGTCATTCCGGCGCAGCCCCCGCTGCTGTAAGCCTGACGGCGCAGTCATACCAGCCACTGGAGTGTTCTCCGGGAAGGCGACTGCGGCCGGATGATGGTGAGCCAGAAGACCGACCTGGTCGATCAAGGGTAAGTGCTCCGGGGTGAGGGCTGCTGCCGATTGTTCCGTCCCTGGCCGTCGCGCCGGGGCCGGGCCATTTCCGCTGCATGGCGGCATGTCGATCATGCCGATGCCATTCCTCCCGTCCGCCTGTTCCGGCGCGGCACGCCACGACGCACCTGCCCTCCGACAAACGTCGCCGCATGACGCATGCGGCGACACGCCGTGCTGCGCCGGGCGCAGTCGAGGAGCATCCATGCAGAACCGCCAGAAGATCCCCGCCACCATCGTCACCGGCTTCCTCGGTAGCGGCAAGACCACGCTGCTGCGCCACATCCTGACCCACGCCGGCGGCCGGCGCATCGCGGTCATCGTCAACGAATTCGGCGAGCTGGGCATCGACGGCGAGATCCTGCGCGGTTGCGGCATCGGCTGTGACGACGAAGGTCGCGAGCAGGCTGGCCAGCTCTACGAACTGGCCAACGGCTGCCTGTGCTGCACGGTGCAGGAAGAGTTCTACCCGGTGATGCGCGAACTGATCGCGCGCCGCGACGACATCGACCACATCCTGATCGAGACCTCCGGCCTGGCCCTGCCCAAGCCGCTGGTGCAGGCCTTCAACTGGCCGGACATCAAGAGCGCCTTCACGGTGGACGCCGTCATCACCGTGGTGGATGTGCCCGCCGCTGCGTCCGGCCAGTTCGCGGCCAACCCGGTGGCCGTGGACGCGCAGCGCCGTGCGGACCCGAACCTCGATCACGAATCACCGCTGCACGAACTCTTCGAGGACCAGCTGTCCGCCGCCGACCTCGTCATCCTGTCGAAGACCGATCTGACGGACGCCGCCGCGCGCAGCGCCGTGGAAGCGCTGGTGCGCGAGGAACTGCCGCCGGCCGTCAAGATCGTCGCCAGCGACCACGGCCGCATCGACCTCGACCTGATCCTCGGCCTGGACGCCGCCTCCGAGGACCACATCCATCTGCGCGAGAGCCATCACGACCACGAGGAAGGCGAAGAGCACGACCATGACCACGACGCCTTCCAGTCGGTGTCGGTCAGCCTGCCGGTGGTGGACCGCGAGCGCCTGCTCGCCATCCTGCAGACGCTGGTGCAAACGCACACGATCTACCGCGTGAAGGGCTTCGTCGCGCTGGCCGACAAGCCGATGCGCCTGGTCGTGCATGGCGTGGGCGGACGTTTCGACCAGTACTTCGACCGCCACTGGCGCGCCGACGAAGCACGCGCGACGCGCATCGTGCTGATCGGCGAAGACCTGGATGCCGACGTGCTGGACGCTGCCCTGCATGAGGCAGCAGCTCACGTCCGCGGCGCCACAGAGACCGCCTGATGCACCTGCTGGCGGCGCAGCCCGGCGGCTTCGTCGATGACGAAACCATCGTCACGCGCATCCCGCAGGACCCGGCCGACATCGTCGTGCTCAGCGCAGCGGACACCACGCTGGCGCTGCTGGCGGCTGCCTGTCCGACCGACGACGGTTTTCCGTCGGTGCGCCTCACCAACCTGATGCACCTGCGCCAGCCGGCGTCGGTGGACCTGTACGCGGACGAAGTGCTGCAGCACGCCCGCGTGATCGTCATCGACCACCTCGGTGGCGAGAGCTACTGGCCCTACGGCACCGAGCGCATCGGCGAGCTGTGCCGCGCGCGCGGCATCGCGCTGGTGATGTTCTCCGGCGACATGCGCGAGGACATCAACCTGCTGATGAAGGGCTCGGTCGAACATGGCCTCGCCCGCACGCTGTGGCGCTACCTGCGCGAAGGCGGACCTCTCAACGCGCGCAACTTCTTCCTGTGCCTCGGCCAGGCCTTCTTCGGCCTGCCACTGCAGCCAGCACCGCCGCGTGTGCTGCCCGCCGCCGCGATCTTCTACCCGCAGCACCCACACCACCCACACGGCGAGATCGCCAGCATCGACACCTGGCTTGCCGACTGGCAGCCCGGCGCCCCCTGCGTGATGCTGCTGTTCTACCGCGCCCACCTGCAGGCCGCCAACACCGCCGTGTTCGCCACGCTGTGCGACATGCTGCGCGAACACGGGCTCAACCCCCTGCCCCTCGCCGTGTCATCGCTGAAGGAGCCGGTCTGCCTGGATCTCGTGCGTCGCCTGGCAGACGAGCAGGATGTCGCGCTGATCCTCAACACCACCGCCTTCGCGCGCACCGCCTTCGACGAAGACGGCGATCACGCGCTGGCCGGCGACATCCCGGTGTTGCAGCTGCTTCTGTCCGGCAGCAACGAGGAGAGCTGGCGCGCGGACGCGCATGGCCTGCCGCCACGCGACATCGCCATGCAGATCGCGCTGCCGGAAGTGGATGGCCGCATCATCACGCGCGCCGTCAGCTTCAAGGGTCTGGACCATCACAGCGCCCACACGCAGAGCGACGTAGTGCGCTACCGCGCGCAAGCGGAGCGCATGCGTTTCGTGGCAGCGCTGGCGCAACGCTGGTGCCGGCTGCGCCGCTTGCCGAACGCGGAGAAGCGCCTCGCGCTGGTCCTCGCCAATTACCCGACACGCGAAGGCCGCCTGGGCAACGGCGTCGGGCTCGACACGCCGGCATCGGTGGTCGCCATCCTGCAGCGCCTGCGCGACGACGCCTACGTGCTGGACGCCCTGCCCGCCGATGGCGACGCGCTGATGACGCAGCTGCGCGAAGGCATCACCAACGACCCGGAACACTGGGCGTTGCGCCCTGCCCGCCAGAGCCTCGCACTGACCGACTACCTGCGCTGGTTCGACACGCTTCCCGCCGCCAACCGCGAGGCCATCGTCGCGCGCTGGGGCGCACCACACGCCGACCCGATGCTGCGCCAGCAACGCTTCATGATCGCCGGCCTGCGCTGCGGGCAGATCTTCATCGGCATCCAGCCGGCGCGCGGCTACCAGCTCGACCCGATGGCGAGCTACCACGACCCGGATCTGGTACCGCCGCACCACTACCTCGCCTTCTACCTGTGGCTGCGCGAGCACTGGTGCAGCGACGCCGTCGTGCACGTGGGCAAGCACGGCAACCTGGAATGGCTGCCGGGCAAGAGCGTCGCGCTGTCCGGCGAATGCTGGCCGGATATCGCCCTCGGGCCGATGCCCCATCTCTACCCCTTCATCGTCAACGATCCCGGCGAAGGCACACAGGCCAAGCGCCGCGCGCAGGCGGTGATCATCGACCACCTGATGCCACCGCTGACGCGCGCCGAGAGCTACGGCCCGACGCGCGACCTGGAACGCCAGGTCGACGAGTACTACGAGGCGCTGATGCTGGACCGCACGCGCGCCACGCTGCTGCGCCGGCAGATCCTCGACCACATCATCCGCCACGACCTGCACCGCGACCTCGGCCTCGCAACGCCCACCACGCCGGAGGAAGAACAACGCCTGCTCAACCGCACCGACACCTGGCTGTGCGAACTGAAAGAGGCACAGATCCGCGACGGCCTGCATGTCTTCGGCACCTCACCCGCAGGACGCTTGCGCCGTGACACCCTGCTCGCACTGGCCCGCCATCCGGTCGGCGACGGACAGCACGCGCGCCAGGGACTCACTTGCGCGCTGGCGCGTGACCTCATGCCCGACGTCGACTTCAATCCCCTCGACGCTGACTGGGGCCAGCCCTGGCAAGGCCCGCGTCCAGCGATACTCGCCAATGTGAACGCCGGCCCCTGGCGCAACACCGGCGACACCCGCGAGCGCCTCGAACTGCTCGCACTGCAGGTGCTGGAACACGGCTTGCCATACAGCGACGCGACCGACTGGGCAGGCACGCGCGCGGTGCTCGCACGCATCGACACCAGCCTGCGCCCGCAACTGGATGCCTGTGGCGCACAGGAACTGCTGCAACTGATGCGCGGCCTCGCCGGCCGTTTCGTGCCGGCCGGGCCGAGCGGCGCGCCCACGCGCGGACGGCCGGACGTACTGCCCACCGGGCGCAACTTCTACGCGGTCGACACCCGCGCCGTCCCCACCCAGACCAGCTGGACGCTCGGGCTCGCGTCCGCCGAACGCCTCGTCGAGCGCTACCTGCAGGAACACGGCGACTACCCGCAGGCCATCGGCCTGTCGGTGTGGGGCACCGCCACCATGCGCACCGGCGGCGACGACATCGCGCAGGCCTTCGCCCTCGTCGGCGTGCGGCCGAAGTGGGCCGACGGCAGCCATCGCGTGGTGGACTTCGAAATCCTGCCGATGTCCATCTTCGGCCGGCCGCGCATCGACGTGACCCTGCGCGTGTCCGGCTTCTTCCGTGACGCCTTCGCCAGCGTGATGCGCCTGTTCGACGCCGCCGTGCAGGCCGTGGCTGAGCTGGATGAGGCCGCGGACGTGAACCCGATCCGTGCGCGCATCGCCCGCGAGGCCGCTGCGTTGCAGGCCGATGGCATGGAGCCCGGGCAGGCGCGACGCCAGGCGGGCCATCGCGTGTTCGGTGCGCGGCCCGGCGGCTATGGCGCCGGCATGCAGGGCCTGATCGACAACGGCCACTGGGACGGCGACGCCGACCTCGCCCGCGCCTACCTGGAATGGGGCGGCCACGCCTATGGCCAGGACGACTACGGCAACGAGGCGCGCGACAGCTTCGCGCGCCGCCTGGGCAGCATCGACCTGGTCATGCACAACCAGGACAACCGCGAACACGACCTGCTGGACTCCGACGACTACTACCAGTTCCAGGGCGGCATGGCGGCTGCCGTGCGCCACCTCGGCGGCACGCAGCCCGCGCTGTACTTCGGCGACCACAGCAACCCCGCCGCACCGGCGATCCGCACGCTGCAGGAAGAGATCAGCCGCGTGGTGCGCAGCCGCGTCACCAACCCGAAATGGATCGCTGGCGTGAAGCGCCACGGCTACAAGGGTGCGGCCGAGATCGCCGCCACGGTGGACTACCTGTTCGCCTACGACGCCACCGCCCGCGTGGTGCGCGACGACCAGTACGCCCGCGTCACCGATGCGTATGTCGAGGACGCCGACACGCGCGACTTCATCGCGCGGCGCAACCCGGACGCCTTGCAGGACATCTGCGAGCGCCTGCTCGAAGCCATGGACCGCGGCCTGTGGGCCGAGCCCGGCGACTACCGCGCACGCGTCGAGCGACACCTGCTCGACGTCGAACAGCAACTGGAAGCACGATGACCGACCACATACGCCCCGCTCCTGCCCCCCTGCCACCCTCCTTTCCCTTCACCGCGCTGCACGGCCAGCCCGCACTGCGCACTGCGCTGCTGCTGGCGACGGTGGACCCGCTGATCGGCGGTGTGCTGATCGAAGGTCCGCGCGGCACCGCCAAGTCCACCGCGGCGCGCGCGCTGGCTGCGCTGCTGCCGGGCAGCGGCCAGTTCGCGGGGGGGCAGTTCGCAGGGGGCCAGTTCGTAAACCTGCCGCTGTCCGCAAGCGAGGAACAGCTGGTCGGCACCCTGGACCTGGAGGCCGCACTGCAACGCGGCGCGGTGGACTTCCGGCCGGGGCTGCTCGCACGCGCGCATGACGGCGTGCTGTACGTGGACGAGGTGAACCTGCTGGCCGACAGTCTCGTCGACCTGCTGCTGGACGTCAGTGCCAGCGGCATCAACCGCATCGAACGCGACGCGATCAGCCACGCCCACGCGGCGCGCATCGTGCTGGTGGGCACCATGAACCCGGAGGAAGGCGAGCTGCGTCCGCAACTGCTGGACCGCTTCGGCCTCTTCGTGCGCCTGCAGGCGCAGGTCTCGCCGCAGGAACGCGAGGCCATCGTACGCACCCGCCTGGCCTTCGACGCCGACCCGGCCGGCTTCGCGGCCCGCCATGCGCCGGCACAGGACGCGCTGCGCGCCCGCATCGCGACAGCACGCCTCGCGCTGGCCGACATCGCCTTCAGCGACACCGCGCATGCCGAGGTGGCGGCGCGTTGCCACGCCGCTGCGGTGGAAGGTGTGCGCGCGGACCTGGTGATGCTGCGCGCGGCACGCGCCCATGCCGCACTGGCCGGTCGCACGCAGATCGACGCCGAGGACATCGACGCAGTGGCCGGGCTGGTGCTCGCGCATCGTCGTCGGGGGGATGCGGTTGCGGATACGGATACGGACATCGACCCCGGCCTGCCGCAAAGCCCACCGGCCTCCGGCGACGGTACGTCGCCGCCCGGTGGCACCACCACCGCCGACGGAGACGCCTGGGGCGCGATGCCTGCGCCATCATCGCAGCCCGCCGCCATCGCGAGCGTCAAGCAGGTGAGGCCCCTGCACGCAAAAAAAGCCTGACGCGTCCGCGGGCTCCCGGTTTGGGGGCCGGCGGACGCGGCGCCCACCCCGCACGACGTGGCCGTCAGGCCGCGACGCCGGGCACGCGCGTCGACTGGTTGCGCACGCTGGTGGCCAAGGGGCCGGCTCCTTTGCAGGCAGCACACTTGCGCCATCGGCCGCCACCTATTGGCGGCGCCACGCTTCACTGCCTGTTGCTCGATTGCTCGACGTCGATGCTGCACGGCGAACGCCTGGCGCTCGCCAAGGGATTGCTGCTGGCCTGGGTGCGGCACTGCTACCGACGCCGCGAGGCGCTGGCAGTCATCGGCTTTTCGGGACAGGACGCGCGCGTCATCAAGGCGCCGGGCAAGGCGGTGGCCTTCAACGAAAGCTGGATCGCCGCCATTCCCGGCGGCGGCGCGACACCGGCCAACGCCGCCGTGGCACTGGCGGAACGCGTTCTGCAGCGCCGTCACCGCAGCCACCCGGACGAGCATGTCGCGCTGTACCTGCTGTCCGACCTGCGCTTCCCGCAACAGCTCGCGGCACCACGCTTCACCCACCAGCGCACGGTGATCGACTTCGAGGCCGTTCCTGCCGCTCGAGCATCCGCACGACGCAGCCCGCAGCTGGGCCGTGCGGCACAACTCGCGCAGGCCTGGCAAGCGGACTACCGCGCCGCGCGGGATCTCTTTTCCATCGGCCCGCCCTGACGGACCAACGCAGCCAAAGCCACTCACAACCCACTCACAACCCACCTCACTCACCAGGGAGAAACACCATGCATATCGAACCCGGCATCGTCGACGGCGCCAAGATGCTCCTCAGCTACGGCACCGCCACCGCCGCCATCGGCTACGCCGCCAAGCTCGCCATCGACACCCTAAAACAGGACGGCGCGGCCTCGCTGCTGGTCCGCACGCTGATCGCCAGCGTGATGGTGTTCTGCTTCTTCGAGGTACTGCCGCATCAGCCGATTGGCGTGTCGGAGGTGCATCTGATCCTTGGCTCCACGCTGTTGCTGCTGTTCGGCGCGGCACCGGCCGCCATCGGTCTGGCCATCGGCCTGCTGGCGCAGGGGCTGCTGTTCGCGCAGTTCGACCTGCCGCAGTACGGCATCAACGTCACTACGCTGCTGGTGCCGCTGTTTGCCACCGCCGCGCTGGCACGCCGCATCATCCCGGCCGCCACCGCCTACGTGGACATCCGCTACAGCCAGGCACTGAAGCTGTCCGTCGCCTACCAGGGCGGCATCGTCGCCTGGGTGGCGTTCTGGGCGCTGTATGGCCAGGGCGTCGGCGCAGAGAACCTGGAGAGCGTGGCCACCTTCGGCGCGGCCTACATGAGCGTCGTGCTGCTGGAGCCGCTGATCGACCTCGCCGTGCTGGCCATCGCCAAGACCGCGCATCGTCTGCGCGGCAGCATCGCGCTGGAGAAGCGTCTGTACGCCGCCGGCGCGTAAGCGGCAGGCAGAGGCATACAGCAGCGGGGGCCCGCAGCAGGCGGCCACCGCTGCACCTCCGCCGCATCTCCGCACACGACGACCAACGCGCGCCCTGCGCGGACGCGAGGTCGGTCCGCGCGGGAACTCGCCAGCGCGCTATCGACCTCCGGGCAGGCCGGCCGTCGGCACGGGCGCACAGCCCCTAACCTGCGGCCTCCGGACGACGTCACACCTCATCCACAAGCGTCCGGCAACGCCCGCCCCAGCCCATGCCGATCATCGTCTTTGCCGCCTCACGCGCCACCCCGGCCCCTGCATCGCCCCGTGCGTACCTCACCCGATGCGGAGGGCGCACGCAATGAGCCAGCCCCACGCCTACCACGTCGTGGTGAACGCGCTCGAAGCGCGCGCTGGCTGGAAGCCGGTCAGCCGTTTCGCCTCGGTGGTGACGCACGTCATCAACGGCCACCTTCCCTACGAGCGCTACCACGCCGCCGGCATCGCGCGACGTCGTGACGGGATGACCGAGGGCATGGTGGGCCGCGTGGTGAGCGAATGGTTGAACGAGGACGCCAATCCCGGTCGCCAGATCCTGAGCAGCCTGACGAATGCCGGCAATGCGGTCGCCGCCTTCAATGCCTACCTGCAGGCCGCGCCCCTGGGTGTCCGCAGCACGCTGTCGATCACCGCGAAATCCGCGCACAGCCAGCGGCTCTCCATGCAGCGCCGCCTGTGCGCCGTGACCAGCGACCCGGCGCTGTGCAGGGTCGCGGTGCTCGCCGCTTTCGAACACGCCCTGGACCGGGTGCGCCTGAATGCGGCGAAGGGCGAGCGGACACCGATCCGCAGGCTGTCGCACTTCGCGCTGGATATGGGCACCAGCAGCCTCGCGTCGGCCGAACTGGCCACTGTCTTCGAGCAGGAAGGCAGCATCCCGATCACCCAGGCAGCCCGCCATCTCGGCTGCCATCAACGCACGCTGGAGCGCCGCTTGCGCCAGGAAGGCCTCACCGCGGAAGCCGTCAGGCAGGCCGCACGCCTGCTCGATGCCACCGCGCGCCTGCACTCCTCCGCATCGCTCACCACGGTGGCCGTCGAGTCCGGATTCTCCGACCTCGCCCATATGTCGCGGGCATTCCGCCTGTCCTGCGGTCAACCGCCCAGCCTGCTGCGAGCGGCCGCGCTCGGAATCGTCGTCCCCGAGGCTGTCGTCGCGCCCTGACGGACCAACAAGCGCCGTACCCGCGCCCTCGCGCGCGCGATTACGGTGAATACGCAGCTCGGCCTCTCGACGCATCTTCCCGCCACCACACGCCACCGGTCAGCGTGTCGCATGGATTCAAGCCCGGCAGCATCGCCGCTGCTAAGGTCCGCTGCGCATTGCGGCGCCACAAGAATGTCCGCGAAGAATGTCCGCAAAGACACACGCCAGTGCGCAATGCCAAGGGCCGGTCGCTGCCTGACCGGTTGCCCAGAACAGTGCATGGCGACCATGCACGCTTGCCCCACACCGAGACACACAGATGAAGAAACCACTGATCGCAGTACTGCTGCTCGCGTCGATGCACGCCCAGGCGCAGACCAACATCTCCACCATCCCCACGCTGAAACTGTTCGAGAACGCCTACAGCGGCGGCGTCTCCACCCAGTTCTACGGCGAGATGCACATTCCCGAACCGATGGCGTACCACGTGTCCGGCGGTAACGGCGGCAAGTCCTTCGACTTCTCGCTGGGCTGGGGCCACGACACGCTGGCCGAAGCGCAGCAGGAAGCGCGCTACCTGCAGTCCACCATCGACCAGCTGGCCCCGGTGGGTGAGCGACGCGCCTCCACCGCCCAGGTGTCACCCGGCTACTGCGCCATCCTCACCGACGCCCTGTACTTCGGTGGTCGCTGGAACGTACTCGGCCCGGGCACGCATCATCTGCCGACCTACACCTACGCCCGGCCTTTCGCGTCCTCGGTCACCGGATCGTTCAACGACGCCGCGCGTTCGGTGGCGATCTACAAGATGATCGGCTCCGGCTGCAAACCGGAGGAAGACATCCCGATGTTGCTGGACGCAAACCGGCGCATGTACCCGCTGGTGCCGAAGGACGGCAAGCGCGACCAGGCGGAGCACGGCGAGCTGCTTGCGAACGGCGCGGTGTATGTCGCCTCGCGCTATGGAAAGCACTACCGCATCGGCTCCGACAGCCTGGGCTACATGGTCACCCTGGGCGGCGGTTTCTCGATGAGCGCCCGCACGCTGACGGTGCCGCAGTGCTACCAGGTCGGGCTGACCTACAACAACGCTACGACCACGGGCTCGTCGCATGCCACGTTTCCGCCCGGCACCTACACGCTGGCCAACCATGGCATGACGAATGGCGTCGTCCTGGCAAGCGTGCAACGCAGCCCGGGTTGCAGCCAGGCTCCCCGCCCCGCGCCGCTGAAGGTGACCACGACGGACATCTGCATCCACCCCAACGGCGGCAGCGCCACACCGGGTAACGGCACCCTGGCGATCTATCACAGCGGCTGCAAGAACGAACCCCGCCTGAGCTTCAGCTTCACCGCCGGTGGCAGCCTGCGCCAGGCATCCAGTGGCCTGTGCCTGCACCCGGCGGGTGGCAGCGCGACGCCTGCGCTGAATACACCGCTCGTATTCCACAACGGTTGCGATGAAGCACGCCTGCGCTTCGAACTGACCTCTGCCGGCCTGCTGCGCCACGTCAGCAGCGGCCTGTGCGCCATCCCCGAGGGCCTGAACGACAGCAATATCCTGCGCAATCCGGGGAATGCCACACGGGTCGTGCTGAGCACCTGTCCGGCCAGCATCATCGGATCGCACCTGTTCCGCAGCCGCGTAAACGGCACGCTGCCCTACCACCTGGGCCAGGAAGGTTACGACGTCTCCTACGGCTTGCCGAACTGAGTATCGGTGCCTTGCGGCGGTTGCGCAGCACGCGCAACCGCCTTTTTTGTTTCAGGCTGCGGGACCTGTCTGCAAAGGATAGCCCGCCTCGCGCCAGGCCTTCATGCCGCCATCCAGCGCCACCGCGCTGGCAAAGCCCATCTCGCGCAGCGTGGCAGTAGCCAGCGTGGACACCTTGCCGACTTCGCAACAGACGAGGATGCGTTGCGTCGGGTCCGGCAACTCCTGGTTCACGCGCAGCTCCAGCTGCCCGCGCGGCAGCAGGCGTGCGCCGGGCACGTGGCCGGCCTCGTAGGCATCGCGTTCGCGTACGTCCAGCACTACCAGCGCATTGCCCACCTGCTCCAGGCTCGCGCGCAGGCTTTCCAGCGACATGAAGGGCACGCTCGCCGCAGCCTCGGCGAGCATCTGCGCCACCGACTTGCCGCCGCTCATGTTCACCCGCAACGCTTCGGTGATGTGGGTCGGCATCGACAGGTTGAGGGTGTTCATCATCTCCACGAAGGCCTGCGGGTCGCGCACCTGCAGGCGCGGGTTGGTGGCGATCTCCTCGCCCAGGGTGCTGTGCTTGCGGCCCTTGTAGTCATGCGCCGGGAAGACCATCAGCGCCGGGTCCAGCTTCAGCAGCCGGTTGAACAGGCTGTCGTACAGCGCATGCGGGTCGCCGGTGGGCAGGTCGGTGCGGCCGGTGCCGCCGATCAGCAGGGTGTCACCGGTGAACACGCGGTCTTCCACGCGCAGGCACATCGAATCACTGGTATGGCCCGGCGTGTGCAGCGCCTCGATGCGCATCTTGCCCAGCATCAGCATCTCGCCATCGCCCAGGCGCAGGTCGGCGTACGGTGCAGGGCTGCGGCGGAACATCACCACTGGCGCCTGCAGGCGTTCGGCGAGCTTGCGCGCGCCGGAGAAATGATCGGCATGCGTGTGGGTGTCGATCAGGTAGCGGATGTGCAGGCCATCGCGCGCGGCCAGCGCGAGGTACTGGTCGAGTTGGCTGATCTCCGGGTCGATCAGCGCGGCGGAGCGGGTCTCCGCGCAACCCATCAGGTAGGACTGGCAACCGCCGGTGGCAATCTGTTCGAAGATCATGGTCTCTCCTGATTCATGGGCCTGCGCCAGCGCTTCAGCTACGGACTGACGCGAGACCAACAGCCGCTGCCTGAAGTTACTCGCAGTATGCAGGCCAGTTCCATCTCCCGGAAAGCTGCCCGACTACGGACACGGATCGTGAGCGTCCACGCGCAGAAACCAAGCCTCGACGAGGTATGCTAACCAGATACACAAGAAAGGAGACGGGCTTGTCAGGGGAGAACTACTTTCCGTGCGCTCAGTGTGGCGGCACGGTTAATTTCGTGCCGGGATTCCGAAAACTCACACGATGCACTCATTGTGGAACGCTGAATCGCCCTCCTCCGTCTAGCGACACGGAGAAACAGGCCGCAGCAGCGGAAACCGCAGTTGTGCAATCGCTGGAAGAGGCTTTCGCCGCGGCTGCCAGCGAGAGAATTCCCGTGGGCAACTGCGCCGCTTGCGGTGCCGGTGTCGATCTCGGACCACATCAGACGCTGCGGGAATGTCCGTTCTGCAAGGGAGCGTGGGTGATGAACACCTCCATGCGCCGCGGGGCACGACCGACAGCCATGATTCCGTTCGAAGTGGATTACGAAGAGGCGAGTTTCTATCTCTCGCACTGGCTGAAGAATGCTCCTTGCGTGGTCGATGAACTGCAGAATCTGCGGACCGGGCGTGACGGTCTGAAAGGCATCTACCTGCCGTACTGGACCTTCGACAGCCGAACTACAACGCAGTACACCGGAAAGCGTGGCACAGGACCAAAGGGCAGAGAGTCCTGGGAGGACGTATCTGGCGTCGCGCAGCGAAGCTTCAACGATCTGATGGTTCCTGCGAGCAGATGCATGCCACGCGAAAACCTGGATGCGCTCGAGCCTTGGCTGCTGGACAAACTGGAGCCGATCCGGCCGGACTATGTCGCCGGCTTCACAGTAGAGGCGAGCACGATGAGTCTGGAGCAAGCCTTCGAACTCGCCAGGCCACGCATGGATGACAAGATCTGCGACACGATCGGCAAGAAGATCGGTGGCACTGATTACAGAATTACCAGCAGGACAACGACACACACAGATATCCGCTTCCGCTACATCCTGCTTCCCGTCTGGCTTGGCGTTTATCGCCACGAAGGCAAGCTTTACCGTGTCGTCATCAACGCCCGCTCCGGGGAGGTTCATGGCGATCCCCCTCCACGTTCAGTGACCAAGGTTGCCGTACGCACGGTTAAGGCCTACTTCATCGCCTTCATCCTCGTGACACTCTTTTTCTGGCTTCAGATTCTGTTCTAGAAGAAACGCCCGCCGTCCCAGCCATCCGGGAGGAGTGCTGGCGACTTTCTCCAAGCCTCACTACACGATGGATGAAATGGCGGTTACCGACCGATGCCGTTAGTACGCTGATCGCGCACGGCGACCTGCGTGATTGCCCCGCACAGCGTCAGCTGCCACACAAATAAAAACGCCCGGGCATACCCGGGCGCTCCACTACCTGGCGGAACCGGAAACCGGCTCCGTGTCCACCGCGCAGATCAGTAGTTCCAGTTTTCCTGCACGCGGTTCACCGGCGACGGATCGACGCCGTTACCCGGGGCGATGCCGGTCTTCTTGGTGCCGCCCAGCTTGTCCACCGCGTAGATGTCGGTGTAGTTCACGTTGCAGCTCGGCGTGTTCCACTCGGCACCGATGTTGCTCGACGAACCCGAACCCTTCTCCACACCCTTGTAGGTCGAGCAGACTTCGATTTCACCGTTCCAGCGCAGCAGGTACACATTGCGCAGCGTGGCCTTGTCAGCCGGGTAGCCCAGCGAGTAGGAGCTGTTCACACCCACGATGGTCTGGTGGTTGTGGATGCGCGAGTTCTCGATGATGACGGTGCGCGGGCCGACGTTGTTGGTGCAGTCGCCGCAGGAGCGGTAGAACTTGCCACCCTTGGTCTTCCAGTTGTCCGCCACGAAGCGGGTGATGTGGAAGGTGCCACGGCCGTTGTGCTGGAAGGTCTTGTCGGTACCCAGGAAGGCGCCGCCGCAATCCACGCGCATCGTCGTGCCGGGGCCACCCTTGGCGGTCGCGGCGTCTTCACCGATGTCTTCCCACCACACGTTGGACACCGTGCAGTTGCCCGTGCAATGCACACCGTCGGCGGCCAGGTTGCCGATCACGACGTTGCGCAGCGTGGCGCCTTCTTCCAGCAGGAACACCGGCGGCTGGCCTTCGCCTTGGCCACCGTCGCTCAGGTTGAAGCGCTGGCCACCACCGTCGTAGGTCTGGCCGGCCGGCACGGTGATGCTGGCGGTCAGCGGCACGGTGTTGCTCGGGTTGGCGTAGGCCGGGCAGCCGGGCCATGCGCCCACGGTCACGTTGCCGCTACCGCCGGACGAGGTGGAGCTCGACGAGCTGCTGGAGCTGGAGGAGGAGCTGCTGGAAGAGGAGCTGGAGCTGCTCGACGACGAGCTGGACGAGCTGCTGGAACCCGTGCCGCTGGAGCTGCTGCTCGAACTGGTGCTGCTGGAACTCGACGAGCTGCTGGAGCTGGACGAACCCGAGGGCACGGAGCACTCGTTCGTGCCGCCCGACACCTTGGTGCCGGCGCCGAAGGTCACTTCACCGCAGACGAAGCTGCCGGTCAGGACCTTGAAGGTGAATTTGTCGGCGCGGCCGTAGGCCACGTTGGTGGCAGCGGCCACCGAGCAGGTCTTGCCTTCCGTACAGAGGGTGGTGTAACCGGCCGGCCGGTTAGCGGCCCAGGCACTCGCAGACAGGCCCACCGCAAACACGGCGAGCGCAATTTTCTTTGCGTTCAATTTTTGTCTCCTTGGTCTTGTTGGTGCTCACTCCGCGAGCGGAGCGGGCAACATCGGCCACCCGTTGTCTGACGGATTGACGAGATGTCAGGCTTACATTGGTCGAGCGCCCCATCCGAGTCAAGGCGCAGTGCAACGAAGTGTGTCTTTAGGCACACGCGCTGAGAATGTCACGCCCGTCCAGGCACTCGGCGGATTGCTATCGCAGCGGCTATCGTGCGCATTACCTCAGACGTTCCGGAGACGACACCCGTGTGCGCGATGCAAACCCGCCTGATCCGCCTGCTTGCCACCCTGATCGTCCTGCTACCGCAGCTGAATATCGCTGCCGCCGCCGGGCTGAGTACCAGCGACATCACCGGCACCTACGAGGGAGACTTCCCCGACGAGGACGAGAACGCGCTTCGCCCTTTCCTGTTCACTGATACGAAGCTGGTCCTTGAGCCCGAACGGCGCTTCTCCATGCAGGGCATCTGCCTGCTTGACTTCCATCTTGGAGTCCCCGGCAACGCCAGCGGCCAGATCCATTTGCGTGACGACCATATCGTCCTGCAGCCAACATCGAAAGAAGGCTGCTATCGGTTCGAAGAACTCCGGCTGTACCCGGTGACGGTGAAAGGCGCGCGGTTCCTGTTGTCCGTCCCGGAGTTGCGCCGCTGGCTCAATGCCATCAACGCCGACAGCAAGGCGTCGTTCAAAGCGACCAATAGCCTTGGTCCAAAAACCAGCGCGGCTCGGGACACTGCGCTGGGCACGGAATACCTGCCCGCTTCTCAGCACAAGTACGTCCTGAATCCGCCCGTGTCGCTACGCATTACGGCCATCGGCCCCGTGACACACCTGGAAGAGAAGCGCCACCCCATGCAACCGCCCCGTCCGCCCACGTTCTACTACGAGGCGGAAGTCACTCTCGATCTCGGCGCGGAGAAGGGTGCATTCCCGGGTATGTCCATTTATGGCCCAGCACTTGTCTCGCGTATCGGGACCGTCGAGGCCAATCAGTCCAAGTCGGTAATACGTTGGTCCAGGGGGGAGGACCAGCCCACTCCGGGGCAGGAGTTCTACTCGTCGCTCTCACAGGTGCCGGTGACCGCAAGAGACGGCGGAAGCCCGTCTTACGCCGAGTGCGTTCAGATACGGAAGATGAAATTCGTCGCCATCCCCGTCAGCACCATACCCGGGGCCATCCGCTACCTCTGCATCCCATAGCGGACCGCCCTGCACTGCTCGCCAGCGTTGCCCGCGACGCCCCTTGGCTAACGACGCGTCGCTCGCTGTCCGAACACCCTGCGGATCACCAGCATGCCGATCCCTGCGAGCGCGAAGCCCACCCCCACGTCGCGCTGTACGCCCGGTGCGGACATGCGGGAGGCTTCGAGGAATGTGGTGGGTGACTCCGGCAGGTACACCACATCCAGGTAGCGCCGGGCACTTGCGCCGGACATGTCCATCGCCTGGCTCTCCGTCAGACCCAGCGTGTCGCGTACCTCGCGGCCGTCCTCGGTGGAGAAAGCAATGGTCGCCACGTAACTGCGGGCGCGGCGGCGGTCCTCTCTCTCGATCCTGAGCACCTCCGCCCGGGCCGTCTTGCCGCGCTCCCGCAGGCTGTCGGCACGCTGACCGGTGTAGACGATGAATGCGCCACCCGCGATGAGGCAGTACGCAAACAGGCTGCTGCGCAACAATCGAAGCATGATGGTCCCCCCTCGTTTCCCACCGCCGGTCTCGCTGCCGACGTGACGGAAAACGTGGCGAAAGTATGGCACCAGCGCTCCGAAGACCATCGCGCAGTGCAGCACACAGGGAAGGCAACCGGTGCCGTGCCCGCCCGCCCGGTGCGCGGGCAGCCCGGCAGCTTGTGTCAGCTCACATGGAAGCGGTTCACCTCGCGCGCCAGCTCGTCGGCCATGCGGTCCAGCGACTGCGCAGTGTCCGCAGCCTGCCGCACCTCGGCCAGAGATGCCTCGGCCATGCGCGCGATGTTCTCCACATTGCGCGCCACCTCTTCGTTGGCAGTGTTCTGCTCGCGCAAGGCTGCGCCGATCTCGCCGACGGAGCCCAGCACCTGGTCCGCGCTATGGCGGATCACCACCATGCGCTGGCCGGTGTCGCGAGCCATCGTCACGCCATCCTGCACCTGGGCGACACCTCCCTGCATGGCAGTCACGGCAAGGTCGGTACCGTTGCGGATCGCCTGCACCGTCTGCACGATCTGCTGTGCGGTCTGCGATGAACGCTCGGCCAGCTTGCGCACTTCATCCGCCACCACGGAGAAACCGCGACCGTGCTCACCGGCACGCGCCGCCTCGATGGCCGCATTCAACGCCAGCAGGTTGGTCTGGTCGGCGATCTCGCGGATCGCGCCCACCATCTGCTCGATCTCCCGCGAGCGCTCGCCCAGTTCGTGCACCGATTGCGCACAACCACCGATCACCTCGGCAATCCGCTGGATGCCACCGGACACGTCTTGCACCTGGCGCGCGCCTTCGTCGGCATTGGTGCGTGCACTCATCGAATCGGTCTCGGTCTGCGCCGCGTGCCGCGAAATCTCGTTCACGCTCACCGCCATCTCCTCCACCGCTGCGGCCATCGCGGAGGCTGAATCACTCTGCTGCTGCGCCTGCCCACTGACGGACGCGGCCAGCGAGGTCAGGTGACCTGCTGCTTCGCGCAAGCGGCCTGCGTCGGTGATGACGGTCTTCATCACCTGCTCCATCTGCGCACTCATCTCGTTGAAGTGCACCGCCATCTCGCCCAACTCGTCGCGCGAATCCACTTCGATGCGGTGACGCAGATCGCCCTTACCCAGCATGCGCGTGCCGGCAATCAGGCGGTCCAGCGAGATGCGCAGGCTGCGATGCAGGGCCAGCAGACCGACCACCAGCAACAGCGAGGCTCCACCGCCCAACACCGTCGTCAGCACGATGCGTTGCGTGGTGGCGTGCTCGCGCGCCGCCAGCGCGTCGCGGATGCCCGGTAGCAAGGTGCCACGCGTGCCATCCACCAGCCCGCTGATGGCCTGGGTGAAGCGCGCAAAATAATCCGCTGGCGTCACACCGAAGCGGCCCGCGACCACCTCGTTGCGGGCCAGCGTCACCGCACCCGCGGTATGCGTTTCGGTCTGCTCCACGAATCCAGCGAAGCCCTGGTGCTCCGCATGCAGGCCGGCCCGCAACAAGGCCTCGCGCATGTCGGCCCAGGCCAAGTTCAGCTCGCCCAGCGCTTCCGATATGGCCGAACGCTGTGCGTCGCCGATCGTCTCCTGCGCCAGGACCACGCTCCCCATGCCACGCAGCTTGCCCAGCCGCTCCGACACCTGCGGCATGTACTGGATGACCGCCACGATGGCGTAGTAGGTGCTCGCATCCGGGTCCAGCGCCAGCCCGCTACGGTCACCCAGGTGGCTGATCGTTTCGATCAGGTCGTTGATGAGCACGGTGTGCGCCTTGAAGTTCTCCGCGCCGGTCAGGCTGGCGCCGTTCTGGCGCAGGCCATTCCATTCGCTGCGCAGCTTGCCCAGGCGCGATGCAAGCCCCCAGGCCGGATCGGCGCTCACGCTCTGCGCCTCCAGCCGCGCGAAGGCGGCCTCCGCCTCTTCCGTGCGTGCCGGCAGCGCGGCTTTCATGGCCGAATCCCCGGCCATCGCCCCCGCCGACGTGCCGCGATGCTGTTGCAGCAGGATCAGCGTATCCAGCGCCGGCGCAAAGATCTCCAGCCCGGTCTGCTCGTTGCGGGTCACCTCGCGCAGGGCCAGCTCGTCCCGCACCGTCCAGCCGACCAGCACCGCCAGTACCGCCAGCGCACAACCACCGACGACAGCAAATTTCACGTTCCAGGACCAGCGCGACAACAGCCGCACCACAGGCAAAAGCAGGTACTTCATGACAGGGCTCCGTCCGGCTTCGTTGCCGGTATCGACATGCCTGCAATGACGATGCAATACCCTCCTGACTTGATACCCTCCGCCGCGCATTCCGCCGGAAACTGACGCCGCGCAAGACTCGGTCGCGCCGACTGTCAATTTCTGGAACGGCCTCTCGCCCTGGCATTGCCTTCGCTTGTTGCAGCCCGCAGGCCCGACCCCGGGACAAGCTATTTCACGAATCGGGTTCGTAAAGCAAGCTCACCGCCAGCCCGGCCGACGCTGGCGACGATCAACCATCCTCCGACGCGACGGCCCTGGCCCGGTGCATGCGGGATGAACCAACCGCGCACCGGGCCGGTCGGAGCATGTCCTGGGCTGCGGCCACACCGCCTTCATCCCGGCGACGCCATCAGCGCGTACCATCGCCCTTCCCGTCCCACCCGCATCACGTTGTGCATCAAGTCGTACATCACTCGTGCATCACCCCAGGAGAACCCACATGAAATCCCGCGCCGCCGTCGCCTTTGCCGCAGGCCAGCCCCTGCAGATCGTCGAGATCGACGTCGCCCCGCCGAAGAAGGGCGAAGTGCTCATCAAGATCACCCACACCGGCGTGTGCCACACGGATGCCTTCACCCTCTCCGGTGACGACCCTGAGGGCCTGTTCCCGGTGGTGCTGGGCCATGAAGGCGCGGGCGTGGTGGTGGAGGTCGGCGAAGGCGTCACCAGCGTGAAGCCGGGCGACCACGTGATTCCGTTGTACACCGCCGAATGCGGCGAGTGCCTGTTCTGCAAATCCGGCAAGACCAACCTGTGCGTGTCGGTGCGCGCCACCCAAGGCAAGGGCGTGATGCCCGACGGCACCAGCCGCTTCTCGTACAACGGCCAGCCGCTGTACCACTACATGGGCTGCTCCACGTTCAGCGAATACACCGTGGTGGCGGAAGTCTCGCTGGCAAAGATCAACCCGGACGCCAACCCGGAACACGTATGCCTGCTGGGCTGCGGCGTCACCACCGGCATCGGCGCCGTGCACAACACCGCCAAGGTGCAGGAAGGTGATTCGGTCGCCGTGTTCGGCCTCGGCGGCATCGGTCTCGCCGTCATCCAGGGCGCGCGCCAGGCGAAGGCCGGCCGCATCATCGCCATCGACACCAATCCATCGAAGTTCGAACTGGCGAAGCAGTTCGGCGCCACCGACTGCGTGAACCCGAAGGACCATGAAAAGCCCATTCAGCAGGTCATCGTGGACATGACCGGCTGGGGCGTGGACCACAGCTTCGAGTGCATCGGCAACGTGAATGTCATGCGCGCCGCACTGGAATGCGCGCACCGCGGCTGGGGCCAGAGCGTCATCATCGGCGTGGCCGGCGCAGGGCAGGAAATCTCCACCCGCCCCTTCCAGCTCGTCACCGGCCGCAAGTGGATGGGCACCGCCTTCGGTGGTGTGAAGGGCCGCTCGCAACTGCCCCGCATGGTGGAAGACGCGATGAAAGGCGACATCGAACTCGCCCCCTTTGTCACCCACACCATGGGGCTGGACGCGATCAACGAGGCGTTCGACCTGATGCATGAGGGCAAGTCGATCCGCTCCGTGATCCGCTACTGAGCCCACTCAGCGAGACCATGCTGGCGTCGTTGCGGCCGCTTGCCGGACCAGTCGTACTGTCTGCGCGCCGCGCCTCGCCAGCACCGCTCCGCTTTGTTTCTCTGAGCGCTCTCCCCGAACAACGATCAAGTACAGCTCTGCCACTCGCGGTGAGGGCTCAGACCAAGCAAGGAAACACCACATGGAACGCATCGAACACCGCGCCTGCGCCGGCGGCTGGCAGGACGTGTACCGGCACGAGTCCACCGTGCTCGGCTGCACGATGAACTTCGCCATCTACCTGCCACCGCAAGCAGCCACTCAGAAACTGCCGGTGCTGTACTGGCTGTCCGGCCTCACCTGCACCGAGCAGAACTTCATCACCAAGGCCGGCGCGCAGCGCTACGCCGCCGAGCACGGCGTCATCATCGTCGTGCCCGACACCAGCCCACGTGGTGACGCGGTGGCCGACGCGGATGGCTACGATCTCGGCAAGGGCGCCGGCTTCTACCTCAACGCCACGCAGGAGCCCTGGGCCCGCCACTACCGCATGCACGACTACGTGGTGCAGGAGCTGCCAGCACTCATCGAGGCGAACTTCCCCGCCAGCGATGCGCGCGGCATCTCCGGCCATTCCATGGGCGGCCACGGTGCACTGGTGCTCGCCCTGCGCAACCCCGGCCGCTACCGCAGCGTGTCCGCCTTCTCCCCTATCGTCGCGCCCACCCAAGTTCCCTGGGGCGAGAAAGCCTTCAGCGCCTACCTCGGCACCGACCGCGAAAGCTGGAAAGCCTGGGACGCCACCGAGCTAATCGCCACCGCGCAGGAAAAGCTGCCGCTGCTCATCGACCAGGGCGACGCCGACGAATTCCTCGCCAGCCAGCTCCAGCCGCAACGCCTGCAGGCCGCCGCACAAGCCGCCAACCACCCGCTCGCCCTGCGCATGCAGCCGGGCTACGACCACAGCTACTACTTCATCGCCAGCTTCATCGGCGAGCACATCGCGCACCACGCGAAGGCGCTGAAGAAGTAGCCACGGAAAGCGGTGGGTTGCTGCGCGAACCCACCCTACAGGGCACGCCTCGTAGGGTGGGTTCGGAGCGCAGCGACAACCCACCGTCCAGCGCGACGAGAATGGAAACCCCGTCCACTCACTCCCCTGACTTTCCAACAACCAACCGCCCCCACACCACAAGATCGTCACCGCTCGCCAAACTCCCGATCACCTGTCGCAGCCTCCACCCCCCAATCCGCCGGTAACAACCCCGCCGCAATGAAACGATGGATCGACGAATGCGGCCAGTCCGCGGCCCGTTCGACGTAACGGTGCCTCACCGGATTGAAGTGGATGTAATCGATGTGCCGGTTGAGATCGCGCTCGTCACGGATCGTGTGTTCCCAGAAGCGGCGCTGCCAGATTCCCCGCTCCGACTTCGCACGCCGTGATGCGTTGATGCCCTCCTCGCGCGGCAAGCCACGCGAGAACAGCAACTTGATGAGCCGCCAGCGCTCCGGGTAGTCCGCATCGCCGGGTGGCATCGTCCAGATGCAATGCTGATGATCCGGCATCACTACCCACGCGACGATTTCGAACGGCCGCGCCGCGCGCACGGTTCGCACCGCGTCCCGCAGCAAGTCGACATGCCGCACCAGCAGATCACGGTCCCGCTCCAGCAGATTCACCGTGAAGAAAAACGTCCCGCCCGGAACGAAGTTGCGTCGGTAGTTCGGCATGCGACGATCATGTCACGCAGTAGCCAGGCAACCCTCCTCGACTCTCGGGCAGAAAGGCGGTGGGTTGCTGCGCGAACCCACCCTACAAACCCCACCGCTCCGTCGCTGGTCGGCGCGAAACGCTGGCAAATCCGCCGGAATGTGGGGCGCTCCGTAGGGTGGGTTCGGAGCGTAGCGACAACCCGCCGCTCTGCCGATCAAGCACCGCGCTGCCCCCTTCGTTGCCCCGCCGGTGGGTTGTCGCGTTGCTCCCAACCCACCCTACGAAACCCGACCGGGCAACCGGTCACCGCGTCGCCCGCATCTCCGTCGGTGACACGCCGAAGCGCTGGCGGAAGCGGATGCTGAAGCGGGAGGCGGAGTCGTAGCCGCAGGCCTGCGCGATGTCGTCGATGCGGCGTTGGGTGTTGAGCACCAGGCCCAGACCCATGTTCATGCGGATTGCATCCAGCATATCGCGCAGGTGCGTGCCCTCGCTGGCTAGGTGGCGGCGCAGCGTCGCCTCGCTGCAATGCAGGCGGGTGGCGACCTCGGCGGCGGACCACTTCGCGGCGGGCGCGGCTTGCAGGATGGCGCGCAGGCGTTCGCTCCAGGCGTCGTGACGGTTCACGAACAGCACATGTCCGGCACCCTGCAACACGAGGCACAGCAGCACTTCCTCCAGCCGGTGCCGCGCGATGTCCGGCTGCGGGGCCTGCTCGTGCTGCCACAGTTCCAGCAGATGCTGCCAGGCGGAAGCCAGCGCCGGGCCGGGCTGGATCGGCGCGGCGCTGTCGCCACGTGCATCCAGCAAGGCATTCACCTGCAGGCCATGTCGCCCGCGGAAGGCTTCCACCGCGTCGGGCGCGATGTTCAGCACCTCGGCCAGATAGCCCTGCTGCGAAGGGACGTTCATCAGGTCCACTTCCGTGCGCGCGGCAAAGGCGGCGATGCCGCCTGCCGGCACTTCATGCGTCGGCACCAGCGCCGCGCCGGCGAACAGGCGCTTCGTGCCGACCGCCACGCGGATCAGCAGCGGCCGGAACACGGACACGCGACGGATGCGTTGCGGCAGGCTGGCGCGATGATGGCTCAGGTGGAAGACGCCCGGCATGGACAGGGCCGGCCGGGGCGTGCTGGCAGGTGTGTTCACGCTGCGCATCTTCGCGCGCAGCGCCTCCGGCAGCAAACCCGCAGCCCGCGACCCCGCCAGCCCCACACCCGACTCCACTGCTGACTCCACTACCGACTCCACTGCCGGCGCGGCATCCAGGTCGACGCTGCGACGGTCCGCCGCAAACCCGCCGCCGACCATCACGGCCGGCCGTAGGTCAGCGTCAGGCTCGCCTTGCCCAAGGCGTTTCGCAGCAGGTTGAAGCCCACCATCGCATTGCTGGGGCTGGCCGGCAGCTTGATGACCTCATCCGGCATAGCGAACACGGTGATCACATAACGATGCGGCTTGTCGCCACGCGGCGGGCAGGCGCCGCCGTAGCCCGGCTTGCCACCGTCATTCAGGTTCTGCACCGCGCCCGCCGGTAACAGGCCGGCGGCCGGGTCACCCGCGTTGGCGTGCAGCGAGCTGAGCGTGGCCGGCAGGTTGTACACCTGCCAGTGCCACCAGCCGCTCATGGTCGGTGCGTCCGGGTCGTACATCGTCACCGCGAAGCTCTTCGTGCCGGCCGGCGCATTGCTCCACTGCAGCGCCGGCGAGGCATTGCCCCCGCCACACTGCACCTGCTCCAGCGGCAGGCTGCCACCGTCCTGCAGGCCGGGGCCGGAAAGGGAAAAGTCGGCGCCGCGCACGGCGCCGCAAACCAGCAGGAGACACAGCGGGAACACAGGAAAGGCAGGATGCAGGAGGCGACGTGCTTGGCGGAACATCGGCGTAGGCCCTGGCGGAGGAGTTGACGGACAGTTCGGAATTGACGCTGCCAAGTCTGCAGAGAACGGCCGGGGGCTGCGGTGCGCGGACGCGCAATGTCGGTGCCGAAGCGCGCAAACCTTGGCCCGCCATGCGGCATGGCAAGCAACGCAGGGCACAAGCGGCCCATGACATGCGCAAGTCTTGCGCCGGAGTTTTGCGTCGGCGATCGGGCGCTTCAACACACCACTCGGCCCCCAACCCGACCCCGAAAAACAGAACGCATTGAAATTAAAGCTTGTTTTATCTGCCCGATAGGTGCACAGTGCGCGTGCGGTATCAAGTCCCAGCAGTCAAGTCCAGCAGTACCCTCGCAAGTCCGGTATTTCTCTGATCCCCCTGTCGTCTTGATCTCGCCCTACCCCGGGCGCAAGCCCTTTATTTTCAGGAGATTCAAAATGGCAACAGGCATCGTCAAGTGGTTCAATGATTCCAAGGGCTTCGGCTTCATCACCCCGGACGGCGGCGGCAAGGACGTTTTCGCGCACTTCTCGGCCATCCAGGGCGGCGGCTTCAAGAGCCTCGCCGAAGGTCAGCGCGTGAGCTTCGACATCACCCAGGGCGCCAAGGGCGACCAGGCGTCGAACATCACGCCGCTCTGAGAACCCGCTCAGATGAAAAGCCCGGCTCAGCCGGGCTTTGTTTTTTATCCCCTTCCCTGCTTCCGGAAAAATATGGCTAAAGAAGAATTGATTGAAATGTCTGGCGTCGTGGACGAAGTGCTGCCTGATGCACGCTTCCGCGTCACGCTGGAAAACGGCCACAGCCTCATCGCCTACACCGCGGGCAAAATGCGCAAGCACCGCATCCGCATCCTTGCCGGCGACAAGATCTCGCTCGAAATGTCGCCCTACGACCTGACCAAGGGTCGCATCACCTTCCGTCACATCGAGCAGCGCAACACCCCGGCCGCCGCGCGGACCCAGTTCCGCCGCCGCTGAAACACCACTCCCGGCCCTCTCCGGCCACCTGAACCGGGACAACTCCGCCGCGGTGGAAAGCGCGCAAGACGCTCCACCGCCTGCCCTCGCTGGATTGCCGCGGCGTCCAGTTACGGCGGAGGACCGGCTCTCCCCGTTTTCGATGTCCGGCGCCTTCACGCGCATGCCTGCAGGCCGCGTGCACCGGCAGTCCTGCGCCCGCGTCGTCACGGCGGGATGCGCGGATTGCGGGATTGCGGATCTATCTCCTGCTCGCTCCCGGACACTCCTGGTTACGTCGCCTGCAGACAGTGCCGATGTCGCTACGCGGCCGCAGCCGTTTCGACTACCCTCCGCGGATCGTTCCCAAGCGCGGATCGTTTCCATAGTCTTCCTCATGCACCCGGATCACCCCGCCAACGAGCACGCCTTGAGCGATGACGCCCGCGCTGTCGACGTCCCCCCTGCCGGCACACTTCATTTCGACGCCCTGCCGCTTGCGCCAGCCCTGCTGACCACGCTGCGGCAGCTCGAATACCTGGAGATGACGCCCATCCAGGCAGCCAGCGTGCCCGTCGCGCTGGAGGGGCACGATCTCATCGCGCAGGCCAAGACCGGCAGCGGCAAGACCGCCGCCTTCGCCCTGCCGCTGCTGAGCTTCCTCAACCCGCGCTGGCTGGCCGTACAGGGCCTGGTGCTTTGCCCTACGCGCGAGCTGGCCGAGCAGGTCACGCAGGAGATCCGCCGGCTCGCCCGCGGGCTGGAGAACATCAAGGTCGTCACCCTGTGCGGCGGTACGCCCGCCGGCCCGCAGCGCGCCAGCCTGGAACACGGCGCCCACATCGTCGTCGGCACACCCGGCCGCGTCATGGATCACATCGAGCGCGGCAGCCTGAAGCTCGACGGCCTCGCACTGCTGGTGCTCGACGAAGCGGACCGCATGCTCGACATGGGCTTCTTCGACGACATCGCGTGGATCGCCAGCCGCTGCCCGACGCGACGCCAGACCCTGCTGTTCTCGGCCACCTATCCGGATGGCATCGCGCGTCTGGCGCGTCAGTTCCAGCGCAACCCGCAGATGATCAAGCTGGAAGAAACCCACGCCAGCCACAAGATCCGCCAGCGCTTCTACGAGGTGCGGCACGAGGAGCGGCTGCACGCCGTGGTGACGCTGCTGCGCCACTACCGCCCGCTCAACGCGCTGGCCTTCTGCAACACGCGCCAGCAGTGCCGTGCCCTGCTCGACGTGCTGCAGGCGCAAGGCATCGAGGCGCTGGTGCTGCATGGCGAGCTGGAACAGGTGGAGCGCGACCAGGTGCTGATCCGCTTCGCGCACAACAGCTGCACCGTGCTGGTCGCTACCGACGTCGCCGCCCGCGGCCTCGACATCAAGGACCTGGAAATGGTCATCAACGTCGACATCACGCCGGACCCCGAAGTGCATGTGCATCGCGTGGGCCGCACCGGGCGCGCTGACCAGAACGGCTGGGCGCTCAGCCTCATGAGCAGCAGCGACAAGCGCCGCCTGGGCGCCATCGCCCAGGCCTGCAACATCGAACCCGAATGGCATGCGCTCGAAGGACTCACCCCCGCGAGCGACGCCCCCTTGCAGCCGCCCATGGCCACGCTGCAGATCCTCGGCGGCCGCAAGGACAAGATCCGCCCTGCCGACGTGCTCGGCGCGCTGACCGGCGATGCCGGTTTCACCCGCGAGCAGATCGGCAAGATCAACATCACGGACCAGAGCAGCTATGTCGCCGTCGCGCGCGGCATCGCCGACGAAGCGGTACGCCGGCTTACCGGCGGCAAGCTCAAGGGGCGCACGGTCAAGTTACGCCGCTTGTGAGCCAGCGTAGCCGTGAGCTACCGCAGTGCGCCGTGGCGCGCTTTGTTGTGCGGTAGCGCGCCTCGGTGATCGGCGCTCAGAAAGCGAGCCTCAGGAAGCCGCGTGGGCAGAAAAGGCACCGTCCCCCGCTCAGGGAGTCGGTGCCTTTGCTTTATCGGGCTTTGCCTGGGTGCGTGACGGACGGTGGGTTGCTGCGCGAACCCACACTACGTGTGCTGCGCGACCGCTACGCTGCGTGCTCGCCATCAACCCATACCGTGCGGTGGCATCAGGCCCTGCCAGCACCGCGCTACATGGGCCGATGCAGGCTTACTGGCAGGAGAAGCCCATGTCGTGCTGGTGTCGCTGCAGCTTCAAACCATCAGGACACTGACGGCTGTTCTGCGGGACCGGAAACCTGCCGGAACAGGTAAAGGGCTGGCCCGGGACAACCTGGGGCGGGTTGCGCTGCCACCCGCCCGGACAGTTGTAGCCCGTGACCGGCTTCCACTCGCTTGTCGGGGCAACGGGTTGCGGCGCCGGCGTGCCGGACGCAGCAGGATTCGGTGCCGGCTCGACCGGGTGGAGCCCGTCGAAATTCTCCGGCGTGCAACTGAAGTGCAGATTGTTCGCGCTACGCATCAACCGCATGCCGTCCGGGCACTGCCGGCCCGACACGTCAAGCGGCGTCGTGCCGTAGCAGCCGAAACGCTTGCCCGGTACCAGCGGGTCAGGCCGGCGCCGCCAGCCGGGCGGGCACTCGTAACCCGACATGCCCTGGGCCGTCGCCGCGGGGGCCGCAGGCTGGGCCGACACGGGAATGCTGATCATCAGTGCAAGCGCGGCGACCGACGTGGAAAGGTAATGGCGCGCGCGCCACAGGGCGGTCGCACAGTTCAAGGACAACGAAGACAGGGATCGCAAGGGAACTTGCCTTTCATGACTTGGGGAGCGGGAGCCGCAGTGTCTGCGTAGCGGCCGGGAGACGCAGTGTGCCCCGCGTTCCGATGCCTGGTCGGTGCGAGTCGGGTTGCAGGCCCGGTAGTGCGCCTGGTTGTGAACCGGGCATCCAATCGGAGAGCACAACCGGTGTGCCGGCTGCGTTGCCGGCACGGTGACCAGACCAGTGCCCGCTTAGAGTCGCCGATGCCGGCGCCGCGTGACAAGGGCTTGCCGGTACGTGGGTGTGACCGTGTTTGCGATGCGGTGTGCGGCGTGCAGAGGAAAGGCGGTGGGTTGCTTCGCGAACCCACCCTACGAAACGCTCCCTCGCGAAAGGCTCCGCCCCGTAGGGTGGGTTCGGACGATGCTGGCAAACCCGGCGACAACCACCGTCCCGCGCAACGAAAAACGAAAACCCGGTGGATCGCCACCGGGTTTGCTTGTGTCGCCCAACACCAC
Source organism: Moraxellaceae bacterium (assembly GCA_031119205.1). Classification (GTDB taxonomy): domain Bacteria; phylum Pseudomonadota; class Gammaproteobacteria; order Burkholderiales; family Rhodocyclaceae; genus Uliginosibacterium. The sequence continues at coordinate 44,317 of JAVHYF010000004.1, read as the reverse complement.
GCGGCGCCCCTGCTTTCGCGCCGCGCGCCACCCCATCACACCTACCGCGTCGCCACCCAGTCCTTGCCATTCACCGTGCCGCGAATGGTGTTGCCATCCACCACGCCCACGTAGCGCTGGCCGGCTGCAGTGAACTGGATGTTCGGGCCGGTCAGCTTCGTGTCCGAGATGAACGCCCCCTTGCCACCACTGTTCAGCGAGCCCTCGATCTTCTGGTAGGTCTGCGTCAGCACCAGTTGCTGGTCGCCGAGCTTCCAGGTGCCACCCACCTTCGCAGGCACCGTCCACTTCAGCGCGTTGCAGTGGCCGGAGCAACCCTCCTTCACCACGAAGGACTCATCCGGCGTCCAGTCACCCATGTCGAAGGAGTTGGACATGATGCGCGTGCCCGGCTTCATCTCCAGCAGCGTCGGGCGCAGGCGCAGGTTCAGTTGCGGCAGCAGGAACAGCGTCACCACCGTGGCGTCGGAGAAGTTGGACTCGAAGATGTCGCCCTGCTCCAGCTGCACCTTGTCGGCCATGCCTTCCGCGGCAGCGAGGCGCTTCGACAGCGCCACCATGTCCGGGTTGTACTCGATGCCCCGCGCCTTCGCCCCGCGCTTGGCCGCGGTGATCACCATGCGTCCGTCGCCGGAGCCCAGGTCCACCAGCCGGTCCTGCGCCGTCACGCCGGCCATGTCCAGCATCTTGTCCACCAGCGTCTGCGAGGTGGGCACCCACACCACGTCCTTGCCCGCCTGCCCCACCGAGGGCTCATACGTCGCGCCCCCCTGCTGGGCCCACGCCAGGCCACTGGTCACAACGAAACAGGCTGCAGCTACGAGCGACTTCCGAAAGACCGACATCATCGTTCTCCTTGTTGGAAAGACTGCCTGAGCGTCCCGAGCGGGACATGCTTGAAACGACGGTCGCCCACGCCTGTTACGGCTGTGAGCGACCTGCCTGTGCTTTAAACCATTGCGGCGCAAAAAAGTGCCGTGACCATGGAGATTCGTAGGGTGGGTTCGGACGATGCTGGCAAACCCGGCGACGACCCACCGCCGCGCCACACAGCCGAAAGGCGGTGGGTTGCTTCGCGAACCCACCCTACGCGCTTCCGCATTCCGGCGCGCACCCCCATCCTGAACGATAGCCGCTTCAACTACGTCGATCGCGCCCCGACTGCTGGTAGTGGCTGCGCTTGGCCGCGTACATCGCGGTGTCGGCCTGATGCATCGCGCGGATCAGCGATGCCGCATCGGCACCGGTGGCCGTGCCGATGGAAAACGACAGCGCCGGGCCGGTGTAGAACTGGTTGTTGAGACCGGTCATGCGCTCGATGCGCGTGATCGCCACCTGCGCTTCCTGCTCGCCCACGCCGCACAGCAGGATGCCGAATTCGTCCCCGCCGATGCGCGCAATGCAGTGGTCCTCACCAATGGCCTTCTTCAAAGCCTCGCCCGCACGGCGCAGCAGATCGTCACCCGCCGCATGACCCTGACTGTCGTTGGCAGCCTTCAGGCCGTTCAGGTCCAGGATGATGACGCTGACCGGGAAAGGGCCCGCATGCGCCTGCTTCAGCGCTTCGTCGAAGTGCGCCCGGTTGCTCAGCTTGGTCAGCTGGTCATGGCGGCCCAGATACTGCAGATAGGCTTCCGCCTGCTTGCGTGCCGTGATGTCGGTCAATGACACCAGCACACGCGTCCAGCTCTCCTCGTGCCCCGGCAGGATCGAGCCTTGCAGATGCAGGTTCAACACCTGGCCTGACAGTGTGTAGTTGATCGTCTCGCACTGCATGGAGGGGCGCCCCTCCCACAGCTCCACCAGTTGATCGGCGAAGTGCGTCAGCATGTCGTCACGGAAGATGCGGTGCAGATTGTCCAGCACTTCGCGCTTGTCCGCCGCACCGTGCATGTCCAGTGTCGCGCGGTTGATGTCGACGACCTTGATCGCCTGCGCGCAGGCCTGAACGAAATCGGGACGGCTGTCCAGGAAGGCACGCATGTCCGTCACCCCGGCTGCACGCTGTGCCTCCAGCAGGCTGCGGATGCCGCTGAAATCCTCGATCCACAGGGATGTCGGCGAGTACTCGAACAGGCTGCGCACATACGCCTCGCTCTCGCGCACACGCCGCTCGGCCTGCACACGTGCGCTGATGTCTTCCAGCGCGATGATGGCGCGACTCCAGTCCGCCTCGTGGCCCGTCACGATGCGCGCATGCACCAGCACATCGATGCGCTCGCCATCCAGCGTGTAGTTGGGCCCCTCGCCCGAGTAAGTGGTCTCCCCGCGCCACAGCGCAATCATGTTGCGGGCGTGCACCTCGCGCATGTCGGCACGGAACACCTTGTCGAGATTCGCCGTCAGCTGCGCCAGATCCCTGGCCTTGAAGAGCTGCAGCGTGCGCCGGTTCACCGCCAGGATGCGGATGGCCTTCGCGCAGCTTTCCAGTGCTGCGGGCGTGTCGCGGAAATACGCCTCGACGTCCTCCACCCCCGCCGCCCGCCAGCCATCGAACAGCGCCTTGACCGCGCTGAAGTCTTCGAGCCACAGGGAGACCGGGGCATCCTCGAAAAACAGGGTGTCGTCTGGAGCGGGCATCTTGTCGCACTCAAGAAGATTGCACAGACCCCAAGCCTACGCATTCCGGGTGGTGCGTGCAGCAAGATGAAACTTGGGATGGAACGGAAGCACCGAACGATCCCGGATCACGCCTTCCGGGCTATCTGCCACTCACGAGGATACATGCTGCAGCTACGAGCGACTCCCGAACGGTAGACATTCGACGCTCCTAGGTGCCCGGTGCGGACACGAACGGCGCCCGCCGCAAAGTGGCCTGCCGGAGCTTTGACCCATGCGGGCATAAAAGCGCCGCAATCGAGATCAAACTTGGGCAAATGTAGCAATCCACTCTTACGCCAGCTACTTACTCTACGTTGCTCTGAGTCGTCAAGAATGATAAAGATGCAGCACTTAACAGCCCCAGAAATACACAGATGACCCTACAAATCTTCCCAAAAGAGTCAGTTGCTCGGGCAAATCAGGATGTGCGGGCCCTAGTGGGCCATCTGCAGAGCAACCAACAAGAAATGGCACTGGATCGCGCGATCCTATTCTGCTCATTTCCTTTGTTTCGAGAAGAAGAGCATCTCCTTCTCGCAGACTTGGTGGTACTCAGCCCGTACCATGGTGTCTCGTTGTTTTCCTTCTCATCCAGCCCAGATGCCGAGGAGAAGCTCGAAGGCGCATTCAATCAGATCCTCTCTAGGCTTGTTCGATATCCAAAGCTTCGTGCTGGACGCGGCGCACTAAAATTCGAATTAGACGCAAAAATATGGGCTCAGGAAGGAACCTCCTCCGATAACGTCCTTGTGGGAGCACAGGCAGCCACCGCATATTTCAACGACAAACGCGCTGCGACACCGCTAACTGACGAAGTCTACGACGAGCTGATATCCGTGCTGGACGGATCAAAAGCACTGATTAAGCCGAAGGAAAGAAAAACGGAAGGTTATTCGCCACAAAAACGAATATCCATTATTGCAAGACTAGAGGATGAAATACGCAGATTCGATCGCGACCAACGCATCGCCTACATGACAGACGTATACGGGCCACAAAGAATAAGAGGATTGGCGGGGTCCGGAAAAACCGTGGTATTGGCCCTCAAGGCCGCAATGACAGCCATTCGAAATCCTGAAGCAAGGATCGCCGTAACGTTCTACACCAAGAGTCTGTATCAACACATCAAGCAGTTGATAACAAGATTCTATCGAATGCACGAAGACAAAGACCCAGACTGGAAAAGAATACGGGTTCTACACGGCTGGGGAGGGGCAACAACAGATGGGCTTTACTATTCCGCAGCCAAGCAGTTCGGCACACCACCTCTTTCGCTCAGCCAAGCGCAAGCTGGTGACTCCAAGCAGCCGTTTGCATTTGCATGCCGACAACTTCTTGAATCAAGCGCGCTGAACCCAATATTTGACTATGTTTTTATCGATGAGGCTCAGGACTTCCCACCAGAGTTCATGCGGCTGGCTCTGGCGCTTGCGAGAGACGAACAACTTATAATTGCCTACGACGTTTTTCAAACAATTTTTGACGTTGAAACCCCTACAGCCGCATCGCTATTTGGAACGGACCAACGCGGAGAGCCTTCGATATCCTTTGAAGAGGACATTATTCTTCACAAATGCTATCGAAACCCAAGAGAGGTTCTTGTCTGCGCGCATGCGGTTGGATTTGGCATCTACAGCAAGAGGATGTCGCAAATACTAGAATCCGTTGAGCACTGGGAGGACTTCGGATATCAAGTTACCGAAGGCAACCTCAGCCCCGGCGAACAGATCAGAATTACGCGCCCTCAAGAAAACTCCCCATCCACAATTAGTTCATCTAGCCCCATATCAGAAATAATAAACGTTCAGTCATTCAAGACCGCCACAGAGGAAGTGACGTTTGTTGTAGATCGGATTTTCTCTGACATTAATTCAGAAGGCGTACCCGCAGAAGAGATACTTGTCATATGCGCCGACGACAGAAACTCGAACGGTTACTTCAGCCTTCTAACCAAAGGACTTACCGAGCGAGGAATTGGAGTAAACAATTTACAAAGCGGATCTTTCGGCCTTACAGACTTTCAGATAGACAAGAAAGTTACTCTGGCAACAATATACAAGGCCAAAGGAAATGAGGCTTATATAGTTTACATCGTGGGAATTGATGCATTATTCATGCTACCCACTCCACGATCAAGAAACAAAGCCTTCACTGCGATGACAAGAGCCAAAGGTTGGCTATGCATAACAGGACTAGGCCCGGCCGCCAACGCATTCGCCGCAGAAATCGACGTTGCAAAGACAAACTATCCGGACTTAAGGTTTACGTACCCCACCCAGCCAGAACTTGTCTGCATGAAAAGAGATTTGATCCGCGTTGATGTGGAAGACGCAGAAGATGCGATTGCCCAGCTCGCAAACGACATGGAACCGGACGAACTCGAGTATGTACTTCGAAAGAAGTTAAGAGAAATTCAAGGAAGAAGAGTAAAGCGAAAGACAATGGAGTAGTGCCATGTATAAGAGCACACTTCGGGCTGCCTTTCGAGCAGCCAACTTTCCTGTCGACTGCTATGGGACAGCAGGGTGGAGCATTACCTCCAAAGAGATACGCGAGCTTCGCGAACTTTCGTACTTTGACCAATGGAAAGCATGCATCGAGAACTCGTGGTACAACGTCAAGCTTGAAGATCACTCGCTGTTCATATTTGACGAAGCGAACGGACCAAGCTACAGCTTTTTGCATACCCCAATTAGCGTTGAGTCCTTCAGATCCTATTTGAGTAGACGTGGGCGCCCATTTACCACGAGAAACAAGAGCGAATTTCTGGAGGAGTACGAATTGGCGGTAGCGACGGCTAATATTCGTACGCATGTCACCCCACTAAGATACGACGTAGACACCTCTGCCTACATGAAAGGACGTCACCCTAAGGCCCACCTTCATATTGGCTTAGACAACAACATACGACTTGCGCTTAGAAGAGAGATGACGCCGCTATCATTTTCTCTTTTTGTGATGAGACAAACTTACCCAGATTGCTGGGTAAGCCTGCTGGATCGTTTTGATCGACCCCATTTACGTCGAATCGTCAGGGACGGACTTCAACTTGTCGGCAATGAATTTTGGGACGAGCTTGATCAAATTGAGCTTTGTCTCGCGTAGCCCTTTCCGTTTTTCGTTTGCGACCTACCTTTGTCGAATGAAGAAATTGAATCTTAAAAAGGGCGGACTTGTGGCCCGCCTGATCAGTACATAGGTCAGCGCGAAATCGACTTGCACCGGCTCCGCTTCGGCTTCGCCGCCTCTTCACCCAGGCGCTTCTTCTTGTCCTCTTCGTATTCTGCGTAGTTGCCCGCGAAGAAGGTCCATTGCGAATCGCCTTCCGCGGCCAGGATGTGGGTGGCGATGCGGTCGAGAAGCCAGCGGTCGTGGGAACCAGTACGCAGCCGGAGAATTCAACAGGGCGTCTTCCAGTGCGCGCAGGGTTTCCACGTCGAGGTCGTTGGAGGGTTCGTCCAGCAGCAGCACGTTGCCGCCCTGCACCGGGGTCTTGTCGAGGTGCAGGCGGCCGCGTTCGCCACCTGGCAGGTTGTTCCCAACTGGCTTTGATGGTCTTTGACACTGCGCGGCGTCATGTCGCCAGCCGCTCCAAGTCAGTCCGTTTGGCAGCGAAGTACAGGCAGGAGCGAATGTCCTCTGCTGTCAGATCGGGAAAATCCTGCAGAATTTCCGCTTGCGTTTCACCGTGAGCAAGCATTTCGAGAATATCGCTGACGCGGACGCGTGTACCTCGAATGCAGGGTCTGCCGCCGCACTGTCGTGGATCCCGCGTAATGCGGGCGAGCGGGTTCGGCCTCACGCAGCCAAGCGCGGCGGATGTGTCATGTCACCACGTCCTGCCAACAGCCCACTGATTGAAATGTCTTCGTCCAGCGCCTCCCAATGCAAGCCGGACGGGCTGAGCTCGACCCCTGCACGCTCTTGAGGCGTGGCGCGCAACAGACGCGGGAACCACGCAAGCGGAACGCCGAGGACGCGGCCGTCTTCAAGCTCGACCCACATGCTGTCGTCGTCAAAGCGGACTGATTTAGGCGAAGTAGTCATTCCACGTCCTCTCGATCAATTCCAGATTCTCTTCGGCGACTGCAGCGAGTTCCTTCAGCGTGCGGGCATCGAAACCATGGCTTTCGGCGACCATGACTTCCGGCTTGAGCCAGAACTTGGCCTCGCCTTCAGCACTGCGTACATGCACGTGCAGCGGTTCGCGTGGGTTGCCCTCGTTCGAATAGAAGAAAAAGCGAAAACCCTTGTAGCGGAAGATAGCAGGCATGTGACTTCGCTCGAAAGTCCGGCGGAAATCCACGGCCCCGGAAGCCACTGGATTCCCGCCTTCGCGGGAATGACGGCGTGAAACTCAGCGGCTGATCGGCTTGTACCGGATCCGCTTCGGCTTTGCCGCTTCTTCACCCAGGCGCTTCTTCTTGTCCTCTTCGTATTCGGCGTAGTTACCGGCGAAGAAGGTCCATTGCGAATCACCTTCCGCAGCCAGGATGTGGGTGGCGATGCGGTCGAGGAACCAGCGGTCGTGGGACGTCACCAGCACGCAGCCGGAGAATTCCAGCAGGGCGTCTTCCAGCGCGCGCAGGGTTTCCACGTCGAGGTCGTTGGAGGGTTCGTCCAGCAGCAGGACGTTGCCGCCCTGCACCAGGGTTTTGGCGAGGTGCAGGCGGCCGCGTTCGCCGCCTGACAGGTTGCCGACGATCTTCTGCTGGTCGCCGCCCTTGAAGTTGAAGCGGCCGATGTAGGCGCGGCTGGGCATTTCGAATTTGCCGACGGTGAGGATGTCGGCGCCTTCGGCGACGGCTTCGAACACGGTCTTGCTGCCGTCCAGGCCTTCGCGGGTCTGGTTGACGGCGGCGATCTTCACGGTGCTGCCGAGTTCGATTTCGCCGGAGTCCGGTTTTTCCAGGCCCTGGATCATGCGGAACAGGGTGGACTTACCGGCACCGTTGGAGCCGATGACGCCGACGATGGCGCCGGGCGGAATCTGGAAGCTGAGGTTGTCGATCAGCAGGCGGTCGCCGAAGCCCTTGCTGACGCCCTTGAAATCGATGACCTGGTTGCCGAGGCGCTCGCCGGGCGGAATGAAGATTTCCTGCGTTTCATTGCGCTTCTGGTATTCGACGCTGGACATTTCCTCGTAGCGGGCCAGGCGCGCCTTGCTCTTGCTCTGGCGAGCCTTGGCGCCCTGGCGCACCCATTCCAGTTCCTGCTTCATGGCCTTGCGGTGGGCGGTCTCCTGCTTCTCTTCGGTGGCCAGGCGGGCTTCCTTCTGCTCCAGCCATTCGGAATAGTTGCCCTTCCAGGGAATGCCTTCACCGCGGTCGAGTTCGAGAATCCATTCGGCGGCGTTGTCGAGGAAGTAGCGATCGTGGGTCACGGCCACCACGGTGCCGGGGAAGCGCACCAGGAACTGCTCCAGCCACTCCACCGATTCGGCGTCGAGGTGGTTGGTGGGCTCATCCAGCAGCAGCATGTCGGGCTTGGACAGCAGCAGCTTGGCGAGCGCGACGCGGCGCTTTTCACCGCCGGACAGCGGGCCGATCTTGGCGTCCCACGGCGGCAGGCGCAGCGCGTCGGCAGCGATCTCGAGCTGGGTTTCCAGGTCGGCGCCGCTGGTGGAGATGATGTTCTCGTACTTGGCCTGAAGCTCGGCCAGCTTGTCGAAGTCGGCGTCCGGCTCGGCGTAGGCGGCGTACACCTCTTCCAGCTTGGTCTTGGCCTCCATGATCTCGCCCAGCGCGGATTCCACTTCCTCGCGCACGGTCTTGTCGGCGTCGAGCACGGGCTCCTGCGGCAGGTAGCCGATGCTCATGTTGGGCTGCCACTGCACCTCGCCGTCGTACTCCTTGTCGACGCCGGCCATGATGCGCAGCACGGTGGACTTGCCCGAACCGTTGAGGCCCAGCAGGCCGATCTTGGCGCCGGGGAAGAAGGACAGGGAGATGTCCTTGATGATCTGACGCTTGGGCGGAACGATCTTGTTCACGCGAAGCATCGACATGACGTACTGAGCCATAGCTTTGTGCGGACTTCCCAGAACCGCTTCCAGCTTCGTTGCGCCTCCTCGCCGTACCTGTGTGTACTGTCGTCGTCGGCGACGCCTTGCTGGAACCGGTTCTGGAAAGCCCTTTGTCCGGAGGTGATGGAAAGGCGGAAGGATACCGTAGGCGGGTGACGGGCCGCCTGCCGAGGGCGGATGGATTTGCGCTGGGCGGGGTTCCTGGGGTGCGTCTGGACGGAGTTGCCGGACTTGGTAACGACCCACCGCCCTGTGGGGTCGGGAGCAACGGGTGAAGCACGGGCAGATGCTTTGCTGAAGCAGGAGTGGGTTGCTACGCGCCCACCCTGCGGCCTGCTTTGCGCGACGTCGGGCGAAGTGAGCACTGGTGCTTCGCGCCTTTCAGAATCGTTTCATGCGTCACGCAACTTTGGCGAGCCCTCCACGCCACTTAATGAAATACGTGTATTTATTCATGTGTTTACGAAAACACACCGGGTAACTATAGTTACCACAATCGTTACAAGTATCGTTTCACCATCACCTCGCCAGCCTTTCCATGACCCGCCTTCCGGACCTGCTCACACTTCTCGCCAACGGACCGCTGCTTGCGGGGACGGTGGTCGAGCGGCTGGGGATCAGCCGGCCTACGCTGTCGCGACTCGTTGCGACAGCGGGCGACCGCGTCATCCGCTACGGCACGGCGCGCGCGACGGCCTATGCAGCGCGGCGCAGCGTAGCCGGGCTGGGGGCCTGGCCGGTCTATCGCATCGGCGAGGACGGGCGCGCCATCAGCATTGCTACGCTGCATGCGGTAGCGGGCGGTTACCTTGCGGAGCTGCACGAGCATGGACGCGCCGAGTTCTCCGAAGGCCTGCCGTGGTGGCTGCAGGACATGCGTCCGCAGGGCTTCCTGGGCCGCGCCTTTGCGCACCAGCACGCCCGCCGGCTGAATCTGCCGGACACGCTGAACCTGTGGAACGACGACCATGCACTGATCGCCATCGCTGCGCTTGGCAACGACACGCCGGGCAACCTGCTGGTAGGGGACATGGCGCTGGCGGACTACCTGCAGACGGACGACGCGCCGGCCATCACGATGAGCTCGCGCACGCTCCACTACCCGGCGTTTGCCACCGCAGCGCTGGCGGGCGAGACGCCGGGCTCATCCGCGGGCGGCGAGCAGCCGAAGTTCACCACCGAACTGGAAGTCGAGGGGCAACGGTGCGCGGTGCTGGTGAAGTTCAGCAGCGCAGCGGACAACGCCATCTCGTGCCGCTGGGCGAGCCTGCTGGTGGCGGAGCATCACGCGCAGAGGGCACTGCACGCCGGGGGGCTACCGACGAGCCCGAGCACCTTGTTCGAGACCGGCGACCAGATGTTCCTGCAGATCGAACGCTTTGACCGCCTGCCCTCGCCTGCTGGCGGTGCACACCACTTGGGCCGGCGTGGCATGGTGTCGCTGGCAGCACTGGATGACGCCTTCGTCGGCAAGGCAGATCAGGCCTGGCCTGTCATCACTGCGTCGCTGGTCGCGCAGGGCCGCATCGCGCCCGAGGTACATTTGCTGGCCGAACGCCTGTATGCCTTTGGCCTGCTGATCGGCAACACCGATATGCACCGCGGCAACCTGTCCTTCCTGCACACGGGCGGCATCCTTCAACTGGCACCCAGCTACGACATGCTGCCGATGCACTATGCACCGCGCATCTCTGGCGAAATGAACGACAGCGCACCGGAGATCCGCTTCCGCTCGCCACCATCGCTGGAGGCCTGGCGCGACATGTTGCCGCTGGCGCAAGCCTGGGCACGCAGCGCGGCGGCGGACACACGGATCGACCACGAGATGCGTACGGCAATCGGTATCCAGGTCGAAAACCTGGAGCGTTTCGGGGCCAGTCTGGGCGCCTGATCCGGCGAGACCGGGCGGGTCACACCACCCGCGCTTCAGTCCAGCGCACGGTCGCGGAACTTGCGCACGGTGGCGAGCAGACCCTGCAGCAGCGGCGAGGGTTCGCCCTTGAGGTAGTAGCAGTGCAGGTCCATGAAGGCGTTGGCGTTGTTCTTGAGCGGCCGGTAGACGATGTTGGGTAGCTGCAGGTTGAGCAGGGAACTGGGCACCAGCGCGACGCCGAAGCCGGAGGCCACCATGGCGGCGGTGGTGATCATGTCTTCCACCTGCTGGGCGACCTTCGGTTCGATGCCCTTGGCGCGGAAAAGACCCAGCACGATGCGCCCGCTGTTGGAGCCGGAGGCGCCGCCGAGGATGAGTTGCTCGTCGGCCAGTTGCTCGATGCCGATGCTGCCCTGCGTGGCGAGCCGGTTGCGCATGTGCAGGGCCACCATGAAGGGCTCGCGCGCCACCAGTTCGCTGCCGATGTCGGGCTCGTTGGGCTGGTAGCGGTCGAACACCGCCAGCGCCCTGCCCTCGCGCAATGCGGCGTACTGCAGGGTGCGGTGGATGTTGTGCAGCACCAGCTTCACGTCGGGATAGGTGCTGGTGTAGGCGGACAGCAGCTCGGGCACGATCTGCAGGATGCCGGAGCCGAAGCTGCCGATGTCCAGCCGGCCGACCAGGCCCTTGCCGGCGCGCTGGGCGCGGTCGGTGGCGAGGTCGACCAGGGCGCGGATGTTACGCGCGTCCGCCAGCAGCGCCTCGCCCGCCTGGGTGAGCTCCACACCACCGGTGGTGCGCACGAACAGCGCGACGCCGAGTTGTTCCTCCAGCGCCTGGATCTGCCGCGTGAGTGGCGGTTGCGACATGTGCAGGCGCGCAGCGGCGCGGCTGATGTTGCCCTCTTCGGCGACGGCGATGAAATTCCTGAGCTGGCGGAGATCCATGCGGGATGACACGGGCGTTCTTCCTGCAGTGCTTGCGTGGGGACACAAGCTTGCCAGAGGCGGACATGCGGCACGATCAGGACCTGACCGGATGCGCCGGCCCGCCGGGGGAGCGCAGTGGAGGAACGCGGAAGTGAGGGCGCGAAAGTGAGGACGCCGAAGTGAGGACGCGGAAGTCGGTGAGCCGGCGATTGTGGCGAGCGCTGGCAACAGGCGTCCAATACCGATCCGGGATGAGGCCATGCGCGGCCGGCATCGCACGCATCGCAACAGCAACAAGAACAACAGCAGCCACAGCCGGCACTCACTCAGGACGCGGGAGCCGCCCCTGCACCGCCGGTGTCGCTGAACGTCCGCGCGATCTCCAGCATCTCGGCCAGCAGCGGATTGGTTTCGTTGCGCCGGTAGCCCACGTGCAGCTGCATGTGTGCGTCCGGCTCGCCGGCAATCGGCCGGTAGACGAGCTCGGGCAGCTGCATGCGCGCCATGGAAGCAGGCACGAAGGCAATGCCGAAGCCGCTGGCGGCGAGGATGGAGGCGGAGATCATGTCGCCCGCGTAGTGCACCACGTTGTGCACGATGCGATGGCGCTGGAACATGTGGCTGCTGCGCTGATGCACGCGCCCCAGCTCGCCCACCATGGGCAGGCCGTCGAGCTGCGGGATGGCGATCTCGTCCTGCGCAGCGAGCGGATGATCCTTGTGAAGCGCGAGCATGATCGGTTCGCGGGCGATGAGCTCCACCGCGATATCGTCCGTCTCCACGAGATTGCGGTCGAACAGGATCTGCAGACGGCCCTGGCGCAGGGCTTCCAGCTGCGGTCCCTTGGGGGCGCTCTGCATCGCCAGTTCGACATCAGGATGAGTGTCGGAAAACGCCTTGAGGATGCGCGGCACGATGTCGAGCATGGCGGTGCCGTACACGCCGACCTCGATGCGCCCCACCTGCCCCGCCGCCATGCGGCGGGCCTGCAGCGAGGCAAGCTCGACGTGGGCCTTGATGTCGCGTGCGTGCTGCAGCAACAGCACACCGGCCTGTGTCAGTTCGACGCCGGAAGTGGTGCGGTGGAAGAGCTTCACGCCCAGGCCTTCTTCCAGGCTCTGGATGTGTCGCGTCAGCGGCGGTTGCGAGATGTGCAGCCGCGCCGCCGCGCGGCTGATGTTGCCCTCTTCGGCCACCACGATGAAGTATTTGAGCTGGCGGATTTCCATGCGACAGATACTGTATGAGCCGGCACTGCAGATGCAACCCGGGCGCTCCCCGCCACCACGGCACAAGGCCGGCGGCAGGAACGGACAAAGGCCGCCCTCGACGGGCGGCCCGGCTACGACAGGAAGAACGCTACGTTGCTGTAGCTGCGTTCCAGTCGTTACATCTCAATACGCGAGACCGAAACCGTAGGGGTACAGGGTGTCGGCCAGCGGATAACCCGGCGCATCGGGCTGGTTGTCGGTGATGGCCTGCAGGTTGTTGGCCAGTGCGAACGGCAGCTTGCCGACGGGCGACGACTTGCCGCTGAGCACGTCGAGCAGCGCCGTGTTGCTGACACCGAAGCCCGCGACGATGGCGCCCGCATCCTTCAGGCCGCTGGCGTCGTCCAGCACATAGGGCTGGCGGAAGTAGATGCTCAGCACGGTCTTGTCGGCGCCCACCTCGCTCATCACCGCCTGTATGTCGGCCAGCGACGGCGAGATGCTCCAGGACTGCGATGCCGCCATGGTGGTGAAGGACAGGTTGCCTGCCTCCCACGGGAAGGCACCACCGAAACCCAGCCCGTTGTCGGTACAGGACAGCCCCTGCACGGCCTGCGCCACGCAGCGGTCCTGCGCGCCCCAGGGCTGGCCGGTCAGCGGGTTGAGGTACGCGGGGTTCATGCCGGTCGCGACGTTGTTGCTCTGGTACGTGCCGGTCACCGCGCGGGGGTTAGACACCTCCACGCGGATGACGGCAAAGTCGTGCCCGGCTGCGCTGGGCCGTGGCAGTGCCCCACCGCCCGCGTCCTTCGGCTCGCCATCGGTCACCACGTAGCCGTACTCCTCCACGTCGGTCTTGGCGATGCCCATGGTGTAGACCGTGGCGCCCGCCGCGAGCGGCAGCGTATTGCCACTGGCCTGCGGCTTGTTCTGCAGCAGCACGATGGACTTGCGCTGGATCTCCATGCCGACGGCGCGATTGGCATCGCTGCCGACGATGGCGTCCGCCCTGGCTGCATCCACGTAGGGGTTCTCGAAGAGCCCGAGCTGGAACTGCACCCGCAGCAGGCGCCGCGCGGCTTCATTGACGCGCGCTTCGGTCACCAGGCCGGCCTGCACGAGATCGGTGATGGTCTGGTTGGTGCTGAAGCCGGACAGGGTGTCGGTGCCGCCGTTGATGGCCGCCGCCACGCGCTCCGGCACCGTGTTGTTCTCCAGCCCCCAGGCGCGGTCGTTGATGATGCCGGTGTCCGAGTTCACGTAGCCCGTGAAGCCGAGCTTGCCGCGCAGCAGGTCGGTGACGATCTGCTTCGAGAACGCCATGCCGGTCTGGTCGTAGGTGACGCCTTCGTAGGTCACGCTGATGGGCACGCCGTAGTACGGCATGATCGATGACACGCCGGCGTCCACCGCCGCCATGAAGGGCCTGAGGTGGTAGCCGAAGTTGTTGGCCGGGTACACCTGGTTCTTGCCGAAGGCGTAGTGCGGGTCGAGGCCCAGTTCCTGCGGGCCGCCGCCGGGAAAGTGCTTCATGGTCAGCGCCACGGCGGACTTCGGATTCACCGGGCCGCCCTGCAACTCCTCCACCAGCGTGCGCATGATGTTGCTGTTGAGGTCGGCGTCTTCGGTGAAGGTCTCGTGCACGCGGTACCAGCGCGGCTCGGTGGACAGGTCGGCCATGTAACCGTACATGCCACGCAGGCCGATGGCTTTCCATTCGTCCGCCATCACGCGCGAGAACTGGCGCATCAACGACATGTCGCCGGCGCCGATCGACGCCGCGGCGAGGCCGGCCTCCTTGGGGAATTCGGTATAGGAGCCAGCGGCCTCGTTGATGCCGACGCGGGCATCCTTCTCGTAGTGGTTGCGCGCGTTGGACTTGAACAACACCGGAATGCCGAGACGCGTCCTCTCCGACAGCTCCTGCACGGAGTTGGTAAAGGTGGCCGCCTGGGCGGGCGTCACCTGCTGCGTGCCGCCGCCGGCGCACACCGCGTCCGCGTTCACCACGTTGCGGAAGATGAAGCGGCTCATCTTCTGCGTGTTGATGTAGTCGGTGCCCGTCGCCGGCACCGCGCCAGCGCAATCGGCGTTCAGGGTGTTGATCAGCATGAGGCCGGCCTTCTCTTCCAGCGTCATGCGTGCAACCAGATCGTCCACGCGCTGTGCCACGGGCAGGCGCCAGTCCTCGTAGGGGTCGAGGGCGCCGCTGGCGTTGAGGTCCTTGAACTGGCGGCCGCTGACGGTCAGCAAGGGTTTGGCGCGCGCGCCGAGGGCGACCTGCTCTGGCTGGGCCGGCTGGCTGGCGACCGGTGGGGAATCATCGGACCCACCGCAAGCGGTGAGCAGAACGGACGCACTGGCAGCGATCAGCCCCAGACGGATTGCAGGCTTTCCACCCACGTGACGGACCGCGGCTGCGCGGCCTCTCTTGCTGCTTTTCATCGTGTCTCCTCGGCCTTGTGGCTTTATTCGTATGGCATGGCGGACATGGCGTCCGGGGCCGTCTGAATCATTGCCGAGGGGTTCCAGGTGCAGCCAATGCTAAATCCCGAGAGCGAAATACCTCTTTTGGTATGGTAGTAGGCCAGAAAAGCGCGGAAGCACGACGCCATGGGCTTTGGCGGCGGAGTGCGGATTGCGCCGCTGAGGGCGCCAGGGACGGCGGGTGGGTGTAAACCACTACGCCTTGCAAGCGCTGCGATGGCCAGGCCGCAAGCCGGAGCGGCCCCAGGAACGACTGCGGAAAAGCGGATGCCGCGGCCCTGCCCCCGTAACGAGGGCAGGCGGTCCTGCAGCCGTGAACGATCAGGCCTCGAATTCGGGGCCGCTGTACTCGGTGACGACCTTGATCTTCTGCGCGACGATGGCCTGGCGCAGCTTTTCCACTTCATCCACGACCGACTTCGGCACCTGCGGAGCCAACGCGAGGCGCACGGCACCGGTGTTCTCCAGGCCGATGCGGTTGAAGCTGCCGGGACGGAAGCGGCCGGCGAGGATATCGCCCAGCGCTTGCGGCGCGCCCAGGCTGACGTCAGCGATCGCGGACGCGATGAACACGTCCGGTGCGTCCGGGTACCAGTCGCGCACGTTGCCGATCTGCTTGGCGCCCTTCTCGCGGCAGGCCTGCGTGGCACCGCCGCGACCGGCGTTGAGCATGGTGAAGATGACGTCGGCGCCGGCGTTGATCTCGGCGAGTGCGACCTGCTTCGCACGGGCCACGTCGTCCTGCGTGCCGCAGAAGTTGGTGAGCAGCCTCGCGTTCGGGTTGGTGTGCTTCACACCGGCGGCGTAGGCCGCGCGACCCTTGAGACCGGGCACCACACGGATGCCGGAGATGTGGCCGACGACGTTGCTCTTCGTCAGCAGGCCGGCTGCCGCGCCGGCGAGCCAGGCGGAATCTTCCTGCAGCACTTCGTAACTGGTGACGTTGCCAGCCGCCTTGCTGCCCTGGACGACCACGAACTGCAGATCCGGGAATTCCTTCGCGACGATCTCCACGGCCGGCGTGTTCTGCCCACCGTGCGCGACGATCAGGCCCGGCTTCTGCGCGGCCAGCTTGCGCAGTGCGTCGGCCAGCAGCGGCACCTCGGGCTTCACCTGGTCGATGTAGCTGGTCTTCGCGCCGTACTGCTCCGCTACTTTCTTCAGACCGTTGTAGCCGGCCTCGATGAAGCCGCCGTCGTCGATGCGACCGGGCAGCAGGAAGGCGACGCTGGGCACCGGCTTGCTGCCGGCGCCAGTGGCGCAACCGGCCAGCGCGACGGCGCCCGTGAAGGCGAGGAACTGGCGGCGGGAGAATTGCGAAGTGTGGTGAACGTTGTTCGGCGGGGTGCTGCGCATCGTGGGACTCCATGCATCGGTTGAGGCCGGAGCGATGGCTTCGGCAGCGGCATGGCGGCCCCTGTCGATCACCCCGGGGGAGGCCGCATTGTGTCGTTCATCGTGTGGCGACACGACGAAGAAAACCGATGATGTTTATGCCCTGCCTGCGGGAACCATGCGCCCCAGCCCGGTGCGCGCATCAACACGCGCGCCACCACAACACGCGTGCCACGCCACGCGCAGCACGCCACACGTACACGTATCAGGCCTCGGGCTCGAAGCTCAGGATGTCGCCCGGCTGGCAGTCCAGGTAATCGCAGATGCTGGCCAGGGTGTCGAAGCGCACGCCCTTCACCTTGCCCTGCTTCAGCAGCGAAAGGTTGGCCTCGGTGATGCCGACGTGCTCCGCCAGATCCTTCGACTTCACCTTGCGCAACGCGAGCATGACGTCGAGTCGCACGACGATGGGCATGGCGGGCTCAGACGAACTGCGCGTTCTCTTCGGCCAGCGAAGAGGCATGCGTCATGACGGCGGCAATCAACCACACCATGCCGGCAATGAAGAGGGTGAACAACTGTTCGGAGCTGACACCCAGCGCGAGCTGGCGATGGCCGGGTGCGTTGTTCAGCGTGAGCAACACCGACAGCACCGGCGTGCAGACGAAGCTCACCACCACCGACGCACAGGTCAGCGCCGCGAAACGGCGCAGGTGCCGGATGGTGGCCAGCTCGAAATAGTGCCCCGCCGCGAAACGCTGGAAGCAGCGCCGCACCTGCCACAGGCCACCGAGCAACAGGCCCAGCGACAACAGCGTGACACCTGCGCCGGCAAGGCGTTGCCACAGCGCCAGCGGTTGCTGGATGACGAGATCATCCAGCCGCGCCTGCACGGCCAGGCCGATGGTGTCCGCCGTCAACCAGTAGGCCAGCACCGCGACTGGCAGGCCGAAAACGAGGACGAGGCAACAGCGCGCCAGCCACACGCTGAGGCGCCGGATATGCGAAAGGGATGCGGATAAGGCCTGCGTGGAGACGGGCGGCATAATGCGTCCTCGGGATGGTCGGTCAGGAAAGAACGCATCCTAAAGCACGCTTTTATTTCTGTAAAACAGTAATTTTTATCTGCCATACAGCATTAATCGGAAAGCACCGCGACATGCCGATGCGTACCCGCTCCTGCGCGAACGGAGCGCCGGATACGTCGCGTCCTTCAGCGCTTCGGCGCGGCGGTCGTCTCGCGCACCACCATCTGCAGGTCGGGCAGCGGCACCGGTTCGGCAGGCTGGCCGAGCATGCCGAGCAGCGCGCGCGCGGCGAACAGGCCCATCTCGTGGATCGGCTGGTGCACCGTGGTGAGCGGCGGCGTGACATAGGCCGCCGCGGGCAGGTCGTCGAAACCTACGAGCGAGACGTCACCCGGCACGGACAGGCCGCGCCGGTACAGCACCATGCGCGCACCGAAGGCACTCTGATCGTTGGCGGCGAAGACGGCGGTGAAATCCACGCCGCTGTCGAGCAGCGCCGTCATGGCGGTGACACCACCGGTTTCCAGGAAGTCGCCCTGCACCACCAGCGCCGGGTCCGGGTCGAGGCCGACCTCCATGTGCGCACGCACGTAGCCGGCGTAGCGGTCGTTGGCGTCGACGTGACCGACCGGCCCGGCGATGAAGGCGATGCGGCGGTGCCCGAGCTCCAGCAGGTGACGCACCGCCATGTAGCCACCGCGCTCCTGCGCGAAACGCACAGCGCGCACATTCGGCGCCACCAGCGTGCGGCCCAGGGCGACGATGGGTTGATGGGTGGCGAACTCGACGATCTGCGTGTCCGCCAGGTTGCCGGTCAGGATGACGACACCGTCGATGCGGCGCGCCATCAGCAGGCGGATGCGCTCGGCCTCTTCCTCCGCGTCCCAGTGACCGCTGACGATCAGCGGCGCGTAGCCGCTGCCGGCCAGGCCTTCCTCGATGCCGCGCAATGCACGCGTGAAGAACGGGCTCTCGATGTCCTGGGTCAGGATACCGATGGTCATCGTGGTGCCGGTCTTGAGGCTGCGTGCGAACAGGTTGGGCCGGAAGTCGAGCGCAGCGATGGCGTCTTCCACCGCCTTGCGCTTCTCTGCGGTGACGCGCGCGGTGCCGTTGAGAATGCGCGACACGGTGCTGGGCGACACCCCCGCCACGCGCGCCACGTCCACGACGGTGACGCTCGCGCCGTCTGCCGGCATCGACGCATGAGCGGCCGCAGCATGCGCGGGGCTGCTCGCCCCTTCCGTCGCCTTCGGATGCGTAGTGCTCCTGGTGTTCCGATTGGTGCCGGCGCTACGGGGAGGTTTGTCGCGCATGCTGGGGGGCTTCCTGTCTTGTCATGCCGGCGGCCATCCGTGCCGCACACGACACGACCGCCCGGGCCGTGGTGCCGGGTCGCGTTGTGACCCGTCCCACGATTGTCGGACAGATCATACCCAAGCTTCCCGGAAGACTGGCAACGTTTTCATGCAGCGCACCAAAGTTGTCACACCGGACGTGAACTGCGCGCACATCCGTATGCCCTGAACCGGCGCCGATACTGCTTCCGGCTTTTCGATGCCTACGCCTAAAGCCTTATATGGCGGTGCATTCCGCCCATACGGCAGCGGCTAGTGGTTTTCCCTAGACGATCTGGTTTCGCTTGACTCGCCGATTTGCCATGACTTTAATTCGCCACAACATGAAAACGATTTCAGTTCATGTCCAGCCAAGCGCATCGCATGCGTCAAAGCCGGACAGCGTTCTGGACCGGAATCGCTGATCCTGGATGGAACTGGTAACCCCCGTGTCTTCTTTCCATCAGAGTGGAGAAGCGCGCCAGCACTCGATCTGCGCGGATATTCATGCCACAGGAATTCCCGTCAGCACGCTGTGGCGGCCTTGGGCCGCTGCTAGTGCAAACCAGCATTGCCGGATCTGCGCCGTGCGTCGATGCTGACCTGACGTGATTCATGAAAACGATGCCAAACCTACAGAATCATCAGAGGAGACGTGCAATGAAGCACATGCTGCGCCCCACCCGCCCCTGGCAGGTCCTGCGTCCGCTCACCGGCCTGCTGGCCGTGCTTGCCATCCAGGGCGCCTCGGCCCAGACCACCATCACGGTGGCCTCCTTCCCCGATTTCGACCGCGCCGTGAAGGCGGCCATCCCGCTGTACAAGAAGAAGAACCCGAACGTGGAGATCAAGCTGGTGAGCCTGTCCTACGGCGATCACCACAACGCGATGACCACGGCACTCGCCACCGGTGCCAACCTGCCGGACGTGATGGCGGTGGATTTCGGCTTCATCGGCAAGTTCGCCGAATCCGGCGGGCTGGAAGACCTCAACAAGGCGCCCTACAGCGGCGCGCAGTACCGCAGCAAGTTCACCCGCTTCAGCTATCCGCAGGCCACCAACAGCAAGGGCGCGCTGGCGGCGATTCCGGCGGACATCGGCCCCGGCACCCTGTTCTACCGCGCCGACATGCTGGAGAAGGCCGGCGTCACGCAGGCCGAGCTGACGAAGAGCTGGGACAGCTACATCGAGTCCGGCAAGAAGATCAAGGCCGCCACCGGCGCCTACCTGATTCCGAGCGCGGTGGACATCAAGGACATCTACATCCGCTCCGGTCTCAAGGATGGCGATGGCATCTACTTCAACAAGGCCGGCAAGGCGCAGGTGAATACGCCGCGCTTCCAGCGTGCCTTCGAGCTGGCCAAGGCCACCCGCGCTGCCGGGCTGGACGCCAACATCAACGCCTGGAGCAACGAGTGGACCGAGGCCTACAAGCGCGAGAAATTCGCCACGCAGGCCTTCGGCGCCTGGTTCGCCGGCCACCTGAACAACTGGCTGAACACCGAGGGCAAGGGCAAATGGCGTAGCTCGCAGTTGCCGGAAGGCGCCTTCGCGTCCTGGGGTGGTTCGTTCTACGCGATCCCCACCAAGGCGAAGAACAAGACTGCGGCCTGGGACTTCATCCGCTTCATGACGCTGGACAAGGAGATGCAGCTGGAGGCTTTCCGCAAGCTGGACGCCTTCCCTGCCCTGCTGGAAGCGCAGACCGATCCCTTCATCGACCAGCCCATCGAGTACCTGGGCAACCAGCCGGCACGCAAGCTGTGGAAGGACGCGGCGGACCGCATCGCGGCGATCACAGTGGACAAGTACGACATCGTCGCCAAGGAGATCGTCGACTCCGAGCTGGACAACGTCCTGATGAAGAACAAGGACATCAAGCAGGCGCTGGCCGACGCGCAGGCGCAGATCGAAAAACGCGTGCGCCGTCGCTGAGCGGACCACCTGCCCCGGCGCAACCCGCAACCTGATGGCCTTGCCCGTCAGCCCGCCCCCCGATCCTGACCAGGACGCCGCGCTCGCCTCGCGCGGCGCGGGGGACGGTCTTGCCGAAGGAACCACGAACGTGCCCGCCTCCACCTCCCTCATTGCCGAAGACCTGGCATCACCGACGCCGCAACATAGCGGCGCGGTGGCCCGCCCCGCGGCTGCCTCGCGTCGTCGCCTGACGATGCGCAAGGCCGCGCCCTACCTGTTCATCAGCCCCTTCTTCATCCTGTTCCTGGTGTTCGGGCTGTTCCCGCTGCTGTTCTCCATCTACGTGTCCTTCTTCCAGTGGGACGCGGCGACCGGGCTGGGCGGCATGGAATGGGTGGGCATCGACAACTACGCCTTCGTGCTGATGCAGGACGACTGGTTCCACAAGTCGCTGTACAACACGGCGTGGATGGGGATCGCCGGCGGCCTGCCGCAACACCTCGTCGCGCTGCCGCTGGCCTTCTTCCTGCACACCGCCTTCGGACGCTGGCGCAACACCTTCGTGGGCATCTACTTCCTGCCCTTCATCACCTCCACCGTCGCCATCTCGCTGGTGTTCACCTCGCTGTTCTCACGCGAATTCGGTGTGGTCAACGCGATGCTCGGTGCCCTGCTCCACCTGGAAAACATCGACTGGTGGCAACCGCAGTACTCCAAGACGATGATCTCCTTCGTCGTGTGGTGGCGCTACGTGGGCTTCAACACGGTGCTGTACCTGTCGGCCATCCAGACGATTCCGCGTGATCTCTTCGAGGCCGCGATCATGGACGGCGCCTCGCGCTGGCAGCAGTTCCGCCACATCACGCTGCCGATGCTCAAGCCGATGATCTACTTCGCGGTGACGCTGACCATCATCGGCAGCCTGCAACTGTTCGAGGAGCCCTTCGTCCTCACCGCGGCCAGCGCGGGTGACGGCCGCATGTCCGGCTCCGGCGGCATCGACCAGGCCGGCAAGTCCGCCGCGATGCACGTCTTCACGACCGGCTTCGGCGAAAACGACTTCGGCACCGCGTCGGCCGTGGCGTGGATCCTCTTCATGATCATCGCCCTCATGACCATGCTGAACAACCGGCTGCTGGGCCGCGACACGGAGGGCCGCTGACATGAGCACCGTTGCACACCGTCGCTTCAGCCTGGACAACCTGCTGGCCTACGCCATCGTCGGCGCCGGCTCGCTGATCATGCTGATCCCCTTCTACTTCATGTTCATCTTCGCCACGCACACCGACCGCGAAATCATGTCGGTGCCGCCACCGCTGCTGCCGGGCGACGCGTTCCTGATGAACCTGGAAATCCTGCTCACCCGTATTCCGCACTTCTGGAAGAACGTGGGCTGGAGCGTGTACATCGCGCTGATGACCACCGCGCTCAACCTGTTCTTCTGCTCGCTGGCCGGTTATGCCTTCGCCATGTACGAGTTCCGCTACAAGAAGCAGCTCTTCGCGCTGGTCATGGGCACGATGCTGTTGCCGGCCTTCGTGACCATGATTCCCACCGTGCTGGTGATGAGCTGGCTGGGCTGGCTGAACGAACCGCGTGCGCTGTACATCCCGGCCGCGTGTACCGCGCTCGGCGTGTTCCTGATGCGGCAGTACATCGGCTCGGCGATTCCGCGCGAGCTGGTGGAGGCCGCGCGCATGGACGGCTGCAGCGAGTTCGGCATCTTCTGGCGCATCGTGCTGCCACTGACCGGCCCGGCGCTGGGCACGCTGGGGCTGATCACCTTCATCGCTTCGTGGAACAACTTCCTAGGCCCGCTGATCGTGCTGAGCGACATGGAGAAATTCACCATCCCGCTGGCGCTGCGCTCCCTGCAGGGCACGGGCCAGACGCCCTGGGGCGCCATCTGCGCCGGTGCCGCCATCGCCGTGCTGCCCCTGCTGCTGATCTTCAGCGTGGCCTCGCGCCGCCTCATCGACGGCCTGACTGCCGGCGCGGTGAAGAGCTGAAGAGAGACCGACAAGAACCCATCCCCCTTGCAAACACGATGACCATGCAACGCGACCTCGACATGACCTCCCTGAAATTCCCAGCCACCTTCGAATGGGGCGCCGCCGCCTCCGCCTTCCAGATCGAAGGCGCCGCCCGCGAGGACGGCCGCGGGCCGTCCATCTGGGACACCTTCAGCCACACCCCGGGCAAGGTGCTGAACGACGACAACGGTGACGTGGCCTGCGACCACTACCACCGCTGGCAGGAAGACCTGGACCTGCTGGCCAGCCTGAACGCGACCGCCTACCGCTTCTCCATCGCCTGGCCGCGCGTGCAACCCGCCGGCGAAGGCGCCTGGAACGAGCGCGGTATCGCCTTCTACGACCGCCTCATCGACGGCATGCTGGAACGCGGCCTCGCCCCGCACATGAGCCTGTACCACTGGGACCTGCCGCAAGCGCTGCAGGACAAGGGCGGCTGGGGCGCACGCGACACCTGCGCGCGCTTCGCCGACTACGCGCTGGAAATGGGCCGCCGCTTCGGCGACCGCCTGCGCAGCATCGCCACCCACAACGAGCCCTGGTGCACGGCCGTGCTGGGGCACCAGAACGGCCAGTTCGCCCCCGGCCTGCGCGACGCGAAGCTCGCCAACCAGGTGTCGCACCACCTGCTGCTGTCGCACGGCATGGCGCTGGCCGCGCTGCGTGCGTCCGGCTGCAAGACACCGCTGGGCATCGTGCTGAACCAGGCGCCGGCCACCCCGGCACGCAATACGCCGGCCGACGTACGCGCGGCCGAGAACGCGTATGCCAACTTCGTGCGCTGGTACATGGAGCCGATCTTCCTCGGCCGCTACCCGGAGATCGAAGGCCGGCCGCTGCCAGAGATCCACGACGGCGACATGGCGCTGATCAACGTGCCGCTCAATTTCCTGGGCATCAACTACTACACGCGCACCTGGGCCTCCACCGACGTGCCGCCGGTGCCGGCGCCGATGCTGATGGGCGTCAGCGACATGGGCTGGGAGAACTATCCGCAAGGGCTGACCGAACTGCTCCTGCGCATCAACCAGGACTACGAACTGCCGCCGATCTACATCACCGAGAACGGCATGGCCAACCGCGACGAAGTGGCCGGCCAGCGTGTGCCGGACCATGCGCGCACCGAGTACCTGCGCAGCCACCTTGCCGCGTTGTCCGCCGCCATCGCCGCCGGCGTGGACGTGCGCGGCTACTTCTACTGGAGCCTGCTGGACAATTTCGAGTGGAACTCGGGTTATGCCAAACGCTTCGGCCTGATCCACGTCGATTACGAGACCCAGGCGCGCACGCCGAAGGAAAGCGCGCACTGGTACCGCGATTTCATCGCCACCCAGCGTGGCCACAGGAAGGGAGGCTGAACCATGGCCGGACTGAGCCTGCGCAACGTGCGCAAGACCTACACCGACGGCACCGACGTGATCCACGGCATCGACCTGGAAGTGCAGGACGGCGAGTTCCTCGTCTTCGTCGGCCCCTCTGGTTGCGGCAAGTCCACGCTGCTGCGGATGATCGCCGGGCTGGAGGACATCACCGGGGGCGACATCCTCATCGGCGGTGAGCGCATCAACGACGTGGAGCCGTCACGACGCGGCGTCGCGATGGTGTTCCAGAGTTACGCGCTGTATCCGCACATGACGGTGGCCGAGAACATGGGCTTCGCGCTGAAGCTGGCCGGCGAATCGCGCGACGCGATCGGCGCCGCCGTGGGCCGCGCGGCGGAGATCCTGCAGATCAGTCACCTGCTCGACAAACGCCCGAAGACGCTGTCCGGCGGCCAGCGCCAGCGCGTGGCGATCGGCCGCGCCATCGTGCGCAAGCCACGCGTATTCCTGTTCGACGAACCGCTGTCCAACCTGGACGCCGCGCTGCGCGTGCAGATGCGCATCGAGCTCGCGCGCCTGCACGGCGAGATCGGCAACACCATGATCTACGTCACCCACGACCAGGTGGAGGCGATGACCCTGGGCGACCGCATCGCCCTGTTCAATGCCGGCCGCATCGAACAGGTGGGCCGCCCGCTGGATCTCTACGAGCGCCCGGCCAGCCGTTTCGTGGCCGGCTTCCTCGGGTCTCCGCGCATGAATTTCCTGCGCTGCGAACCTGCCCCCTCCGCAAGCACCGGCTCCTTGCGGTTACGCCTGGGCGATGCGGGAGAAATCTCGCTGAACCGTCCAGTTGGCGCAGCGGTGCCGGTCGCGCTGGGCGTGAGGCCGGAACACATCTCACTGACACGTACGGGCGACGGACTGCGCGCGCGCGTGGAGCTGCTGGAACACCTCGGCGACTCGGTGATCATGTATGCCTCGCTGGCGGGGCAACGCGATCCGGTAGCGGTCCGTCTGTCCGCCCACCCGGACGGACTCGAGCCCGGCGCCACGGTCGGCCTGCTGCCGCAGGCCGAGCACGTCGCCATCTTCGACGCGGCGGGACGCGCCATGTCCTCCGCATAAGCCCCCTCCCCCCACTTTCCCGACGCTGAAGCCAGCGCGCGCTGCCTTGCGGCAACGCGCAGGGACGCTGCACGCCTCCGATATCGCAGCAGCATGATGGGCAACGCACATGAAAACGATTTCACAACAGGGACGTGACCGCCCGGACGAACCGGTCACATGCAGCCAACGCCACACGAGGAGACAGGGAATGAACAAGATCGGATTGAGCCTTATCGCACTGGCAGTGACGGGCAGTCTGTCCGCGCAGGCCGCTGAAATCGGGGCCGTGGATTTCAGCGGGTACTTCCGCGCCGGCACAGGCGTCAACTCGCGGGGGGGCACGATGACCTGCTTCCAGCTGCCTGGCGCGGACACGAAATGGCGCCTGGGCAACGAGTGTGACTACACCATCGAACCTAACCTCGCGACGACCATCGCGAAGACGCAGGATGGTTCCGAATGGCGGGTTCACTTCATGCCGTCGGTCTACCGCGCCTACGGGCAGATCGAGAACGGGACATCCGAGCTGACCACGCGCTTCGGTCAGGTGTATGCCTACGGCCGCAACGTGCCGCAGCTCAACGGCGGTACCGTGTGGGCGGGTCGCCGCTTCTACAACCGTCTTCAACTGGGCATCAACGACCAGTTTCTGGAACGCAACGACGGTGACGGCGCGGGTGTCGAGGACATCAACGTAGGCATCGGCAAGTTCTCCGCCGCGTTCATGATGAGCGGCCTGGACAGCGACGTGAACGACAACCGCTTCGCACTGCCACTTCGCCTCACCGACATCAAGACCGGCAAGGACAGCTCGCTGTCCGTGTATGCGACCTACGAGGGTCAGAGCCGCAGTGAGGACCAGAACACGAACACTTCACCGAACGGCCAGCCGTCTGGCCATGCACTCGGCATCTACCATCGGGCCAAAGGCTGGATCGGCGAGGGCGAGACGCTGATCGGCGCGCGCTACGACAAGAACAACACGGCTCGTGGCGCCGTCGACCAGAAGAACACCCGTCTGGTGATCCAGCAAACAGGCAAGATGTTGCGCGCGACCGATTGGGACGTGATTGGTGAAGTGCGCTGGCGCAACGAGAAGGCGGCTGGCGACAGCACCTGGTACTCACTGGGCGGGCGCACGGATACGCACATCTCCGGCCCCTTCCGCTTTCTGGTCGAACTCGGGCACGACATCGTCAAACCCGACAATGGAGAGACACGCAACCTCACCAAGCTGACACTGGCCGGCGCGATCTCTGCCGGCAACGAGGCGGGATCGCGTCCGACCTTCCGTGTCTTCTATACGTACGCGCGCTGGAACGACGCCGCCAAGGCTGTGCTCGGCACCGGTTGGGTCAACGAGTCACGCGCCAAGGAAGTCTTCGGTAACAGCAACTCGGGGTCATCCATCGGCGTGCAGGCCGAGGCCTGGTGGTAAGCAACGCTGCTCACTGTTGAAGGAACGGCGGGCCGGCTTCCTGCCCGCCTCACAGGTTCCCGCCCCGGCGCGTGCCACGCCGGGATCTCAGGTCGGCCATCCCCTCTCCTTCAGGCCGACCACCCGGAGACTGCCCTGCTGGCAGCTCCTCCCCAGACCGGCGCGCCGCCCGCGGTGCGCCAAGGGTCGGTCTCCGGGTTTCTTTTCGCTGCTGACCTCGGCTTACCAGGAACGCGCGCCGAACTTGTAGCTGCGCATGTCGCCTTTGTCAGTGCGCGCAGCAGGCGGCGGCACCGGGGTGGTGCTGACGGGCACCGGACTGGGAGCGTGTACCGCGGGTTGGGCAATCATGCCCAGGCGGTCGCGCAGGGTGATGGCAAGGGTGACGAGCTCTTCGCTCTCGGCGGTATCGGCTTCATCCAGCACCGCGATGCGGTAGGCGGCATCATCGAAGAAGCGCTGGGTGTTGATCTGCAAACCTTTCTCTTTGCGGAACTGGATCTTGAGTCGGGCAATGAGCTGGATCAGCTGGTTGTCCATGAAACGAGTTCTCCCTGGCAGGTTGCGGAAAATCCGCCGGGGGAACTAAGCACGGGGTATGCCTGAAAGCCGCGCCAGCACTGGCGCTGGCAAGGACTGCCGAGGTCTGACAGGTCAGACCAGCTGCAAGGCGGCTCATCGGATCTGACCGCGCCTTGCGGCCCGGCGCACGCGGTGCGACGCGCGCGACTCCGCCTCAGTTGAGCGAGGTGCGCAGGTTGCCCTTGCCCAGCAAGGCACGCACTTCGCGCTCCGGCATCGGCGCAGCGAACAGGAAACCTTGCGCGTCTTCACAACCGAGCTCACGCAGGAAGCTGCGCTGCGCGGGCGTCTCCACGCCCTCCGCGGTGATCAGCAGGCCAAGACTCTTGGCCATGGCGACGATGGCGCGCGTGATGGCGGCATCGTTCTGGTCGTCGGGCAGGTCACGCACGAAGGAACGATCGATCTTGATGCGATCGATCGGCAGGTGCTTGAGCAGGCCCAGCGAGGAGAAGCCGGTGCCGAAGTCATCAATGGCAATCGACACGCCGAGCGAACGCAGCAGGTACAGCAAGCCCTGGCTGTGCTCAATGGTCTGCAGGGTGCTCTCGGTGATCTCGATCTCGAGGTAGCGCGCCGGGAAATTGGTGCGCTCGATCACGCGGGCCACATGCTCTACCAGCGCATCGCCGGCCATCTGCCGCACCGACACGTTGACCGCCATGCGCACCGGCGGGAAACCCTCTGCCAGCCAGGCAGCACCGGTCTTGCAGGCCTGCTCGATGACCCATTCGCCGATGGGCTCGATGAGCCCGCTCTCCTCCGCCACCGGAATGAAGCGCGCCGGCGAAATGAGGCCGTGTTCCGGATGCAGCCAGCGGATGAGTGCCTCGAAGCCGATCAGCTCGCCATTGGCGAGGTTCACCACCGGCTGGTAGTAGAGCTGCAACTGGTTCTCCTGCAGCGCGCGGCGCAGGCCCATCTCGATGTTCATGCGCTCGCGCGCGCGCGCCGCCATGTCCGGCGAGTAGAAGGCATAGCGGTTGCGGCCGCGTGCCTTGGCACCGTACATGGCGCTGTCGGCCGCTTTCACCAGGTCCTCGCGCTCGGTGGCGTTGTCGGGAAAGATCGCGATGCCGACGCTGGCGGTGACCAGCACCTGCTCGCGCGGCAGCGTCACCGGCGTACTGATCTCGCGCAGCAGCTTTTCGGCGAGAGCCGCGCAGTCCTGCTCGCGGGCCACCTCCGGCACGATGACCACGAATTCATCGCCCCCCAATCGGATGGCGATATCGCCGCGCCGCAGGTGCGAGCGGATGCGGTTGGCCACCGCTTTCAGCAACTGGTCACCACTGGCGTGACCCATGGTGTCGTTGACCAGCTTGAAGCCGTCGAGGTCGATGTACAGCAGGGCCAGGCGCTGGCCGGTGCGACGTGCGCGTTCCAGTTCCATCTCCAGCGACTCGTCGAAACGGTGGCGGTTACCAAGGCCGGTCAGCGCATCGTGATAGGCCAGGTGATTGATCTGCGCTTCCGCCTGGCGGATCGCACTGATGTCGGAGATGGCCACGACGTAATGGCTCACCGCACCACTGTCGTCACGCACCGCGCAGACGTGCTGCCAGGCGGGGAACACTTCGTCGTTCTTGCGCAGGCAGGCGATCTCGCCGTGCCAGTAGCCACGCTCGGTCTCCAGCAGGCGGGGGTAGAACTGGTCGCTGTGCCGGCGCGCATGCAGGAAGGTGTCGGGGTCGAGGCCGCGCACCTCGTCGATGTCGTAGCCCGTGAGACGGCAGAAAGCCGGGTTGGCCGACACGA
Organism: Moraxellaceae bacterium; assembly: GCA_031119205.1. Lineage (GTDB taxonomy): Bacteria > Pseudomonadota > Gammaproteobacteria > Burkholderiales > Rhodocyclaceae > Uliginosibacterium. The sequence goes on along the minus strand of JAVHYF010000004.1, from coordinate 15,331 downwards.
TGCGACGCTCCTCGTCCAGCACGACGATGCCCTCGGCGGTGGTCTGGAACACAACGCTGGCCTGGCGCAGCTGCTCTTCGTGCAGGCGGCGCTCGGTCACGTCGCGGATGACGCCCACCACCCGGCGGGAGCCTGCGGGTTCATCGAATACACGGGCGTGCAGCTCCACCCAGCGCGGCAGCTGCCCGCCGTTCGGCTCGTCGTGCAGTATGCGCACGGTGGCGCTCACCTCCTTGCGCGTCTCGAGAGCACGTTCGACCTCGAGGCGGTCCTCCTCCACAACATGGCCGAGGAAGCTCTCCGGGATGCCCCGGTAGATCTCCGGCTGGGCGCCGAGAATGCTGGCGACATGGCCGGATGCGAAGAAGCGATCGTGGCCCTGACGCTCCTCTCCCTCTGCGCGCGGTGCCCCGCTCTCCCATTCCCATACGCCGAGGCGCGCGGCATCCATGGCCATTTCCAGCCGTTGCTCGGAGCGATGCACCTGTTGCTCTACGCCGTGCCGCACCAGCGCCATGCGCATGGTGGCGGACAGCTCGCGAAGGTCGAAGGGTTTCAGCAGGTAGCCATAGGGCGCACTGGCCTCGGCACGTGCAAGGTTGGCCTCCTCGGCGTAGGCCGTGAGGAACACCACCGGCGTGTGCCAGCGGTCGTGGATCTGGCGCGCCACCTCGGTGCCGTCTACCGGTCCGCCGAGGTTGATGTCCATGAGGATCAGGTCGGGCTGCTGGTGCTCGGCTTCGCGCAGCGCGTCGACGTCGTTGGCGGCAATCGCCACCACGTCGTAACCCAGGCGTTCGATACTGATCTTGAGATCCAGAGCGACGATGCGCTCGTCTTCCACGATCATGACGCGCGGGTTCATGCGCGATCCTCCGGGTGAAAGAGCAAGGTGAAAACGGTGCCGCCATCACGCGACACGCCGATCTCTCCGCCGAGTTGCTCCACCAGCAGCGGGATGAGCTGGAAGCCCAGCGAACTCGCCTTGCCGAGCTCCTTGTCCGCCGGCAGGCCGATGCCGTCGTCGGCGACGATGATGATGCCGCTGCCATCCGAACTTCGCCGCAAGGTGATGTCCACGCGGCCCGGCCGGTCGTCCGGGAAAGCGTGCTTGATGGCATTGGTGACCAGCTCATTCACCAGAAGGCCGCAGGGCACGGCACGCTGGAGGTCGATGCCGAGTCCCAGCGCCTCGTTGTTGACGTTCAGCGTGATGCGGGCGGATTGGCGCAGGAAGGTCTCGCGCAACAGGCCAGCGAGGCGCGCCACATACACGCTCAACTCGATGCGCGAGAAATCGTTGCGCTCATACAGCAACTGGTGGATCAGCGCCATTGCCTTCACGCGGCTCTGGCTCTCCGCCAGCACTACGCGAGCTTCCGGTGTAGAGGTGGAGGACTGCAGGTTGAGCAGGCTGGAGATGACCTGCAGATTGTTCTTCACACGGTGGTGCACCTCGTTGAGAAGCACCGTCTTCTCTTCCAGTGACTTGTTGAGCAGGGCCTGGTCGGCCTTGCGCTTGGTGACGTCCACGATGGTCGCCAGCACATGCATGCCATCCGCCGTCTGCAAGGCATTGAGGCCGATCTCCACCGGAAATTCGCTGCCGTCGCGCCGCAGCGCGAACAACTCGCGGCGCCCAGCCATGTCACGCGTGGTCGGCGACTGGAGATAGGCTGACCGCAGACCGAGGTGCATGCCGTGGTAACGGGTCGGCATCAGCATCTCCACCGGCTGGCCGAGCATCTCTTCACGGCGGTGGCCGAACATGCGCTCCAACCCTTGGTTGACCAGCACGATGCGGCCATCGCGATTGACCATCGCCATGCCGTCGGGTGCAACCTCCACCACGGCACGGAAGCGTTCTTCCGACAGGCGCAGCGCCTCTTCACTGGTCTTGCGACGGCTGATGTCGATGGCCGATGCGATGAGGTGACTGATGTGGCCGGGCTGGTCGTTCATCGGCGCGAGCATGAAATCCAGCGTCGTACGACTGTCGCCCATCAAACGCGCGACCAGATCGTAGCGGGTGGTCTCACCCGCAGCAGCGCGGGCCACCGAATCCCTCAGCTGCTCCTGCACGCGCAGGTCGTGGTCCCACCATGGGCACTCCCAGAACGGACGGCCCAGCACGCTGTCGGCATCGATGCCAGCGGCATCCAGCGGCGCGCGGTTGGCGGCGATCAGCGTGCCATCAGGATTCAGGGTCCAGACAAAAGTGAACAGGCCGTCCAGCACGCGGGCGATCGGCACTTCGCCGCCGAGCCCGGCGATCGCTGCGAACCCGTTCTGCCCGGTTCCGTATGCCGACGAAACCGCCTGGACTGTCTCCATTGCCATGTGCCGTCCCCCTGCCCCTGCCAACTGCGGTTCTACAGACCAGAATAGCCACTGCGCAATCAATATGCCGGCTCAATGACGGAATGACGATTGAATTCTTGCAAACTTGACCCGCCCGAAAGGGCAGGAAAATGCGGGCCGACCAATCGTTGTCTCGCCAGGCCTGATGGAAGTGACACGCATTCGCGCAGAAAAATCCCTACGGACCGTGGCAAGGAAGATTGCAGGAAGATCGGGACTGGGTGCAGTGCGACTGCACAGCCCGAGAGGCTGGCAAAAAGCAGGCAAAAAAATGCCGGCTCCTTGAGCCGGCATGCAAGACCGCGGTGGCTACCCCCCAAAGGCGCCACCACGATAGGGAACGGGGTGTGGTCGCGGGTGGTCCGGGCTCAGGTGCCCAAGGTCACCAGCAACGGCTTGCCCGCGTGTTCGTCGTTACTGGCATTGCCGGAGCTTGCCGGCTTGCTGGCGCGATTGCCGCCTGCGGCATCGGTGCGGGCTTCGCCCAGGGCCTCGATGTCACCAGCGATAACGCCTCCAGACTCCACCAAGAGGCGGCCGTAACGCACCTTGCCGTTCACACGGCCGGTGGCATGGATGATCAGTTGGTCGCGGGCGGTCAGCTCGCCTTCGAAGCTGCCCCAGATCTCCGCGATGTCGATGCCCACCTTGCCGGAGAAGGCACCGTGCTCGTTGATGCGGATGACGCGGCTGTCCATGGTGGCCTCGACGCGTCCATCGACCACCAGCGTGTCGCAGTCGAGGATCTCGGCGCCGCGCAGCTTCACGTCCGGTCCGACGATGAGCTGGCTGCCCTCGACCGGTTGCGTCACCGGTGCGGTCTCGCGCGGTGTCTGCGCGGTGGCGCGAACCGGCGTGGGTTGTTCGGTCACCGCCACTGACGGGCTGAGCGGAGCGGAAGCCGGCGTGGTACCGCCTGTTGCGCTGCCGTTACCAGTACCAGTGCCGCTACTGGTCCCATTGCGCCCGAGACGCTCGCCGACCGGGCCAGTATTGCGGGGCAGAACCGAAGGCTTGTTGAACATGGAGTCTCCTGCGAGTCAGAACTGCGGCACACCGGATGTACGCCGCGGGCGCCGCCTTATTGCAATGGCCGTGCCACCACGAAGAAATCATTCATTTTCAATGCCTTGCGAAACACTCTTCAGATCAAACAGCAACACGATGTCGGGCCAGCACGTCAGTGCCATCGCGCTGCCACGGCAAGTGCTTGATTCGTAGTCGTCACAGGCTGTCGTCACCTCCCGACGCAGTCCTGCTCCCTTTTCACTCTCCCTCTCCGCACCGGGCCGCTCGCCACCGACCTTCGGGCAATACCCCTGCTCCGGGCGTGGTTTAGCAATCCTTTAAGGTTTTCTTACTCAAGATTTAGCGACGGCTCCTGCGGCATCTCCCTAAGCTGCGATCACTTCCTCCCGCCCTCACGGCGGAGCGAACACCGATCATGTCTTTGTCATTCCTTCTGGGGAGAAGCACCATGCCGTTCCAGCAACAGGCCGAGCGCCACAACATGTACACCTGCGTGCACAAGGGCATCCGTGCCCTGATGCAGCACACCCTCTACGAAGCCGGTCGCTGCGACTGGCGCGATGACCTGGAAAGCCAGGCCGCCGCGTCGCAGCTGCGCGAGATGATGGAGCTGATGTACAGCCACCTGCATCACGAGGACGCCTTCATCCACGCCGCCATGGAGGCACGCCGCCCCGGTTCGGCGTTGCAGACATCCGGTGACCATCACGAGCATGTCCTGGCGATCAAGGCTTTCCTTGCAGGAGCAGATGCGCTGGAGGCTGCCGACCTGGCCGAGCGTGCACGCATGGGGGCCGACGTGTACCGTCGCCTGGGCCTGTTCGTGTCCGAAAACCTGGAGCACATGGTGGTCGAGGAGACCGACAACAACGCCGTGCTGTGGGCCTGCTACAGCGACGAGGAGTTGCGCGGCATCGAGCACGCACTGGTGTCGTCGATTCCGCCCGAGCGCCACGGCAAGTTCCTGCGCTGGATGTTGCCGGCGATGAACACCGCGGAGCGCATCGCGCTGCTGGCGGGCGCACGCCAGGGCATGCCGCCGCAGGTCTTCCAGGAAGTGCTGGGCAATATGCGCCCGCTGTTGTCGGAACGCGACTGGGGCAAGTTACTGGAAGGTCTGGGTATCGGCCGCCAGAGCGCGCAGGAGGCACTGGCAGCGTAAGCGGCAACCCGGGGGGCGCTCAGTAGCGCTCCTCGGGTCGGGCAGGCTAGAGCAGCTTGCCGGGGTTCATCAGGCCGCGCGGATCCAGCGCGGCCTTTACCGCGCGCATCAGGTCCATCTCCACCGCGGACTTGTAGCGCAGCACTTCCTCGCGCTTGAGCTGGCCGATGCCGTGTTCAGCCGAGATGGAACCGCCATGCGCGGCCACCTGATCGTGCACGATGCGGTTCACCACAGGCGTCCGGGCAATGAAGGCGTCATTGTCCTGCTGCTGCGCGCGCGACATGTTGTAGTGCAGGTTGCCGTCACCGACATGGCCGAAGGTGACGATGCGCAGGCCCGGAAAGGCGGCTTCCAGCGCGGCATCCGCAGCCTGCAGGAAGGCGGGAATGCGTCCGACCGGCACGGCGACGTCGTGTTTGATCGAGAAGCCCTCGCGCTTCTGCGCTTCCGAGATGTTCTCGCGCAGCGCCCACAACGCGGCGCGCTGCGCATCGCTGGTTGCAAACGCGGCATCGCGCACGACCCCTGCTTCCATCGCATCAGCCAGCGCGAGCTGCAACAGGTCATCGAGTGCGGCGTCGGCATCACTGTCGGCGAGCTCGACCAGTGCATACCAGTCATGACCGTCGGACAAGGGCGCCTGCGCGCCGGGAATGTGTTGCAGCACCAGGGCCAGCGCTTCACGGCCGACCAGTTCGAAGGCGGTCAGCCGTTCGCCGCAGCGCGCACGCAGGCTGCGCAGCAACTCGATGGCTGCAGTCACGTCACGCAGGGCCACCCAGGCTACGGCGCGGCTGCGCAGCGCCGGAAACAGCTTGAGCACCGCCGCGGTGATCACACCCAGCGTGCCTTCGCTACCGATGAACAGATGCTTGAGGTCGTAGCCGGTGTTGTCCTTGCGCAAACCACGCAGGCCATCCCACACGCGACCATCCGGCAGCACGGCCTCGATTCCCAGCGTCAGTTCGCGGGTGTTGCCATAGCGCAGCACATGCACGCCGCCGGCATTGGTGGCGAGGTTGCCGCCGATCTGACAGCTCCCTTCGGACGCCAGCGACAAGGGGAACAACAAGCCCGCTTCTGCTGCAGCCGCTTGCGCGGCAGCCAGCGTGCAGCCAGCCTGGACGGTCATCGTCAGGTTGTCCGCATCGACAGCCAGCACGCGGTTCAGCCGTGACAGGCTGAGCACCACTTCGTTGCCCGTCGCATGCGGCACGCCGCCACCGACCAGACCGGTGTTGCCACCTTGCGGCACCACCGGCACGCCAGCGGCGTGGCAGGCGCGCAGCACCGCCGAGACCTCCGCGGTATCCGCCGGCCTCACGACGCACAGGGCACGGCCCTTGTAGCGGCCACGCCAGTCTTCTTCGTGAGGTGCGCGGTCATGCGCATCCAGCAACACATGGGTGTCGCCGACGATGCCGCGCAGTGTGGCGAGCAGATCGCTCATGCCGGCCTCCGCATTGCGTTGGGTGAGTTGACCAGCTTTATGGCGAGCTTGTCGGCATAGTCGGCCGGAACGCTCAGGCTGCTCCGCCCGGCTTCAGCCAGCAGCAGGTTGATGCGGAGCAGGCGCTCGTGCAGGCCGGCGCGTGCTTCGGGGCACTCTGCCGCGGCCAGTTGCAGCGCGATGTCGACCGCCTCCTTGTGCAAAGAGATCTCGGGCGGGATGTAGCCGGCGTTCTTCAGGATGCGCCAGGCCATGCGCTGCTCGGCCGGCACGAGGCTCATGTCGTCCTCGTCCGGCAGCGGACGGCCCACGCCGGGCAGGTTGTCGAAGGCGCCGGCTTCCAGCGCCTGGGTGATGCGCTGTTCAGCGAGCAGGTCGAACAGCAGCATCGCGCTCGGGTTGCGGTTACGCCTCGTCGGCGTAGATCGGCTCGGCGTACAGGTCGTGTGCGTCGCGGTCGGTCACGCGCACGCGGTAGAAGCCGCCCACCTCCATGTCCTGCCCGTCGGGCACGATCACGAGGCCATCGATTTCCGGCGCATCACCTTCTGAGCGCGCCACCGCGCCGTCCTCGTCCACTTCGTCGACCAGTACGACGATCTCGCGACCAATCTTGGCTTCCAGACGCCGCTTGGAGATGTCTTCCTGGAATTCCATGAGGCGCTGCTTGCGCTCCTCGCGGACCTCCTGCGGCACCGGGTCCGGCAGCTCGTTGGCCTTGGCGCCTTCGACCGGCGAGTACGGGAAGCAACCCACGCGGTCGAGTTGCGCTTCGCCGAGGAAGTCGAGCAGTTCGTTGAACTCGCCCTCGGTTTCGCCGGGGAAACCGGAGATGAAGGTGCTGCGGATCGTGAGGTCCGGACAGATCTCGCGCCAGCGCTTGATGCGCGCGAGGTTGTTCTCCGAGCTCGCCGGCCGCTTCATCAGCTTGAGGATGCGCGGGCTGGCGTGCTGGAAGGGCACGTCGAGGTAGGGCAACACCTTGCCGTCGGCCATCAGCGGAATGATGTCGTCCACGTTCGGGTACGGATACACGTAGTGCAGGCGCACCCACACGTCGAGTTCCGACAGCGCCGAGCACAGGTCGTAGAGCTTGGTCTTGTACGGCTTGCCGTTCACGAAGCCGGTGCGGTACTTCACGTCCACGCCGTAGGCACTGGTGTCCTGCGAGATGACGAGGATCTCCTTTACGCCGGCCTTTACCAGCGCTTCAGCCTCACGCATCACTTCATGGATCGGACGTGACACGAGATCACCGCGCATCGATGGAATGATGCAGAAGGTGCAGCGATGGTTGCAGCCTTCGGAAATTTTCAGGTAGGCGTAGTGGTCCGGCGTCAGGCGCACGCCCTGCGGCGGCACCAGGTCGGTGAAGGGGTCGTGCGGCTTGGGCAGGTGGGTGTGCACCGCCGTCATCACTTCTTCGGTCGCATGCGGACCGGTGACGGCGAGCACCTTGGGGTGCACCTGCTCGACCACGCCCTGGCCGGTCACCGCATCCTTGCGTGCGCCCAGGCAACCGGTGACGATGACCTTGCCGTTCTCCTTGAGCGCTTCGCCGATGGCGTCCAGCGACTCTTCCACCGCGGCATCGATGAAGCCGCAGGTGTTGACGATGACCAGATCGGCGCCATCGTACTGCTTGGCGACTTCGTAGCCTTCCGCACGCAGGCGGGTGAGGATGCTCTCGGAATCCGAGGATGCCTTCGGGCAACCGAGCGACACGAAGCCAACGCGCGGTACAGACGGGGTAATGACCTTGCTCAAGACGAACGACCTTCCGGAAAACAAAACGGGCGTCGCCAGATGGCCACGCCCCTGCAGCTCAGTGCACAGATAAGTGCTTATTTTAGCAGGCCTTGCCACGGCTCCAAAAGCAAAGACGGCGCACCAGGCGCCGTCTTTCTCATCTGCCGCGACAGACGCTTACTTCTTGTCCTTGGGCGGGAACTGGAAACCCGTGAACATGTTGCGCGTCTGGCTCTCGATCTGGTCCTGCATCTGCGTGAACATGCGTTTGCTCTGTTCCATGTAGGCCGTCATCATGCTGTTGAGGGCCGGCCCCTGGAAGTTGAGGAACTGCATCCACAGATCCTTGCCGAGCGGGCTGTTCTCGCCGTACATCGACTTGGTCTGCTCCTGCAGCTTGGCCTGCATCTCGGTGAAGGCGTGGATGTTGTTTTCCAGGTACCGCCCCATGAAGCCCTGCATGGCGTTGCCGTAGAAACGGATCATGTGGGACAGCAGATCGCTGGTGAACATCGGCGAGCCGCCCGACTCTTCCTCCAGGATGATCTGCAGCAGGATGGTGCGCGTCAGGTCGTCGCCACTCTTGGCGTCGATGACCTGGAACTCCTCCTGCCCCAGCACCAGATCGCGCACATCGGCCAGCGTGATGTAGCAGCTGGAGGCCGTGTCGTAGAGACGCCGGTTCGGGTACTTCTTGATGAGTCGAGGATGCTGCTCCGCCATGTCCTGGTTCCTCCAGCGTACTGGTTTGGGGGCACTCCATGCCTGCTGCGCCTCTTTGCGCGGCAATGCAACAGTCGGCGCGATACTACTTTCGTATTAGCCGTTTTGCCAGTGGCATCGGGCCCGCAGCGCCATTTTTGCTGCACCTTATGTTGCAGATTATAGCAGCGCACAAAAACAGGCCCTGCATTGCTGCAGGGCCCGAGACTTATTTGGCAGGGCCTAGGGTTAACACATATGTAGGCCACCGTTGATGTTGATGGTGGCGCCAGTGATATAGCCCGCCTTGTCGGACGCCAGGAAGGCGCACAGGTCGCCGATCTCTTCCGGCTTGCCCAGGCGGCCTGCCGGCACCTGCGCGACGATCTGCGCCCGCACCTCTTCCTTGATCGCCATGACCATGTCGGTACCGATATAGCCCGGGGCGATGGCGTTGACGGTCACGCCTTTCTTGGCGACTTCCTGCGCGAGCGCCTTGGTCAGGCCGAGGATGCCGGCCTTGGCGGCAGAGTAGTTGGCCTGGCCGAACTGGCCCTTCACACCGTTCACCGAGGAGATGTTGATGACGCGGCCGAAACCACGCTCGGCCATCGCCGGCAACACCGGATGGGTGATGTTGAATACGGAATCGAGGTTCGTCGACAGCACCGCATCCCAGGCGCTCTTCTCCATCTTGCGGAACATCGAGTCGCGGGTGATGCCGGCGTTGTTCACGATGCAGTCGATCTGACCGATCTCGGCTTCGATCTTCTTGATCATCGCGGCGCACTGGTCGTAGTCGGTAACGTCGGCCTCGCCGGCATACACGTCGAAGCCCTCGGCCTTCATCTTGGCCAGCCATTCATCCTTGGGCGGGAAATCCGGCAGGCAGTTGGCTACGACCTTCCAGCCATCCTTTGCCAGCGCCTTGCAGATTGCCGTACCCAGACCGCCCATGCCGCCGGTCACAAGCGCTACGTTCTTCGCCATTTGATCACCTCGCTCGATTGATAACGGACACCCGTGGGGGAACGGGTGCCCGACCGTGCTTCGCGGCACATGCCGCGACGCTCAATACATGTGCTGCCCCCCGTTGATCGAAATGTTGCCGCCGGTCACGAAAGCCGCTTCGTCGGAGGCCAGGTAGGCCACCAGGCCTGCGATCTCTTCCGGCTTGCCCAGACGCGTGATGGGGATCTGCGGCAGGATCTTCGACTCGAGGATTTCCTGCGGGATCGCCTTCACCATCTTCGTGCCGATGTAACCCGGCGAGATGGTGTTGACCGTCACACCGTGCTTGGCCACTTCCAGCGCCAGCGCCTTGGTGAAACCGTGCATGCCTGCTTTGGCTGCCGAGTAATTCGTCTGGCCGAACGCTCCCTTCTGGCCGTTCACCGAGGACACGTTGATGACGCGTCCCCACTTGCGTTCCACCATGCCGTCCATGACCTGCTTGGTCATGTTGAAAACCGAATCCAGGTTGGTGTGGATCACCGAATCCCAGTCGGCCTTGGTCATCTTCTTGAAGGTCATGTCGCGCGTGATACCCGCGTTGTTGACCAGCACGTCGATGGGACCGACCTCCTTCTGCACCTTCTCCACGCAAGCGTGGCAGGAGTCGAAGTCCGTCACGTCGCAGGAATAAGCCTTGAAGCCATAGCCCAGGTTGTGCATGTCCGTCAGCCACTGCTGATGGCTCGTGTTGTTGGGCGAATGCGTGGTGACGACCTTGTAGCCCAGTGCAGACAGCTTGATACAGATTGCCTCACCGAGGCCACCCATGCCCCCGGTTACCAGTGCAATGCGAACCATCCAGATCCCCTTTGATTGGCGTGTTACGGTTGTTGTATGCCGGTTGAGTCATGCGTGCGGGCCCCGGCTAGTCCCCGCACTCGCTTGTGACGCCGGCCGGACCGGCGCTCCGCGCTACATTGCGCAAAGCACCGCCCGGCAAGTCGTCCTCAAATGCGTTCTTTCACGTAGCGGCCCGGAGCGGGTTCGATCATCTTGTGCTCACGGCTACCCAGTCGCGCGCGCGGCTCCACGCTCTTGCCGCTGCGTGCCTTCAGCCACTCCATCCAGTGCGGCCACCAGCTGCCCGGCTTCTCGGTGGCGCTCCCGAACCATTCGTCCGCCGTCATGGACGAACCATCGCCCACCCAGTGACTGCGCTTGTTCTTGGCCGCGGGATTCACCACGCCGGCGATGTGACCACTCGCGCCCAGCACGAATGTGGTATCGCCACCGAGCAGGCGACGGCCAAGGTAGGAGGTCTTCCAGGGCACGATGTGGTCTTCACGGCAGGACAGGAAGTAAGTCGGACAGTCGACGCGGCCGAGATCCACCGGTTGGCCGAGCATGCTCAGTTTTCCCGGCACGCGTAGGTTGTTCTCGAGGTAGGTATTACGCAGGTACCAGGCGGCAAACGGCCCCGGCAGGTTGGTCGAGTCCGAGTTCCAGTACAGCAGGTCGAATGCCGGCGGCTTGTTACCCTTCAGGTAGTTGTCGACCACGTAATTCCACACCAGGTCATTGGGGCGCAGGCTGGAGAAGACGTTGGACAGTTCGCGTCCTGCCATGAGGCCACGACGGCCGATGGTGGCCTCCTTGCTGGCCACCGAATGCTCGTCGACGAAGCATGCGATGTCACCGGTTTCGGTGAAGTCGAGCAATGCGGTGAGCAGGGTCATGCTCTCCACCGGATCTTCGCCACGCGCCCGCGCCACGGCCACCGCGCTCGCCGTCAGCGTGCCGCCGATGCAGAAGCCCAGTACGTTGGGCTTGTCGACGCGGGTGATCTCGCGCACCACTTGTAGCCCTTGCAGCACGCCGCGCTCCACGTAGTCGTCCCAGGTCAGGTGGGATTGTTCGGCTTGCGGATTGCGCCAGCTGACGAGGAAGGCGGGAATGCCCTGCTCGACGATGTAGCGGACGTAGGAGTTCTCGGGCTGCAGGTCGAGGATGTAGTACTTGTTGATGCACGGCGGCACGACCAGCAGCGGACGCTCGGTCACCTTGTCGGTGGTCGGCGTGTACTGGATCAGCTGCATGACATCGTTCTCGTAGACGACGGCGCCGGGCGTGGTCGCAAGATTGCGGCCAACCTCGAAGGCGGTGTCGTCCGTCATGGAGATGCGGCCCTTCTCCATGTCGCCGATGAGGTTCATCAGACCCTGCGTGATGCTCTCGCCCTTGGTTTCCAGAGCACGCTGGATGAACTCGGGGTTGGTCGCCGCAAAGTTGGCGGGGCTCATGGCATCGATGTACTGCCGTGTCAGGAACTGGATACGGCTCTTGGCCTGGCGATCGGCCACCGGCAGCGACTCCGCCACCGCGTTGAGGAACTGCGCATTCAGCAGGTAGGACTGGCGAAGATAGTCGAACACCGGACTGGAGCCCCAGTGCTCCGATACGAAACGGCGGTCACCTGCGGCAGGCTTGACCACCGGCTCGGCGGGCTCACCTGGTTTGGCCTGCGCCATGCTGGCCCACAGCTGGGCATGGCGGCTCATGTGCTCACGCTGCAGGGCCGCAAGCTTTTCAGCGTCCACCGGCAAAGGCATGGCGCTGCCGGCAGGCGTACCACCTGCTTGCGACCACTGCTCCAGAAAGCCCTGCATCATTGCCTGTCCCGCTTTCAACATACCTTCGAGTGCGGGATTCGAGTAAGTCTGGTTCATCGCGTTATCAGTCCGTCGGGGAAACGTTTCTGCGGCGGCAGTGGCCTGCCCTCGTATCATAGAGCGACCTTGCGGTCGATTTTTGCATTGCACAATTTCAGCGTCAAGAAAGCAGTAACCCGCCCTCTTCCGCCTTCGAATGCTGCTGCACTACTGAGTCAGATTCATGTACATCATCGCCATTGGCTGGCTGTTCTGCGCCCTGATGTTCGCGGTCGGCTCCAATTCAATCGTTGCCGCCGTCTTCACCTTCCTGTTCTGGGGGCCGCTACCGCTGGCCCTGTTCATCTACCTCTTCAGTGGTCGCATCCGGCGCGAGCGCGCCGCAGCACGCGAACGCGAGGACGACAAAGCAGGTTGAGTGCCAGTGCGTCCGGACATCGTTTGCGTCAAGGACTTGCCGCGCCAGCATCGTGAAGCGCTGCGTCCGGCGTGAGCCAGATCAGTGCAGCCATGCGACCGGTCGCGCCATCGCGGCGATATGAAAAGAAACTCTCCGGCTCGCTGACCGTACATCGGTCTCCGCCATACACCGCGTCTGCCGGCACGCCAATGTCCTGCAAGCGCTGACGCGCGAGCAGGTAGATATCCGCCATCCACTTGCCGTGCAGGCCGGGGAGAAATGCAGCTTCGGCGCGAGGATCATGCGCCATGAAAGCAGACCGCACCTCGTTCCCGACTTCGAAAGCAGTCGGCCCGATCGCCGGTCCCAGGAACGCCATCACCTCCTGTGCGGGGACACCCATCTCGCCAGAGCAGCGCTCGATCACCCCGGCACACAAGCCGCGCCACCCCGCATGCGCAGCGGCAACTACGCTCCCCCTACGGTCGCAGAGCAACACGGGCAGGCAATCCGCGGTCATGACAGCACACACCAGCCCCGGCTGACGGCTGACAACTGCGTCCGCAACCGGAGGGGATGAGTTGCCGCCGATCACATCCAGGCGGCAGACCTCGATGCCGTGAACTTGCTGTAGCCAGAGCGGAGTGCCCGGCAGCCGGGCGGCAACACGCCGCCGGTTCTCTGCCACATGAACGGGGTTGTCGCCGACGTGGTCTCCAAGATTCAGCGAAGCGAACGGCACGTTGCTCACGCCCCCTCCACGCGTCGTCATCCACGCGCCCACATTCGGGGGACACGGCCAGCTGGGCGCGAACCCGCCGGACAAGTCACTCATTTGCCGTCACCCCTCAGCGAGGTCATGAGCACCACAATATCCGCAGCAAGCGGCACCTCCCATTGCATACGCTGCCCGCTGCACGGGTGCTCCAACCCGAGGCGGAAGGCATGCAAGGCCTGACGCGTCAGGCCGTGTGCCAAGGAGGCGCTGCGCCGGTTGCCATACACCGGGTCGCCAAGCAGCGGATGATCAATGTGCGCCATGTGGACCCGTATCTGGTGAGTGCGACCCGTTTCAAGTGAGCACATCACCCAGGCCGCGTCAGCAAACTGCTCGACCACTTCGTAGTGGGTACGAGCATGGCGGCCATTGTTCGAGACCGCCATCTTCGTGCGATGCGTCGGGTGACGGCCAATCGGCGCATCTACCGTCCCCCGTAACTGCGGCTTTCCGAGAACGACGGCGGCATACTCGCGCTTGACGCTGCGCGCCTGCAACTGCCGCACCAGATGAGTCTGCGCCGGCAGGGTCTTTGCCACCACCATCAGACCGGAAGTTTCCTTGTCCAGACGGTGCACGATGCCGGCACGTGGAATCTCCGCCGCAGCCGACGAATGCGCCAGCAGTCCATTCAACAGGGTACCCGTCCAGTTGCCGCTACCCGGATGCACCACCAACCCGGCGGGCTTGTTCAGCACGATCAGATGCTCGTCCTCGAACACGATGTCGAGCGGCATCACCTCCGGCGCATGCGACTGTTCCGCTTCCGGGACGTCCTCATTGATCAGCAGCAGCTCGTTGCCACGCAGACGCTGCTTCACGTCCGCCAGCACGGTCCCCCGGCTGGTGACGCGACCATCGCGGATCCAGCCCTGAAGGCGGCTGCGCGAATGCTCCGGCAGCATCTCGGCCAGCGCCACGTCAAGCCGCTTGCCGGCGAGCGCTTCGCTCACCTGCAGACTACGCGGGGGCGTCGAAGCGCTTCCGCTATAATCCTCGTCGGAATCTTCAGGTAGTGTCGGAATGAACAAGCTCACCCGCGCCAGTTTACCGGTAGTCATTGCAGCCTGTATCTCGGCTTGCAGCAGTACGCCCAAGGTCAATGAATCCAACAACCCTGCCGAGCTCTATGCCGCGGCCAAGGAGGAGCTGGTGGCCGGAAACTACTCGGGGGCTGTCGAAGCTTTCGAACGGCTTGAGGCTCGCTTCCCCTATGGCCGATACGCGCAGCAAGCGCAGCTTGAAGTGGCTTACGCCTACTACCAACAGCGTGATCTCGGATCGGCTATCGCCGCCTGTGACCGCTTCATCAAGCTTCAGCCCAATCATCCGAGCGTTGACTACGCCTACTACCTCAAGGGCCTGTCCCTTGAAAATGCGGAGCGTGGTTGGCTAAGCTGGCTGTCCCGCGAGGACATGTCCGAGCGCGACCCCAAGGCCACGCAGGAAGCCTTCGAGTCCTTCCGCGAAGTAGTGACCCGTTTCCCCAACAGCCGCTACGCGCCCGATTCCCGCAAGCGAATGCAAGGAGCCGTGGCCGGCCTGGCGAATCACAGCCTCGTCGTAGCTCGTTACTACCTTGATCGCCGCGCGCCATTGGCTGCGGCAAACCGCGCCCAATCGCTGATCAAGACCTATCCGGGATCGGCGGCCACCGAAGAAGCGCTCGGCATCATGATCACCGCCTACGGTGAGCTGGGCCTGCAAAGTTTGCAGGAAGATGCACGCCGCGTGCTGAAACTGAATTACCCGGACAGCCGTTTTTTGAACGGGGCCCCAAAAAGCTAGTAAATGCTTCGGTTTGATCCAGAAAGGGCGCTATGCGCCCTTTTTTGTGCTCGCTGCAGGCACATCGCCCCACCGAGCCATCTCCGATCCTCTTCGTACTTTGCGCAGCGTCCTGTCTCAAGCCAGGTAGGCGCGTGGGCGTCTGAGCAAAGCCAGGTGATCGCGGATCGGGGCGTTCTTGAGTCCCGCGAGGCCCGTTTTGCGGCGGAGTTTGGCGAGGCAGTGCCGCGCCCGCCGCACTGGGGCGGTTTCTGCGTGTCCCTGGAAGAAGTCGAGTTCTGGCAAG
>JAVHYF010000068.1 GCA_031119205.1 Moraxellaceae bacterium | reverse complement strand
GCTTCCCGACGCTCGTGTTCTTCCTCGTTGATGGCATGGGGGATCTCATGCTTCAACGCAATCGCGATGTGGCGCCTAACCTGTGGCGGCACCGCCAGCAGGCCATCACGTCGGTATTTCCTTCTACGACTGCGACGGCGATCACCACCCTGATGACTGCCGAGCCGGCTGCCGTGCACGGCCTGCTGGGGTGGTTCGTGCGCGACGAGCATAGTGGCGAGATCGTGGCACCGCTGCCGATGCGTCATCGCGCCGGCGGCCTGGTGGCAGATCCTGGCATCGTCCACAGGCTGTTGCAGGTCGAGCCGATGCTCGCGCGCATGCAGCGCAAGGCCGCCTTCGTCACCTTGCCGGAGCTGGCCGACGGGCCGTATGCGCGCCATCACGGGGCGACTGCGGGCGTACATGCGTATTCGGAGCTGGAGGCGCTGCCGGAGGCCGTCGCGCGTGCGGCAGGTGGCGAGCATGCTGCGGGTTTCGTCTATGCCTACACGCCGTTGCTGGATGCGACCGCGCATGACCACGGGATTGAGTCGGAGGCAGTGCGTCAAGTGCTGGCGCGGATCGATCGTTGCTTCGCCGAGCTCTGTGAGCGCTTGCCGCAGGCGCTCGTCGTTGCGAGTGCCGACCATGGGTTCATCGACTGTCCGGAGTCACGCTGCATCGACCTCGCGGCCCATCGGACGCTCTACGCTATGCTGTGTGCGCCGCTGAGTGGCGAGCGCCGCGTCGCCTACTGTCACGTGCAACCAGAGTTCGCCGACACTTTCGGCGCGGCCGTGATGGCCGAACTGGGTCATGCCTTGCTGGCAGTGAAGGCCAGCGAGGCGCTGGAGATGGGCTTGTTCGGAGCTGGCTCCGGTACGGTCGCGGCGGCAGGTGACTGGATACTGATCGCGCGTGACGACTGGACCGTCCGCGACGTGCTGCCGGGCGAGAAGCTCTACAGCATGATCGGGGTGCATGGTGGCCTCACGCCGCAGGAGATGTGGGTGCCATTGATCGTGCGTCAGCCTGCCTGACATCTCCCGGCAACCGGACTGTCAGCCCGCTGTCATCCGGGCGTCTTAGCATCCAGTCTCATGAAGACACTCATGAATCTATGGCAGGCTGTAGCCGGGCAACTGGATGCGGGCGTCGAGGCGGTGCTGGCGGAGTGTTTTCCGCTGAACTTCGTACCGGATCACGTCGAGCCCTGCGAGCCGGAAGCCCGCGATTTCAGTGCAGGTCTTTCTTCAGCCCTGGAACTGGCAGCACGCTGACACCTTCTTCCAGCAACTCCTGCATGTCCTGAGCTGAAGCGGTGCCGCGGATCGCGCGATCTTCCGCGTCGCCGTGATGGATGCGGCGGGCTTCATCCGGGAAGCGTGCGCCTACGTCCTCGGCCTTGTCTGCCTGCTTGCGGAGGGTGTCGATCAGCTGGGTGAGAAGGCCGTGCGACGTCTCCTGCTGTTCGGTCGGGGCTGCACTGCGCTGTACCAGGGACGGTGCAGAGGGCAGGCGACGGATGTCCTGATTGCTGCAGCTGGGGCAGGCCACCTGACCCGCAGCACATTGCTGTTCGAACTGTTCGGCCGAGGCAAACCAGCCCTCGAAACGGTGTTCCCGCGCACAGCACAGATCCATCACTATCACTTGCAGGCTTCCACGAGTAAGGTTCAAGAGAAGAACATGGCCGGCAGCGCCGGCGAGGGCGGGAAGATAGCACGCGCGCAGGAGGTAGAATCGCGGCCTTCCTGTTTTGTCCCCGATCCGTTTCGTGCCCCGCCTGTTTCTGGCCCCCATGGAAGGTCTCGTCGATGAGGTGATGCGTGCCACGCTCACCGAGGCGACGCCTTACGACGCTTGCGTAACCGAGTTCGCCCGCGTGGCAGGCTCGGTATTGCCGGCCCGCTTCTTCACGCGTATCGCGCCGGAGCTGAATGAAGGCAGCCGCACGGCGGCTGGTACGCCTGTGAAAGTGCAGTTGCTCGGCTCGGATCCGGGCCGCCTCGCAGAAAGTGCGCTGACGCTCGCACACCTTGCGCCGGCCGGCATAGATCTGAATTTCGGCTGCCCTGCGCCGACCGTCAATCGCCATCGCGGTGGCGCCGTGCTGCTGGACGAGCCCGAGCTGCTCAATCGCATCCTGCTCGCAGTGCGTGCGGCGGTGCCGCCATCGATGCCGGTCACCGCGAAGATGCGGCTGGGCATGCGCGATACCTCACGTGCGATAGAGGCCGCATGTGCGCTGGCCGACGGCGGCGCCGGTGAGCTGGTGGTGCATGCCCGTACCAAGGAAGACGGCTACAGACCGCCAGCGCATTGGCCGTGGATCGCACGCATTGCCGAGGCGGTCGCGGTGCCGGTGATTGCGAACGGGGAGGTGTGGACGGTGGATGACTACCAGCGCTGTCGTAGTGAGAGCGGACGCACCGACGTCATGCTGGGGCGTGGCGCTGTGGCGGACCCCTTCCTGGTCGAGCGTATCCGCGCTGCGCAGGCCGGTGTGGCGGTGCGTAGCCATGACGACGACTGGCCACGCCTGTACCCCTTGATCCAGCGTTTCTGGTCGCGTGTGCTGGACAAAGTGGAGCCCCGCCACGCGCCGGGCCGGCTCAAGCAATGGCTCAATCTGCTGCGGCGTCACTACGTCCAGGCCGAGCAGCTTTATAACCTCGTCCGTCCGTTGCGTGATCCTGTTGCCGTGTCGGATGCGCTGCGGCAGGCCGCCGCGCTGAGCTGACTCGATGTACGCAAATTCACGCGCAATCTATTCTGCCCAGTTGGCGCCGCACGAGCGCCTGGAGGAGATCGTGCGGCGGCACAGCGAGCATCCGTTCCAGCGGCCGATCGCTGCACATGCCCGTCAGGCTTACGAGTGCCTGAGAGCCCGCTGGCACCCGTCTCGGCCACTGGTGCTGGATGCCGGCTGCGGCGTGGGGGTCAGCAGCCAGCAACTCGCGCAGACCATGCCGGATGCCTTCGTGCTTGGCGTCGACCAGTCCGAGAGCCGGCTCGGTCGTGGCAAGGACGGTACGCTCCCCGACAATCTGCTGCTGCTGCGAACCGATCTGGTGGATTTCTGGCGCGTGCTCGTTGCCGAACGCGTGCGTCTTCACCGGCATTACCTGTTGTATCCCAACCCGTGGCCGAAGATCGGCCAGATGCAGCGGCGCTGGCACGGACATCCGGTCTTTCCGGCGT
Source organism: Moraxellaceae bacterium (assembly GCA_031119205.1). GTDB lineage: Bacteria > Pseudomonadota > Gammaproteobacteria > Burkholderiales > Rhodocyclaceae > Uliginosibacterium. Next base: position 8,225 of record JAVHYF010000068.1, on the reverse strand, counting down.
TGCTGCAACTCGGTGGTGTGCTGGAGTGCCGTAGCAACTGGAAGGTCTACGTGGATGAGCTGGCCATGGCAATCGGCGTGCTGCGCGGAACCTGTCCAGGAGTGGAACAGTTCGAAGCAAGCGTTCCGCTGACGCCCTTCGAGCGGAAGTATCGTGACTCCGGACAGGCGCTTTATCGCCTGCAGGTGGATCTAGATGCCTGAGCAGGCCCCGATGGATTCGCTCAATCCCTGTACGACATGCGGGGCATGCTGTGCATCCGTCCGCGTCAGCTTTCACCGTAGCCAGCTCGACTCCGAACCGGGTGGGTATGTGCCGGCGGAGCTCGCGGATGAAGAGAGCGCCAGCATGTGTCGCATGCGCGGTACCGATCATGCGCGACCACGTTGCGTCGCACTCATCGGCAAGGTGGGGGCCGAGGTGCGTTGTGGCATTTACGAATACCGTCCCGACCCCTGTCGCGATTTTCATGCGCATGGAGTGCATGGCATCCGCAATGAAGCGTGCAACCGCGCACGGGCCCGTCACGGACTCCCTCCGCTGATGAGCACCGCTCAGTAGCGCGGCCGAATTCTCATCATTCGCGCGACTCGCCTTGTGCTCGCTGCGCACCTCGTCTATCCCGACAGAGGGCAGCTCGCTAAACGGTGGGGAGGCACGATGGGCAATACGGTTTCAGTTGTCGCTGATGGTCCGGGCTTGCAGGCCGGGGTAGAATCCACGTCGCCATCCCGCGTCTCGCCGATCTGCGAAGGAGAGAGTGCTCCGCAGTTCTGTCTGCTCGACGCCGATATGGAACTGTTCGACCTCCATGAGGTACTGAACCATCACGTGGCGGTGCTGCATTTCTATCCGCGTGATGCCATGCCTTCGAGCACCCGGCTGGCCATAGGCTTCTCCGACCTGGATGAGGGTTTCACGCGTTGCGGCGCGCGGGTCGCGGTAGTGAGTCTGGATAGCTGCGCGACACATGCGGATTTCCGCGACGAGCATGGTGTGGCGCTGCATCTGCTGTCGGACGAGGATGGCGAGGTGTCCCGCCTTTTCGGCCTGTGGGATGCGGATGGGGCAAAGAATGGATCGAAGTCGAGCGCGATGCGGCGCGCGACTTATATCATCGGGCGCGATGGAATCGTCCATCGCGTATTCAATGAGGCACCGACGCGGGAGTTACCTGCGCAGGTGCTGGAGCATGTGAAGCAAATTTCTGGGAGCTGGAATGGAAATCGTCAAGAACACCGTCGTCACGCTTGATTACACCGTGCGGGATACGCAGGGAAACATGGTTGATGACGGCGCGCAGCCGTTGGTCTACCTGCATGGTGGCTACGACGGCATCTTCCCTTTGCTGGAGGAGGCGCTGCACGGCAAGAAGACGGGTGACAAGTTCCAGATCAAGCTGCAGCCGGACGATGCGTTCGGCGATTACGACGAGTCCCTCGTGATGATCGAGGAGCGTGCCCTGTTCCCCGATACGATCGAAGTCGGCATGGCCTTCGAGCGCGTGGGTGAAGACGGCGAGGACGACATGATCTTCCGCGTGACCGACATCGAAGGCGACAAGGTCGTCGTCGATGGCAATCACCCGCTTGCTGGCGAAGCGCTGGTGTTCGACGTGACTGTCTCCGAAGTGCGTAGCGCCAGCGCCGAAGAAGTCACCCACGGCCATGTCCATGGTCCGCACGGTCATCATCACTGATTGGAGTGATGACTTACCGACCCGTTGCAGGTTGATGGTTCGGTGATCAAAGAAGCAGGCCGCTTGTGCGGCCTGTTCTATTTCCGGGTGTCTGGGTGTATGCGGCTGGCAGCCCGTTCGCCGCGAATTCCCGTCAGCCCTTGGCTCCGCTGGTTTTTCCGTGTTCTGGCAAGGATGGCGCGGCTAACCGTTTATCCCTGCTGTCGGATCAAGGGTTTACAGCGGCGACAGCCCGCCGCTATAGTCCAGCCCCATGCGTTTGGCTAAAAGCTATTTCATCGTCCTATGTTTCGCGCTGGCGGCAGCCGCGCGGGCTGAGCCTGCTCCGGCCGTGGCCGAGCCTGCGGGCGGGGTGCTGGAATCGGCCCAGCATGCGCTGAGCGCTACCCGCGGCAACATCGAGAACCTGATGGATCGCGGCATGAACTTCCTGGGCATCCGCTATCGCTTCGGCGGCACGGGCCCGGAGAGTGGTGGCTTCGATTGCAGCGGCCTGGTTCGCCGGGTTTTTGGCGATGCGCTGGGACTGGGTCTGCCGCGCACGGCTGCCGAGATGGCAAAGCTCGGCGACAAGGTTGGCAAGTCGGACCTGAAGCCGGGAGATCTGGTGTTCTTCAACACCATGCGACGCACCTTCTCGCACGTCGGCATCTATCTCGGTGAAAACCGTTTCCTGCACGCCCCGTCCAAGGGTGGCGCGGTGCGTATCGAAAGCATGGAAACCGCGTACTGGCAGAAGCGCTTCAATGGCGCACGCCGCATCATGCCGGAAGCCGAGGCTGCACAGCCGGCCGCCGTGCTGCCGGCCTCTTCGTCTTCTGCGCCGCAGTAAACACCGGCTCCCGCCGGATTGTTTTCTCCGCTATTTGAATACCCTGTAGCTGCGCACATAGGCGCCGCTATCGCGCAGCCATGCCGGCATGTCTGCCAGTGCAGTGGCCGCGCTGCGTTGATCTGCATAGTTTCCGTAGATGACACCCAGGCGCGGTCGTCCCGACGCTGCCGAGGAATAGACATGCAGTGCAGTAGGGTCCAGTTCCCGATTCACGCGCGTGATGAAGCCCTCGACCGCTTCGGCTTCCTGGGGGTTGGCCGTGAGTAACTGGATGAACCAGTGCTCGGCGGGCGCAGCAGCAATGACCGGCCGGGCTGCCGTGATCCGCTCGTCCAGGGTGGTGGGTGTCGCGGGTGCTGAGAGGTGTGCGGCCTGTGTGACGGCAGGCGCTGGAGATTTAGTCGGCGCAGATACGTCGGCGGATGTGCCGGCAGGCGTCGGTGTCATGACCAGGGCGGCAGCTTCCGTTGCCGCAGGTTGCCTGCTCCACCAGATGCTGGCACTTGCCACTGTCACTGCAGCCATTACAGCCGCGGTGCCGATCGGCCAATTGATGCGGGTGCCGAATGCGGGCCGTGGGTAACCTGCGTCACGGATCGCCAGCCGTGCCTGCTTGCGACCGATGCGATGGGTGCCATCGGCATAGGCTGCGGTCAGTGCCTTGTCGGCCAGGATGTTGAGGCGACGCGTGAGGCCCGTCGCCGCAGCGGCGATGCTGCGCAACGCGCCAGCACTGAACGGGTCTGGTCCGCGGTAGCCGGCCGCATGCAGGCGGAAGCGCAGATACTCACCGGCCTCGCGTTGCCCCAGCGGGCGCAGGGCGAAGCGCTGGGTGATGCGTTCGCGCAGGGAGCGCATCTCGCGACTGGCCAGCAGACTGTCGAGTTCAGGCTGACCGAACAGGACGATCTGCAACAGCTTGCGCGTGGGTGACTCCAGGTTGGACAGCAGGCGCACTTGCTCCAGCGTCGCGGGCGGCATTGCATGGGCCTCATCGACCATCAGCACCACGCGCCGGTCTTGCGCATGCAGTTCGACGAGGCGGGCTTCGATGCTGCGCAGCGCGGTGAGCGCTTCCACCCGGCCGGCGCCAAGTTCCAGCGCCAGCGTTGCGAGCAGGTCGTCGGGTGACAGGCTAGGGTTGGACAGGTAGATGACGCGGGCCTCGGTGTCGAGACGTTCGAGCAACATGCGCGCGAGCATGGTCTTGCCGGTACCGACCTCACCACTGACCATGACGATGCCTTCGTCGTGGGTGACGGCGAACTGCAAGGCATGCAGCATCGCGCCGCGCTGTGCGCCCGAGAAGAAGTACTCGAGCTGCGGGGTGATGCGGAACGGCGGCTCGCGCAGGCCGAAGTGCTCCAGATAGATCGTCATTGTCCGTTCCAGCCGGCGTCCGGACTGTCCAGGCCGATGCCCTCGCCATGCCGCGCCAGGGTTTCGAGGCGGTTGTACAGCGTCGAACGGTTGATGCCCAGCATGCGTGCAGCCTGACTCATATTGCCGCGGGCAAGGTGCAGGGCAGCGGCAATGTGCTCGCGCTCGACCCGACGCAGGGCGGCATCCAGGTCGATGCTGCCTTCGCGTTGCAGTGTTTCAATGAGGCTGCCTGACTCCGCCAGAGTCGTCGTCGGAGACTCCGGGGCGGGCGAAGAGGGAGCGGGGGGGCTGTCCTGCTCGAGCTCGGCCTCCAGTTCGGCCATGCCCACGCGTTCGCCCGGATAGCGTGACAACAGGCGGATGACGATGTTGCGCAGTTCGCGCACGTTGCCGGGAAAGTCGTAGGACAGCCAGCGAGCCTCGGCTTCATGGTCAAGGCTGAATGGGGTCGCGCCCATCTGGGCTGCGAGGTCGCGCCGCAGCGCATCCAGCAGGCGCAGGCGGTCCTGACCCAGTTCGCGCAAGGGCGGCATGGCCAGTACGAGGACGCCCAGGCGATGAAAAAGATCTGCCCTGAAGCGGCCGCAGCGGACTTCCTGTCGCAGGTCACGATTCGTCGCTGCGACGATCCGCGCTTTCAGCTGGCGGGTCTGCGTCTCGCCGACCCGTTGGAAGTCGCCGTTCTCAAGCACGCGCAACAGCTTCGGCTGCAGCTCTAGTGGCAGTTCCCCGATTTCGTCGAGCAACAGGGTGCCGCCTGCGGCTTCCTCGAAATAACCCGGTTGAGCCGCGACGGCGCCGGTGTAGGCGCCGCGGGTATGGCCGAACAACGTGGCCTCGATGAGCCCCGGTGCGATGGCGGCGCAATTCAATGCAAGAAAGGGCGCGCTGGCCTGCGGACTACATTCATGCAGCGCCCGGGCGGCAAGCTCTTTGCCGACGCCGGACTCGCCGGTGATCAGGACCGGAAAGCGTGTCGGGGCGAGTTGAAGGATTCGCGCACGGCTGGCCTGTGCCGCCGGACTGTCGCCCAGGATGCGCAGCAGCGCAGGCGGAAGTGCCTGCGCATCGGCTTCCTGCTGGCGGAGGCGGGCGGCGCGGAAGAGCGCTACCCGGAGCGGCTCGGGCTGGGCTGGTTTGGCGATGAAGTCCAGTGCCCCGAGGGTGCGGGCATGGCGGGCGTTGCTGTCGTCGTTCTGGCCGGACAGCACAATGATCTTGCAGGCAGGAGAGATCGCCAGTAACTCGCCGATCAGTGCAAGCCCCTCGTCTGGGCGGTGCGGAACAGGTGGCAGGCCAAGATCCACCAGCGCTACATCCGGTCCACCCGGCAGCCCCCGGGCCTGGCTGACCGCCTCGTTGCGGCTGCCGGCCGCATGGATCCGGAAACTGTTTCCCAGCAGGTAACGAAGGGTTTCGACGATCAAGGGGTCGTCATCGACGACCAGCAGCGAGGGAGGGGTTTCTGCCATGACCGGTGGAAATGTTGCAGGGAGGGGGTGTGCGTCGAGTGTAGCGCAGCGTCGGCGGGCGCCGGGGCAAGGGTTTCTGCTAAAATCCTGCCGTTTCGTCTTTGTGTTGCCAGGGGTGCTGCCGTTGGCCAGCCAACCACGCAGCCCTGCGTCCAACCCATGGGCGCGGCGGTGAAAGGTTGCCGGCGCGGTCCCTGCCCGTATTTCAATAGGAATTCTCATGCAAACCAACGAAGTGACGCAGGGCGCTCTGGCGCGCCGCATCGATATGGCCGTTTCGATGGCTGACGTCGAGAAAGATGTCGAATCCCGTCTGAAGAAGCTGGCGCGTACCGTGAAGATGCACGGTTTCCGCCCCGGCAAGGTGCCGCTGAAGATCGTCGAGCAGACTTACGGCCCGCAAGTGCGCTCCGAAGCCATCGGCGCTGCCGTCGAACGCGCTTTCGGTGAGAAGGTGCGCGAGCAGAACCTGCGCGTGGCCGGTTACCCGGACATCCAGCCGACAGACTCCAGCGCCGAAGGCACCCTGGCGTTCTCGGCAACTTTCGAGGTCTATCCGGAAGTGAAGCTGGGCGATCTGTCCGCAAAGGAAATCGAGCGTCCCACGCTGGACATCGGTGAAGCCGAAGTCGACCGCACCCTGGAAGTGCTGCGCAAGCAACGCGCCACCTTCGAGGCGGTGGATCGTGCTTCGCAGCCTGAAGACCGCATCGTGATCGATTTCACGGGTCGCAAGGACGGCGTGGTGTTCGATGGCGGTCAGGCGACCGATTTCCCGGTGGTGGTGGGTGGTGGCCAGATGCTGCCGGAGTTCGATGCCCAGTTGCACGGTGCCAAGGCCGGCGAAGCCCGCCAGTTCGACCTGACCTTCCCGGCTGAGTACCAGGCTGCGGATCTGGCCGGCAAGACCGTCCAGTTCGAAATCACCGTCAAGCGCGTCGAAGCCGCCGTGCTGCCGGAAGTGGATGCTGCTTTCGCCAAGACCCTGGGTATTGCTGATGGCGACATCGCCCGCATGCGCGAGGAAGTGAAGGCCAATCTGGAGCGTGAAGCCAAGCGCCGTGTCCAGGTGCGTGTACGTGACCAGGTGCTGGACGCCCTGATCGACGTCACCGCCTTCGACGTGCCCAAGGCCCTGATCGACGCCGAAGCCCAGCGCATGGCTGAAGCAGCCCGTCAGGACCTGGTGCAGCGCGGAATCGACGCCAAGAACGTGCCGGTGGAAGCAGGCTGGTTCACCGAACAGGCCATCCGTCGGGTCAAGCTTGGGCTGATTGTTGCCGAAATGGTTAAGGACAACGACCTGCAAGCGAAGCCGGAACAGGTCCGCGAACGCGTACAGGAAATGGCGCAAAGCTATGAACAACCGGGCGAATTCGTGAAGTGGTTCTATTCGCAACGCGATCGTCTGGCCGGTGTCGAAGACCTGGTGGTGGAAGAAAACGTCGTGGCATGGGTCTTGAGCCGTGCCAAGGCCAGCGATAAAGTGGTGTCGTTCGATGAGCTGATGGGCAACGCCCAGGCTTGATTCAGGGACTTTCGGAACAGCAGATGAGCCAACACTTCTTTGGGTCCGGCAATGCGCCGGTAGGTCTCGGCCTCGTGCCGATGGTGGTCGAACAGAGTGGTCGCGGTGAGCGCGCCTACGATATCTACTCGCGCCTTCTCAAGGAGCGCGTGGTGTTCCTGGTCGGTCCGGTGACGGATGACACCGCCAACCTGATCGTGGCGCAACTGCTGTTCCTGGAGTCCGAGAATCCGGACAAGGACATCTATTTCTATATCAACTCGCCCGGCGGTTCGGTGACGGCTGGCATGGCCATCTACGACACCATGCAGTTCATCAAGCCGGATGTCAGCACGCTGTGCGTGGGACAGGCGGCCAGCATGGGCGCCTTCCTGCTGGCAGCGGGCGCCAAGGGCAAGCGTTTCTCGCTGCCGAACTCACGCGTGATGATTCACCAGCCACTTGGCGGCTTCCAGGGCCAGGCGTCGGACATCGAGATCCACGCCCGCGAGATACTGACGCTGCGTGGCAAGCTCAATGACATGCTGGCGCATCACACCGGTCAGCCGGTGGACCGCATCGAGCGCGATACCGACCGTGACAACTTCATGTCCGCGAAGGACGCAATGGAATACGGCATCGTCGACAAGGTGCTGGCCAGCCGCTCCGAAGCATCGGCAGGCTGATCCAACTGGAATACCGCTGTAAAGAGGGCGGCAAGATGACAGACAAGAAGGCCGGGAGTGGCGAGAAGCTCCTTTACTGCTCGTTCTGCGGCAAGAGTCAGCACGAGGTCCGCAAGCTGATTGCGGGGCCCTCGGTGTTCATCTGCGATGAATGCATCGAGCTGTGCAACGACATCATCCGCGACGAGATCGGCAGCGATACCGCAACCCGTATGGACAAGGGCGACCTGCCCACGCCGCGCGAGATCGGTGAGCTGCTCGACCAGTACGTGATCGGTCAGGTGGGCGCCAAGCGCATCCTGGCGGTGGCGGTGTACAACCACTACAAGCGCCTGCGTCATATCGGCAAGACCGATGAGGTCGAGCTGGCCAAGAGCAACATCCTGCTGATCGGACCGACCGGTTCCGGCAAGACGCTGCTCGCCCAGACGCTGGCCCGCCTGCTGAACGTGCCGTTCGTGATGGCGGACGCGACGACGCTGACCGAAGCCGGCTATGTCGGTGAGGACGTCGAGAACATCATCCAGAAGCTGCTGCAGAAATGCGACTACGACGTCGAGCGCGCGCAGCAAGGCATTGTCTACATTGACGAAATCGACAAGATTTCGCGCAAGTCCGACAATCCCTCGATCACTCGCGACGT
>JAVHYF010000067.1 GCA_031119205.1 Moraxellaceae bacterium | reverse complement strand
AGCAGGTGCTCGAGCGCGCGGTGATGGGCGTGCGGCTGGCACGCCGGCACGCCGGCTTGCTGAGGGCAACGCGTTGCGGAAAAGAGCAATCACAAAAAGAAACCCGCCCCCGGGTCTTGCACCACGGGCGCGCGTCGGGGTAGAGCCAGTCGGGTTTAGCGAGCGCTGATGCGGGCGATGCGGTCGCCGGCTTCGTCGTTCTCACCACGCGACTTGTTCACCGCGAACACGGCGCCCTTGCCATCGACATCCAGGTGCTGCGGCAGGGTGCCACCGCTCAGGTTGCCGACGATCTTGCCATTGGCATCCACCACGGTGACCGTGCCGGCGGCGCGGTTGGACACGTAGGCCAGGCCACGCACCGGTTCGTAGGTGACGTTCAGCGAGCCTGCACCAACCTTGGTGTCGAACACCACCTTGCCGGTCTTGGCATCGACAGCCACCAGGTTGTCGGAGCCTTGCGAAGCGACCAGGATGCGGTCGTTCTTGGAGTCGTAGGCCACACCGGAAGCGGTCGCCGTGCCGTCGACCACGAAGGTCTTGGTCACGGTGTCGGTCTTGGTGTCGATGACGGCGATTTCGTTGGTGGTCATGCTGACCGTGAACAGGCGGCCGCCGGCTTCGTCCAGCGCCAGGCTCATCGGCGAGAACTCCTTGGCGTCACGGCCACGCACGCTGCTGGTCAGCGCGATGCGCTTCGGCTCGCCCAGGGTCTTGGCGTCGAACACCACGATGAAGGGATTGCCGGTGGCGGACGAGTAGGCCTTGCCGACCTTCTGGTCGATCACCACGTCACGGGCGTGCGGGACGGCACCCAGCGGGTACTGCTTGACCAGCGACAGGTCGGACTGGCGATACACGGCGATGGTGTTCTGGCGGGTGTTGGTGGCCCACACGTTGCCATTGGCGTCATCCACGCCTACGCCGAAAACGGAGAACACCGGAGCCGGTGCATTGGCCGGCGCCGGGGCAGCGCCCGGACGCGGCGTCGGGGCCGGTGCAGCCGGCGGCGTGGCGCGGCCTTCGATGGCCAGGGTCTGCGGATTGACCTTCACCACCGTGCTGCCGCCGCGACTGGTCGCGGTGACGAACAGGCGGTCGCTCTTGGCTGAATAGGCCACCTGGTAGAGACCCGGCACCAACGGCTTGGCATCACTGGAGAACTTGTCGGCACCCGACAGGGCCACATCCGGCGAAATCTTCAGCGGCACCAGCAGCGAAGCGCCCGGATTGGCGGCGCTGGCGACCAGCGAGTAACGACCAGCTTCGGCGGTGGCCGGCAGCACGAACTGCGAGCGGAACTTGCCTTCAGCGTCGGCGGTGACGGTGTCACCCAGCTTGGCGCCACCGTAGCTCAGCGTGACCTGCTGGCCCGGCTTGAAGCTCTGGCCTTGCAGGGTGACCGGCTTGCCGGCCAGCACGACGGGGGTGTCCACCACGCTGACACGGCCGTTGAAATCAACGTCCTTGGCACCGAACTGCGGTGCGCTTGCACAGGCGGACAGGGCCAGCGCCACGGACGCGGCCAGCACCGCGGAACGCGCCGAAGGAAGCTTGTTGCTCATGAAAACTCCATTGATTGGCTTGGGGGGAGACAGGAAGGCCCCGGTGGTGCGCACAGAGGGCACACAGGCGGGGCCTCGAAATTGAGAACCATTCTCGTTCCCAATTCTAGCCCGTGATTCCTGGCTGCGGGAAGATTTCCTTGCCGGCTTTACACAACCATACGCAGCGCGGACGCCCGTTCAGCCTGGCAGGCGGCCACCACTCACCCGCTCGATGCCGGCGAGGTCTCGCCAGGACTGCACGTCGCCGAAACCGCCGGCCGCCAGCAGCGCGCGCACGGCGGCCGCCTGGTCGTAGCCATGCTCCATCAACAGCCAGCCGCCATCATGCAGGTGGGCTGACGCGTCGCGGACGATGCTGCGGATGTCATCCAGTCCGTCCGCACCGGAGGCCAGTGCAGTGGCGGGCTCGAAGCGCAGGTCGCCCTGCGTCAGATGCGGATCGCCGGCCACGATGTAGGGCGGGTTGCTGACGATGGCATGGAAGCGTGCGCCGGCCAGCGGTGCCAGCCAGCTGCCCTCACGCGTAGTGAGACGCGCGCCGAGTGACTGCGCGTTGCGCGCCGCCATCGCCAGCGCTGCCGGCGAGAAATCGGTCGCCCACACCTCGGCGTCGGGTCGCTCCAGCGCCAGCGTCACGGCGATCGCACCACTGCCGGTGCCAAGGTCTGCGATGCGTGGCGTGGAGACCGCTTGCAGGCAGGCCAGCGCGGTTTCCACCAGCACCTCGGTGTCCGGCCGCGGGATCAGCGTGGCCGGTGACAGGGCGAAGCGCCGGCCGTAGAACTCGCGCCAGCCCAGGATGTAGGCGACCGGCTCGCCGGCTTCGCGGCGCGCCAGCCATTCGGCATAGCGCGTCGCGTGCGCCGGCTCCAGCGCGCGCTCGCCGTAGGCTGCGATCGCAATGTCACTGAGGCCGGCAGCTTCGCGCAGCAGGATGCGGGCGTCGGTACGGGCCACCCGCCCCTGCGCCAGGGCGAGCGCCTCGGCAATCGTCGCTGGCGCAGGAGCAGACACCCGGTGGCCCGCTCAGTGATCCAGCGCGATGCTGGCGAGATCGGCCTTCAGGTAGTCGGCCAGCGCGATGACCAGCAGGTTGTGGTCATCACGCGCCGGCAGGCCGGACACCGACACGCTGCCGATGACGGCGCCACTGCCCAGCAGGCGGATCGGGAAGCTGCCGCCGACGGCCACGTATTCCGACGGCGTGGAGCCGGTGCGCGCCTCCAGCGTGGTGCCGGCCTTCTCGGTCTCGATGCCGACGAGGTACGAACTCTTGTGGAAGCGCATCACGGTATTGCGCTTGCGGCGTATCCAGTCGGCATTACCGGGGTTGGTACCCGGCATGGCATAGAAGAACAGCGGTGCTCCCGCCAGCGTGATGTCGATGGCGACCGCCACGCCACGTGCCTCGGCCTTCGCCTTCAACAGGCTGCCCAGCTCCCAGGCAACGGTGGTGTTGAAGCGCTCGAACTGCAGGGTCTTCTCCTGCAAGGCAACGCGGCTGATTTCTTCTTCAAGGGTCATGGCTGCAACTCCAGAGAAACAATGGATACCCGGGATACGACAACGATGCTTGGAGCCGTTCCGGGGCGCGCGTAGGATGCGCGATGGCGCCTGCCAGAGCAAGGCCGGAGCGGATCGACCGCTGCTCCGGGACCCATGCCGGAGCGCCTGACCGTCGCGCTCCGCTTCGCCAAGCCATGAAGACTTTCATCCGCGTCATCGAAATCTGGTTGCCGACCCGCGACCGCACGCAACTGGAGCTGTCCGGCGGCCTCTACGGCCATCTCGATGGCTTCCGCGAGTTCAGTGCCGACCTGCGCTTCGGCTACGACGAAGGCCTGGCCGGCCGCGCCTGGGCCGCGCGCCACCCGATCATCCTCAAGGACCTCGAACAACCCTGGTTCGGCCGCAGCGAGGCCGCGCGCGCTGCCGGCCTCACCTGCGGCGTAGCGGTGCCGGTGTTCGCCGGCGACTACCTGCTGGCCGTGCTGTGCTTCTTCTGCGGCGACAGCGAAGCGCACGTCGGCGCCATCGAGCTATGGCACAACGACGCCGACGAAGGTCCGGACCTCAGCCTCGTCGAAGGCTATTTCGGCACCGCCGATTCCTTCGCGTGGATCGCACGCAACACCACCTTCCGCTGCGGCTTCGGCATTCCCGGCGCGGTGTGGCACAGCAACATGCCACTGATCATGGAAGACCTGGGCAGCACCCCCGGCTTCCTGCGCAGCGAGATCGCCCGCTACAACGGCATCGACCACGGCCTCGGCATCCCCTTCATGGACGATCCCGGACATACCTATGTCATGACCCTGCTGTCGGCCGCATCCTCGCCGATCGCACGACGCTTCGAGATCTGGGTGCCCACCGCACAACGCGACGCACTGGTGTTCCAGGCCGGCCGCTGCGACAGCACGCCGGACCTCGCGCTGGATTACGACGGCGTGCAGCTCACGCGTGGCGAGGCCCTGCCCGGCCAGGTGTGGATGAGCGGCCTGCCGGTGCTGAGCGAGGACATCACCGCCAGCGACACGGTGGTGGGCCACTCTGCCGCGCAGGCGAAGCTGACACAGGCAGTCGCCCTGCCGGTGAACAGCAACGGCCGCTTGCGCGCGGTAGTCGCCTGGTACTTCTGAGTGCCGATTGTCGTTGTCGACTACGACCCGCAGTGGCCGCTGTGCTTCGCGCAACTGCGCGACCGCATATGGCCGGTACTCAGCGACATCGCCTCCACCATCGAGCACGTGGGCAGCACCGCGGTGCCGGGCCTCGCGGCGAAGCCGGTCATCGACATGGACATCGTGCTGCCGGGGCCTGCGCAGATACAGCAGGCCATCGAGCGGCTGGCACGCCTCGGCTACGAACACCGCGGCAACCAGGGCATCGAGGGCCGCGAAGCCTTCCGCCAGCCGGCGGGGCTGCCACCACACCACCTGTACGCCTGCGTCGCAGACAGTCTGGCGCTCGCCAACCATCTCGCGGTGCGCGACGCCCTGCGGGCCGACCCGGTTCTGGCGGCCCGCTACGGCAGCCTGAAGAAACGACTGGCCGGCGAGTGCGCTGGCGACATCGACACCTACGTGGCCGGCAAGACCGGCCTCCTGCTGGACATCCTCCAGCAAGCGGGGCTCTCGGGGCCGCAACTCGAAGCGATAGCGCAGGCCAACCGCGGCCTGCCGGCAATCAGGCCACGCGACACCACGAAACCGGCGCTCTGACGCGAAGCTCTGCGGCGCCCACGCAGTGACAGGCCTGGCACGTCGGCCCCTTCCCGCATGGCCTGCCGACGGCCCACCCGCTCAGGGCCGGGCAGCCAACCCGACCTGCGTCAGCCGGGATGGACGCGCGGCAGGAGAGCGGCCACCGGACGCAACCGGCAAGCTGTTGGCGGGCTCGGTGCCGCGCAGGAACCATTCACGGCGCGGCTCTTCCACCGGCGGCTCGAAATACACCAGACGTCCCACCACGCCAGCAGGCACGCCACGCGGCGCGCTGCGGGCAGGCTCGCTGCCCTGGCGCGGGTGGTCGTCCTGCGCGTCCGCCAGCAGACCCAGCACCGTCGCCTCCGGCGCCTGCCGGGCAGCACCCGGCGGCAGGACCGCCAGGGCCAGCACATGTCGCGCATTGGCGGCCAGCAGAAAGGCGGGCTCTCCCGGCCGCGCCGGCGCCATCCGCCACACCAGCGGCCAGCCGGGACGCGCCAGCGGCTGCAGCATGTCGGCGACGATGAAGCTGGCGTCCGGCTCCAGCACCGCACGCGGCACAGACGGCATTTCGCCCTGCTGCCAGCGCGGCGGCAGGTAGTGGCGGCCGTCGTAGAGCGCGCGCCAGGCGGCGGCCAGTTGCGGCAGGCTGGCCTGCAAGGGCTGTTCGCCGCCATCCGACAGCGTCATCAACTCGAAACCCAGGGCCTCCAGGCGATGACTGGCCGCGGCCGGGCCCAGCTCGTGCCACACCTGCAGCAGCATCGAACTGCGCCCCTGCGCCAGCGCACGACGCAGGCTGGCCTGGGGTGGGCCGCCGTCGGCAAGATCATCGAGCAGGCTGGCGGCAGTGAGTCGGCGTTGCGCCAGCGCCTCACCGGCAAGGTAGGGCCAGGCCGCGTCGCCCAGGCTGTAGCGCTGCGTATGACCTTCCGGCGTAGTGGCGCTCCAGGCCCGCAGCTCGCCGGTCACGGTGTCCACCACCACGGCAGCAGCGGGCTGGCCACTACGCAGCAGGGCCTCCTGCAGTGCGCCCTGCAGGCTGGCGTCCAGGGTCGTGCGCAGGCGCTGGCCCGGCTGCAGCAGGAAGGCCTGCGCAAACGTCGAGCGCGCCATCGCCGGCAGCGGCCGCAGGCGTTCGCGGCACAGACGCAGGATGGGCTCGCACAGGTTGCTGCTGCCCAGCGACTGCGCCAGCCGGCAGGCCCGCTGCGCCACCACCTCGGGCGCTGCATTGGGGCCGCGCAGCAGGGCGGCGATGATGACCGCCTCCTTGCGGGTCAGGGCGTGCGCCGGTACATCGAAGATCAGCTCGCTGGCTGCCGCCAGGCCTTCGATGCGGCCACGGAAAGGCGCCAGGTTCACATAGGCTTCGAGGATCTGCGGCTTGCTCCAGCGTTCCTCCAGCTGGCGCGCGGCCAGCGACTGGTTCCACTTCTGCGAATAGCTGCGACGCGCGTTGGCCGGCAGGCGCAATTCGGGATCGAGCAGGCCGGCGAGCTGCATGGTGAGCGTGGAGGCGCCACGCGCATTGCGATGCCACAGGTTGTGCCAGGCCGCACCAACGATGGCACGCCAGTCCACGCCGGCATGCTCGAAGAAGCGGCGGTCCTCGGCGACCAGCAAGGCCTCGCGCATGGCGGGGGCCAGATCGCGCAGGGTGATCCAGTCGAGCCGCTGCGCATTGCCACTGCCCGGACCGCCGAACTGGCGCAGGGTCAGCAGATCCCCTTTTCGGTCGCGCAGCAGTGCGATGCTGGGCTGGTGGCTGGTACGTACCTGCTCGAAGGGCGGCAGGCTGTCGACGGCTTGCGCCGGCGCGCCGCTCCACAGGGCGCACGCCACGCAGGCCTGCAGGAATAGCAGTAGCACGCGGGGCAACAGCGCGCGGGAACGGATTGCCGACATGCCGCCCGGCTCAGTCACTCGCACAGTTGCCCGGCTCGGCACTCATGGAGTCACTCGGCGAGTCACTCGGCCTCATCGCCCTGCAACTCCGGCTTGAGTACCTGCTTCACCGCCGCGACACGCGCTTCATGCACGCGCTGCGGAATCTTCGACTTGTCGGTCTGCGCACGCGCGATTGCACCCGCATCGACGCTGCCGAAAGCAGCCGCCACGCCACGCAGGAAATCCGCCTGCGGGTAGGCCCGCTCCTCGAAGCCGGTGCGCCCCTGCGCATCGCAGATGCAGGCCGCCAGCAGCTGCTCGAAGCGCGCCGGCTTGCGCAGCACGTCGCAGCGTTCCAGCAGCTTCACCAGGGTCACCGCGCGCAGGCTCATGGCGCCATGCACGAGGCCATGCTCGCGCGCATCCAGCACGGCCAGGTCACGGCATTCCACCGGGATGCGCAGGCGCTCGCACACGGCTTCCACCAGCGCGACGCCGCGGCCTTCGTGCCCGTAGTGATGCGGCAGGATGTCCGCCGGCGTGGTGCCCTTGCCCAGGTCGTGCAGCAGGGTCGCCACACGCACCGGCAGGGGTTCGTCACGCTGCGCGGCACGGTCGATCACCAGCAGCAGGTGCGCGCCGGTGTCGCCTTCCGGATGGTGCTGCAAGGGTTGCGGCACGCCGAACAGCGCATCGACTTCCGGCAGGATGCGCACGAGTGCGCCGCAGTCACGCAGCACTTCGATCATCCGCGAGGGCCGCTGCGCCATCAGGCCGCGCGACAGCTCCTGCCACACGCGCTCGGCGACGAGGTGATCCACCTCGCCGTTGGCCACCATCTCGCGCATCAGCGCCAGCGTCTCCGGCGCCACGGTGAAATCCGGGAAGCGCGCCGCGAAACGCGCGATGCGCAGGATGCGCACCGGGTCCTCCACGAAGGCCGCACTGACATGCCGGAACACACGTGCTTCGATGTCACGCTGGCCGCCATAGGGGTCGACGATGTTGCCATCGTCATCCTGCGCCATCGCATTGATGGTGAGGTCGCGCCGCGCGAGGTCGTCCTCCAGCGTCACGTCCGCGCTGGTGTGGAACACGAAGCCGGCGTAGCCCGGCGCGGTCTTGCGCTCGGTGCGCGCCAGCGCGTATTCCTCCTGCGTCTTCGGGTGCAGGAACACCGGGAAGTCGCGACCGACCGTACGGTAACCCGCGGCAATCATGTCGTCCGGTGTGGCGCCCACCACCACCCAGTCGTGGTCCTCCACCGGCAGGCCGAGCAGGCGGTCGCGCACCGCGCCGCCCACGATATAGGCCTTGAAGCTGGCCTTGAACCCGCTCACGGCTTTGCCTCCACAGCGGGCGCAGCAACGGGCGGCGCAGGCCTGGCGACCACCGGTGCGCTGCCGACACTCGCGGGGCGTGTCACGACGCGTGCCGGCGGCGTGCTGAGGGTGAGGCGCACGTCCGGCTGCTCGATACGGCCCTTCAATTGCAGCGGCAGCACCTTGCCGCGCAGCTCGCCGAGGTCGTGCGCGGAAGAACGCGGGCCGGGCGAGCCGATGCTCGCACGCAGGTTCAGGTCCAGCGTGTCGTCGGCGGGGCTCAGCTCGCCACCACCACTGAGGTTCAGCCAGGGGTTGCTGGCACTGAACCCTTGCAGCTTGCCGCGCCCGCCCTGCAGGTTGACGACGCCCTGCGCCTGCATCAGCACCGTGCGCTCGCCAACCAGCGGGGTGCGCGCCGCGTCACGTTTTTCCTTCACGTCGTCGCGGAACTCGCGCAGGCTCTGCGCCATGTCCACGCCGCGCCAGGCGGCCTCCTTCAGGCTGAAGCGCAGGTTGCCGGCAGGCTGCGACCAGTCGCCCGCTGCGGCGCTGAGGTCGGCCTGCAGGCTGAGCAGCCCCTCCAGCGGGAATGCACCATCACCGTCCGCCAGCAGCGGAGCCAGCTGCACGTCCTTCGCCGCCGCGCGCCACTGCAGCTTGCCGTCCGGCTGCACCACGGCATTGCCGGCCAGCTGGCCGCCGTACAGGGACACGGTGTGCGGCCCCAGTTCCAGGCGGCTGTCGGCCAGCTTCGCGGTGGACTGCAGTTCGTCGATGCGCAGGCCACGCAGGCGCAGCTCGCGCAGGCGCAGCTTGCCGTCCAGCACGCTGCCCTTGGCCGGCAACCATGCCGCCGCATCCGTCTGCGCCGCGGCCGGCGCGGTGGTGCCGCTGGCGCGAGCGGCAGTGCCTGCCAGCAGGCGGTCCATGTCCAGCCGCGCACTGTCCAGGCTGAAGCTTCCGATCAAGGGGCTGAGGCTTGCGAATTGCGTCTGCAGGGCGATCCGGTCCTCGCCGAAGCGCGCCTCCAGCTGCCCGCCCGCCGCCGGCACGGCCACCGCTGTCTTGCTGCCCTTGGCCGGTGGTGGCGCCGCCAGCGCGGCGTCGTAATTCCAGTAAGCCTCGCCCCCCAGCTCGGCACGTGCATTGGCCTGGTTGAGCGCCGGATGGATCAGCATCAGCTCACCACTGAGCGGCGCCAGCCGCGCCCGGCCCTGCTGGTACTCGATGGTCAGGGGTGCTTGCAGGCGGCCCTGGTTACCGATGTCGGCAACGCGGCTGCGCCACTCCAGCTGCAGCGGTTCGCCACGCAGCAGGCCACCACCGGTGCTGACCCACGGCGCCAGACGCGCGAGCTTGACGGTGTACTGGCTGTCCTCGCGCGCCGCGCGCAGGGCCAGCGTGCCTTCCAGTCTTTCCAGCGTCGGCCCGGCGGTGCTCCAGCTCAGCTTGGGCAGGGCCATGCGGAAATCCGCGCTGCGCGTGCCGAGCGCACCACGCAGGCTGCCACGCGCATTGGCGAGGTCGCCGGTATCGCCCTGCGCTTGCCAGGCCAGGCTGTCCAGCGACAGCAAGCCCTCGGCGCCTTCCAGACCCAGCACCTGCCCGGTGATGCGCAGCGACACCGCAGTGCTGCGCGCTTCGCTCAGCGCGGCACCGATCTGGTAACCCGCGCTGATCTGCAGCTGTGCCTGTGTCGCGCTGCCCTCCTCGAACACCTGCCCACTGGCGTTGATGCGGCCACCCGTACCGGGCAGCAGGGAATCGGTAAGCAGGCGCAGGTCGCCGAACTCGATCTGCCGCTTGCTCGCATCGTCACGCAGCACGATGCGGCCGCGCGCCACCCGCACGCGCTCCAGGCCCCAGCCCAGCGGTGCATCGGTGGTGTCCAGCAGATCCTTGAAATTCCAGTCGCCCGCGGCCTGCCGGCGGAGGCGCAGCTCCAGCCCTTCGAGGTTGGCGCCGACGATGCTGTGCTGGTCACCCAGTGGCGGCCACAACGCGATGGGGAAACGTGCCGACTGCACCGCGGCGAACACGTCCTCGCGCCCCGGCTCCGACAGGGACATGCGCCCGGTGACCAGCGCCGGCCGCGGCCAGATGGACAGCCGCACCGGCCCGTCCAGGCGCAGCGTGCGCTGGTAGTGCGTGCGCACATGCTCGACCAGATCGGTACGCAGCTTGCGGCCGTCGAAACCGGCCCAAAGCACGAGGATCATTGCCGCAAAGGTCGTGACCACCCCACCCGACAGGAAGCCGAGGGCGCGGATGAAGCTGGACATGCGCGTGGACACGGGGAGAGAACTCCGCAAAGAGCTCCGTAAAGCGGGCTGGTGATGATACCGCAGGGGTCCGGACCACTTTTCCGGCGCCGGTCGGGCGACGGGTGGGCTCAAGTCCGCGGGTCCGACCGCGCAGAATCCCTGCAACGCGGCAGCGCCGCCGCTTCCCGACAGGAGTATGCCCATGAAGCTCCGCATGCCGCTCCGCCTGCGCAGCAGCCTCGCCGCCTGCCTGCTGTCCGGCCTGCTCCTGGCCGCCTGCTCCGACGACAGCCGCTATGTTCCACCTGCCGGCGCCCCCGGCCCGAACGCCCACCCCAACTTCCCGAACTACGCCGCCAACCGCGCCGGCGCCATCGACCGCCTCGCCACCGCCCCGGCCGCCGAGCGCGACGCCTACTGCCAGAGTTACTGCAAGGAAGTCATGGGCTGGCAGCCGCCGCTGTTTCAGAAGTCGTCAATCACCGACTTCTTCCAGACACCGGAAAAGACCGACCTGCGTTGTGACTACCTGGAGACGAACAGCGACATCGGCGGTTCGGAGAAACACCTCGGCTCGTGGATTCGCGAGCAGTGCAGCCAGCGCAACGCGAGCAACTGCTACTGGAGCATCAACTACGGCAAGCCGCATGGCGGGCGGGTGGCATGCGTGAGGCCGGTGTTTGCGCCGTGATGCGATGTGGCCGGTTCACGTCATGGTCACCGCGATGCGTTGACGAACCGTGGCGTGATCCGCTTCGGCGCGCAGGTTTTCCGCTTGCCGGAGGGCCCCGGAAGGTACGCTGCACCCTGTCCGCCGCATGCATTCCCGGCGCCACCGAAGGAGCACCCGCATGTCCGATATCCAGGGATGGTTCATCCTCGTCATCGCCCTCGGCTTCATCGCAATCGCCGTGCAAGGCGTCTTCCGCGGCTGGCTGCCGAACGGCCCGAATGGCTACAAGCGGGGCGAAGGCGTTTCCCGCGAAACCAGCCCGCTGGGGTTCTGGTTCGTCTTCTTCCTTTACCTTGGCGCAGGACTCTACGGCGCGGCGTATGCCATCCGCCTGCTGTCGGCTAGCTAGAGACGTTGGTGGCCGCGTTGCGGCGAGGCGGGCCCGGTGTTGTAGCGACGCTTGGGCGTAGGGTGGGTTCGGAGCAGAGCGACAACCCACCGGTTGTCTGATACCCGCCCGTGCGACGGCTGATGGTGGGTTGCTGCGCGAACCCACCCTAAGCGGGATGACGATTCATCCTGCACCGACCACCGCGCGGTCGTTCGCGCGTCTCTGCGCTGCGTCATCTCAGCACACCCTCACGCACCGTCATTCCCGCGCGGTCCCCGAGCTTCGTTCCCTGAGCCTGTCGAAGGGATCGAAGCGGTCGAAGAGCGGGAATCTAGCGACGTTAGTGTTGGTTTTCTACCGGCTCCCGCCGCAGGGTCCGTGCTTGCTCGCTACACCGCGCCGGGAGTTCGCCCCGGCGGGCGACATACT
>JAVHYF010000066.1 GCA_031119205.1 Moraxellaceae bacterium | reverse complement strand
GCCAGCGCCGGTCAGGGTGGCCTGTTCGACGCGCCGGGCGAAACCTCGGCCATCGCACCCGAGTACATCGACGCCAAGCCCTGGAGCGAAAAGATCCAGCTAGCCGAGGAGAAGACCGCCATCGGCTTCTTCCTGTCCGGCCATCCCTTCAACACCTACAAGGAAGAGGTGCGCCGCTTCGTGCGCACACCGCTGTCCAAGGTCGAGCCGCGCCGCGAGCCGCAGCAGGTGGCGGGCGTAGTGTCCGGCGTACGCATCAAGATGGGCCAGCGCGGCAAGATGGCCTTCGTGACGCTGGACGACGGCAGCGCACCGCTGGACGTCACCGTCTATGCGGAAGTGCTGGAAGCCAACAAGAACAAGATCCAGGCCGACGAGGTGCTGATCATCGAGGCCAAGGTCAGCCCGGACGACTTCTCGGGCGGCCTGCGTGTGGTCGCCGACAAGGTGATGAGCCTGGGCGAAGCCCGTGGCCGCTTCGCCCGCGGCCTGGCCCTGCGCATCAACGGTGAAGTCGCGAAGACCGGCGGCCCGCGCAAGGCTGCCGACCACTTGCAGGGCCTGCTGTCCGCCCATGCCGCCCCGCGTGACCAGGGCGCCTGCCCGGTACGGGTGCGCTATCGCAACGGTAGTGCCGAGGGCGACCTGCCGCTTTCCGAACGCTGGACCGTCCGCCTGGACGAGCCGCTACTGGAAAACCTCAGGGAATGGCTGAGCCAGGACGGCGTGGAGATCATCTACAACTAGGCTCGACGCTGAGCCCGACGCTGCAAGGGTGGATAAGCGGCAGGAATCCCGGGATAGCCCGCCTAACAGCCGGCGCATTTCCCGATCTATGATGAATCGTACCTGCTACGCGAATTGCATTGCCTGCCCATAGAGCCATGCGCAAGCTACTGATTCTCCTGCTTTCCTGCACAGCCAGCCTGGCCTACGGCCAGGGCTTGCGGCTGCCGTCCGCCAACGCGGAGAGCGAGAGCCGCTTCGAGCTGGGTGGCGGTGGCGTACCGGGAATCGGCCAGGCAGACAGCGGTGACCAGGGCCAATCCTCGTGGCTGGCAGCGTCATGGCGACCTTTCGGTGACGGATTGCGTACCTCGCTGGGCATGATCTGGCGGGACCCGCAGCAGCAGTACAGCCGGGCGCCCGGTGAATCCGAACTGTTCGGCCGCCTGTCCACACCGTATGTAGGCATAGGCTGGAGCGGCGCCGTGACCGACGACAGCCGCTGGCTGTTGTCGGCCGAGATGGGCACCATGCTGCTGGGCAGCGGTAGCTGTTCCGGCGGCGTCAGTTGCCTGAATCTGCCCTCCGTAGGCCTCCGGCCCGACAGTCAGGGCGGTGGTATGCGCTTCAACCCTTACGTAACCTTCGGCGCGCGCTTCAGCTACTGAGCGGGGCCTTCCTGCTCTGCGCCAGACGTGAGTTTTCCAGCTTCCCACCTGTGCTTCGACAATGCACTGCTTGATGCGCTGAGCGCCGCAGCGGTAGCCGCACCACGCCTGCGCAGCCACCGCAACCTGCACACCAGCATCGAGGAGCCGGTGCAAAGACTGCTGATCGGCATCGAACCAGGCTCCTACGTCGTACCCCATCGCCACCTTCGCCCGGGATATGACGAAACCCTGCTGATCCTGCGTGGCAGCCTGGGCGTGCTGGTCTTCGATGATGACGGCAGGGTCCGCGAAACCATGCGGCTGGTGGCCGGTGGATCGCAAACCGGCTACCACCTGCCCTCCCCGACCTGGCACAGTGTCTGCGCCTTGCAGCCTGGCACGGTGTGCTTCGAGGTGAAGCCCGGCCCGTACCGCCCGCTTGCCGACGGCGAGCGGGCGCCCTGGGCCCCTGCAGAGAGCGACGCGGGAACGGCGGCCTTTCTGGACGGGATGCTGGCTTGCTTCCGTGACTGAGCGTCGCGTTCAGGCCAGCATGCCAGTGGCGTTGAGGTCAGCAGTACGTGAGGCCATGCCCTTGGTCAGCACGGCCATGAAGACTTCGTGCGTGACCGGCGGGCAGAAGTAGTAGCCCTGGGCTTCGCGACAACCCTCGCGCACCAGGAAGTCGACCTGCGCACGCGCCTCCGCGCCTTCGGCAATGACATCCAGCTTCAGGCTGCGGCCAAGCTGGATGATGGCGCGCACGATGGCAGCGTCATCCGGGTCGTCCACCACGTCGCGCACGAAGCTCTGGTCGATCTTCAGGCGGTCCACGTCGAAACGCTTGAGGTAGGACAGCGACGAGTAACCGGTGCCGAAGTCGTCGATGGACAGGCGTACCCCCAGCGCCTTCAGGCGCTCCACCGTCTCCAGCACTTCCTCGGCATGCTGCATCAGCAGCGACTCGGTGAGCTCCAGTTCCAGCCAGCGCGGGTCCAGCCCGGTCTCGTGCAACACGCTGCGCACGCTCTCCACGATGTCGTCGCGGCGGAACTGCAGCGCGGAGATGTTCACCGCCACGGCGACGGGCGGAAGCCCGGCCTGCTGCCACTCCTTCGCATGCAGGCAGGCCTGGCGCAGCACCCAGCGTCCGATGGGCACGATGAGCCCGGACTCTTCTGCAATCGAGATGAAGCGGCCCGGCGGCACGAAGCCCAGCGCCTCGCTCTGCCAGCGGATCAGCGCTTCCGCCCCCACCACGTCGCCCGTCACCATGTCGACCTGCGGCTGGTAGTTGAGCAGCAGCTCGCCACGGTCCAGCGCCTGGCGTAGCTGGTTCTCCAGCTGCAGGCGCTCCAGGGCATTAGCGTTCATTGCCTCGGTGAAGAAGCGGTAAGTGTTCCGGCCACTTTCCTTGGCGTGATACATCGCCGTGTCGGCGTTCTTCATCAGCGCGTCGGTATCACGGCCGTCGTTGGGGAACACCGCGATGCCGATGGAGAACGAGGTTCCCAGCACATGGCCGTCGATCTCGAAGGGCTCGGACAGGCGGCGCAGGATCTTCTCGGCCACCCGGGCCGGCACATCGGTGTCGGCAATGTCGGCCAGCACGATCAGGAATTCGTCGCCGCCCTGACGGCACACGGTGTCGGTGTCACGCACGCACTGGGTCAGGCGCTCGGCCACGGCCTGCAGGAGGCGGTCGCCGGCGAGGTGGCCGAGCGAATCGTTGATGGTCTTGAAACGGTCAAGGTCGAGGAACAGCAGCGCAGCGATCTGCGCGCTGCGCTCGGCGCGGCCCAGCGCCTGCTCCAGCCGGTCCTGGAACAGGGTGCGGTTGGGCAAGGTGGTCAGCGGGTCGTGGTGCGCCAGGAAGGCGATGCGCGCTTCCGACGCCTTGCGCTCGGTGATGTCGGTGAACACCGCGACGAAGTGGGTGACGATATCGGCATGGTCGCGCACCACGCTGATCGACAGCCATTCCGGGAATTCGCTGCCATCGCGCCGGCGCTGCCAGATTTCGCCCTGCCAGGAACCGCGCCGACGCGCTTCGCCCCACACGGTTTCGTACTGTTCGGCATCGAAACGCGGTGAGGACAACATGTCCGGCGTATTGCCGATGACCTCCGAGGAGCCAAAACCCGTGAGATCGCTGAACGCCCGGTTCACCGACAGGATGCGTAGTTGCGCGTCGGTGATCATGATGGCTTCGACGCTGCTGTCGAACACCGTTGCCGCCAGACGCAGTTCTTCTTCGGCGCGCCGCTGCGCGGTGATGTCGGACAGGGTCAGCACCACCGGGTGCAGGCCACTCTGCGAATCGCGCGGGAGTGGCTCGGCGCGCGACACGAACCACACCTTGCTGCCGTCGCGACGCTCGATGCCGACCACGGACGTGGCCGCCCGCCCTAGGCGCATGGCGCGCGAACTCGGCAGCTCATCGATGGAGCCCGGCGAGCCGTCTTCGTGGAGGTACTTGGCGATCACCGAGTCGTACAGCGGCGGGAACGGCTCCTCCGGCCCCAGCCCGTAGATCTGGCGTGCGGCCGCGTTGGCGATCATGACCCGGCCACCAGCGTCACGCATGATGACGCCCTCGCGCATTGCCGACAGCACGGTGCGCAAACGCCCTTCGCTCTCGCGCAACTCGTTTTCGGCCTGGCGCCTTGCGGTCACATCCTCGATGACCTCCATGAACTGGCCAGCGGCACGGTTGCGCGCTTTCACCAGCGACATGGTGAGGCGAACCCACACCACTTCGCCATTGGCGCGGATCATCCGCTTCTCGACGGAATAGGTTTCGCGACTGCCGAGCACCAGTTCATCGAGCAGGCGCTCGTTGGGCTCCACGTCATCGCTGTGCGTGATGTCGCGGAAGTCACGCTGCTGCAGCAAGGCCGCCGCGTAACCGGTGATCTCGCAGTAACGCTGGTTGACCCGCACGTAGCGCCCGGTCAGTTCGCACAGGCCCACACCCACGGCGGCTTGCTCGAACATGCTGCGGAAACGCGCCTCGCTCTCTTCCAGTGCCGCCTCGGAGGCCTTGTGCGCCGTGATGTCGACGAAGATGCCGCGCATGCCCACTGCATGGCTGCGGGAGCCGACGATTGGCGTACGCAAGTCGCGCACGAAAATCTCGTGGCCGTCGGCGTGGATCAGCCGGTACTCGCATTCGTGCGATGCATCCGGGCGGGACTGGTCACGCAGGAAGGCCATGGCCAGCGCCAGGTCTTCGGGGTGGATGCGCGAACGCCAGAAGCCGGACTGGTACCACTGTGCCAGCTGGAAGCCGAGCAGGCCCTCGCCGGGCGCGGACACGTAGGTGAAGCAGTCGGCGCCGACGTCGTATTCCCAGGCCACCACGTTAGTGCCTTCGACGGTGACGCGGTAGCGCTCCTCGGAGAGTTGCAGTGCCTTGAGCCGGCGCGAAGCGAGAGACAGCTGGCGGCGGTACATCAGGGACGCCACGGCCAGCAGGACGAGAGATGTCCCGATGAAGAAGGCCGACCAGCCGCTGTCCGACAGCTCCCGCCAGGAGCCCTGCGCAAAGGCAGTAGCCGGGGCGGCAGCCAGCACGGTCAGGGCCTGTCTCAGCCAACCGTGTCTTCCTGCCCCCCGCCCGCACTCCGCTGACAGTTTGTGCCCCTGCATGCGTCCCAGCTACCTGTGCAAATCAGGCAGGACACTAACACGCCGCCGGACCGAGGGCGACCCCGCGAAAGCCCTTCGGGCGGGCATTCTGCGCACTCGGCGCCGGGGGCCCGGACGCCACCGCGCGCCAACCGGAAAAATGCCACGGATCACCCCTTCCGATGACGGGTGCTTAGGCCCCCTGGCGACCATCACGCGACCATCACGCGACCATCGGACGACCCTCAGGCGACCACCACCGCGTCGTCGTCGCCGGGATCAGGCTGTGTCGTATTGCACGAACTCCCGCTGCAACGCCGACGTCGCTGGCGCAGGAGCGTCCTCCACCGTCACCTGATCCACCCGGGCGCCCGGCGGCCCGCTGCGGGCCCAGTCGATCAGCGCTGCGACCTGCGGATGAGGGCCGTGGACCAGGGCCTCGACGCTGCCATCACGCCGGTTGCGCACCCAGCCCGACACACCTAGCCGTTGCGCTGCCTGCACCGTGCTCCAGCGGAAGCCCACGCCCTGCACCAGCCCACGGATCTCCAGGTGACGGGTCACCACGGCCTCGGGAGCCAACCACTGCGCATCAGGTTGATGTGTCATCTATATCCTCCCTGGCCCGCGCAAGCGCGGCCGACAGGTCCGGCAGGACGCGGTCGGCGCCGAGCTGGGTAACGAAACCGGAGCGCTGCAACAACGACCCCACCTGGCGACCCGCAGCGCACAGCACGAGGCCGATCCCGCGTCGGGCCAGCCCCCTGCGCAGTGCACTCAGCCAGTCCACGCCCGAGGTATCGATATTGAGCACCTCGCGCAGGTCCAGTACCAGCACACGGCCCTGGATCCGGGCCGGATCGAGCTGGGCATCCAGTCTGGCGATGGCGCCGAAGAACAGCGAACCGCGCAGGGCCACGAGCTGCACACCGGCCGGCACGCCGCCCGGAATATCGACCGCCGGTTTCATGTCCACGCTGGTCAGGTCCTGCATGCGGTAGATGAAGAACAGGCAGGCCAGGATCATGCCGATCTCCACCGCGATGGTCAGGTCGAACAGCACCGTGAACACGAAGGCGGAGAGCACCACCGCCCGGTAGTTCCACGAGAAGTGCTTCAGGCGCGCGAACTCGTGCCATTCCCCCATGCGCACCGCCGTCACCACGACGATTGCCGCCAGAACAGGAATGGGGACGTAACCCGCCAAGGGTGCAGCGACCACCACGATGAGTAGCAACAGCAGTGCATGCACGATGCCGGCGACCGGCGTACGCGCACCGGCACGGATATTGGTCGCCGTGCGCGCGATCGCCCCGGTGGCGGCGAATCCACCGAACAGGGGCGCAGCCAGATTGGCGATGCCCTGCCCCACCAGTTCCTGGTTGGGGTCATGGCGGTCGTCGATGCTGGCGTCCGCCACGCGCGCCGACAGCAGCGACTCGATGGCCCCCAGCAAGGCAATCGCCAGGGCCGGCGACAGCAGGCTGCCCAGCGTCGTGATCGAAAAAGCCGGCAAGCCGGGCATCGGCACGCCCTGGGGAATGCCACCGAAGCGCGCCTCGATGGTCTCCACCGGCAGGTTGAGCGCCACACAGAGCACCGTCCCAAGAACAAGAGCGGCCAGCTGGCTGGGGCAGCGCGCCAGCAGCGGCCAGCGCTTCGCCAGGCGTTCCCAGCCCACGATGCACAGCACAGCCCCCAGCCCGAGAGCCAGCGTCGGCCAGTGCGTCGTATGCAAAGCGGCGCCGAGGGCCTGCATGCGCGCGAAGAACTCTGCCGGCAGCTCGCCCTGCAGACGCAGGCCGAGGAAGTCGCGGACCTGCGACAGAAAGATGACCACCGCGATGCCGTTGGTGAAGCCGATCACCACGCCGATGGGAATCATGCGCACCAGGTTGCCCAGCCGCGCCAGCCCCATCGCCAGCAGCAGCGCCCCCGCCAGCATGGTGGCCACCAGCATGTTGTCGACGCCGTGAGCGGCGACCACGCCATAGACGATGGGGATGAAGGCGCCGGTCGGCCCGCCGATCTGTACCCGCGAGCCGCCGAGGAGGGAAATCAGCAGTCCGCCAACGATGCCGGTCCAGATGCCGGCCGCGGGGCTCATGCCGCTGGCGATCGCGAAGGCCATGGCCAGCGGAAGCGCCAGCACGCCCACCGTGATCCCCGCCGCCACGTCCTGCCCGAACTGCTTGCGCGAATAGCCGTGCAGCGTGTCGAGCAGTTTCGGTCGGAAGCGGTGCATCACCCGCGAATCACCTGTACGAAAAAGACGTTGAAAACCTTGCCTACGGCGGCGGCCGTTGGGCCGAAGCTGCCAGCAGCTTCGCCACCGCCTGCAGCATCAGGCCAAAGCCCAGCACCACGCACACGATCGCACCAAATGTGCCACCCGGCCAACCCTCGATCAGCAAGGCCTTGTCGTAGATCAGCCAGTAGCCGCCGGACGCCAGCAACAGCATGCCGACGGCATCCACTACCAGCCACACCACCATGCCCGGGGTGGGCGTCATGCGACGGCGACCGGGCGCGAACATGGGGCGCTTACTTCACGCGCATGCCTGGCTGCGCACCGGAATCGGGCGACAGCACGAAGAGGCCCGGCACTTCACCACTCTCATCCGACGCAGCAAGGACCATGCCCTCGCTGAGGCCGAACTTCATCTTGCGCGGCGCCAGGTTGGCGACCATCACCGTCAGGCGACCGACCAGCGTGGCCGGATCGTAGGCGCTCTTGATGCCGGCGAAGACCTGACGCACGCGCGGCTGGCCGTCCACCACCTCACCGATGTCCAGTTGCAGCTTGATCAGCTTGGCCGCGCCTTCGACATGCTCGGCCGCGACGATCTTCGCCACGCGCAGGTCGATCTTGCCGAAGTCGTCGATGTTGATTTCCGGCGCGATCTCCACGCCGGTTTTTGCGGCAACGGCTTCAGTGGCGGCTGCTTCTGCAGCCTTGGGTGCTTCACTCACGAGCGACTCCTTGTTGGCTTCCAGCAGCGCATCGACCTGCTTGCGTTCGATGCGCGTCATGAGATGTTGGTAGGTGTTGATGGCGTGGCCGGCCGGTAGCGCCTGCGACAGATCGTCCCAGCCGAAGGCGGCGACGCCGAAGAAGCTCTCCACCTGCGCCGCCAGCGTCGGCAGCACCGGCTTGAGCAGCACGGTGAGCACTCGGAACTGGTTGAGCGCGGTGCTGCACACCTTGTGCAGACGCTCGACCTGCGCCGGGTCCTTGGCCAGTTCCCAGGGCTTCTCGTCGTTCACATAGACGTTGGCGAGGTCGGCCAGGCGCATGATCTCGCGCAGCGCCAGGCTGAAATCGCGGTTGTCATACGCTTGCGTCACAGCGGCGACGGCGTCCGCACCGAAGGGTGCCAGCGCGGCGGCATCGCTCTCACCCAGCTTGCCGTCGAAGCGCTTGGCAATGAAACCGGCGCAACGACTGGCGATGTTCACGAACTTGCCGACCAGGTCCGAATTCACCTTGGCGATGAAGTCGTCCAGCGACAGGTCCAGATCCTCGATGTTGGCGTTCAGCTTGGCGGCGTAGTAGTAACGCAGCCATTCCGGGTTGAGGCCCTGCTCGATGAAACTGTGCGCGGTGATGAAGGTGCCGCGGCTCTTGCTCATCTTGGCGCCGTCCACGGTCAGGAAACCGTTGACGCACAGCTGCGTGGGCGTGCGGTAGCCGGCGAAGTGCAACATCGCCGGCCAGAACAGCGCGTGGAAGTACAGGATGTCCTTGCCGATGAAGTGGACCATCTCGGTCCCTTCGGCGGCCGACTTCGCCGGATCGATGAAACGCGACACGTCGATGCCGCCGTGCTTGCCGGCGAAGTTCACGAAGCTGGCCAGGTAGCCGATCGGCGCATCCAGCCAGACGTAGAAGTACTTGCCCGGCGCATCCGGAATCTCGAAGCCGAAGTACGGCGCGTCGCGCGAGATGTCCCAGTCCGACAATTTGTTCTCGCCGTCGCCGCCGATCCATTCCTGCATCTTGTTGGCGGCGGACGCGGGCATCACCGGGCCGGCGGTCCACTGGCGCAGGAAATCCACCGCGCGCGGGTCGGACAGCTTGAAGAAGTAGTGCTCCGACTGGCGCAATTCCGGCGTCGCGCCGCTGACCGCGGAGTACGGGTTCTTCAGCTCGGTGGGCGCGTAGGCAGCACCGCAGACCTCGCAGTTGTCGCCGTACTGGTCGGGCGACGAGCACTTCGGGCAGGTGCCCTTGATGAAGCGGTCCGGCAGGAACATCTGGCGCACCGGGTCGTAGAACTGCTCGATGGCGCGCGTGGCGATGAAGCCGGCCTGCTGCAGGCGGCCGTAGAACTCGCCCGCCAGCTGCTGGTTCTCCGGGCTGTGCGTGGAGTGGTAGTTGTCGAAAGCCACACCGAAGTCGGCGAAATCGCGCGCGTGCTCGCCGTGGGCGCGGGCGATCAGTTGTTCCGGCGTGATGCCTTCCTTCTCGGCGCGCAGCATGATCGGCGTGCCATGGGTGTCGTCGGCGCAGACGTAGTGCACCGTGTTGCCGCGCATGCGCTGGAAGCGCACCCAGATGTCGGCCTGGATGTAACCCACGAGGTGGCCGAGGTGGATGTCGCCGTTGGCATACGGCAGGGCATTGGTAACGAAGATCTCGCGTTTTTTCGCGGGCGTGCTCATGTGGGGATGTTCTGCAGAAGACTGCGGCAAAGCGGGAAACCGCGATTTTAGCCCGCCGACCCCTCGCGGGTCACGGCTGGCAGCGCCATGAGGCAGGTCAGGCGGTAGATCCAGCCACCGTCCGCGCCGCCAGCGGCGGCAGGCCTATGCCCGCACGCGCCTCGTTGCAGCGCGGGTTCACGCTGCCGTCCGGCTCCCACATCTCGAACTCGCGGCAAGGCGTCGGCCGCTGTTCATAGATGCTGCAACCCACGCACTGGCCCAGCTCGCCTTGCAACGCCACGCAGCGCTGCGGCGGATTGGTGCCGCGCATGGCGCGCCGCAGTGGCGTCAGTTGTTCAGTGAGCGCTGCGGGCACGATGCCGCCCGGCGCATCGTCCGCCTCACCCCAGTAGAAGGAGACGCGGAAGCGCGCGCAACACGCGCCACAACTGATGCAGGGGTTCTGGGCTGCGCCCGGGATTTCGACTGAACTCATAACCAGCGCGTACAAGGGCACCGCAGGGGCGCGTGATAAGCTTGACTAAATCAATCAGGTATTACGGCAAGGCAGATGAGTTTAACCAACGACACCCTGCTCGCCCTCGTCGGCGGGCTCATCGACCCCAACACCGGCAAGACTTTCGCCGACGCCCGCGCCGTGAAATCCGCGCGCATCGCGGACGACGGCCGGGCCGAGGTGGCGCTGGAGCTGGGCTACCCGGCGCGCAGCCAGCATGCTGCCGTCGCCGCGCAGATCGAAGCGGCCATCGTCGCTGCAGGCGCAACGTCCGCCACCGTGAGCGTCGGCTCAAAGGTCGTCGCCCACGCCGTGCAGGGCAACAACAAGCTGCTGCCGGGCGTGCGCAACATCATCGTGGTGGCCTCCGGCAAGGGTGGTGTCGGCAAGAGCACCACCGCCGTGAACCTCGCCCTGGCCCTGTCGCAGGAAGGCGCGCGCGTCGGCATCCTCGACGCCGACATCTACGGTCCCAGCCAGCCGCAGATGCTCGGAATCGCCGGCGCCCAACCGCAAAGCGACGACGGCAAGACCATGCAGCCGCTGCAGGCCCACGGCCTGCAGGCCAACTCCATCGGCTTCCTGGTGGACACCGAGCAACCCATGGTCTGGCGCGGCCCGATGGTCACCCAGGCCCTGCGCCAACTGCTCAATGAAACCCGCTGGGACGATCTCGACTACCTGGTGATCGACATGCCGCCCGGCACCGGCGACATCCAGCTCACGCTGGCGCAGACCGTGCCGGTGACCGGCGCGGTCATCGTCACCACCCCGCAGGACATCGCCCTGCTGGACGCCCGCAAGGGACTGAAGATGTTCGAGAAGGTCGGCATCCCCATCCTCGGCATCGTCGAGAACATGAGCATCCACATATGCTCGAACTGCGGCCATGCCGAACACATCTTCGGCCAGGGCGGCGGCGAGAAGATGTGCGCCGACTACGGTGTGCCCTTCCTCGGCGCCCTGCCACTGGACATCGCCATCCGCAGCCAGGCCGATTCCGGCACGCCCACCGTGGTGGCGGAGCCCGACAGCCAGGTCGCCGCCCTCTACCGCCAGATCGCCCGCAAGGTGGCGATCGCCATCGGCGACAAGCAGCGCGACCTGCGCCACAAATTCCCGAACATCGTGGTGCAGAACACCTGACGAGGCACAGGTCCGCGGCGCTTCACAACCCTGTAACATCGCGGCTTTCCAGCAAATTCCGGATACCAGCGTGAGCATCAAATCCGACAAGTGGATCCGCCGCATGGCGGAACAGCACGGCATGATCGAGCCGTTCGAGCCGAATCTCGTGCGCGAGGCCAACGGCGCCAAAATCGTGTCCTACGGCACCTCGAGCTACGGCTACGACATCCGCTGTGCCGACGAATTCCGGGTGTTCACCAACATCAACTCGACCATCGTCGACCCGAAGAA
This sequence comes from Moraxellaceae bacterium, assembly GCA_031119205.1. Lineage (GTDB taxonomy): Bacteria > Pseudomonadota > Gammaproteobacteria > Burkholderiales > Rhodocyclaceae > Uliginosibacterium. The sequence goes on along the minus strand of JAVHYF010000066.1, from coordinate 278 downwards.
CTTCGACCCGCAGTCCTTCGTGGAAGTGTCCGGCAAGGGTTACTGCGTGATCCCGCCGAACTCTTTCGCGCTGGCCCGCACGGTGGAGTACTTCCGCATCCCCCGCTCGGTACTCACCGTGTGCCTGGGCAAGAGCACCTACGCACGCTGCGGCATCATCGTGAACGTGACGCCCTTCGAACCGGAATGGGAAGGCTACGTGACGCTGGAGTTCTCCAACACGACGCCCCTGCCCGCCAAGATCTACGCGGGTGAAGGCTGCGCCCAGGTGCTGTTCT
>JAVHYF010000003.1:28671-197741 GCA_031119205.1 Moraxellaceae bacterium | reverse complement strand
GGTGCACGACACCTATTTCATCGTCGCCCACCTGCACTACGTGCTGATCGGCGGCGTGCTGTTCCCGGTGTTCGCCGCGCTGTACTACTGGATGCCGGTAGTGCATGGTCACCCGCTCAGCGAGCGGGCCGGGCGCTGGGTGTTCGGCCTGATGTTCGGCGGCTTCCACCTGGCCTTTTTCCCGATGCACATCTCCGGCCTGCTGGGCATGCCGCGACGTATCTACACCTATGCCGACGGCCTGGGCTGGAACACGCTCAACCTGCTGTCGACGATGGGTGCCTTCGTGCTGGCGGCGGGGGTGCTGGTATTCGTGGTCGACCTGATCCGCATCTGCGTCCGGCCACGACAGGAGCACGACAACCCATGGGGTGCGCCGACGCTGGAGTGGCTGCCGATGGACAGCTACTCCACGCGCAGCATTCCCGAGGTGGGCTCGCGCTATCCGCTGTGGGACCAGGAGGGCCTGGCCGGACAGGTGGACCGCGGCGAGCACTGGCTGCCGGGCACCGTCACCGGATTCCGCGAGACGCTGGTGATCACACCGCTGACCACCCGGCCGCATCACCTCGCCATCCTGCCCGGCGACAGCTGGCTACCCTTCCTCGCAGCTTTCGGCACCGCCGGCTTCTTCCTGCTGCTGACCATCAAGGCCGTGGTGGCATCAGCGGCCTGCGGCGTGCTGGCAGTAGGCTGCATCGTGGCCTGGCTGTGGCAGAGCGACCGCGGCATCTCGCGCCCCACAGCGGAGATCGGCGAGCGGGTGCAGGTACCCATCGGCGCGCGCGGCCGGTGGTCGCACTCCTGGTGGGGCGTCGTGCTGCTGCTGGTGGTGGACGCCACCATCTTCGCCGCCATCGCCTTCTCGCACGTGCATGTGTCGATGCTGACGACGGTATGCCCGCCGCCCGGTGCCGCCTTGCCGGCCACGCGCGCAGTGTGGCTGGCCTGTGCACTGTTCGCCGGCAGCTCGCTGGCCTGGTGGCTGGGTGGCTACGGCCGCACGCGGCGGATGCTGCCGCATTGGCATGTGCTGCCGGTCGTGCTCGCAGCGTGCCTGGCGGTCGCCGGCTGCTGGGTGCTGATCGACGCGCACCAGCTGGCCGGCCTGTCGCCGCGTCGCGATGCCTGGAGTGCGACGGTGGCGGCCATGCTGTCCTACCTCGGCCTGCACGGCGTGCTGGCGATACTGATCGGCAGCTACATGTGCGTACGCATCTGGCAGGGGCTGTGCGGACCGCGCAGCACCGCGAGCTACGACAACAGCAGCCTGCTGTGGCACTTCGGGTCAGTGCTGGGCGTGGTGATGGCGACGCTGCCCTTCGTCGTCACCTGGTGGATGGACTGAGGACATGAGTGGCATGAGCGACCAGCGTTTCCGCGCAGAGGAGTCCTTCACCCTCCGCCTGACCTGGGCCATGTTGCCGATGCTGTGGTGGCTGGCCGTGTTCTTCGCGGGCTACGCGTTCGTAGCAGCCGGTTGCAGCGCCGGGCTGCACACCCACCTGCTGGCGAGCGTGTCGTACCTGCGCTGGGGCCTGATCCTGCTGGTACTGCTGCTGATGGCGGGCCTGGCGGCGATGGCGTGGATCACCAACCTGCCGCCCGAGGACGAACTGGCGCGCAGCGTGCGGCTGCTCAGCGTGCTGGTGGCACTGGTCGCCACCGTCTGGTTGCTGGTGCCGGTACTGACGCTGCCCCTGTGTCGCATCGCGTGACCGGCGTGCAACGTGGCACATGCAGCGACTAATCTGCAGAGTGACACGACGCCAGCGGAAGGGGATTCACATGGACAGGAGCAGGGACGGCAGACGGTGGCGGGCAGGCGCAGCGGTCATGGCGATCGCCATGGTCTGGGCGACACCGGTAGCCGGCGCGGACGTGCAGGCCGTACAGGTGCGCTACGAGCAGGCCGGCAACTTCACCGAGAGCCGCCGCACTTTCGAGAGCGAGCGCCAGCGCGACGGCTGGCTGGCGGAACTGGCACGGCACATCGAACGCCAGGCTTCGCGGCATCTGACCGGCGGGCAACGCCTGGGCATCACCGTGACGGACATAGACCGCGCCGGCGAGACGGAGCCCTGGCGCGGGCCACGGGGCGCGGACCTGCGCATCGTGCGTGACATCTACCCGCCACGCATCGACCTGCGCTTCGTGTTGCGCGATAGCACTGGCGCGGTGCTGCGGCAGGGTGAGCGCCGGCTGCGCGACATCGACTTCATGACGCGGCCCGGCAGCCTGCACGACGGCGACTGCCTGCGCTACGAAAAGACCTTGCTGGATGACTGGCTGGACCGGGAGTTCGGGCCCGCAGCCTGAAGGGGTGACGCAGGACACGGCCGCTTGTGCGCCGCGGCTTGGCTAATTGGTATGACTGGCTTACAAATACAGATGTAGCAACGCGCACGGGTCTAAAGGCCCATGAGCGGCCTTGAGCCGCGGCGCAACAAAACGACAAAGACAGGAGACAACCAATGAAGACCAGCACCATCCTGCTGGGCGTGCTCGCGGCCGTGTCCGCCAGCAGTGCCTTCGCAGCCAACCGGCCCAAGGGCTGGGTCACCATCTGCAAGGAAGGCGCCAGCTGCTCGGTAGCCGCCAACACCCAGGTGGCTTTCGGCCGCAACGACCAGTTCTTCTACAAGACGCTGAGCGGCAGCTTCACCTGTAACGAGGCCACCTTCGGCGGCAAGATCGCCGGTGGCAACAACGAGTGCTCGGTGGCCAGCGCCAGCGGTTCGTCGAGTTCTTCGTCGAGCTCCTCCTCGTCCAGTTCCTCCAGCTCCAGCAGCTCGTCGTCGAGCAGCTCCAGCTCGAGCACTTCCTCGTCGAGTTCTTCGAGCTCCTCTTCCAGCTCCTCGTCTTCCTCCAGCTCCTCCTCGGGCACCGGCAGTTCGTCCAGCAGCTCGTCTTCCTCGTCGAGCAGCTCGTCGTCGAGTTCGTCCAGCTCCGGCGGCAGCAGCCCCTGGGTGACCGGCTGCGGCACCGAGACCAGCAACCTCACCGCGTCCAAGGTTTACTACGTGACACCGAGCGCACCGAGCAACGGCGCCGGCACCAGCTTCTCTGCACCGATGAGCTTCAACGCCGCGCTGTCCGCGGTTACCGCCGGCCAGATGATCCTGCTGCAACCGGGCAAGTACGCGATCCCCTACACGGCAGGTGCCAAGAACACCATCAACCTGTCGAAGTCAGGCAGTGCCAGCGCCAAGATCTACATGGTGGCCGCCAACTGCGGCAAGGCCGTCATCGACTTCCAGTTCCCGGCCAACACCTGGGTGCAGGATTCCTACGGCTTCTACCTGACCGGCAGCTACTGGTACTTCAAGGGCATCGACGTCACCCGCGCCGGCTACCAGGGCACCTACGTCACCGGCAAGTACAACACCTTCGAGAACACCGCCTTCTATGACAACCGCAACAGCGGCCTGGAGATCAACAAGGGTGGTGCCTACACGACGGTGATCAACACCGACGCCTACCGCAACTACGACCCGAAGAAGCTGGGCAGCATGGCCGACGGCTTCGCGCCGAAGCAGACTCAGGGCCCGGGCAACCGCTTCATCGGCTGCCGCGCGTGGGAGAACTCGGATGACGGCTTCGACACCTTCGACAGCCCCGAGGTGGTGATCATCGAAGACAGCTGGGCCTTCCGCAACGGCGTGGACGTGTGGGGCTACGGCGGCTTCACCGGCAACGGCAACGGCTTCAAGCTGGGCGGTAACGGCGCCGTGCAACGTAACGTCATCCGCAACTCGGTCGCGTTCGGTCACCCCAACAAGGGCTTCGACCAGAACAACAACGCCGGCGGCGTCACGCTGTACAACAACACCGGCTACCAGAACCGCATCAACTTCAGTTGGGGCGGCACGCTGGCCTCGGGCGAGAAGAACACCCTGCGCAACAATGCCTCGCTGTCGGGCACCAGTGCAGACGTGATCGCCAACTCCAACCATTCCCACAACACCTGGAACGGCATCAGCACCGGTAGCGGCGACTTCCTCAGCCTGGACACCAACCTGGCCCGCCAGGCACGCAACCCGGACGGCACCCTGCCGTACAACGGCCTGTTCCGTCTGTCCCCGAGCAGTCGCCTGATCAACGCCGGTACCAACGTCAACCTGCCCTACCTGGGCACGGCACCGGACGTGGGCGCCTTCGAGCGTCAGTAAAAGCCACGACCGCGGGGCGCCTGGCGCTCCGCATCGCCTGCCAACGCACGCCGCGAACCGGCGTGCGTTTTTCATTCCGGCGCCAGGAGGAGCCCACCGGCAGGGGCGTATCCACCAGCGTAAAGATACGTTAAGATGCGATTAATTCTCATTACCTATCCGGGCCTGCCACAAGCGTCGCCCTGAGCGGGGGCGCCATGACTGCCGGCGAGCTTGTCTTTCAGAACCAAGTCCACGCGTTGTACAGCAACCATCACGGCTGGCTGTACGGCTGGTTGCGCCGCAAGCTGGGTTGCCCGCACCGGGCGGCCGACGTAGCGCAGAACACCTTCCTGCGCGTGCTGGCGGCGCGCGACGCACTGTGCGGCGTCGAACAGCCGCGTGCCTGGCTCACCACCACCGCCACCCGCCTGATCATCGACGAGGAGCGGCGCCGGCAGATCGAGCAGGCTTACCTCGCGGAGCTCGCCCTGTGGGCACAGGACTGCGAAGGCTACCCGTCGCCCGAGCAGATGCTCGTCGCCCTGCAGGCGCTGGAGCAGCTCAGCGCGGTGCTGGAGGCTGTGCCCTGCAACGCCCGCATCGCCTTCGTGCGCCACTACCTGGACGGCGAGACCCATGCCACCGTGGCGGCCGAGCTGGGCGTGTCCACGAAGATGGTGCAGAAGTACCTGGCCCGCGTGCTGCTGGAGTGCCGCTCGTTCGATCCGCTACCGCAATGAGCTGCGGGACGGCACGCCGCATTGCACGCTGAGTACCCGCAACTCATGGCCCGCCATTCCCCTTTGTGCCCCGAGGACGAGATCGCCCAAGCGGCTGCCGACTGGGTCGTGCGCCTGTCGTCCGACGAGCCAGCCGAGCGCGAGGCCGCACGCAGCGGCTTCGAGGACTGGAAGCGCGCCGACCCGCGACATGCCGCCGTCGCAGCCGGCATGGAGCGCTTCGTCGAGCAGGCCCGGCTGCTGCGCCACGACGCCGCAGGCCCCGCCGACGACAGCGATACGCCGCCCGCCACGCGCGCTGCCCGCGCCACTCTGGATGCAGTGCTCGACGCACCTGCCCGGCGCAGCCCACGGGCAGTGCGCAGCCGGCGTACCGCCGGCCTGCTTGGCTGTGCGTTCGCACTGGTGGCTGCCGCGGCACTGGCGCTGCGCGCCTTTCCGCCGACCGAGCTGCTGGCCGACACGCGCACCGCCATCGGCGAGCAGCGCAGCCAGTTGCTGGCCGATGGCAGCGAGCTGACGCTGGGCAGTGCCAGCGCGGTGAACCTCGGCTTTTCGCCCGCGCAACGCACGGTCGAGCTATTGAAGGGCGAGATCCTTGTGCAAGTGGCCAGCGACGTTTCCCGCCCCTTCGTGGTGGAGACGGCACACGGCCGCATCCGGGCGCTCGGCACGCGCTTCATCGTCCGCCGCGACACGGATTCGACATTGCTGACGATGATCGAATCGCGCACCGCTGTGAATGCCGGCGGCGCGGGGGCACCCGCCATCACGGTCGGCGCCGGGCAGCAGGCGCGCCTGTCCGCGAGGGGTGTGAAGCTGCTCGACGCCATCAACCCCGCCTTGTCCGAAGAGGCCTTCCGGCGCCAGCGCCTGGTGGCGCAGGACCGGCCTCTGGCCGATGTGCTGGAAGAACTGGCCCGTCACCGCAGCGGCGTCATCCGTTTCGACCGCGCGCAGATCGCTGACATCCGTGTGTCCGCCGTGCTGCCGCTGGACGACACCGACCGCGCGCTGCAGCTGCTGGTCACCAGCTTCCCGCAACTGCGGGTGCGCACCCTGACGCCCTGGCTGGTGCTGGTCGACACCCATCCGTAGGCGCAGGCGGATTGCCGCAGCGCCACACCTGTCGCCACAAGACTGTGGCCGAAAGATGTCGCCGGAGAAAATTTGGCACCCCGGTTCCACTTTCCGTTTCTCGTTCGTCAATGCCTGTGAAGACCGGATCGGCCGCGCCGGGTGAGCGCTTTGCACTCACGGAGCGCCGGTTCCCGTCATGCAGGCTCACGCGCGCGGCGCGCGGGCCTGGATTGCCATTCATCCACAGGAACCGTTTCATGAGCCACACCTCCCGGCAACACAGCCAGCACCTCGCAGCTCCCACCCTTTCCGCCCGCGTCCGCCCGATTGCCATGGCGGTGCACATGGCCTGCGTGGCACTGGCCGCCGGCTGGGCGCTCGCCCCCGCCAGCGCCCGGGCACAGGCCGCCCCGAGCGCAGCCACCATGGTGAACGCCGACGTGCCCGCAGGCCCGCTGGCCGACGCACTGAACCGCTTCGCCCTGCAGGCCGGTGTCGCCATCGCGGTAGATGCCGAGAAGGTGAAGGGCAAAACCTCGACCGGACTGAAGGGCTCGGTCTCGGTGGAGGAGGGTTTCCGCCAGTTGCTGGAAGGCAGTGGCTACCAGCTGGGCCGCACGCCGGCGGGGTACGTGCTGGTGGCACCTGCCGCCTCGGGGGCAGCGGCATCGCCCGCCGCCGCAACCGCGGCGAACAGCCTGCCGCTGGTCACCGTCACGGCGTCGGCGGATTCGCTCACCGAAGGCAGCGGCTCCTTCACCACCGCCGGTCCCTCCAGCGCCGCCACCGGCATGAACCTCACGCTGCGCGAGACGCCGCAGTCGATCACCGTCATCACGTCCGAGCGCATCGAGCAACAGGGCTTGAAGTCGCTGGTCGATGTCGCCAACCAGGTGCCCGGCGTGTTCTACGCCGGCAGTGGCACGCCCGTCGGTGGTCGTACCGAGATCTACTCGCGCGGCTTCAACATCGACAGCTACATGATCGATGGCGTCAACGTGCCCTGGGAGGCGCTGGGCGAATCCGAGCGTTACGGCCAGTCCACGCTGGACACCGCCATCTATGACTCGATCACCGTCGTACGTGGCGCCACCGGACTTCTCACCGGCGCCGGCGACCCCAGCGCCAGCATCAACCTGACGCGCAAGCGCCCCACCTCCACCTTCCAGGGATCGGTGGAGGGCACCGTGGGCAGCTGGAACCAGCGCCGCGCCGTCGTCGACGCAGGTGGCCCGCTGAACGCGGCCGGCAATGTCCGCGGCAGGGCGGTCGCCGCCTACGACCAGGGCGACACCTGGGTGGACAACTACGACTACAAGCGCAGCATCGTGTATGGCGTACTGGATGTCGACCTCTCCCCCGCGACGCTCTTCAGCGTATCGCTCGAGCATGGGCGCGACAGCAGCACGGGCGCCCCCTGGGCATCGGCCTACGGCATCCCCCTGCTGTACAGCGACAACCTCACCTACACCAATGCCAACCGCAACACGACTGCGGCACCACACTGGTCCGTTCTGGACACTGACCGGACCACCATCAACACATCCTTGAAGCATCGCTTCGCCGAGGACTGGTCGGCATCCTTCTCGTACATCTACAGCAAGTTCAACTCCGAGATGCGACGCGGCATGGTGAATTCCATTCCCATCAGCGGCGCGGCTTCCGCGGTACGCGTGCTGGATCTGGAGATGAACAACGAAGTAAGCGCCGTCGACCTGCGGATCGATGGCAAGTACAGCCTGTGGGGGCGCAAGCATGACGTCGTGGCAGGTTTCAACGCGTCGGACGCCCAGCAGAACTACCCGCGTTCGGTGTACACCGTGCTGCCGGGCGCGGCGCAATGGAATGGCAGCCAGCTGGTGTTCCGGAACCTGGACTGGGCCAACCTGCCGGACGACGTTCCCTCGACTGCGTACGTGAAACAACACGGCTTCTACGCGGCAACCCGGGTGAGGCCCACCGACTTCATCTCGGTGATTGCCGGTGGCCGGATCAGTGGCTGGAAGACCCGCAGCGCGGACACGTTCGCGCCGTACGCCATATGGGACGACCGCAGCTACAACAACGAGTTTGCGCCCTACCTGGGCCTGGTCGTGGACGTCAGCCAGTCGCTGTCGGCCTACGCCAGCTACACGGAGATTTTCAACCCGCAGAGCAACCGTGACATCGCCGGCAACCTGCTCGATCCTGAGAAAGGCAAGAACTACGAGCTGGGCCTCAAAGGCGCCTGGTTCGGTGGCCGCCTCAATGCCGGTCTGGCGGTATTCGAAACGCGCAAGGACAACCTGGCCGTGCGCGACGGCAACAACTTCGGCCCGACGGGCGATCCGGCCTACCGCGCCGAGAGCGAAACCGAAGGCCGCGGCTGGGAGCTGGAGCTGGCCGGTGAAATCCTGCCCAACTGGCAACTGCAGGGCGGCTACTCGCAGTTCTCGATCAAGGACGCGAATGGCGAACGGCTCAACACCTCGCGGCCGAAGCAGCAGTTCAAGCTGTTCACCAGTTACACGCCCGGCGCGCTGCCCGCACTCACCGTCGGCGGTGGCCTGCGCTGGCAGAGCGAGACCTGGGGTGAAGGCTCCACCGGCTTCCTGCGCGAGGCTTACACCATCGACAGCTACACCGTTTTCGACCTGAGCGCGCGCTACGAACTGAGCAAGCGCCTGTCGGTCTCAGCGAACCTGAACAACGTGTTCAACAAGTCGTACCGCATCAGCTACTACGACCACTCCTACGGCGCGGAGCGCAACGTCACCGCGACACTGAAGTACCAGTTCTGAGGATCAGCATCATGCAGCAACGCATTTCCTTCACTTCCACCTTCACCCTCACCGCCGCCGCGCTGGCAGCCCTGTCCTGCGCCGGCGCGGCGCAGGCCGATACCGCCGTCATGCCGAGCTTCGCCACCAGTGGCGCCGGCTGCGACAGCATCGCGTTGTACGACGCCGGCTGGGCCGGCCACGGCGACAACTTCGGCCAGGAACTGGCCCGGGGCAATGACTACTTCATGTCCGGCTTCTACCAGCTCACCGGCGCAGGCAACGAGGTCTACGCCACCTTCGGCGGTGCCATGGCAAAGAAAGACCGCGAACAGGCAAAGGGCATCACGCCCGGCGCAGTGGTGGTACTGGACGCCGATACCCTGGCCCACAAGCGCAGCATCGCGCTGCCCTTCCTGCCGCATTCGGTGGCGCTGCAGACAGGTGACAAGCAGGCTGTCGTCACCTACACGCGCGCCGGCGCCTTCAGCATCGTCGACCTGACCAACGGCACGCAGCGCTGCTACAGGCCGGACACGGTGGCGGGCAAGGACACCTACCGCAACCGCTACGTGACTGCGGGCGAGGCAGGCAGCTTCTACGTCAGCTACTACTCCGGCTGGGGCGAAGGCGTGCGTTCGACGGTGGCGAAGTTCGACGCCGACGCACGACCGGCAAAGGACTACACGCCACGCGTCACCACCCAGGGCATGGCGCTGCCGGCGTTCTTCCATGACGGCCGGGTGTTCACCGGTGGCAAGGGCACGCAGGCGGTGAACGGGCGTGACGGCAGCGTGCAGACCATCCTGCCGGACAGCGAGGACCGCAGCATCTACACCTACGGCGACGGTCCCGGACAGGCGCTGCTCGCAGCCAACTACCGCAACGACGGCACGCCCAACCTGCTGCTGATCGACCCGGCCAGCCGTCGCGTCAGCGAACTGATGACCGGCTCCGGCGGGCTGGAGACGGCGTACGTGCCGCAGGCCGCGCAGGCCTTCATCTCCAACTTCCATTCCGGCACGGTGAGCGTGGCCGAGCTGTCTGCGGACGGCACTGCCCTCGCACCGGAGCGCTTCGCCAACATCGTGCTGGATGGCATGCCACAAGGCCTCTACGCACGGCGCACCGACAAGGGCACCGAGCTGTTCGTCACGCCCAAGTGGGGCAAGGGCGACGTGGTGCAGAAGATCACCATTGCGTCGTCGGTGCGCGGCATTGCCGGCATCGCCCGGCCCGGTGCCTGCAGCGTGATCCGCTTCGACATGGCGGACCGCTCGGTGTCGAAACCGCAGCCCTGCAAGATCCTGGATGCGCGCGCCAGCTACCGGCATGAACTGGAGCTGGCAGCGAAGACGCTGAAGAAGCTGGACACCGACCGGCAGGAAGTACAGGTGGAACTGCCCGCCGCGCGCGCAGCCCTGCATCGTGGTCAGGCGGGCAAGACCCCGGCAGCACTGAAGGCTGAAGTCGCCCGGCTGGAGAGTGAGCTGGCCTACGTCGAGCGCACCACAGCCGCCGTGACGCAGGGTCAGCAGAGGCTGCAGGCGCTGGTCGGCACGCAGCGCTGAGGGCAGCGCGCCGGCGTGACGGCGCAACCGGACCCGTCATCACCCACAACGCACGCCCGCCACGGCGTGCGTTTTCTTTTGACGCGTTTGCCGCGGCGAACATGACGCTCCGTGCAGCAGCGCTCACTTCTTCAACACGCTGATCACCCCGTCGTTCTCCAGGAAGGCGCAGCGCAACTGGTCGAGCGCGCAGTCCGCCTCGCGCAAGGCCTTGTCGAAGTCACCGCGGCCGACGTGGTTGGCGCGCAGCACCTGCTCGAACACCACGCCATCGCGCGCGATCAGCACCGGCGCGCCCTCGGTGAAGCGCTCCACGCTGCGGCTGCGTGCCGAGGCGAAGGCCAGTGCGAGATTGAGCAGGATGAGCGTAGCGGCGGCGATCAGGCCGCCGGCGAGTGACTGGTCGCCACCGGTGAGCGCGTTCGACACGCTCTCGCTGAGCAGCATCACGACCAGCAGGTCGAAGGGTGTGAACTGGCCGAGCGTGCGCTTGCCGGAGATGCGCACCATCACCAGCAGCACGGCATACACCAGTGCCGCGCGCAGCACGAACTCGTACCAGGGCAGCTGAATGTCCAGCATGGTTGCTCCTCCCTGTGTTCTCCCTGAGATCACGCTACGGTCCCGTAGCGAGCATGCCGCACGCCCGGCTGCCAGCGATATCGGAACGCGCCCTGTCGCATCGTCAGCCGGCACCTACACTTGCCCGCTGAGCACCCGCCTTGCCGGAAGATCACTCCAGGAGTGATCCATCACGCCTCTGCATCCGTACACCGCGGAACACGGACGACGGGAGAGTGGCAATGAGCGTGGCGCGCGCAGTGAGCTGGGTGGAACAGGGACTCGTGCCGGACAGCGTGATCCGCATGGGCGTGCGACGCCTGTTGCGAGAGCGGCTGGACGAGGTGCATGCCGATGACGCGGAAGCGGCGGCCGCGCTCGGCGAGGCCTTCTTCGCGGAGTTGTCGCAGGCGCCGCTGGCGCTGCTGCCGGATAAGGCGAACGCCCAGCACTACGAAGTGCCCGCGGCGTTCTTCGCGGCGGTGCTCGGCTGGCACCGCAAGTACAGCTGCTGTCTGTGGGACGAGCAGGCGCGTTCGCTGGATGAGGCGGAAGCCGCGGCGCTGGCCGCGACCTGCGAGCGGGCCGGGCTGGCGAATGGCCAGCGCATCCTGGAACTCGGCTGCGGCTGGGGCTCGCTCAGCCTGTGGATGGCCGAGCACTACCCTGCGTCGCAGATCACCGCAGTGTCGAACAGCGCGTCGCAGCGCCTTGCCATCGAGGCGATGGCGCGCGAGCGCGGGCTCAGCAACCTGCAGGTCATCACGCAGGACTTCAACCACTTCGACACCCCGGAGCGCTTCGACCGCATCGTGTCGGTGGAGATGTTCGAGCACCTGCGCAACTGGCCGGCAGCCTTCGCGCGCGTCGCCGGCTGGCTGAAGCCGGACGGTCGCTTCTTCATGCACGTGTTCGTGCACGGTGGCGCGCCTTACGCCTTCGTCGAGCGTGACGCCAGCGACTGGATGAGCAGCCATTTCTTCTCCGGCGGCATGATGCCCGCCGACGACACGGCCCTGCGTTGCCAGGACGACCTGCGCCTGCTGCAGCGCTGGCGCTGGGATGGCCGTCACTACCAGAAGACGGCCGAGGCCTGGCTGGCGCGCATGGATGCGCAGCGCGACACGCTGGCACCGCTGTTCGCCGGCACCTACGGACAGGACGCCGAACGCTGGTGGATGCGCTGGCGCATCTTCTTCATGTCGGTCGCCGAGCTGTTCGGCTTCGAGGACGGACAGCGCTGGTGGGTCAGCCACTACCTGTTCGAGAAGCGCGGCTGAGAGAGACCATGCAGTACTTCGACACCCTGATGGACAGCGCGCTGACTTCGCTCGCGGCCATGCTGGTGCTGGCGGTGCTCGGCTGGCTGTGGAGCCTGCGGCAACGTGACGTCAGCGTGGCCGACACCCTGTGGTCCCTGTTCTTCGTTCTGGCAACGGCCATCTACGTAGTGGTCCACTGGCCGCCGACGGCGCGTGCGGTGTGGCTCATGGTGCTGGTCGTGGTCTGGGGCGTGCGGCTCGCTGTCTACATCAGCGCACGTAACCACGGCAAGGGGGAAGACCGCCGCTACGCCGAGATGCGCGAACGCCGCGGCCCGTCGTTCGTCTGGCGCAGCCTCTACATCGTGTTCGGCCTGCAGGCCGTGCTCGCATGGGTGATCAGCGCGCCATTGCTGACCGGCATCGCCAGCCGCACGCCACTGGGCTGGCTGGATGCCTTCGGCATTCTTCTGGCGGCGGGCGGCATCGTCATCGAGACCATCGCCGACGCCCAGCTCGCCGCCTTCAAGCGCGACCCCGCAAATCACGACAAGGTCATGCAGGCAGGCCTGTGGGCGTACACCCGCCATCCCAACTACTTCGGCGAGGCCTGCATCTGGTGGGGCCTCGGCCTTATGGGCTGCGCGGGTGGCGCCTGGTGGACGCTGCTGTCGCCGCTGCTGATGACGGTGCTGTTGCTGCGGGTGTCCGGCGTCAGCCTGCTGGAGCAGGACATCACCGAACGCCGGCCGGCGTACCGCGAGTACATGGCGCGCACCAACGCCTTCCTGCCCGGTCCTCGGCGCGGCAAGCCGACATGAGGCGCCCGCTGTGCGGCATGCTCGCCGTCGCAACCCTGGCATGCGCGCCCGCAGGCCACGCAGAGCTTGCCTTGCAGGCCAGTCAGTGGGATTTCGCGGTCACCCTGGATGGCAAACCCATCGGTCGTCACCGTTTCGTGCTGTCGGCGTCGGATGAGCAATCCGGCGACTGGCAACTGGACAGCCGCGCCGAGTATGACGTGCGTATCCTCGGCATCGTCGTGTACCGCTACCGCCATGAAGCACGCGAACGCTGGCGCGAGGGCTGCCTTGCCGCCCTGTCGTCGAGAACGGACGACGATGGCGATCTGTCAGTCGTGGAGAGCCGGCGGGACGGCAGTACCCTGCGGGTCAGCACGACGCGCGACAAGGCCCGGCAGGATGCCGTGGTGCCGGGTTGTGCGTTCAGCTACGCCTACTGGAACCCCGGCCTGCGCAGTCAGTCGCGCTTGCTGAACCCGCAGACCGGCAAGCTGGATGCGGTGAGCATCGCGCCGGCGCGCAGCACCACCTTGCTGGTCGCTGGCCAGCAGGTGGTGGCGACGGGCTGGCAACTGCAGGGACCGGAGGGGCCGCTGGAGGTCTGGTACGACAGCCGCGGCCGATGGATCGGACTCGATGCCCTCGTGTCCGGCAAACATGCACTGAGCTATCGACTGCCATGAAACCTGTACGCGCCTACCTGATTGCCTTCGCCGCCACCGCAGTGGTCTTCCTGCCCATCGACGCGGCCTGGCTCAGCTTCATGGGCAGCCGCCTGTACCAGCCGGCGCTCGGCCATCTGCTGGCCGCCGAGCCGGATCTGCTCGCAGCGGCGTTCTTCTACCCGCTGTACCTGGCGGGCGTGGTGGTGTTCGCGGTGCGGCCCACCGTGCGCGATGAGGCGGCAGGCATCAGCGCGCTGCGCGCGGCGTTCTTCGGACTGGTGGCCTACGGCACCTATGACCTCACCAACCAGGCCACCCTGCAGGACTGGCCCTGGCGGCTGACTGCAATCGACCTGGTGTGGGGCAGCAGCCTCACCGCGCTGAGCGCGATGGTGGCGAGACGCGTGCTGCGCTGACGCAGCCGCACCCGCAGGCTACGCGACCGGGGCGTGAAGCGAGGCGCGCCTGGATATCACGCTAGATACCGCGCTGGATACCCAGCTAGATCCCCATCCACGCGCCGAGCGCACGCGCGACGAAGCCATCGAAGCGGGTGCGACCACCGGTCAGCGCTACCAGGCAGATGCACTCGCTTTCGGCGGTCACCACCGGCCGGTGATGGACCTCACCGTCGGCGTCGTCCAGGTCACCGGCGCGCCACACATCACGGCCATCGTCGAAGGCACCGTACAGCACCTGGGTCAGCTCACGACCACCGTGGGTGTGCGCAGCCAGCTCCATGCCGGCGGCCATGCGCAGCAGGAAGGCATTCGCCTGCGGGTCGCCTGGCACCGTGATGCGACTCCAGCGCATGCCGGGGCCGAGGCGCTTCCACGGCGTGATGTCGCAGCCGTCCAGGCTGCGCGGCCAGTGCATGCCGGCCGGCAGATCCGGCCGCACAACAGGCACCTGCGCCACAGCGACGGACACAGGTTGATCGAGGCGTTCCAGCGTGCGGCTGAAGGCGCCGATCTCCATGTCCACCGGCTCGATGTCGGCCAGCAGCTCGCCACCTACGGCCTCCAGCAGTTCGAGCTGCTGGCAGCAATGCGTACAGGATTCCAGGTGCGCAGACACGACGATGGCGCTGGCGCGGTCCAGCGAGCCGGCCGCGAGCGACAACAGAAGATCGTCGGCAGGGTGATGCGTACTCATGATTTCAGGTACTCCAGCCGCTGGCGCAACTGGCCGACGGCAAGACGGATGCGTGATTTCACCGTTCCCAGCGGGATCGCCAGCGCTTCGGCGATGGCTGCGTGCGGCTGGTCCTCGTAGAAGGACAGTTGCAGCACGCGTGCCTGCTCCGGCGGCAGGCTGTCGATGGCCGCGCGCACGCCGAGGCCGATCTCGGCGCTGGCAGCGTGGTCGCAGGGCAGCGGGCTGTTGTCGACGATGTCATGGGCGATGTCTTCGGCATCCTCGTCCGCTGGCATTGCGGCGCTTGTGGCGTCGCGGTCATGCCGCAGCTGGTCGATGCGAAGGTTGCGGGCAATCGTGAAGATCCAGGTCGAGGCGGCGGCGCGCTGGCGGTCGAAGGAGGCGGCCTTGCGCCACACGTTGACCATCGCCTCCTGCGCGAGGTCTTCGGCCTGACCGGGCGCAACCCCACGGCGGATCAGGTAGGCCTTGATGCGCGGCGCGAAGTGGCGGAACAGCGCGGCGAAGGCGGCATGATCGCGTGCTTCGCTCACCGCCTGCAGCAGGTCGGCCAGGGCGTCCGGCGTGGGCACGGCGTCCCGGCGGTCGGTGGGCGTCAGCATCGTCAGATGGCTCGGCCGCGACCGGGCGGCTGCGGGCGCGGGCACTTCGCGAGGCGGGGTTCCTGGCTCGGGGTGGTTCATGCAGATTGTACGTAAAGCACGCCCGGCTGGATCACTGCCGTCCTGTGATCCAATCGCGCGGCCGCCACGTACAAGGGGCAGGGAACAGCGGGGCGGCCAGCCGGTCCCCGGTCCGACACTACTCACACGCCTCGCCAGAGACAGCAATTGAATGCACCGATGAATGCACCGATGACATTGTTGCGGGACCAGCCACTGGCGGGCGAAGCGCAGGAGATTGCCGTGATCGGCAGTGGCATCTCCGGCCTGTCTGCCGCCTGGTTGCTGTCACAGCGGCACCGCGTGACGCTGTTCGAGGCAGCCGGCCGTGCTGGCGGCCACAGCAACACCGTGGTGGTGCGCGGTCCGCGCGGCGAGGAGACGCCGGTGGATACCGGCTTCATCGTCTACAACGAGGCGACCTACCCGAACCTGCACGCCATGTTCAGGCATCTGGGCGTGGAGACCCGCGAGACCGACATGAGCTTCGCGGTGAGCCTGCGCGAAGGCGCGCTGGAATACGCCGGCACCGACCTGAACGGCCTGTTCGCCCAGCGCCGCAACCTGTTCAGCCCGCGCTTCTGGTCGATGCTGCTCGAACTGGTGCGCTTCTATCGCGAGGCCCCGCGCGACGCGACGCAGCACGGCCGCATGTCGCTGGACGCCTGGCTCGACATGCGTGGCTACGGCGAAGCCTTCCGCCAGGATCACCTGTACCCGATGGCGGCGGCCATCTGGTCGGCACCCGCCGCGGCCATCGGCCGCTATCCGGTGGCCGCCTTCGTGCGCTTCTGCGAGAACCACAACCTGCTGAAGCTGAGCAACCGCCCAGCCTGGCGGACGGTGGTCGGCGGCAGCCGCGAATACGTGCGCCGCCTAGGCGCGGCACTGGGTGACGCACTGCGCCTGGGCGAACGCGTGGAGTCCGTGCAGCGCGATGAGCTCGGTGTGAACATCACCACCGCGAGCAGCAGCGTGCGCCGCTTCGACCAGGTGGTGATCGCCACCCACGCCGACGAGGCCCTGCGCCTGCTCGCCCAACCCAGCGCGGACGAGCAGGCCCTGCTCGGCGCATTCGCCTACAGCCACAACCTTGCCGTGCTGCACTCCGACCCCGCGCTGATGCCGCAGCGGCGTGCCGTGTGGTCGAGCTGGAACTACCTCGCCAGCGGTGCGGACGGCAAAGACCTGTGCGTCAGCTACTGGATGAACCCGCTGCAGGGTTTGCCCAGCGAACAATCCTTCTTCGTGACCCTCAACCCGCCACGCGCGCCCGCGGCCGATCGCACCTGGCATACCGAGCATTACACCCACCCCTTGTTCGATGCCGCCGCGCTGGAAGCGCAGGAAAGGCTGTGGTCCCTGCAGGGCTGCCAGCGCACCTGGTTCTGCGGCGCATACTTCGGCGCCGGCTTCCACGAAGACGGCCTGCAGTCGGGGCTGGCCGTGGCGGAGGCCATAGGTGGCGTACGCCGGCCCTGGACGGTCGCCAACGAGTCCGGTCGCATTCCGCTGCCAGCCGACTTGCCCGCCGCGATGCCAACCGCCTTGCCCACCACACAGGCCGCGCAGCCATGACCCAGGGCTCCGCGCTCTACGCTGGTTCATTGATGCACCTGCGGCTGCGGCCAAAGCGTCACCTGCTGCGCTACCGCATGTACTCGATGCTGCTGGACCTCGACGAGCTGCAGGACACCGCATCGCGGCTGCGCCTGTTCTCGCTCAACCGCTTCAACCTCTTCAGCTTCCACGAGCGCGATCACGGAGCCGGCACCACCACCGGGCTGACCCCCTGGGTACGCGGCCGCCTGCGCGAGGCCGGTCTTCCGCATGACGGCCGCATCCAGCTCTTCGCCATGCCGCGCGTGCTGGGCTATGTCTTCAATCCGCTCAGCGTGTACTTCTGCCATGACACCCAGGGGGCATTGCGGGCAATCCTCTACGAAGTGAACAACACCTTCGGCGAGCGCCACTGCTACCTGCTGGAGGTCGATGCCGACCAACGCGACGCCGGCCCGCACGATGCTGCGGCTGTGCGCCAGCAATGCGCCAAGCGCTTCCACGTCTCGCCCTTCCTCGGCCTCGACATGGAATACCGCTTCCGCGTGCTGCCGCCGGCGGCATCGCGCATGCGCATGAAACTGGTGGTGGATGTGCATGACGCCGACGGCCGCACGCTCGTCGCCGAGTACGCCTCCACACGCCGCCCGCTGGACGACGCCAACCTGCTGCGCCTCTTATTCGGTCATCCGCTGCTCACCCTGAAGGTGATCGTCGGCATCCACTGGGAGGCGCTGCGTCTGTGGCTGAAGGGCGTGAAAGTCTTCAACAGGCCGTCGGAAGCGCCGGTCGCCATCACCGTGTCACGAGCGCAAGCCGAAGGGAACTGAGCACATGGATTCTGGAACACGCGCGCTGCCGCAAGACGGCCTGTCCTTCGACGTCAATCTCGCCACCCGCAGGCCACGCCTGTCGCCCGACAGCCTGATGAGCCGCCCGCTGCGACGCCTCGCCCAGGCATTGCTGGCGCGCCTGCAGGCCGGCAGCATCGAGCTGCGCCTGCCTGACGGCACCCGCCTGCATGGCGAAGGCACCGCCCCCGGACCCGCGGCTTCAATCCACCTGCATCGCTGGCGCCCCTTGCTGCGTATGCTGTTACGCGGCGACATCGGCCTGGCCGAGTCCTATAGGGATGGCGACTGGAGCACACCGGATCTCACTGCCCTGCTCGAAGCCGGCATCCGCAACGACACCGGCTGGGACGACGAGCTGGCAGCCGCCTGGCCGCTGCGCCTGTTGCTGCAACTCGGGCATCGCCGCCGCGACAACACCCGGCGCGGCAGCCGTCGCAACATCGCCTTCCACTACGACCTCGGCAACGACTTCTACCGGCATTGGCTGGACCCCGATCTCGTCTATTCCAGTGGTATCTATCGCCGCGCCGATGACACGCTGGAGCAGGCCCAGGCAGCAAAGCTGCGCCGCGTCGCCGAACTGCTGGAGTTGCCGGCGGGCGACGCACCGGCGCGCGTGCTGGAAATCGGTTGCGGCTGGGGCGCATTGGCCTGCGCACTGGCACACACCGCGGACGCGCACGTCACCGGGCTCACGCTGTCGTCCGAGCAGCTCGCCCACGCGCAGGAGCGAGTCGTGCGCGAGGGCCTGTCGGACCGCATCGACCTGCGCCTGCAGGACTACCGGGCACCGGAAGGCCACGGCGAGTACGACCGCATCGTGTCCATCGAGATGATCGAGGCGGTCGGCGAGCGTCACTGGCCCACCTACTTCCGCACGCTGCACGACCGCCTGAAGCCAGGCGGTGTCGCCGTGATCCAGGCGATCACCATCGACGATGCGCGCTTCGAGCACTACCGCCGCAACGTGGATTTCATCCAGCGCTTCATTTTCCCCGGCGGCATGCTGCCGTCGCCCGGCGCCCTGCAGCGCGAGACGGAGCGCGCCGGCCTGCAGCTCACGGCCAGCGAGACCTTCGGCCCCAGCTACGCCGCCACCCTGGTGGAATGGCGCAGGCGCTTCCGCCAGGCCTGGCCCGCCATCGCCGCGCTGGGCTTCGACGCACGCTTCGGCCGCCTGTGGGAGTACTACCTGTCCTACTGCGAAGCCGGCTTCCGCAGCGGGCGCGTGGACGTCGGGTTGTACACCCTGCAGCGGCCCTCCTGAGCGGCGGGGCCGCCATCGCCCGGTCACGGCCCCGCCCGTCTGTCCCACCCCTCATTCCCCACCTCCCGCCCCCCGCGTGGCTACACGTGCATGTCATCTGACACGCATGTGTGGCCGGACGTTACAGAGCGGACACGTTGTCCGCCGAATCTGCCACCACCCCTCTTCGACGGATGGTCGGCCTCCACCCTGGCTGCATGCATGTGTCCCGCCGCAGAGGTATGCCTTCCTGCGAAAAAAAGGGGATACGCCATGTTCGCCATGACCAGTAGCAGTGCACCCATCAATGTTCTCGTCACCCTGTCGTCGCCCCTGCTGGCGTCCGGCGTCGCCTCCGTGCTGCGCGACCAGCCCGGCGTGTCGGTACAGGTGGGGGCGGGCTCGCCCGAAACCCCACAGGAGGACCACGCCGACATCGTCGTGACCGACTATGACACCGGCCTGCAGATGCTGGAGCGGCAACGCCGCACGCATCGCGACGGCCGCGGCGCCCGGGTCATGGTGCTGACCAGCCAACAGGGTGAGCGCGCCATCCGCGCCGCGCTCGACAAGGGCGTGCACGGTTACGGCCTGGTGGCCTGCTCGCGGCAGGAATTCGTCACCGGCATCCACAAGCTGAGCGGTGGCTCACGCTGGTTCTGCCCCACCTCTGCGCGTTGCCTCGCCGAGAGCCTGGCCCACGAGCGCCTTACGCCGCGCGAGCTGGACGTGCTGGGGCGGCTGGCCCACGGCGAGTCGAACAAGGACATCGCCCGCCGGCTGGGCGTCGCGCTGGGCACGGTGAAGGCGCATGTGAAGGCGATCCTCGACAAGCTGCAGGCCACCAGCCGCACCCAGGCGGTCGTCATCGCCGCGCGTCGCGGCCTGGTGGCACAGGAGGCCACGGCCTAGGTCCGCAGCACAGCGCCCTGCAGGGCGCTGTGCCGGGCTCAGGCGGGCAGGGCGGCGACCAGTTCCGCCGCCGTCATGATGGCGTGTGCATAGGTGGGGCCGTTGATCTCGTGGGCCGCGGCCATCGCCTGCGGGCTGAAGGCGGCGGTGGCATCCTTCACCAGGGTGACGTGGTAGCCCAGCTCGGAGGCGAACTTCGCAGTAGTCTCGATGCAGGTGTTGGCCAGCAGGCCCACCATGATCACGCGCGACACGCCGTGCTGCTTCAGTTGCAGGTCGAGGTCGGTGTTGGCGAAGCCGCTGCCACCCCAGTGCTCCTTGATCATCACGTCGCCCGCCTGCGGTACGAAATCAGGGTGCCATTCACCACCCCAGCTGCCTTCCGCGAACACCTGGTGCTTGTGGCCCGCCAGTGCGTACGGCGTAGCGTGGCGCCAGCCATCGAAGTCGTCCGGCCGCGCACGATGGTGCGGCACATAGAAGATCGCGATGCCCGCCTGCCTCGCCGCAGCCACCACCCGCTTCATGTTCGCCACGGTGCCGATCGCGTCGGCCACCGGCCGCGCCATTTCGGCGAGCTTGCCGCCGGCACTCAGGAAGTCGTTGTAGGGATCGACGAGCAGCACGGCTGTCGTCGCCCGACTGTAGGGTTGGGCAGTGCCCTCAGTGGCAGCGTCTGTCGTTACAGCGTCCCTGGTCACAGCATTCTTCATTTCACCTCTCCCGCGCGGACCGGCACCGGTATGTGCCAGTCGCAAGCGTGTCACCCGTGAACCGCGCCGGCATCGACCGGAGGCAGGGCATGCGCTAGTCCTTCTGGAACACGGCCACACACCTGCTAGTGGCCTAATTCTTCAGGTGGATGGCGGCTTCCACGGGCATCCCTATCCTGATGAAGAGCGACGGGTGCAGGCCGGAACGAAGCCTCCGGCCTGCACCCGTTTGTCATCGCGCAACCGCTCGTCAAGGAAACGACATGCATCACGACAACACGCGTGTGGATCACACCAGGCGAGCGCTGCTCGCAGGAACCGCCGGCATGGTGGCCACTGCCTCGCTGCCACTGGCCACCGCACTCATCCCCCTGTCATCCCACGCGGCAAATCCGGCCGCAGCAACCGCCGAAAGGAAAACCATGAGCTACATCACCACGAAGGACGGTACCCAGATCTACTACAAGGACTGGGGCCCCAAGGATGGCCGCATCGTCACCTTCAGCCACGGCTGGCCGCTCAGTGCCGACGCGTGGGAGGCCCAGATGTTCCACCTGGCCTCCAACGGCTTCCGCTGCATCGCCCATGACCGCCGCGGCCATGGCCGTTCCAGCCAGCCGTGGAACGGCAACGAGATGGACACCTACGCCGACGACCTGAACGAGCTGTTCACCGCGCTCGACGTGAAGGGCGCCATGATGGTGGGACACTCCACCGGTGGTGGCGAAGTCGCACGCTACATCGGCCGCCACGGCAGCAAGCGCGTGTCCAAGGCCGTGCTGATGGGTGCGGTGCCGCCGATCATGCTGAAGTCCCCCAACAACCCCGGCGGTCTGGGCATGGAAGTCTTCGACGGCTTCCGCAAGGCCTACCTGGCCGACCGCGCGCAGTTCTTCCTCGACGTCGCCAGCGGCCCCTTCTTCAACTTCAACCGCCCGGGTGCCAAGGTGTCGCAAGGCCTCATCCAGTCCTGGTACATGCAGGGGATGATGTCCGGCCACAAGAACGCCTATGACTGCATCAAGGCCTTCTCGGAGACGGACTTCACCGAGGACCTGAAGCGCTTCGACGTGCCCACCCTGATCATCCACGGCGATGACGACCAGATCGTGCCCATCCAGGGATCGGCGCTGCTGTCGGCCAAGCTCGTGAAGGGTGCTGAGCTGAAGATCTACAAGGGCGGCAGCCACAGCCTTGGCGACACCGCCAAGGAACAGCTGAACGCAGACCTGCTGGCCTTCGCCCGCGGCTGAGCGGCCTGAGCGGCGGATCTGGCTCCCGCTGCACGGGCCAGATCCGCCGCATGCCCACCGCACGTCCCAGGGGCGTCCAGTCCCCTCCAGCACAACGATGCGCTCCCACCGCGGGAGCGCTCGTCTTCCTCCCGGGAGCTCGCATGCAATACCTCATGAGCCAGCTGATCGTCACGTTCGTCGTCGCTGGCGGCAGCCTGTTGTCGTCGTCCCTCATGGCGCAGTCGCGCCAGCCGGCCAACGGATTCACGTCGATCGCCGTGCAGACGGCGATCGCCCTGCCTGCCGATATCCGCCACCCGGAAGGCCTGGCCTCCAACCCGGCCAATGGCGACCTGTACGTCGGTACCTTCGATGCACG
This sequence comes from Moraxellaceae bacterium, assembly GCA_031119205.1. Classification (GTDB taxonomy): domain Bacteria; phylum Pseudomonadota; class Gammaproteobacteria; order Burkholderiales; family Rhodocyclaceae; genus Uliginosibacterium. The sequence continues at coordinate 175,427 of JAVHYF010000003.1, read as the reverse complement.
CGAGCCGGCGAACGCGCGCAACAACCAGGTGCTGCGCTACTCCGCCGGCGGCAAGTTGCTGGCGCGCTACAGCTTCGGCCCGCAGCCACTCACGGGTATCGAGTTCGCCGACGGCAAGCTCTACATCCTCAACTTCGGCGCATCGAAACTGCAGCGTCTCGACGCCAGCTTCACCGCGGACAGCAAGCTGGAAGACGTCGTGCAGTTCGGCGCGCTGCAACCGCCGACCGTCAAGCCACGCACGGTGGCCAATCCGGACGGCAGTGCCGACCAGGTCAGCTACGGATCGGTCGGCTTTCCGGCCATCAACGGCATGGTCTTCGACGCGGAGAAGAACCTCTACGTCTCCGACTCCTTCCAGGGCGCCATCTACCGCATCGAGCGCGCCACCACCTGCGCACCCTGCAGTGTCAGCGTGGTGTCGCGCGACCCCCTGCTCGCCACTGCCGGCTACCTGCCCTTCGGCGCCAACGGGCTGGCCTTCGGCAAGACGCCGGGCGTGCTGTACATCTGCAACGCAGGCGACAACCGCCTGCTACGCATGAGCCTCGCCAGCGGCGAAGTCACCGTGATGACCGAGAGCTTGCCCGGCGCCGACGGACTGATGTTCCACGGTGGCCTGCTGTGGGTCGTCGCCAATCAGGCCGATGTGGTGCTCGGGCTGGACGAGAACGGTCTGACCCGCGTACGCGCCGGCAGCTTCGGTGGCATCGCCGGCGACGGCAGCCCGAAAGCATTGCTGTTTCCGGCATCCACCGCCGTATCGGGCCAGTACATGTACGTCACCAACCTTGCGTTGCCGCTGACCCCTGCGGCCGGTGACGAGTGGGAAGAGCGCGTGACACGCTGGAACCTCGCGCGCTTCAAGCTGCCCTGAGTGCGCAGGATGCTCCGGGTGTCGTGACGAGGCATCCCTGGAATGCTGCTACAACACTCGCGCCCGGCCTGATCCGCCGGGCGCGGTGCTTTCTTAGTTCTCTGTCAGCGCAGGAAGCGCAGCACGTCCTCACCGAACTCGTCCGGGTACTGGAACAGGAAGCCGTGGCCGGAGTCCGGATAGATCTTCAGCCATCCCTGCGGCAAGGCCTGCGCCATCGCGTAGGAGGCATAGGTCGGCGCCATGATGTCGTGGCGGCCATTGGCGACCAGCACCGGATGCGCAATCTCCTTCAGTCGGGGCAGCAAGGAGGTCTGCGGCGTGTGCACCGCGGAGGCCGACTTGAGCTGCGCCTGCCAGGCCGTCGCGTCGACCAGCTTCGCGAAAGCGTCCTTTCGCTGCGTGAGCCGCGCGAGGTATTCGCGCCCTGCGCGCTGGCTGGTCGGTGTCTGCTCGAAGAACAGGAACAGGAAGTCTTCGTCGACGTTCACCGGCTTCATCGCGACGGTCCACACCTCGGCGCCCGCCGCGACATTGGAGGGCACTTCACCCGGCACATGGCCCGGCGCCGACCCGGCGATCACCGCACGTCGCACGCGCTGCGGATGATCCAGCAGAACCTGCAGGGCCACCGTGCCGCCCATGGAGAAGCCGAGCAGGTCGAACTTCTCGATACCCAGGCGCCGCGCCACCGCGACGGCCGAGGCCGCGAACTGCGGCAGTGAATCCTGCGGCGTGCCCTGCGAGCGTGCGAAGCCCGGCTGGTCGAACATCACGACACGGCGTTCGGTGGCCAGCTTGTCGATGAGCTTCGGGTCCCAGTTGTCCATGGTGCCGCGGAAGCGGTTCAGCAACAGCAACGGCGTGCCACGGCTCGAGCCGATGTCGCGGTAGGCGATGGCGTTGCCGTCGACATCGATGACGCGGGTCTCGGCCGTAGCCGTGACGCCACTGCCTCCGGCGCTGTCCGCCGCCATGACGGCCGGCGTCACACACAGCGCCGGCAACGCAGCCAGCACGATGCCGAGCATCCGGCGTGATCTCGATGGCGCAATCTCTTTTGTTCCGGGTGATGCGGAATTACGTGGAAGGCTTGCGGGCATGGCATGACTCCTCGTGGATGGGGTGGGCAACCATGCTGCCCCACAGCTCCACCTGCCTGCCCCTGCCGAACGACCGGTCATCTCCCCGTCAAACGACATAGCCCGGCGTCGGTATGCATGAACGTGCGGCGCATGTGCACAGGGCTGATGCGCATGCCACGCGCTGGCCTATCCCTTCTGACCGATGGCGACGGCGGGGCACGTTCCTATGCTGACGACACGCTGCCTGCAGAGGACTGGTTGCAGCGCCACCGGCCACCCGCGCCACGCTGCTTCGCCTGAAAGCCCTGCCTGCACACACCTGGAGTCGCCGTCATGCCGAACCCCACGCACACACCCAACGCCAGCAACGTCGCCACCCGTTTCGTGGACGTCGGCAACCGCAAGCTGGCCTACCGCCGCATCGGCAGCGGTAAGCCCGTCGTGTTGTGCACACGCTTCCGCGGCACCATGGACGTGTGGGACCCCGCCTTCCTCGACGCCCTGGCAGGCGAGGGCTTCGAAGTCATCACCTTCGACTTCAGCGGCCTCGGCCAGTCGACCGGCGAGCGCACGCTGGACCCGTCGCAACTGGCCATCGACGCGCGCGACCTCATCGATGCGCTGGACCTGCAGGACGTCGCCATCGGCGGCTGGTCGCTGGGCGGTATGGCTGCGCAGATCGTGGTGGCGGCCTACCCGCAGCGCATCACGCATGCGGTGCTGATCGGCACCACGCCGCCGGGGCCCAACGTCAAGCCGGCCGAGCAGCTCTTTTACGATACCGCTGTCATTCCGGACTACGGTCTGAAGGAAGAGACCATCCTGTTCTTCGAACCGCGCTCGGCGGCCAGCCGCGCGGCTGCCGAGCTGTCGGTGGCGCGCATCGCCGCGCGCAAGGGCGACCGTAGCCCACCGGTGCCGGTGGACTGGGCGGCGGCGAACCTTGGCACCACGCCACGCAGCCCCCTGTTTCCCGCCGATGCCGTGCTGGAAGCACTGAAGCACACACGCATCCCGGTGCTGCACGTCGGTGGCGACCACGACATCATCTTCCCGGTGGAGAACTGGTACGCGCTCAACCAGGTGCTGCCCACGCTGCAGCTGGTGACCTTTCCGCTTGCCGGCCACGGCCCGCACCACGAACACCCGGAGGCCGCTGCCGCGCATATCGCCACCTTCCTGCGCCACGCCCGGTAGGACCAGCCTCTAACACCGCCCGCCAGAACCTTCGCCTTCAAAGAAAAGGAGCAACCATGTTCGGCCTGACTTCCATCGGCACCCTGCACACGGCATTCGGCCTCGTTGCGCTGATCAGTGCCTTCACGATGCTGGTGCGCCACGGCGACATCACCACCCGCCGCCCGCTCGCCATGGTGTACATCGTATGCACCGCCATCACCTGCATCACCGGCTTCGGCATCTTCCAGCGGGGTGGCTTCAACATCGCTCACGTGCTGGGTGTCATGACGCTCATCGTGCTGGCCGCAGCCACGCTCGCCGGCAAGCGCCAGGCCTTCGGCGGCCTGTCGTCCTATGTCGAGACCCTGGGCTTCACCACCACGGTGTTCTTCCACATGATTCCCGGCATCACCGAGACCTTCAGCCGCTTTCCGCGCAGCGGCCCGTTGTTCACCGGCCCGGAAGACCCGACGCTGGCCAAGGTGATCGGCATCGTGTTCCTGTTCTACCTGATCGGCGCGACCTTGCAGTACCGGCGCCTGCGGCACGGTGGCCAGGGTGCTGTCTCCAGCCTGGCCTGAGACCGTCGCCGCAGCCGGCCACGGCTATGGTGATGGCTGCGTGGTCGACAGCATCCTCACCAATTACGCGGACGCCCTGGGGCAGGACCTGCAGGGCTACCGTAACCACATCCACCGCGTGCTGGCCTTTTACCGGGCGCTGTCCGACCCCACCACCCACGCCGGCGATGACGCCGCCGATGGTGGTGCACCGCCGATGGCGGTACTCATCGCCGCGGCCTTCCACGACATCGGCATCTGGACGGACCAGACCTTCGACTACCTGGAGCCGTCCGCCGCCCGCGCACAGCGTTACCTGCAGCAGCGCGGGCTGGACGCGGAGCTCGGCCCGCAGGTGCACGCGCTGATCGTCCACCATCACAAGTTGCGCCCCTTCCACGCGGACACGCCATGGGCGGCCAGCGTCGAGCGCTGGCGGCGGGCGGATCTCATCGACGTGTCGCTGGGCGTCATCCGCTTCGGCCTGCCACGCGCAACGGTGCGCGGCATCCAGCAGCGCTACCCGGATGCGGGCTTCCATCGCCGGCTGGCCGCGCTGACGCTGCGCCAGTTCTGTCGCACGCCCTGGCGGCCGCTTCCGATGCTGCACTGGTGAGCCACGCTGCCACCATGCACAGGGCGGCCTAGCTCTCACGGTCTAGATGTGCGCGCTCCCTCAGGCAAATGTCAGCGGAGCGGCGCCTTCCTATCCTCAAGGCATCGACCGCAGGTCGACACGGAACCATCCGTCATTTGCCATTCGCCATTCCTTCGCCACATTCACGATAACGAGGAGCCGTCATGAGCCGCCCCGACATACCCGGATACACCTTCGGCAGCAGCGCCGTTGCCAAGTCACCGATGAGCGACGAGGACTTCGCCGTCCTCAAACAGACCGTGCTGCTCGGCGACACCGATCTCGTCGCCCTGCGCCAGGCCGGCGAGGTGCTGGCCGACCAGGTCGAGGCCATCCTCGACGTGTGGTACGGCTTCGTCGGCTCGCACCCGCACCTGGTGCATTACTTCAGCGGAGCCAACGGCCAGCCGGACCCGGCCTACCTTGCCGGCGTGCGGCGCCGCTTCGGGCAGTGGATCACCGACACCTGCGCGGCCCGCTACGACCGCGACTGGCTGGACTACCAGTACGAGATCGGCCTGCGCCACACCAGCGCGAAGAAGGGCAAGACCGATGGCGTGAACTCCGCCGCCACCTCCATCCACCTGCGCTACCTGATCGCGTTCATCGTGCCTATCACCGCCACCATCAAGCCCTTCCTCGCCAAGAAGGGCCACAGTGCGGAGCAAGTGGAGGCCATGCACGCCGCATGGTTCAAATCGATCACCCTGCAGGTCACCCTGTGGAGTGAGCCTTACGTCGCTCCGTCGACGTTCTGAACCCTCGTCGCACGGTCGGCGTTCGCGTGACACCGGAACGCCGACGCCCCAGTCAAACCCCGCCCCATCATCCATCTGCCTGAACGGAGTCCTCCCATGGCAAGCAAGATCTCCCACGCTACCGGCGCGCCGGTGGTCGACAACCAGAACATCATGACCGCCGGGCCGCGCGGCCCCGCACTGCTGCAGGACATCTGGCTCATCGAGAAGCTGGCCCACTTCGACCGCGAAGTGATTCCCGAGCGGCGCATGCACGCCAAGGGCTCCGGCGCCTACGGCAGCTTCACCGTCACGCAGGACATCAGCCGCTACAGCAGCGCCAAACTGTTCGCCCAGGTCGGCAAGAAGACCGATGTCTTCGTGCGCTTCTCCACCGTCGCCGGCGAGCGCGGCGCGGCGGATGCCGAACGCGACATCCGCGGCTTCGCCGTGAAGTTCTATACCGAGGAAGGCAACTGGGACCTCGTCGGCAACAACACGCCGGTGTTCTTCATGCGCGACCCGCTGCGCTTCCCGGACCTCAACCACGCCGTCAAGCGCGACCCGCGCAGCAACCTGCGCAGCGCGCAGAACAACTGGGACTTCTGGACCCTGCTGCCCGAAGCGCTGCACCAGGTCACCATCGTGATGAGCGACCGCGGCCTGCCGGACGGCTACCGCTACATGCACGGCTTCGGCAGCCACACCTTCAGCCTCATCAACGCCGCCGGCGAGCGCCACTGGGTGAAGTTCACGCTGAAGTGCCGCCAGGGCATCCGCAACCTCAGCGACAGCGAGGCCGCCGCCATCGTCGCCAGCGACCGCGAGAGCGCCCAGCGCGATCTCTTCAACGCCATCGAAGGCGGTGACTTCCCGTCATGGACGCTGTACATCCAGGTGCTGAGCGAAGCGCAGGCCCGGGCCCTGCCCTACAACCCCTTCGACCTCACCAAGGTGTGGCTGCACAAGGACGCCCCGCTGATCGAGGTCGGCGTGATGGAGCTCAACCGCAATCCCGACAACTACTTCGCCGAAGTGGAACAGGCCGCCTTCTCGCCCGCCAACATCGTGCCGGGCATCGGCTTCTCGCCGGACAAGATGCTGCAGGCCCGCCTGTTCAGCTACGGCGACACGCAGCGCTACCGCCTGGGCGTGAACTTCAACCAGATCCCGGTCAACGCACCCCGCTGCCCCTTCCACAGCTACCACCGCGACGGCGCCATGCGCGTGGACGCCAACGCCGGCGCACTGCCCGCCATCGTGCCCAACAGCCAGGGTGACTGGCAGGACCACCCCGAGTTTGCCGAGCCACCCCTGGCCATCGAAGGCGCCGCCGACCACTGGGACCACCGCGCCGACGAGGACTACTTCACCCAGCCCGGCCTGCTCTTCCGCCTCATGTCCGACGCCCAGCGCCAGGCCCTGTTCGACAACACCGCACGTGCGCTGGGCGATGCGTCCGCCGAGGTCAAAGCACGGCACATTGCCAACTGCAGCAAGGCGGATCCGGCTTATGGGGAAGGGGTGAAGCAGGCGTTGATGCGGTTGGAGTGAGCAGGACTCACCGGGCTGTATCGACGAAAAGGGGCTGCGCATTGCGCAGCCCCTTTTTTTGCTGGTCAGCTACCCACGCCTCTCGTCGATCCACAACAAACGTGGTGCTGTTACGCGATGCGCTCTCCGACCGTCAGGTCTTCGGCCAAAGCGGCCAATCAACGCTGTGCAAACGAAGGACTGCTTTCGGCTGGGAAGGGGTCGGATCAACGTTTGAGTTGAGCGCGCGCCGATGTTTGAGCTTGGCACTTTATCCCTCATGCGTCCGCTCCAACGAGGTGTTAGGCCGCAAGCTGCACCGTGACTTCGCGTACGCCATCGGCGGGGGGGCCATAACGGAGCTTTGCAGATGCACCTTTCATGAAACTACACGCTTCTAGTATTGGGCGGACAGCAGCAAAGAGCTTGTCGGCATCTGAGCCGTACATGTACAGAGTTCCATCGCTTCCATCTACCGCCACTTCGTTTCCGTCGTACTCCCCCACCTTGGAGGTGGCGATCGCCGCCTCCAGCTGCGACTCGAGCGCGAAGAGCGGATCGAGATCGGTCGTGCCAATATACGCAAAGGCGACGATGACAGCGTGCTCTACAGGCTTTGCGCTGATCTCGGACTTTGCGCCAAAGATTCTTGAGAGGATGCTCATCTTGCGGTCTAAAGAAGTTGTAGAAAAATGCTCATTGCGCGCAATGAAATTCGCCACGGTTGTCGCATCGGTTTCTGCACTTCTTCTGACAGTGTCAGCGTTTGCCGCCTCAGGCGAACACGCGAACTACTCGTCGGTCAGGGAGCACGCAGTTGAGGTCATTGGCCATGATAGCCGCGTTGTGATAAAGCAAGATTTGCGATCTAAGTTAGTCGTGGCGGTTGCTCACACTGAGGGGCGTCGCGGAATTCCTACGTGCTGTCCGCCCAGCACCTCGTACGCCGGTGAAAAGGCAGGGCTAGTATCAGTCTTCAAGGCATCAGGAGACTATCTCACCCTAGTCGACTCATCCAAGATGTTTAACCTTCCCTCAGACTCCCCGGTCAAAGTTGGCGCGTATGCGAGCGAGGTGGCCATAAAACGGGCCGACAGGTTTACTGTTCGTATGGAGTGTCATCAATGTGCTGGCTCAATTGCAGGGCCATTGGGTTCCACAAGTGTGCGGTTTCACTTTGCGCTGCGCGGAGGGCTATGGGTTGTGTCCGGGTTAGATCGAGAAATTCGTCAAGTTGTTGGATCGAAATCGGCTAACCCCCATACACAGGAACGAACGCTGATTACCGGAACTGTAGAACGCGTCTCGCACAACTACCGCACTGGGCACCGCATCGTTTGGACCTACAACTTTGACGAGTCGAACTCCCGGATGCGGTTAGTGCGCAAGGTTTCGACGCAGAGCAAGCCATTGCGCATTCATCTGCCCGCCTTTGACCCCGCCTCAGAAATACTAGGTCAGCCGAGCTAAACGTTGCGTGGCGCCCCACCCTTCCATCGAACGGATGCCACAAAGGCTGCGTCTTTGTGCCCCACCCCATGTCAAACGTTGGAGAACTCCCCATGCCGTCAATCTTCTACACGGAACCAGAAACTGGCTTCTCTTATTCTTTAGTCGTAACCGACGCGGAAGCGTATGACATTTCTACGGCGAATCCACGCAAAGCTCAACTTATAGTCTTGCCGGAGACCGGCGGTACCATTGACTTTGATGCCAACGGCCGGGCCGCCATCACGTCGCCGAAAGGAAAGCACAGTTATGCTAATTCTTCTGATGTTGTTCGCGGTGCAAAGGACGCTTTGCAAGGTGAGTGCGATCTCTAACCGGGGGCTTAACCTCACTCCCTTTGGTCGCTGGGTGCTGCGCGATAGAGCCGCGCAGGGCCAGTTGGCTCTACGTTGCCCTGACTCCTTCTGAGCGGATAGCGGAACCTCGTTTGATCAATGCCAAGCGGCCGCTGCGGCCGAGCAGCGTCCGTAGGTCGTCCGGCAGGTTACGGAGTCGAGCAGCCTTCTGCATGAGCGTTCAAAGGGCAAGGCCAAGGCCCGCACCTGGCCGGTAGCGGCCGTTCGAGACCGCCGTCATTAGCGTCCGCTTCGGCCGAGGTGCTTCCGTGGAGGCACTGTCAGTTGTTGCGCGCCAACCGGTCGTAGCGACCATGCGCACAAGTCGGCCGGAGCGGACAGTGGACTACTGTCCAAACAGCGGCCGCTTAGCGTTGACTTGCGGCAGGCCGGTTGTCGCCGTACCCAGTGCGGGTAAGCTCTCTCCGCTCGCAGGCTGTAGTGAGAGTAGCGGACGCGTTCGCGCAACTGGTCGACTACCTGGGTGGCGTACAGTGGTGGTAGGACGGGTGTGCTGCTTTTCGTGGCGATTTGTACCTGTATGGATATACAGCTCTTGCGCGGAGACGCAGGCCTGACCTGCCTTTCCCGTAAGGGCGGCAGGTTATCCAGCAGAGGGCTGGGTTATCCAGCAGTTCTGCCGGATAAATTGATAGTTAGGCGTCAGCACATGACTGCATCGCAAACGGTTGACTGGCAACAGCTGCACCATGCCTACGGCGCTGCCGGTGATATCCCAGCATTGCTGCAGCGAACTGAGACCTTTCCAGCTGAGACAGATTGGCAGGCCGAGCCGTGGTTCTCCCTTTGGAGCGCCCTCTACCATCAAGGCGACATTTACCCGGCATCTATCGCGGCCGTTCCTCAGATTGTCTCTACGCTGTCCCAGGCCCCAAGCAAAGCAACCCTCAGCTTTTTCTTGCTTCCCGCCTCAATTGCCATCGCTGACAATGACAATCCAGTTGATGCGCCCGCGGAGATGCGGGAGAGCTTCGCAAACGCACTGGCAGCGCTTGGCGGCTTCGCGGCGGCGGCGCTCCCCACCATCACCGATGAGCACATGGCCAAGGCTGCGCAAGCCGCTGTGCTAGTTTCGCAGGGCAATTTCCAACAGGCAGGCGAGTTGCTTGAGGCAGACGCCTAACAATTCATTCAAGCCGACGCCGCTTTGCGGCGCGGCTTAATTCAGGCGTTAGACCGCAGGGAGTCATATACATGTCCATCTCAACCAAAGACCTAAAGCTGCTTTGGGGGCGCTCTGGGAACCTTTGCGCAATGTGTCGCATAGAGCTCAGCGCAGACTCCGACAGAACAACAGGAACACACCTCGTCGGCGAGCAGGCGCACATAGTCGGCAAGAAAACGGATGGGAAGAAGAGTCCCAGGAGCGACAGTTTGCTCACGGAAGAAGAGCGAGACCAATATCACAATCTAGTTCTCCTCTGTGCTACCGACCACACGCGGATAGACAAAGACTTCGAGTCATATCCCATAGAGAGGCTCCACAAGATCAAGACAGACCACGAGCTTTGGGTGCGAGAACAGCTAGCCGGTACGGTGGACCTCGCCAAAGAAGCTGCGAACTTGGTCTATGCATCGCTGATTGACGCCACGGTCAGGGAACTGATGCTCGGAAGCTGGTGCGCTTGGTCCGAAATGGCAGGCGTCTACTTCCCCCGATGGCCGGAGCACCTGCCGGATCAAACTCTCTCCCTCGCCAAGCGTCTCGACGCCGCGGTATGGCCGGGGCAGTTGCCAAGACTTGAAGCTTCCTTGCTTCATTTGTCGAAGGTGGCAACCGATACAACTGTTCTCTATTCAAAGAACGTCGAAGATTCAGGGCGAGGCTATTTGCAGCCCATACGTCGCTACAAGACCATCTATCCCAACCCGAACTACGACAAGCAGCGGGACGAGTACGAAGCTTGGGAAAACGGTATCCGCGAAGGCTTCGCGAAGTGGTGTCAGGCAGCCAATTGGTTTGCAGATGAAGTCAGGAATAGCGTCAACCCCACCTTTTTTGCTGAGGCCGGGCGGTTTACGTTTATGGATACCGTCTACCAGCTATCAGAAAGCGAGCGGGAAACTACAACTGCGCGGATCGGCCACACGCTAAGGCCGAGCGCCGCGGTCTAACCCTTCCATCAAGAGGACGCACCCCGGCAAGCCGGGTCGCGCCTCTCATGTCAAACGTTAGAACTCGCATGATGGACAACCGCTTTCTTTTGTACATCGACATCCTAGGTTTTTCTGACTTAGTGTCAGACAGCCCTCGACGAATTGACGACCTATATGAAGTCATTGCCAGTCTCAATGCGCACAAACACGACGCATTTCGATGTGTGATTTTTTCAGACACTATCTTGGTTTACAACGTGGACGGCGGCGACACTCGAAGGGATATTAGCTATCTGCTGATGTTTCAGTGCGAGTTTGTCAAAGACTTGCTACACCGTCTGACGAACCGAGGCATCTTCTATCGTGCCGTGATAACCAGTGGTTATTTCCGTCATTACCAGCTAAACGATGTGCCGTGCTTTTATGGCACCGCATTGATTGATGCCTACAACGCAGAAAAGGACATTAAAGCCATCGGCCTTTTCATGGATAACAGGCTACTTCGCTTTTGCGACATTTTTCATCACACCCCATTCAACGATAGCTACAGCTTCGTGTACGTCACACAAGCACTAGATCAGCTTGAAGGGGTTTGTGGCTGCAAACTGCCTGCTGGCGAAATCAAAATGTACATTGAGCAAACAGAACTGAATTGGAATGGCGGCCCGGAGGTCCTGCATCTTGCCGAACTATGCAGGAATGCAAGGTCTCATGAGCTGCCAGAGTCGGTGGCAAAGAAGTATCAAACGACCGTAGAAATCTACAGGCGTCGATACCCACATATAGTTTCACGCTTGGAAGACAACCAGTTTGATATCAAGTTTGCTTTTCCAGAGGTGGATTGGAGTGCCGTTATTTCAAGACACCCGGAGAGCTGTGCGTATGCGATTGAAGAGCGAAATGAGTTCTAACAATTCCGTCGAGAGGGACCGCCCACAAGCTGCGCTTGCAGGTTCCCTCCGCGGCTTCGCCGCTACGGCGGCCCCTCACGTCAAACGTTGAACTGACTGCTTCCGAGCGGGAAGCAGTCTTTCGTTGCTGATGCTGATTGGCTGCTCTGGCCGAATATCCGCCCTTGCGAGAAGAGCACCGCGTCGTGCCCTGCACCACCAAGGCGTGGCACCGGCTCCTGACCTCAGGCCGACTTCGCAGAGGCGGCGGGTTTCGTAACGGTGCGCGCCGACTCCCCCACCGGCAAGTTGCCAAAAATGGATGGCGCGCATTCGCGCTTGAGCCAGGAGATGTTGAGCGGCTCGGGGGACATCACGCGCTTTACAAGTGGCACGGCCTGCTCGCCCAGCAGGATGCCGAGCAGGCCGACGAGTGCGATGACGGGCGGTGCGGGTGAGCGCACGTTGAGCACGCCGTAGATGACACCGACCAGCACGCCGGCGCCCAGTGACAGCAAGTACAGCTTCATGACTCGTCTCCTTACAGGCCGTGGCGACGGGTGGCGCGCACGGGTGGATCAGGCGAGTCTGCTGCGGCTGCTTGTCAGGACGGTGGCAAGGCGGCCTGCGCGGATGTCAAACGCGACACGACTGTAGCCGCGGTCTGTCATCGCGCGCCGCTGGAGCTGCACTTCAGGTTGCACTTCGGCACGGTCCGCTCAGCCGGTCCGCTCAGTCCATGCGGTCCAGCGCCTCGGCCAGGCTGTAGGCGAGGTCCGCGAGTGCCAGCGGTTTCTTGAGGATGCGGTCGGGGGGACGATCGGTTGACTGGCGGGCGGCGAGGTCGCCGACGTAGCCGCTCATCAGCAGTACCGGAATGTCGGGGCGCATGCTGCGCACCTGCTCGATGAGTGCGGTGCCGCTCATGCCCGGCATGCGTTCGTCGGTGAGCACCGCGTCGAAGCCGGCCGGGTCGGCGCGGAAGGCTTCCAGCGCGATCAGGCTACTACCGAAGGACGAGGGCGCGTAGCCGAGTTCTTGCAGGGTCTCTTCGGTGAGGCGCAGCAGGGCTTCTTCGTCGTCCACCAGCAGCACGCGTTCGCCACGGCCTTGCGGCAACAGGTCGTGCATGTCGGCGGTGCTGTCCTCGGCCTCGCCACACCAGGGCAGGTACACGGCGAATGTGCTGCCCAGGCCGGGCACGGTGCGCACGTCGATGCCACCGCCGACGTTGAGCACGATGCCGTGCACCAGTGACAGGCCGAGGCCGCAGCCGACGCCGACCTCCTTGGTGGTGAAGAAGGGATCGAAGATGCGTTCCAGCACCTCGGGTGCGATGCCGCTGCCGGTGTCGGCCACCTGCAGCACGATGTAGCGGCCGGGCGTCAGCACGCCGGTGGTGGTGATGAGTGCCGCGGTGGCATCGGTGACGTTCAGCGTGACGTCGATGGTGCCGCCGGCGGGCATGGCCTGCATGGCGTTGGTGACTAGGTTCATCACCACCTGGTGGATCTGGGTGGGGTCACCCTGCATGGCGGCCAGGCCAGCCTCCAGCGTGGCGTCGATGCGGATGTGGCGCGGACGGGTGGCCTCCAGCAGGTCCAGCGACTCCTGCACCACGGCTTCCACGTGGACGGCCGCGCGCTCCATGCTGCCGCTGCGACTGAAGGCGAGGATGCGGTCCACCAGCGAGCGGCCGCGCTCGCCGGCGCTCATGATGTTGTCGAGATCGCGGCGCAGGCGGCTGCCGCTGGCGGCGCTGCGCAGCGCCATCTCGCCGTAGCCGAGGATGACACCGAGGATGTTGTTGAAGTCGTGCGCGATGCCGCCGGCCAGGGTGCCCATGGCTTCCAGCCGGCGCGCCTGTTGCAGCGATGTCTCGGTGCGCCGCTGCACGTCGATGTCACTGATGGAGCCGATCATGCGGATGGCCGCGCCGCTGGCGTCGCGCAGGCAGCGGCCGCGCAGGCGCACCCAGCGGGCGGTGCCGTCCGCGTTGAGCATGCGCCAGTCGCCGACGAAATCCGGGATCTTGCCGGCGAGGTAGCGCGACTGCTGTTCCTGATAGGCCCGGAAGTCGTCCGGGTGCATCGGACAGGCTTCGCGCCATGCTTCGAGCGGGCGCGTGGTCTCGCCCGGCGGCATGCCGAAGATGACCTGGGCCTGCTCCGACATGAAGACCATGCCGGTGAGGATGTCCCAGTCCCAGATACCGTCCGAGGACGCCGACACCGCCAGCGCGAAGCGCTCCTGCGATTCCTTCAGCGCCTCTTCGGCCAGCTTGCGCTGGGTGACGTCGGTGGAGATGCCACTGACACGATGCGGTGAGGCTTCGCCATTGGCGATGAAGGCTGCGCGCTCGTTGATCCAGCGGATGCTGCCGTCGGCGCGCCGCAGGCGGAACTCGATGTTGTAGCCGCTGCTGCCCTTGCCGTGGATGCCGCGGGTGAAGGTCTCCACCACCATGCCGACGTCGTCGGGATGGATGATGGCTGTCCACAGGCGCGGGTCGCGGTACAGGTCCTCCACCGTGTGGCCCCACAGCTGTTCGAAGCTGGGGCTGCAGTACAGCACCCGCTCGGGATGCAGGTCGGTGATCCAGATGACATCCGGCGTGGTTTCCGCCATGCGCCGGAAGCGCTCCTCGCTGTTGGCCAGCGCGCGGTCCATGTGCTTGCGCTCGATAGCCAGCGCGGCGAGGTGGGTGAAGTGCTCGACGATGGAGCTCTGGTACGGCGTGGGCTCGCCGGCCTCGCGCGACTGCAGCACGAACATGCCCAGCATCTCGTTCTGCGACGAGGTGATGGGTGCGCACACCACGGCCTTGAAGCCGAACGGGATGGCGACCTCGCAGTACTCCAGCCAGCCCTTGCTGTGCGTGATGTCGGGAATGACGATGGTCTTGCGCTTCTGGATGGCGGTGGCGCAGGGGCCGGCGTACAGGCTCATCTTGCCGTTGCCGGTGGCGGCGATCAGCGCGTTGAGTTCGTCGATGAAGGCACGCGGCAGCCCCGGCGCCATGAAGTCGGACACCGTGCTGCCGTCTTCGTCGAGCAGCCACACGGAGGCGGTGCAGCCCGGCAGCATGCTGTCTACGCGGCGGCAGGTGGCGTCCAGCGTGGCCTCCAGCGAGGCGCTGCGGGCCAGCATCTCCAGCACGGTGCGCTCGGCAGCCAGCAGGTCTTCGGCGCGCTTCAGGTCTTCGATGTCGATGGTCTGGCCGTACCACTTCACCAGTCGCCCTTCGGCATCGAGGAAGGGCATGGCGCGAAACAGGAACCAGCGATAGCTGCCGTCGTGGCGACGCAGGCGCGCCTTCACCTCGCCAGCCTTTGCCGAACTGAGCACGCCTTGCCAGGCCGCCACCAGGCGGGCCCGGTCGTCCGGGTGGATGGTGACCTGCCAGCCCCAGCCGCTGCTGTCCTCCATGCGGGTGCCGGTGTAGTCCAGCCAGCGCTGGTTGAGGAAGTCGACGAAGCCGTTGGGCAGCGCGCTCCACAACAGGCCCGGTGCCTGGTCGACGGTGAGGTGGAACTGCTTGGCCTCGGCACGCGCCTTCTGCAGTTCGGCGGCGGCCTGCACCAGCGGGTTGTCGACGTCCATCACCTGGTTCATGAAGCCGACGTGCTCGAAGCAGCCGTTCTCGGCGGTGACCGGATGTGCCTGCACGCGAACGACCCGCACCGAGTCGTCGCGCATGAGGAAGCGCCATTCGTAGTCGAAGCCGGTGTGGTCGCGCGTGGCGACGGCCAGCACGTTGCCGATCTCGGCCTGGTCGAATGGCAGTGCGCGCTGGAAGAGATACTCCAGCGTGATGGGGGGCGGCCCGGCAGGCAGCTCCAGGAGTGTCCACACCTCATCGGACACGAACACCTGACCAGTGGCCGGGGTCCAGCGAAAAGCGACGATCCCTCTCATGAAAACTCCGGTCGACGCGTGCGTCGACGATCCAATGCCCCCTGCGCCGCCCGGTCTGTCGCCAGGTCTAGCGAACCGTCTCCGTACGTTCGACGAAAACGTAGCCCGCACCACGCTCGGTGCGGATGAGCTCACTGTCCTCCTTGCCGGGCCGCAGCTTGCGACGCAGGCGCCCCACCTGCACGTCGATCGCGCGGTCATACACTTCGTCGTTGTGCAGGCGCGACAGCTCCAGCAACTGCTCGCGGCTCAGCACCCGCTGCGGCGCCGCCAGGAAAGCGGCCAGCAGGTTGAACTCGGCATTGGTGAGCGGCACCGTGTCCCCCAGCGGGGTGGTGAGGCGGCGCATGCGCACGTTGAGCTCCCAGCCGGCGAAACGGTAGGCGCGGATGCGCGCCAGCCCGTCGGCCACCGACTCCTGCCCGCGCGTGCGGCGCAGCAGCGCGCGTACGCGCGCCAGCAGCTCGCGCGGCGAGAAGGGCTTGGTGAGGTAGTCGTCGGCGCCCAGTTCCAGGCCCATGACGCGGTCGGCCTCCTCGGCCTTGCCGGTCAGCATGATGATGGGGACGTCGGAGTCCTCGCGCAGGCGGCGGGTGATCTGCATGCCGTCTTCGCCCGGCAGGCGGATGTCGATGATCAGCAGGTCGATATGGCGGCTGGCCAGCACCTGCTCGACCTCGCGACCGTCCGGCAACGCGGTGACGCCGATGCCGTTGTCCTCCATGTAGTCGACGATCAGCTGACGGATCTGCGCGTCGTCGTCGATGGCCAGGATGTGGATGGGGGTGGCGGGTGATGGCAGCTTCATGGGTCCCTGGCCCCCGGGCTGGAGCGATGGTGACGCTGCAATGGAATCACACATCAGGTAAGCGGTAAACGTGGCCACATGTCATCTGACACATTGTCAGCTGACACAGGCGGCGAGCCGCTTGATACGGCCCGGACACGTGCATTCCCGAAGCTGGCGACCAGCGATCCCGACCGTGCCCGCAACGCCGGAAGCGGACGCCAGCCAGCAGGCCGACCGGGCACCCGCCCGCCTGCGTCAACGGAAGTGCAAGCGGAAGGGAAAGATCATGTCAGCAAGCGATCAGCAGGTTGGAGAGTGGGCCAGGGAGAGTGTCGGCGAAAGGGTCGGCGCCGCCCATGCGACGCGGCGTGCCTTGACGGCCGAGGCGGACACCCTGGTCGCGCTCGCCGGTGGCAGCGGCCTGCGTACCGCCTACAAGGGCAACCGCACGATCGACACCGTGACGATGAAGGACGGCACGCGCATCTACTTCAAGGACTGGGGCGCGGGCCAGCCGGTTGTGATGAGCCACGGCTGGCCGCTGTGCTCGGACAGCTGGGAGTCGCAGATGATCTTCCTGGCCACCAAGGGCTTCCGCGTCATCGCGCACGACCGCCGCGGCCATGGCCGCTCCAGTCAGCCCTGGCAGGGCAACGACATGGACACCTACGCGGACGACCTGGCAACGCTCATGGAGTCGCTGGACCTGAAGAAGGCGATGCTGGTCGGCTTCTCCACCGGTGGTGGCGAGGTGGCACGTTACATCGGCCGCTACGGCACGAAACGCGTCGCCAAGGTGGTACTGGTGGGCGCTGTGCCACCGGTGATGGCGCGCAGTGCCAGCAATCCGGACGGCCTGCCGATGTCGGTCTTCGACGGCCTGCGCGCGGCCTCGCTGGCCGATCGCTCCCAGCTCTACAAAGACCTCGCCGCCGGTCCCTTCTTCGGCTTCAACCGGCCAGGTGCCAAAGCCTCGCAGGGCATGATCGATTCGTTCTGGGCGCAGGGCATGATGGCCAGCCACAAGGGCAGCTATGAATGCATCAAGGCCTTTTCGGAATCCGATTTCCGCGAGGACCTGGGCCGGATCAACGTACCGACCCTGATCATCCACGGCGACGATGACCAGGTGGTGCCCTGGCAGATCTCCGCCGCGAAGACGGCGAAGCAGATTCCCGGCGCGCAGCTGATCGTCTATCCGGGCGGGCCGCACGGCCTGACCGATACGCACAAGCACAAGCTGAACGAAGACCTGCTGGCCTTTGCGCGTTCGTGAGCCCTTGGCGATCTGTCCGTAACCGCCAGTGAGATCAGCAACGTTCTGAAAAAGGGCGGCCATCAGCCGCCCTTTTTCAGCCCTGCGCTCGCACTCAGCGCAACTTGCCCAGACGCAGGAACTGCGTCTCGCCGCTGGCCTTGTCGACGCCATCGTTGTCGGTGACGGCGAAGGCGTTGCCATTGATGTCCAGCGTGAAGCCTTCCAGCTTGTCCAGCACGTAGCCCTTGGGCGCAGCCATTGCGGGTTCGAGGTCGCGCAGCAACTGCTTCTTCACCACCGGCACGTTGCCGATGCCGGGGATGACCGGCGTGATGTCGCGCACGGAGAAGCTGTACAGGCGCTTGAAGCTGCCGGCACCGAACTGGTTGTCGCGCTCGATGACGATGAAACTGTCGTCACCCGCCCAAGTCAGCTCGGACAGGCCCATCCACACGCCGTTGCCGCCCACCGCGTCCAGCGGGTAGTGCAGCACGCCCCAGCTCTTCAGCGCCGGGCGATACACGAGGATCTTGGCGTGGCCCTTAGGGTCGTCCTTCCACTCGCGCTGCACGGCCAGCCACACGGCTTCGTCCTCACCGCTGCCGGTGACGGCCACACCTTCGAAGCCGAAGCGCACGGCGTTGCGCGCGATGTTGTCCGGCAGGGCGATCTCTTCCTGTACGGCGCCTTCGGCATCGGTGCGGATCAGCCAGTTCTGCGTCGGCTCCTTCGCCTCGGGGTTGCCTTCGGAGGCCAGCCAGAAGCCACCGTCACCGCGACGGGCGATGCCTTCCAGGTCGTAACCCACCGGCTTGCCGCCCTTGCTCACGGCGATAGCGCGGGTGATGCGTGCAGGCGTCCAGCTCGCGTCGATGGCGTAGATGCGCGACTGGCTGTAGGCGCTGTCGCTGATGCCGAACAGCTGGTTGGGCGCCGCACCCGCTGTGAGGCCAGACAGCGCGCCCCAGGTGATCGGCAGGTTCTGCGTGTCACGCACAGATTCGATGGTCGGGTAGACCGAGGCGCCTTCCTCGCGACGGTAAACGGTGACCATCGAGCGCACCAGGCCCGGGCCCAGGTCGGACTCGCTGGCGGTGACGAACAGGTTGCGCGAGGGAATCGCCAGCAGGCCTTCCGGCGCGATCGGGCCGGGCAGCACCTGCAGCAGCAGCGGCGCCTTACCGGCGCCTTCGTCGCGGAAGACGTACACCAGCGAAGCGCGCTCGGCGCCGACGAAGATCAGGGTCTCCTTGCCGAAGCGCGCGACTTCCACGCCCTCCGGTTCCACGCCCTTGGCGCCGGAGCGCGCTTCCGGATAGTGGCCGAGCTGCATGGCGACATGGTCGAGCAGGCTGCCGGAGTCGTACTCCACGCTGCCATCGAGATTGAAGATGCTGAAGCTGCGCGAGCCGCCCTGGTAGTCGCCCTCGTTGGCGGTGACGAAGCGCTTGTCGTCCAGCCAGGCCACCGCGTCCGGTTCGCGCTTCACGGCGTTGAGGTTGTCGATCGGCGCAATGATGCCGTCGCGCTTGCTGTCGACGTTCTTCAGGTCCACCGTGCCGGCGCTGAAGTGGCGCACCAGCTTGCCGCTGCGCGTGTCGACCAGGGCGAGGTGGTTGTTTTCCTGCAACGTCACGACGGCCAGGCCCTTGCTGTTGATCTTCACGAACTCCGGCTCGGCGTCATCGGCGGCGATCTCGGCGATGCCCGTCAGCGCGATGTCCTTGCGGGTCTTGCAGTCGGGCACGCCCTTCTTCAGGCGGAAGGTGCTCAGCCAGCCGCTGGGCTGCTGCGGAATGGCGCCCTTGTTCAGCTTCTCGTCACGCTCGTTCTCGATGACCACCGCCAGCGTGCCCTTGGTGCTGTCCAGCGTGACCGAATCCGGCTGGCCGCCGAGATCGCACTTCGCCACCACCTTGCGGCTCTTCAGTTCGACGACCGCGATGTGGCCGGAGGGCTTCACGAAACTCTCGGAAGTCACCACGGCGACCAGCGCATGCGTGCGGGTCAGTGCGATGGAGGTGCTCTCGCCTTCCAGTGCGACGAAGCCGGCAGGCTTCGGGCTCGCCGGATCGGCGATGTCCACGAAGCCGATGCCCTTCTGCTCGGCATCTGTGTAGGCCAGCAGACGGCCGTCTTCGCTGGCGGCGATGATCTCCGCCACGGTGGACCTGGCCGGGTCGCGGTCGGCCGGGAGGTTCTGCAGGACCGGGAAGGTGGCGATGCGCTGGAAATTCGGCGCAGCCGTGGCAGCGCCAGCAAATGCCGCGAGTGCGGCAACGAGCAGGATCTTCTTGTTGTTCATGACGGTGGCGATATGACAGTGACGGTGACAGGTAACAGAACCGTCACAGTCTCGCCGCCGTCGATGACAGGGGTGTTACATCGCGGATCGCTCCGTGGGCCCAGCGCGCCTGTTCAGATCAGGCACATGCCCAGCAGCAAGGTGGAGGAGTCTGCAGTCTCATCCAGCATCTGCTGCGAAATCGATCCGCCACCGGGGTGGTCGTTCATCTCACAGACTTCCGCCAGGAAGCCCACGCGTTCCTGCAAGGCGTCGCCGTAGAGGGGACGCTGACCGCGCTGCATCGAAAAGCTGTCGTAGAGGTACATCTGGAGCCTCGCTGGAAAGGAGGCGCTTGCGCGCCGGGGCGTCCTTGGGGCACGCCCGGGGTGGTCCATCCGGCTGCCGACGGCAGCCCCGCATTTCTTCGAGGTCTTTGTTCCAGCCTAAGCGCTATGGCGCCGGACGCAAGGGGCACGGGGTCGTGTATTTCCCTTATTCGCCGGATAATTCCTGTCGCAGCGCAGCACCTATAAACGGGATTTAAAAGGCAATAAAAAAGGCCCATCTTTCGATGGGCCATTGATAACCGGGGAGGAGGGTCCGGTTATTTGCTACTGTGCAGTGCTCAGACGCCGGAGAAGCTCAGGAAGCTGCCCGAAGCGGCGCTGGAGGAGTTGCTGATCCACGCGTCGTTCGCGGCTTCGCGAGCGGAAATGTGGGTGATTTCAGCCAGCAGGGCCTCATGTTCGCGTTCGGCCGGGCTGGCGTAGGCGCGGTGGGCAGAGTGGGCATTGATTAAGGCAAGGATCGCGTTCATGGCAGTTTCTCTTTCGTGTTCGTCTCGGGGTTGTTGCATTGCCGCTGGGGCATGGAACGAACTTTATTGAAATGCGACTTGCTTGACCAATCGCAATTTCCGATCAATCCATAAATCTATTTATGGTGCGTCGCACCATGAAAATACGGCAAATAGGCCGATAAACTCTATGGATTGCCGGAGGGCGATTTCAGCTGCCTTGGCGAGAAGCCGGTGGCCAGCGCTGTGCCTAGCAGAACGACCACCGTGCCGGCCAGCGTATGCGGGCCTAGCGGTTCATCCAGCACGGCATGCCCCCACAACACACCGAACACCGGTACCAGGAAGGTGACCGTCAGCGCGCGCATGGCGCCAGCGCGTTCGACGAGGCGGAAATACATGACGTAGGCCACGCCGGTGCACAGCAGGCCCAGCACCAGCACGCCGAGCAAGGCCCAGGTGCCCGGCATGGCGCGCGGCGGCGCGGCACCCAGCCAGGGCAGGATGGCAATCGCCGCCCACCACATGCTGCCGTGGGCCAGCTGGAAAGGCGCCACCCCCTTGCCGTACCAGCGGATCAGCTGGCTGGAAAAGCCATAGCTGAGGGTGGCGGTCAGCGCGGCCGCCACCGCGAGCCCGCTGCCGGGCGCCTGCAACACACTGTCCAGCCCGACGACGAGCCCCACGCCCAGCATACCCAGCGCCAGCCCGCAGCCCACCCGCCAAGGCGGCAGGCGACGGGCATGCACGCTGCTGATCAGCGCACCCCAGATCGGCGCCGTGGCGTTGAGGATGGACAGCATCGAAGCGGTCAGGCTCTGCGCCGCGAAGGCCAGCAGGAAGAAGGGCAAGGCCGTGTTCAGCACCCCGATGCCGAACATGAAGCGCGTCGGCCGCAGCGGATTGCCTTGCTGGCGGTAGAAGCGCGCCAGTACAGCCAGCAAGGTGGCCGCCAGCAGTACGCGCGCTGCGATGAGCGCGACAGGGCCGAGGGCGGGCACGGCAACGCGGGTGAACAGGTGGGAAGCGCCCCAGATCGCGCCGAGGGCGATCAGCAGGCCGGTGCTCTGACGATCCATGATGACGGAATTGTGCCTGCCGGCCTCTGGTTCAGCCATCCGCCGCTTGCGCGGTGGAGGGCCCGGACGCGGCCGGCGCATGCACTGCCCACTCGATCAGATGATGCTGGCGCGGTGTCAGCGGCCACAGCGCGTACTGCGCCGCGCCTTCCATCAGGCGATAGGTGTGGTGGTCGACGAGGGGCAGTTCGCCACCGCGCCAGAAACGCGCCAGCAGTGACTCCAGCGGCAGGTCCTGGCTGAGGCGCGCGGTGAGCTGCTGGTCCGGTCGGCGGGCGGTGGACACCACGTCGTGCCAGCTGGCCCAGTGGTGCCCGGCGAGCTGCTCCCGCAGCGCATCGCGCATGCCTGTGGCGTTCGCCTCGTCCATGCGCTGGCCGATGACGTTCGCAAACAGCAGGGCGGCGTCCGGGTAGTGCCAGGCGAGCGCCTTGAGCCCGCCAGGCGCAAAGCAATCGATGTCGTCGAAGCGCCAGCGCACACCGCGGAAGCGGCGCGGCAAAAGGCCGCGGGCCAGCTGGTCGGGTTCGAGCGCCACGACTTCCTCGAAACGTGTGAGCAGGCCTGCTGACAGGCAGTAGCCGGCACTCGGGCCAATGACGACGAGGCGCTGGCGAGGCGGGTGCCAGGCTTCCTGCCAGGCGGCCAGGGTGTCGATGAAGTTCCGCCACAGCCGACCCCGGTAGCGCAGGGCGCGGAAGTGGTAGCGCAGGCCGCCGCTGTCGTGCATCCACCAGCGCGGCAGCGGCGTGCTCACGCCGATGCCTGCCGCCTTGCGGCGATCCAGCGGAACAACCAGCTGCGCGCCGGCTCGATGCCGGTGCGCACGTAGCCCAGCGGACTGGGGTCGAGCAGGAAGCGGCGCTGCAGGGCTTCGACGCCCGAAGCACCGGCCATGAGGATCTGGTCGCCAGCCTGTAGCTGCATGGTGGCCTCCGGCAGCACGAATTCCTCACGCCCGCGCAACACCATCAAAGGCACGGCACGCAGCTTCTCCGGTGGCGACAACGGATTGATGAGCAGGTCGGCAAGGCTCAACGGCGGCTGCGTGTCCGGTCCCAGCGCGTCGCGCAGGCCGGGATGGTTGAGATCGCAGTCGAAGGTCCACACGCTGGGCACGCGCTCGTCCAGCTTGGTCAGCAGGCTGACGATGAGTTGTTCGGCGCAGTCCTTGCCACGCTCGCGCACCCGCATCAGGAAGCGGTTGAGCAGCGGCGTGACCAGCAGTTGCAGGCACTCGTGCACCATCACGTCGGATTTGACGAACTGCATGTCGGCGCGGGCGGCTTCGATCAGCGCGCGGTCGGCCACGTGGTTCTGGCGGATCGCCACGAACAGGCTGGGCTTCAGGCGCCGCGCGCGCGACACGATGGCGAGGTTGATCGCGTCGCGGTTGGTACAGGCCACGATGCCGACGGCATTCTCGATGCCCGCCTCGACGAGGGCGCGCTCGGAATTGTCGTCCTTGTGCAGATGGTTGTCCTGGGCTGCATGCCGGTCGGAGTCCACCGCCGTCCAGGTGGCACCGGTGCGCTCCAGCGCATGTCCCACCGAGTGACCGAAGCGGCCGTAGCCCAGCACCACCCAGTGTCCCTGCGGCACGTTCAGCGCATGCGGGCAGGCGCCGCCCGGAACGCCGGTGAGCCACTCCTCCGCCCACAGCACCGCCGGCGAGGCGAGTGCGAGCGAGAGGTTGGTGGCGAAGGTCTCGAAAGGATCGATGACCGTGATGTGCGGGAAGGGGTCGAGGTTGGTACAGGCTTCCTCGCTATGCACCCGCGCCAGCGTGTAGCGGCCGGGCTGCAGCACCGAGACGCCGATGGCGATGGCCTGTGCCACCTCGTCGTCGCCCACCTGCACGACCACCGCCTTGCAGTGCGGGCTGCACACCCCCGCGTCGTGCAGGACGTCCGGCCAGCGTGCGTCGCCCACCAGCACCAGCGGCGGTTGCTGGAAGCCTTCGATCTCGATGTGGCGGGCGCGCTCCGGGCGGGTCTCCACCACTACCGTGCGGAAGCCGAGCTCGTCCAGCGCGTGGGCCAGTGCAGCATTGCTCTGCCCGTAGCCGAGCAACAGGAAGAAGGGCTCCTCCAGGCGCTCCGCGCGGTTGCGGAAGCGGCTGCGCGCGAACGCGGCGCGGAAGGCCTGGTCCTGCGCCAGCGCGATGACGCTGCCGAGCGTGAAGGCCCAGCAGGTCACCGACAGGTAGATGCTGAAGGTGACCCATGCGCGTTGGGCATCGGTGAAGGCGAAGGGGATCTCGCCGAAGCCGATGGTGGTCGCGGTATAGCTGACGACGTAGAAGGCGTGGAAGAAGCCGAGCTGGTGCGGATTGCCCGCGGCGTCCACGCCGGGAA
Organism: Moraxellaceae bacterium; assembly: GCA_031119205.1. Classification (GTDB taxonomy): domain Bacteria; phylum Pseudomonadota; class Gammaproteobacteria; order Burkholderiales; family Rhodocyclaceae; genus Uliginosibacterium. Next base: position 151,482 of record JAVHYF010000003.1, on the reverse strand, counting down.
TCGCCACCAGGCCGACGACCGAAACCGCATACGCGAGGATCAGCGCAATGAGCGGCGTGCGCAGCCGCCGCAATGCGAGGAAGAGGACGTCACCCACGAGTTGTGCTCGCCTTGGGCCGGATCGCTGTCAGCGCGTGTGGCGCAGGGTTTCGCCGATGAGCAGGATGACCGAGACGAGGTTGGCGAGCAGCGCACCGGCGGCCAGCGACACGATGACTGACATGCTGCTGGCATCCAGATCCGGTTGCTGCACGATGTAGGCGTGCCACATCCACACCAGCGACGCACCGAGCAGCTGCAACATGGCGACGAGGCTGGTGGCGAGGTGGGTGGCGCCGATGTGGGTGCGGTCGCCGAACTTCAGCACGGTGGCGATGAGGTTCACCACCACCGCCATGAACAGTTCCGAGGGGTGATGCAGTTCCGGCCGGCTGATGTCGCCGATGACGAAGCCGAAGTTCAGCGTGCACGCCAGGATGATGAAGAAACCGAAGACGACTTTTTCCAGGTTCATGCCTTGCCTCCGCCCAGTTCTTCCACACGCGCCTGCAGCACGGCCATCTGCTCGCGCAGCATCGCGACTTCGGCACGCAACGCGGCGATCTCGTCGGCGTCGCGAAGATCATGCGGGGTGGCACTGGCCATCACCGGCTCGCCACACAGCAAGTGTGCCCAGCGATGCTCGCGACTGCCGGCAGCCTTGGGCAGCATGACGACCAGTGAGCCCGCCGGGCGTTGCGACAGCTCCTCGAGGAAAGCTTCCACCGAGGACTGGTCAGCGAACTTGTACAGACGCTCGCTGTTGTTGCGCAGCTCGGCCGATGTCTGCGGACCGCGCAGCATCAGCGTGGCGAGCAGGGCCACCGATTGTGCAGGGAGGTTCAGCACGCGGCCGATGTTGTGCGAATAGCGGCTGACCCGGCTGCCGGAACTCTCCACGACCCAGTCGCCGCTGCGCAGGTTATCCAGCGCGGTCAGCACATAGGACTCGCTCAGCTCCATGACCGGCTCGCGGCTGGTCTTCTGGTTGCAGCCGGCCACCAGCGCGTTGAGGGACAGGGGATAGGTGTCGGGCACGGTGTGCTGCTTTTCGACCAGCACGCCGAGCACACGGGCTTCGGCGGCGGCGAGGGGAAGGCGGGAGTCGCTCATGACGGCAGGTGGGAATGTGGGTTGATGAATCCGGAGCCAGACGTGCGCGATGCAGGCGGGCTGTTGATTGCAGCTTAGCTCAGTCCGCCGGCAGCCAGACTTCGATCTGCCCGGGAGGGGCAGGCAGCTTCAGCAGGCGTGGGCCATTGGCCATCGGCATGGTATTGAAGGGGGCGGTCTCGGACAGCAGGCGCCAGGTTTCGGCGGCTGCGGCTTCGTCGGCCTGGCTGAAGTAGCGCACCTGCAACTGGGGCGGCGCCTTGCCGCCGATATTCTCCGCCGCCGGCACGATCCAGCCGCGCGCGGAATAGATGCTGCGCAGTTGCGACACCACCTGCCGCTGTGCCTCGCTGGCGTACTGGATATAGATGCGGCGGGGCAAGGCCTGGGCCAGCGCCTGCTGGGCGGCGGACGGTGGCGGGGCGGTGCTCGTTACGGAGGTCGCCGCAGCGTCCGGGCCGACCAGCGCCACTTGCGCGATGTCCGTGCGACGGTCCAGCTCGGCAACGCTGCGTGCATCCACACCACCCTTGGCCGCGCAACTGCCCGTCTCCTGTGCCAGCCCCTGGCCCAGGGTCTCGTTGATGGCGCCGCTGGCGATCATGTGGAACAGCACGCGACAGGCCAGGCCGCGCTCCGGCGAGTCCGGAATGGCCAGCAGCGGCAGGAAGGGCGACACATTCTGCACATCGGCCAGCGCCTGCAGCCGCGCCCGCTCGGCGTCGCGCGCAGCCTTGTTGAAATGGTCGTCCAGCGTAGTGAAGGCCCAGGTACCCACACTGACCAGCAGGGCGGCCACCGTGCCGATGCCGACGTTGGTGTTGAGCAGCGCCAGCAGCTTGTCGAAGCGGCTCTTCGGCGGCGCGGGCGGGGCCAGGCTCGCGCGCACTTCCTGGCGCAGCAGCTCCTCCTTGCGCAGGCGGGCAAGCAGTTCAGCGTCGGCCGGATCGGGCAGGCTCATCGTGCGGGTCCTTGCGGGCGGTGGCGGGGCGGGGCCTTGATGGGGGTCAAGGCGGCACAGGCGTGACCGCCCATACTGCCAGCATGGGCGCAAGCCTGCCACCGGAGTCCGCCATGGAGCTGCAGGAGCTGTTCGTCGAAGACCATCGCCACTGCGAGGCCCTGCTCGACACCTTGCGCGGGCATGTACGCAGCGGACACATCGTGGACGCCTGGCGCGGCTGCGTGAGCCTGCGACTGACCCTGGAGAACCATCTCGAAGCCGAGGAGGAAGAGCTGTTTCCCTGCTTCGAGCGGGTCACCGGCATTACCCACGGCACCACCGACCTGATGCTGGCCGAGCACGCGCACATGCGCGAGCTGATGAACCAGATGGCCGGCGCACTCGGTGCCGGTGACTGCGACGCGGCGCTGGAACGGATCGCGAAGCTGGAAACCCTGCTGACCCAGCATTCGCGCAAAGAGGAGTACCTGGTCTATGCGGTCTGCGCGTCGCCGGACGCGGACTTGCGCGAGCTGGAGCGCGCACTGCGCCACCACTGGCAACGCCAGCCGGAGGAAACGGCTTGAAAGCGGCCGGACGGGGGCGAAAATAGCCACAGGCAATTGAAACGAGATCCATTATCAATTGGAACAATCGACGGTGAGGCCATAAGCTGGCACTACACAATCAGCCAGCAAGGAGCCACACCATGGCCCACACCAAGACCTTCACCTTCGCCGCCGTCCACTTCAGCGTGGCTTTCACGGTAGCCTATCTGCTTACAGGCAGCATCGCGGTGAGCAGCGCCCTCGCCCTTGTAGAACCGGCGTGCAATACCGTGGCTTACTATTTCCACGAACGCATATGGGAGCGCTGGCGCAACCGGTCGCAGGCCGACGCGCGTAACATCGCTCCTGCATAGTCATCCACCTTGACGGGAGAGCAGCATGAAGATCGACATCGGCATCAGCGACCAGGATCGCAACGAAATCGCCCAGGGCCTCTCGCGCCTGCTGGCCGACACCTACACCCTGTACCTGAAGACGCACAACTACCACTGGAACGTCACCGGCCCGATGTTCAACACCCTGCATCTCATGTTCGAGACGCAGTACACCGAACTGGCGCTGGCAGTGGACCTGGTGGCCGAGCGCATCCGCGCGCTGGGGCATGTCGCTCCGGGTACCTACGGCGCCTACGCGAAGCTCAGCTCGATCAAGGAAAACGAGGGCATCCCCAAGGCCACCGACATGATCCGCGAACTGGTGGAAGGCCAGGAGGCCGTGGTGCGCACGGCGCGCTCGGTCTTCCCCGCCGCCGAACGTGCCAGCGATGAAGCCACCGCCGACTTGCTGACCCAGCGCATCCAGCTGCACGAGAAGACCGCATGGATGCTGCGCAGCCTGCTGGAAGACTGAGCGGGCTTACCCCCAACCCACAGCAGTAACGAAAAGCGCACCCGCGGGTGCGCTTTTTTCATGGCCTGTGGTCTGTGCGGTATCTCAGCGACTCATCAACTGCGGCAGCAGTTTGCGTGCCCACACCCAGGCCAGGAAGCCGCCCACCACCAGCGACGACAGGAAGGGCCAGCTCCCCCAGGCCTTCAGGTAGCCGAAGAGCATGAACACCACCGCGGCGACGATCTGCGTCAGGCCGCTGTGCTCCGCGGCCGCCTGCCAGGCCTGCGACAGCAGCACCGGCGCCTGCGGGTTGAACAGCGCGTTGAGCACGCTGCCCAGCGCCAGCAGGCCGAATACGGACAGCAGGTGCGGCACCGCGCCCGCCTCCCAGTCCAGCCAGCCTCGCAAGAGGGCGATGCCGTACAGCGCGACGGCGGCACACAGCGGCGCAGTGAGCAGGATCAGCCTGCCCATCGACACCATGCCCTCGCCGTCCAGCATGCCGCCCGCGAACAACTTGTTGAGCAATGCCGGCGTGGCCAGCGTGGGCAGGCTCATGAAGAGCATCACCCAGAAGCCCACGCGGCGGATGTCGCCCAGCGTCGCACTCCAGCCGGGTTTACCGGCAGGCTTGGGCAGCGGATAGCCGCAATGGGGACAGGCAGCCGCCAGACTGCTGATGCGGCCGCTGCATTCGGGGCAGGGGATGAGCGCCAAGTGCGGCGCTCAGATCGACACGGGCGTCGGGTGCGCCACGGCGCTCAGATCGACATTTCGCCGGAGATGTAGCCGGACAGCGCCTTGATGGTCTCGGCCTGCTGGTCGATGACGGTCTTCACCGCGTCGCCGATGGTCACGATGCCCATCAGCACACCCTTCTCCACCACCGGCAGATGGCGGAAGCGGTTGTCGGTCATGATCTGCATGACATCATCCACGGTGTGGCTGGGTGAAACCGTCAGCAGGTTCTGCGTCATCAGTTCACCGACCTTGGTGTCCTTCGAGGTGCGGCCTTTCAGCACGACTTTCCGCGCATAGTCACGCTCGGTGAAGATGCCGACCAGGCGCTCGCCCTCGGTGACGAGCACGGCGCTGATGTCCTTCTCGGCCATCAGGCCCAGCGCCTCGAGGATGCTCTGCTCGGGGCTGACGGTAATGATCTTCTGGATGTTCTTCTTCTGCAGGATCTGGCGAACTGTGGTGGTCATGCGTGCCTCCTGTTATGGGCGCGGTGTGGGCCTGGCGGCCATGCGTGGGACATAGCTTGGCGCAGCCCGCCGGGCGGTGCAATAGCCGGAAGCCCGACATCCGTGCGGGGCTCAGCGGCGGCCCAGCACCAGCAGGTTGCGTTCCGCGGTCAGACCGGGCACTTCGAGGTGATGCGTGCGCAGCACCTCGACACCCTCCGGCAGCGCCGCCACCTCCGCGAGTGGGTCGACGCCCTTCATGGCAAGCCAGTGTCCGCCCGGCGCCAGCAGATGGTCGGTCCAGGTCACGAAGTCGGTCAGGCTGGAAAACGCCCGCGAGATGATGGCCGGAAATGGGGCCACCTGCAGTTGCTCGACACGGGTGTTGTGCACGCTGACGCGATCCAGCTTCAGCTCGATCTTCGCCTGCTGCAGGAAGCTGGCCTTCTTGCCCACCGTTTCCACCAGCGCGACTTCCAGTTCCGGCTTGCAGATCGCCAGCGGAATGCCGGGCAGACCACCGCCGGTGCCGATGTCGGCGATGCGGTCCACCGTCACGTACGGCAGCACCGTCAACGAGTCCAGCAGGTGCAGGTCGATCAGCGCCTGCTCGTCGCGGATGGCGGTCAGGTTGTAGACCTTGTTCCACTTCATCAGCAGGCCGCCGTAGGCAAGCAGGCGTTGCTGGGTGGCGGCGTCGATGTCGAGGCCGAGCGCCTTGATGCCCGCGGCCAGCCGTTCGGCAGCGCTCACGCTGCGCGCTCCGTGGCCTTTTGCGCCATCTCGCGCTTCTTCAGGTGCACCATCAGCAGGGAGATGGCGGCCGGCGTCATGCCCTGGATGCGAGAGGCCTGACCCAGAGTCTCGGGGCGTTGCGCCGTCAGCTTGGTCTGCAGCTCGCGCGACAGGCCGCTGATCACGGTGTAGTCGATGTCGTCCGGCAGACGGGTGTTCTCCTGCGTGGACAGGCGTGCCACCTCGTCCTGCTGGCGGTCGATGTAACCCTGGTACTTGGCAGAGATCTCGATCTGCTCCACCACCTGCGGATCGGTCTCGCGGCCTTCCGGTGCCGTCGACAGCGACATGAGGCCGTCATAGGCCACGTTGGGGCGGCGCAGCAAGTCGAAGAAGCGGTACTCGCGTTCCAGCGGCACGCCGAACAGCGCTTCTGCCTCGCCCGTCTGCAGCTTGTGGGGCACGGCCCAGGTGGCACGCAGGCGCGCGCTTTCGCGCTCGATGGCTTCGCGCTTGCGGCTGAAGGCTTCCCAGCGCACGTCGTCCACGATGCCGATGCGGCGGCCGTGCTCGGTCAGGCGCAGGTCGGCGTTGTCCTCGCGCAGGCTCAGGCGGTATTCGGCGCGGGACGTGAACATGCGATAAGGCTCGGACACGCCGCGGGTGATGAGGTCATCCACCAGCACGCCCAGGTAGCTCTCGCTGCGCGCCGGGCACCAGGCGTCCTTGCCCTGCACCTGCAGCGCTGCATTGACGCCGGCCAGCAGACCCTGCGCAGCGGCTTCCTCGTAACCGGTGGTGCCATTGATCTGGCCGGCGAAGAACAGGCCGCCGATGCTCTTGGTTTCCAGCGAGGCCTTCAGGTTGCGCGGATCGAAGTAGTCGTACTCGATGGCGTAGCCGGGGCGCAGGATGTGCGCGTTCTCCATGCCGCGGATCGAACGCACGATCTGCAACTGCACGTCGAAGGGCAACGAGGTGGAAATGCCGTTAGGGTAAAACTCGTGCGTCGTCAGGCCTTCCGGCTCCAGGAAAACGTTGTGGCTGTCCTTGTCGGAGAAGCGGTGGATCTTGTCCTCGATCGACGGGCAGTAGCGCGGACCCACGCCTTCGATGACGCCGGTGTACATCGGCGAGCGGTCGAGGTTGGCGCGGATGATCTCGTGCGTCTGCGCATTGGTCTGGGTGATCCAGCACGGCAACTGACGCGGATGCTGTTCGCGCGAGCCGAGGAAGCTGAACACCGGCGCGGGGTCGTCGCCCGGCTGTTCTTCCATCACCGAGAAATCGATGCTCTTGCCGTCGATGCGCGGCGGCGTGCCGGTCTTCAGGCGGCCGACCGGCAGCGACAGTTCGCGCAGGCGGTGCGACAGCGTGATGGCCGGCGGATCGCCCGCACGGCCAGCCGAATAGTTCTGCAGGCCGACGTGGATCAGGCCATTGAGGAAGGTGCCGGCGGTAAGCACCACGGCGGGCGCCTCGAAGCGCAGGCCGATCTGCGTCACCACGCCGGTGACGCGGTCGCCCTCCACCGTGATGTCATCGACCGCCTGCTGGAACAGCGTCAGGTTCGGCTGGTTCTCCAGGCGATGGCGGATCGCCGCCTTGTACAGCACGCGGTCGGCCTGCGCGCGAGTGGCGCGCACCGCCGGCCCCTTGCTCGCGTTCAGGGTACGGAACTGGATGCCGCCCTCGTCGGTGGCCGCCGCCATCGCACCGCCCAGCGCGTCCACTTCCTTCACCAGGTGGCCCTTGCCGATGCCACCGATGGAGGGATTGCAACTCATCTGCCCCAGCGTCTCGATGTTGTGGCTGAGCAGCAGCGTGCGGGCGCCTGCGCGGGCACTGGCCAGCGCCGCCTCGGTGCCGGCATGGCCACCGCCGACGACGATCACATCGAACTTTTCCGGGTACAGCATGGCGTGCTCCTTCGGAGCGGTATTTCTGGAAGGGCGCAATGATACGCGCCTCACTCCATAAATCCTAGTCGAAACAAGTGTTTGCGGCACCCCACCATGGCCAGACTCAGGCGGCACAAATGAAAACGGGGCGCCGTAGCGCCCCGTTCGTTTGTCCGGAAAGGACGGTCAGGCGGACTTGCGGGCGCGAGCGCCGAAACCAGCCAGCAGGCCGATGCCCAGCAGGGCCAGCGCACCGGGTTCCGGCACCTGGCTCACCGGGTTCAGGTTCGGGTCGAACCAGATGTGGTGGTTGTCCAGCACCAGGTTCAGATTGTCGGTGTTGGAGCCTTCCAGCACCTTGCCGTTACCTTGGCCGTCGCCGAAGCCCACCGCAGCCGTAGTACTCGTCTGGGTGTTCTCCCAGCCCATGTCCTGGTAGAAGAAGCCGATGCTGCCTTCGCCCACCGGCACGACGTAGTTGTCACCGCGCAGCACCAGCTGGAAGCTGTTCAGCGGGTTGCCCTGGCTGCTGTAGTAGCCAACCTGATCCCAGGTCACGATGACCTGATTGGCAATATCGGTGCGCACATGCACCACGCCGCTGGCGGCATTGCGGGTATCGACGTCGCCGAAGAACGGCGAGATGACTGGAGCAATAGCGCCGGTGGGGCCAACCGGTACATACGCGGAGATGCCGGCGCCGAAGCTGACGTTGCCGTTGTTGTTGATGTAGAGACTACTGTAGGTATTGCCGAAGAACGTGACGTTGAAGCCGAGGTTCAGGAAGCTGAAACCGTCGTCATTGCGGCCGCTTGGATCGCCGATGTTCGGGGCGCTGGCGCCACCGCCGGTCGTCACTACAACGTTGCCGATGCCGCCACCGATCAGGTCGGTGTAGTAGTAATCGGAGGGAACCAACGCAGTCTGCGGAACGGTGGAGACGGCGGCCTGTGCAATACCAACCGCCATGACGGCGGCAACGCCCGCAACGGCGCGGGTCAAGCTGTAGCTCAGCTTCATGTGTAATCCTCGTTGATTGTTCTGTTTGCCCCATGACATCTGTGTTCAGGGGTCGGGGCATCGCGAGCAAGGATTGGGCCGACTCTCAGACATTTGATCCGTTTATGGTTTTTTGGCCGCGGCTCGGCCCATCGTAAGAAATACCGACAGTCGCAGATACAAATATTTTCAATGTCTTAGCGGCGGCTCGGGGTTTAACGCCGGGCCGTCATGCGCTTTCCCCTGTCCTCGCCCTCAAGGCGCGGTAGCCTAGCAACACGGCACGAACAGCCGGGTTTCACCGCTGAATCGTCTTGACTCGACCGCCGCCGCCCGTTCTTGCCGCCCGCCCCCTGCCCGCTGTCCTGCGCTGGCTGCTGCTCGTGTTTGCAGCCTGCTGTCTGGCACTGGGAATCGTCGGTATCTTCGTGCCCGGCCTGCCGACCACGGTCTTCGTATTGATGGCGGCCTGGGCGGCGGCGCGCAGCTCGCCGCGCTTCCTTGCCTGGCTGGAGGGGCACCGCGTGTTCGGGCCGACCTTGCGCAACTGGCGCGCCGGTCGTTACGTCAGCCGTCGCGCCAAGATCAGCGCCGCACTGACGATGGCACTCAGCGCTGTGCTGCTATTCTGGACCGCACCTCGCCCGTGGCTGGCAGAGGGCGTCACGCTGTTCATGGCCTGCGTGCTGGTGTGGCTGTGGCGGCGTCCCGAACCGCCGGCCTCCTAGCACGCCCTCAGCCGGCGGACAGTTGCCGGACGCCGGAATCGGTCAGCGCATCATCCGTCCGCCACGCCGCCTTCGCAGACCCGCGAGTTCATCGTGGGCCGTCTTCAGCGAACTGGCATTGGCATGGCAGATCGCGCAGGCCAGCGCGTCGGCCGCGTCCGCCTGCGGGTCGCCGGGCAGGTCGAGCAGGCGGCGCACCATGTGCTGCACCTGTTCCTTGTTGGCCTTGCCGTAGCCGACCACGGCCTGCTTCACCTGCAGCGCGGTGTACTCGGACACCGGCAATGAGCGGCTGACCAGCCCGCAGATCGCCGCACCACGCGCCTGCCCCAACAACAAGGTGGATTGCGGATTGACGTTCACGAAGACGATTTCCACCGCGGCCTCTTGCGGCGAGTACGTGTCCACCACTTGCTGTACGCCTTCCAGCAGCACCCGCAGGCGCTCTGGCAGACTGCCATCGTTGGGGCTGCGGATGCAGCCGCTGGCGACGTAGCGCAACTGCGTTCCGATGCGCTCGATGACGCCGAAGCCGGTGACGCGCAGGCCGGGGTCGATGCCGAGGATGCGGGTATTCATCGGAGCCTTGCCGCTACAGCCATCGGCTCACGGGAGCGTGCGTACATAGCGCAACTCGCGCAGAGGGCGGCCACACAGGGTGTCGTCCATCCGCTCGATGCCATCCGGTGTGAAGCCGTTTGCGGCATACAGCGCCCGGGCCGCGGCATTGTCGGCCAGTACCCACACGCTCAGCGTGCGGCAACCGCGCTGGCGCGCCTCGTGAATGATCTGGCTGCATAGCGCACGCCCCAGGCCCTGGCGCCAGAAGGCGGGCGCCACGTTGAGCACATGCAACTGCCCCGTTGGACCCACCGTGGGTGCCGGGTCGCGGCTGGGGCCGCAGGCTGCGAAGCCGGCGATCCGGCCATCACATTCCACGACGTAGATCGAGCGTCCCGAGCTGCGGCGCAGGCGTTCATGCCAGGACGCAGCGGACTGCTCCACCGAGAATCGCGCGATGAAGTCAGCCGGCATGATGTCGCCGTAAGCCGCTTGTGCGGCAGCGACGTGCACCTCTGCCATGCCACGAGCATCGGTCACGATGGCGGGGCGGACTTGTGCGGCAACCTGCGTGATGCTCAGAAGACGGGTGTTCATGGGTCAGCTCGGCAGGCGTCAGGAAGCTACTGAGGCAGGGGTCGTGGAATGGTGGGGGATGCGCGGGGCGCTTCAGACGTCGACCTTGAAGCCAAGTGCCAGATCGCAGGCAGCCTTGCCGCCGAGTCCCCAGTTTTCCTGCGGCTGCTCGTTCAGCACGACGAAGACGTCATTGCGGGCGATACCCAGTGCGCCCAGCTCTTCCACCAGCAGCGCGTAGAGCTGGCGCTTGGCATCCAGCGAGCGGCCGGAGAACAGGGTGACCTCGATGACTGTGAAGTCTTCGCTGCGATCGGCAGGCACGGCGAAGTGCTCTGGACGATGTGTGACGTAGCGGATCTGGCGATCGCCGTCCGGCAGCTTCAGCGCGATGCGCTGTGCGCGCTCCACCGCCGCGATGATGGCCTGTACTTCATCGGCGGAGCGTTCGCGGCGGGTATCGATGCGGATCAGCGGCATGTTCAGACGCCGCGAAAGCGGTTGATGTCGTCGCGCGTGGCCAGTGCGGCGGCGCGCGCGGCGCCGGCGAAGTTTTCGTCGCGGCCGGCGTAGAGGATGGCGCGCGAGGAGTTGATCATCAGGCCGGTGCCGTTCGCGGTGCGGCCGGCACTGACGGTGGCCTGCACATCGCCGCCCTGTGCGCCGACACCGGGCACCAGCAGCGGCATGTCACCGACGATGGCGCGCACCACGCCCAGCTCTTGCGGGAAAGTGGCGCCGACGACGAGGCCGCACTGCCCGTTACGGTTCCACTTTTCGGCGACCAGTCGCGCGACATGCTCGAAGAGCTTCACGCCACCACCGATGTCCAGGTTCTGCAGGTCCGAGCCGCCGGGGTTGGAGGTGCGACACAGCACGATGAGGCTGCGGTCGCTCCACTCCAGGTAGGGCTCGATGGAGTCGAAGCCCATGTAGGGATTGACGGTCAGGGCGTCAGCACCGAAGCGTTCGAAGGCTTCCACCGCGTACTGGCTGGCGGTGGCACCGATGTCACCGCGCTTGGCGTCGAGGATCACCGGAATGCCAGGATGGCGCTGGTGGATGTAGGCGATGAGCGCCTGTAGCTGCTCTTCGGCCTCGGCGGCGGCGAAGTAGGCGATCTGCGGCTTGAAGGCGCAGGCGAGGTCGGCGGTGGCATCGACGATCTCGCGACAGAAGGTGTAGATCGCGTCCGGCTGACTGGCAAGGTGGGCGGGCAGCTTCTTGACGTCGGGGTCGAGGCCGACGCACAGCAAGGAGTCATTGCGTTGCCAGGCAGCGCGGAGGGATTCGATGAAAGTCATGGCGACGATGCGGGGAACTGCAGTACGGCACTGCAAACCCCGCGAGTTTACCGCGTAGCCATGAAAAAGCCCGGCCGCCCAGGAGGGCGGCCGGGCCTTAGGCGGGCGTGGCGGATTACAGCTTGCCAGCCCCGGCGTTCGCCGTCGTATGGGCTTTCACGTCCGCCTTGTCGCGCACGGTGTAGCTGTAGCTGGCTGCCGGCGTCCAGAAGGGGGTGAGGGCAGGGTCGAGCTTGGTCAGCGGTGCGTTGCTACCGACTTTGGCGGTGGCTGCTGCGAAGACGTCCACCACGGCGCCATTGAGCACGGTGTCCACTTCATAGAAGTAGGTACCGCACTCAGCGGCTGTGAAGCCGGCACCGGTGCACTTCGTCCTGTTGGACGTCGACGAGCTGTAACCAATGAGCTTGGCGGCGGTGGGTGAAGTACCGGGAGCCACTTCGAACACGTTGCTTTCGGCAAAGATCTTGGAAGCGGTGCCGAGCGTCCAGGCCTCACCCAGCTGGTACTTGGCGGTGGTGTTCCAGTCGACGTTGTAATAGTTGTTGAAGACGTGAACACGACCGAAGCGCACGCGCGGCATGCGCTGCACGGTGTTCTCCCAGTAGTTGTCGTGGAAGGTCACGTCGATCTTTCCGGGCCCGTAGCCGGTCAGTGCGCTTGCCGTATCCGAACCACCGAGCAGGTTGGTCTTGTCGTGCTCCTTGAACGTGTTGTAGGAGATGGTGACGCGCGTGGCGCCAGCTGTCACATCGACCGCGCCGTCGTGATGCTGGACCTTCTGCGTCTTCTCGTTGTAGGGCGACGCGAACGGGATCGGGAAGGTATCGTCGGTGCGTGAGCCATCGTTGAACGTGTTGTGGTCCACCCATACGTTCTCGGCGTTTTCCACCGAGATCAGGTCGTACTCCGAATTCCAGCGTCCGCCCTTGCGGCTGGCGCAAGCGTTCGGATTGACCGTGGCGTCGACGTGGGTGGCGCTGCAGTTGCCGGTGCCCAGCTGGCTTGCGGTGATGCTGAAGGAATCCTTCGCATCCCACCCCGGGAACATGTCGTACGAATCCTCGAAGGTGATGTTCCGGATGACGATGTTGCTGGCCTTGTAGTTGTTGGCCGCATCCAGAGTTGTCGCATCCAGGGTCCGCAACTGCCCCAGCCTCAGGTTGCCGTTCTTGATGACGGCATTGGTGCCCTTGCCAATGATGGAGGTGTTCGAACCGACGCGCAGGACAATCCGTTCTGCCTGTTTCTGCTGGAAGCAGACACGCGCATCTTCGAGCGGGCCGTGGACGGCTGGCGGCTTGTTGTCGGATTCCAGCGACTGGCTGTTCCAGGTATTCGGGTCGTAGGCTGTCAAATAGGCAGCGAAGAAATCGGCATGGTTGGCGTGCGTGGTGTAGCTGCACTGCGCCATGTAGTCCTCTTCCGTGAGGCTAGCGTTGCTGTCATCGACGTTAAGATCGATGCTGCCCTGCACATAGATGATCTTGCGGGAATCGTCGGGCCGGACCAGGCTGCCGTCCGCATTGGTCGTCCTGCTGCCGCCGCCGTAGAGCGCCCGGACCAGTTCCAGGCGGTTGGTGACGGTGATGACCTTGGCCGGGGCTGCGCCGCACCCACCGTTCACGGTGGTGCCGACCGAAGCCCAACCGGTCGCTCCCAAAGAGCTCGGGGTGGAGTCGGTGCTGGCCGTGCAGCCGAGCGCCGCAGGGGATCCGGAAGAACTGCCCGTCGATGCCCCTCCGCCTCCCCCGCCGCCGCCGCCGCAAGCGGCAAGGATAAGACTGGCGAGCAGGCATGGAGCGAAGCTCCGCGATACCGGGTAAGACATATGTACTCCTCCGTACTGAACGGTTGTTGTAATGAGGCTGGCATACCGTGTGCAGAGGACGTACTTCCCCGGAAATCCGGTCAGGGAAGCGTGGAAGTCATCCTGTCCTCCGGATGCGCCGACGCCGGGACGGAGGATAGGCACCCTTTCGGGCAACTTCGTACATATATTTGTGCAACGAACTGACTAAATTCACAACCAAGCCCGGGATGTTGGATGCGCCAATGAAAACAGGCCCTGTTGGGCCTGTTTTCATTGGCTACCGGAACACTGTCAGGCGGTTGTCGCGGCAACTCCGGCGCTATGCGCCTGCTGGTCTGCCCAGTAGCTGGAGCGCACCATGGGGCCACAGGCGGCGTTCTTGAAGCCCATCTTGTAGGCCTCGGTCTCGAACATCTTGAAGGTGTCCGGGGGCACGTAGCGCAGCACCGGCAGGTGGCCAGCAGAGGGCTGCAGGTACTGGCCGATGGTCAGCATGTCGACGTCGTGGGCGCGCATGTCGCGCATCACTTCGAGGATCTCTTCATCCGTCTCGCCCAGGCCCAGCATCAGGCCGCTCTTGGTCGGCACGTCCGGGTGATTGGCCTTGAAGTCCTTCAGCAGCTTCAGCGAGTACGCGTAGTCGGACCCCGGGCGGGCGGCCTTGTACAGGCGCGGCACGGTTTCCAGGTTGTGGTTCATGACGTCCGGCGGGGCTTCGGTGAAGATCTTCAGCGCCACTTCTGCGCGGCCACGGAAGTCCGGCACCAGCACTTCGATCTGGGTGCTGGGGCTGGCCGCGCGGGTCTCGCGGATGCAGTCGACGAAGTGCTGGGCGCCACCGTCGCGCAGGTCGTCACGGTCCACCGAGGTGATGACGACGTAGCGCAGGCGCATGGCAGCGATGGTCTTGGCGAGGTCGGCCGGCTCGTTGGGGTTGAGCGGGTCCGGGCGGCCGTGGCCAACGTCGCAGAAGGGGCAACGACGGGTGCAGATGTCACCCATGATCATGAAGGTGGCCGTGCCCTTGCCGAAACACTCGTGGATGTTGGGGCAGGAGGCTTCTTCGCAGACGGTGTGCAGCTTGTGCTCGCGCAGCGTGTCCTTGATCTCGTTGAAGCGCGAGACCTCTTCGCCGGTGCCCAGGCGGATGCGGATCCATTCCGGCTTCTTGAGCTTCTCCGCCGGCACGATCTTGATGGGAATGCGTGCCGTCTTGAGTTCGCCGCGCTGCTTCTTGACGTTCTGTTCCATGGAGATGCCGTGGGTGCCGTTGGTGCGACGGGAGGGGTACTTGTCGCGAGCCCGTGATTTTCTTTGAGCGCAGGACCGATTTCAATCCGCCATGCGGAGAAATTTTCAATCCGCTCAGTAACTTTGCTTATCTTGCCTGCAACATCGCAGTAGCCAATGGCAGCGGATAGCCGGCTTCAAGCAGATGCTGCAGCGCAGCGGAAAGTGCGGCGTGGGCTTCGTCCACGCTGACCTGTACACCGAGTGCGGCGAGCTGTGTCGTCGCCAGCCCTTCGTAGCCGCAGGGGTTGATGCGGCCGAAGGGGGACAGGTCCATGTCCACGTTCAGCGCAAGGCCATGGTAACTGCAGCCACGGCTGATCTTCAGCCCCAGCGCGGCGATCTTGGCCTCGCCGACATAGACGCCCGGCGCGCCTTCGCGACGTTCCGCGACGATATCCCAGCCGGCCAGCACGTCGATCAGCGCCTGCTCCATCAACCGCACCAGTTCGCGCACTTTGAGGTTGCGGCGATGCAGATCGATCAGCAGGTACACCATGGCCTGACCGGGCCCGTGGTAGGTGATCTGACCGCCGCGGTCGATCTTCACGACCGGGACTTCGCTGGCCTGCAGCAGGTGTTCCGGCTTGCCGGCGAGGCCGAGCGTGTAGACCGGCGGGTGCTGCAACAACCACAGCTCGTCCGGAGTTTCCGGACCGCGGCTGGCGGTGAAAGCCTGCATGGCCTGCCAGGTGGGGGCGTAGTCGGTGGTTCCGAGCTGGCGTACCTGAATCAGGGAAGGGGGAAGGGGGAAGGGGGATGCCCCCTCCCCGTCCCTCCCCCTGGCGGGGGAGGGAGAGTTCAGCGCCAGGTCGGGGGCGCTACCCTTCCCCCTTCCCCCTTCTCCCTTCCCCTCAAGAAGCATCAAAGCACCACCTTCACCATCGGGTGACTGCTCAACTCGCGGTACAGGTTGTCCAGCTGCTCCTGCGAGGTGGCGTTGATGGTGCAGGTGAGCGCCAGGTAATTGCCGTTGGACGAGGCGCGCATCTCGAGCGTGGCACCGTCGAAGTCCGGCGCATGGCGCTGCACGACGGCGAGCACCACCTGCGCGAAGTCGTCCGCGCGCGCTCCCATGATCTTCAGGGGGAAGTCGGTCGGGAATTCCAGCAGGGTGGTGCGTTCGCTCATGATCGTCGGTACTTCGTATCGGTGCTGCGTGTCGCGGTGTTTACTCGCGACGTTTACTTCAGCATCAGGCGGATGCTGTCCCACGCGCGGCGGAAGATGCCGGCAGGGGCCACGTCCTGCAGGGCCACCACCGGATACTCGCCCAGGCTCTGCCCGGCCAGCGTCAACTTCAGCGTGCCGACGCGATCACCCGACTTGACGGGAGCGATCAGCGGCTGGCGGCTTTCCAGCTGTACGGCGAGCGCATTGGCCAGATCACGCGGCACCGCGACGACGAAATCGTTGCGGAAACCGACCTTGAGCTGGCGCTCGGCACCCTTCCAGACCTCGAACTCCTTGACCGGCTGGTTGGCACCGTAGAGCTTCACCGCGTCCCAGGCCTGGAAGCCGAAGTTCAGCAGCTTCTGCGACTCCTGCGCGCGTGCAGATTCAGATGTGGTGCCGGTAACGACGGAAATCAAGCGGCGCGGGCCGCGCTTGGCCGAGGCCACAAGGTTGTAGCCGGCAGCATCGGTATGGCCGGTCTTCATGCCATCGACGCTGGGGTCGGTCCACAGCAAGCGGTTGCGGTTCTCCTGCTTGATGTTGTTGTAGGTGAAGTCGCGCTTGGAATAGATCGGGTAGTACTCGGGGAAGTCGCGGATCAGCGCTGCCGACAGATTGACCAGATCGCGCACGCTGGTGGTGTGGCCGGGCTCGGTGAGGCCGGTGGTGTTGGTGAACTTGGTGGCTTTCAGGCCCAGGCGCTGGGCTTCGCGGTTCATCATGCCGACGAAGCGTTCCTCGGTGCCGGCTACCGTCTCGGCCAGCGCGATGCAGGCGTCGTTGCCGGACTGGATGATCATGCCGTGGATCAGGTCGCTGACGCTCACGGGCTTGCGGATGTCGATGAACATGCGCGAGCCGCCGGTGCGCCAGGCCTTCTCGGACGCGGTCACCAGCTGGTCATTGCTGATGCTCTTGTTCTTGAGTGCGTTGAAGACGACGTAGGCGGTCATCAGCTTGGTAAGCGAGGCCGGCTCAACGATCTGGTCGGGATTGCTGGACGCGAGGATCTGGTTGGCACTGACGTCGTAGACGATCCAGGCGCGGGCGGCGACCGTGGGCGGCACCGGCATCTGCGCGGCGGCGACTGCGGGGGTCTGCGCGGGCGCGCTCTGGGCCAGGGTGGTCAGCGGCAGCAGGCCGGCAATCAGGGTGAGGAGAAGCTTCTTCATCTGGATGGGCAATGTTGGTAATTGTTCGTGGTGAGCACGTGGATTTCGGATTGGAGGAGCTGGAACTGGCGTAGCGATCCCGGTACCTGTCACGCGACCTCAGCGCTGGACGACCAGCGGCTTCAGCTTGAGCTTGCGCGCAATGGCCGCCGCTCCCGTCTGCGCCGCCTGCGCGGAGCCATAGGGACCGGCCTGCAGGCGATGGCGGTCGGATTCGGACACCACGTGCAGCGGGACGTTCAGGTCCCGCATTTCCTGACGCACGTAGTCGCGGAAACTCTCGGCATTGCGCAGCGTACCGAAGGCACCTAGCTGCAGGTAGGTGCCGGGGCTGAGCGCCTCGGGCGGTGTGGCGGTGATGGCCGCCTCATGTTCCTGTGCGCTGGCGCTTTCGGTCAGCACCACCATCGCCGGTACGGGGGGCGGAGGCACCGGGTCGGGCTTGCGGATCGGCGGAATGTTCCTGGCCAGCACCGTGACCTCGCCGGGAACGATGGTCTCGACGATCACTTCGGCGTGACCATTGTCGATGTAGCCCAGCTTCCAGGCCGCGGCGTAGGACAGGTCGATCAGACGGCTGCGCAGGAAAGGGCCGCGGTCATTGATGCGTACCACCACCGAACGGCCGTTGCTCACCAGCGTCACGCGGGCGTAACTGGGAATCGGCAAGGTGGGGTGTGCAGCGGTCATGGCGTACATGTCATACACCTCGCCACTGGATGTCTTCTTGCCGTGGAAGCGGCGGCCATACCAGCTGGCGATACCTTCGGCGCGGTAGGGCGCGACTTCCAGCATCGGCGTGAAAGTCTGGCCGAGTGCCGAATACGGGCGGTTGGCAAAGCGGTGCAGCGGCTCGCTGCGCGGCTCGGCATCGGGAATCGCGGCGAGGTCGGGCGGCGGATTGCTGCCCGGGCCATCGTCCAGATAGTAGCCACCGCTTTTGCCTCCCGGAGGGGCAGGCGGAGCCGGTTGCGGCTGCGACACCGGCGCGTCCGGCCCGCTGGCCGGCGCAGTCGGGGCGATTACCGACGGACTGGTACCGGCGCAAGCAGCCAGCAGCAGGCTCAGGGCGACCGGCAGGATGCGGGTCAGGGGGAACAGGGCGCGAGGCGGATCAGGACGGAAAAGCACTGGCGGGATGGGCGTTGGGCCGGTGCGGGGCGATCCGACCAGCGGTCGCCATGATACCGCAGGCACCCGCCCGACCCTTCGACACCTGCCCTTTGCGGGGTTCGCAGGCAAAGCTGGGGGTGTTTGCGCGGTGCCGCATGGGTAAAACGCAACGGATTGGGTCAAATGAATGGTTTTCCCAGCGACCTAATTACGATAAGGTGGGCCAACCGTCGCAAACAGCCCTGTTCGTGACGAGAAAAATACAAAAATCGAGACAAAATCTTGAAATTGACCACAATTTCTAGGTTCCACACCGAGTCGGTGTCACTGCGAGTCGTACCAATGCCTGTCTCGGCAGGCTGAGTCCCGGTTTCCGCCGGGAATCCCGGTCCATCGTCCGCAGCCTCCCCGGCAGGTGCGGACTGTTTGACGCTCTGCGTCGCTGGACCAGTCGGGGATTTCTGTCGTGAGTGCCATCAGTTCCGCGCCTTTGCCGGGCGCCGCCATTGCTTCGCCCGCCCGCCCGCCGCTTGCCTTCGCCAGCAGCAATGCCTTCGGCATCGTCATGGCCGTGCTGGCCTTCGTGGTCGTTGCGACCTACGTGTTCTGGCTGACGCCGTACCAGGAGTTCATCTTCAGTGACATGAAGAACTACTGGACGCAGGCCATGAAGCGCCTGGCCGGCAACGAGTTCGAGGATTCGCAGTTCGTCGCCTGGCCGCCGATGTTCCACATCGTGCTGGCCGAGTTCTTCCGCATCCTGAAGAACGTGGGACTGGAGCACTGGATCCGCATCGAGACGCCTCTGGTCCTCAACGTCCTGATCTTCTCGGCCTCGGTGTATGCGGTACATCGCGTGGCCGCGCGCTGGTTCGACCAGGCCTGGCTGGTGCTGCTGGTCAGTGCGCTGTACGCCTTCGGCTTCCCGGCGCTGTATTTCAACGCCTTCCTGCTGGGCGAGAACATCGGCGGCCCGCTGCTGGTGATCGCCATCTCCATCCTGCTCCGGCGCAACACCTGGACCTGGGTGATCGCTTCCGCCGTGCTGTTCGGCCTCGCCACCATCATCCGCCCTTCGCTGGGGCCGTATGGCCTGGCCTTCGTCGCCTACCTGCTGGCGCGCGAAGGGCTTACCCGGCGCTTCATCGCACAGGCCGCCGTGTTCACGGCGGTGTTCTTCGCGCTGGTGACACTGGCGAGCGCCGAGGTGTCGCGTATTTCCGGCGGGCGGGTGAATGCGCTGTCGGCCAACGGCGGGCTGGATTTCTTCATTGCCAACTCCGACTACCACCGGGTCGACCTGAGCTACGACGGCTGGCACTTCTTCGTGGTGGTACCGGCTCAGTCCTGGAAGCCGGAGAACGGCGTGTTCTATACGAACGTGCCCTTCTACAAGCAGGACTACTACTTCTCGCTCGGCTGGCAGGCGGTGCAGCGCAATCCCATGCGCCTGCTCTACAACGTGGGCGAGTTGCGCAACCTGTTCTTCGCCGACATGCTGCCCTCGCGCTATGACGCGCCGGGCTTCCGTTTCTGGCGGCCGGTGTGGGACTGGTTCAAGTTCCTGATGTTCGTGCCACTGGGCCTGTTCTTCTGGGCACGGCGCGACGTGCTGGCAGGACACAACGGACGCGAGCGACACGCCACCTTCGTGATGCTGTCGTCCATCCTCGGCGTCACCTTCGTGGTGAGCTTCATCTTCACCGGTGAGCCACGCTACACCTACACCATCATCTTCGTGTTCTACCTGCTGTTCTTCAAGCTGGTGGAGCTGGTGGCCGTCGACTGGCGCAAGTGGGTCCGGCCGGCGCTGATCTACAGCGCGGTGGTGGCGCTGTTCGCCACGACTATAGCGTTTGCGATTGCTGCACTGCGTCCTGTGTATCCCGTCACGATCGAGGGGACATTCAGCCCCGCCGCTACGGAACCCGCTGCCGGCAAGGCTGCCGAAATGCCGTCGTCCGAGCCCTTCCTCATCGGCCGCGTGCGCTTCCCGTTCAATCGCAAGAGCGAAGCCATGGTGCATGAGGACAGGCCCGGAATTGCGATGGCGCAGGCAGGGAAGGTCCGCTTGCGCACCCGCATGGAAGTATTGGGGGACGCCCCGCTGCAGATCGGCTTCCGGGTCTACAGCAGCTGGGGGGTGCAGCTCAAGGTGAATGGCCAGCCGACGGTGACCAACGAAGCGCCGGACTACTTCCACGAAACGGAAGGCTCGGCGGTGCTGGCGCCCGGTGTCTATGAGCTGGAGCTGGAATCCGACTACCTGCCGCGCTCCGGCGGACTGTCGGTGAACTACTTCTACTACGACGCCGAAGATGACTGGCGCCTGCGTCGCGCGCTGGGTGTGAGTTCGGATCGGGTGCGCTTCCACCTGCCCGACGCACAGCAGCGGTGACGGTGCCACGAAGACAAGAACGAGAATGACGGAGACAGGGCTACACCATGAACACGCAGACCCAGGACGCGGTGATTCCCGCGTTGAGCATCGTCCTGCCGACGTATAACGAGCGCGAGAACATCCAGCTGCTGCTGGCCGAGCTGTCGAAGGTGCTGACGATTCCCTACGAGGCGATCGTCGTGGACGACAACTCGCCCGACCTCACCTGGCAGGTGGTGCGTGACATCGCCGCCGTGCAGCCCAATGTACACCTCTTGCACCGTACGACGGTGCGCGGCCTCACCTCCGCCATCAATGACGGCATCAAGCTGGCGCGTGCGCCGCTGGTGATGTGGATGGACGTGGATCTGTCGATGCCACCGGCCAAGATCAACGACCTGCTGGCGGCGATCCGTGCCGGCGCCGACGTGGCCGTGGGCTCGCGCTACGTGCCCGGTGGTGGCGATGCACGTGCGGTGAGCTTCCACCTCACCGTGCAGCTGATGCTCAGCAAGGTGCTGTCCATCCTCGGCGGCTGGATGCTGGGCTGCCGCTTCCGCGACTGGTCGTCGGGCTTCATTGTGCTGAAGCGCGAGCTGCTGCGCGACTACGACCTGCGTGGCGACTACGGCGAATACTTCATCGACCTCATCTACACGCTGATCAAGCGCAAGCGCGCGAAGGTGGTGGAGGTGCCCTACGTGCTCACCGCCCGCCAGATCGGCGAATCCAAGACCGCCACCAATCTGTGGGGTCTGGTGCGTCGCGGCCGCAAGTACCTCATCACCGTATGGCACCTGCGCTTCGGCAAGGCGGCGGCATGAACACGCTGTCACTCATCCTCGTGTCATGCCTGCTGACCGCCATCGGCCAGATCGCCTTTAAATGGGGCATGCAGGGTTTCGCCGACGTGCAGGTGTCCGGCGGCGGTCTGCCGCGCCTGCTCTGGAACATCTTCACCACACCAAGCATCGTGATCGGCTTCGCGGCCTTCGGTCTCGGCGCGGTGCTATGGTTGTTCGCACTGGCCAAGGCGGAGTTGTCCTACGCGGTGCCGCTGGCCAGCATCACCTATGTGCTGGTACTGATCGCCGGTGTCGTGCTGTTCAAGGAACCGCTGACCTTCACCAAGATTGCCGGGACTTCGCTGGTGGCTGCCGGCGTGGTGCTCGTTTCGATGAAGTGATCGCGCCGCGCGACAGGCGCACGCCGGGTTTTCAACAGGGAGACCATACTGCCTCAAGACCGACCCGAGTCGGCACAACTATAAATAGTCGGAGAGGCCCGACAGGAAGACAGCCAAAGGAGCCAGGCATGATCGAGGAAATCGTCGACCGGGGAATGTTGCTCGCCATCATCGTGCGCAACGAATACGACAAACCCGGCATCTCTTTCTTTACCCCCGACGAGTTGTCGCAGCAGCTCGCCTACATGCACCACCCGCAGGGCAAGCTGATCGAACCTCACGTTCACAACGAGGTGAAGCGCGAGGTCAGCTTCACGCAGGAGGTGCTGTTCATCAAACGCGGCAAGCTGCGGGTGGACTTCTACAGTGTGGACCGCGAGTACCTGCACAGCCGCGTACTGCTGCCGGGCGACGTCGTGCTGCTGGCCACCGGCGGCCACGGCTTCGAAGTGCTGGAAGAGCTGCAGATGATCGAGGTGAAACAAGGCCCCTACTCCGGCGACCACGACAAGACCCGCTTCAAGCCCGAAGTGGATCAGCCGCTGCGTATCCTGGGATGAGCATGAGCGACAGCAACCAGGCCCCCGCGCCGATCTCGCCGATTCCGGTCAACGAACCCCTGCTCGACGGCCGCGAGAAGCAATACCTGCTGGAGTGCATCGAGACCGGCTGGATCTCCTCCGAAGGGCCCTTCGTCGCCCGCTTCGAGCAGGCCTTCGCGGCACGCGTCGGGCGCAAGCACGGCATCGCCGTGGCCAACGGCTCGGTGGCGCTGGATGCCGCCGTGGTCGCGCTGGGCATCGGGCCGGGTGACGAAGTCATCCTGCCCACCTTCACCATCATCTCCTGCGCGGCCGCCATCGTCCGCGCAGGCGCGGTGCCGGTGGTGGTGGACAGCGACCCGCTCACCTGGAACATGGATCTGGACCAGGTGGAGACACGCATCACGCCGCGTACCAAAGCCATCATGGCGGTGCACATCTACGGCCTGCCGACCGACATGGTCCGCCTGCAGGCCATCGCCGACCGTCATGGCCTGGCGATCATCGAGGATGCGGCCGAGGCCCATGGCCTCACCTGCGCCGGCAGCCCCTGCGGCAGCTTCGGCAACATCTCTACCTTCAGCTTCTACCCCAACAAGCACATCACCACCGGCGAAGGCGGCATGATCGTCACCGACGACGACGCACTGGCCGAGCGTTGCCGCAGCCTGCGCAACCTGTGCTTCCAGCCGGCACGCCGCTTCGTGCACGAGGAGCTGGGCTGGAATTTCCGCCTGACCAACCTGCAGGCTGCACTGGGTGTCGCACAGCTGGAACGGCTGGACGAGTTCGTGCCGATCAAGCGGCGCATGGGCGCGGCCTACACACAGCGCCTGAGCGATCTGCCCGGCATCCAGTTGCCACTGCCACGCACGGACTACGCCGACAACATCTACTGGGTGTACGGCGTGGTGCTGGGGCCAGAGCACGACATGGACGCGACGGCGGCGATGAAGACGCTGGGCGAGTACAAGATCGGTACGCGCCCGTTCTTCTGGCCAATGCACGAGCAGCCGGTGTTCCACAAGATGGGTCTGCTCAAGGGTGAATCGCATCCGGTAGCAGAGAACATCGCGCGGCGCGGCTTCTACGTGCCCAGCGGACTGGCGCTCAGCGAGGCGCAGATCGATCGCGTCAGTGCGGTGATGCACGAGACATTCGGAAAGAGCTGAGCGGAACGCCCTGAGCCCGCCTGAGAGAGAATATCCATGAGCGTTTTCGGAGACACCTACGCGCGTTACTACGCGCTGCTGTATCGCGACAAGGACTACGACGGCGAAGCGGATTTCGTCGCCAGCCTGCTACGCGAACATGCGCCGGAGGCACGCAGCCTGGTCGAATTCGGCTGCGGGGGCGGCAAGCACGCGGCCTTGCTGGCCGAGCGCGGCTTTGCCGTAACCGGGGTTGATCGCAGTGCCGGCATGCTGGACGAAGCCCGTGCGCTGGCGGCTACACACGACGCCGATGTCGCGGCCCGGCTGGCCTTCGCCGAAGGCGACTTCACCAGCGCGCAGCTCGGCAAGACCTTCGACTGCGCGATCTCGCTCTTCCACGTGGTCAGCTACATGCCCGACAACGCGGCGCTGAAGGCCGCCTTCGCCACGGCGCGTCGCCACATCGACAAGGGTGGCGTGTTCCTGTTCGACGTCTGGCATGGACCGGCCGTGCTGACCGAGCGGCCCAGCACACGCATCAAGCGCATGGCGGACGAGCGCATCGAGGTGACCCGACTCGCCGAATCCACGCTGCATCCGAACGAATGCCTGGTGGACGTGAACTACCAGGTCTTCGTGCGCGACCGCTCGGACCGCACGGTGGACGAGATCCGCGAGACGCACCGCATGCGCTACCTGTTTCCGCCGGAGATCGAGCTGTTCGCCGATCTCTCCGGTTTCAGGGTCGAGCACAGCTGCGAATGGATGAGCCGCAAGCAGCCGGACGACCGGACCTGGGGCGTGTGCTACGTGCTGCGGGCCGTGTAGCAAGTCCGGGCACTGCATGAAAAAGGGCCGCATGAGCGGCCCTTTTCTTTCGGCAGCACGGCCTCAGCTCACCCGCTTGCGATGCCGCTGCACGCTCATCAGGATGCCCATGCCCAGGCACAGCGTGACCAGTGCCGTGCCGCCATAGCTCACCAGGGGAAGGGGCACGCCCACCACGGGCAGCACGCCGCTGACCATGCCCATGTTCACGAAGGCATAGGTAAAGAAGTTCATGGTCAGCGCCCCCGCCAGTAATCGCGAGAACAGGCTGGAGGCGGTCAGCGCGATCATCAGGCCTCGGCCTATCAGCAAGCAGTAGAGCACCAGCAGCACGATCACCCCGAGCAGGCCGAACTCCTCGGACAACACCGCAAGGATGAAATCGGTATGGCGCTCGGGCAGGAAGTCCAGGTGGGTCTGCGTGCCCTGCTGCCAGCCTTTGCCGATGATGCCGCCGGAGCCCACTGCGATGGTGGACTGGATGGTGTGGAAGCCCTTGCCACGGGGGTCTGAACTCGGGTCCAGCAGCATGCACACGCGGTGTTTCTGGTACTCGCGCAGACCGGGCCATTCGACGCCGTCGGCGCAGATCTGTTTCTCATAGGCCACGATGCCGGCAATGAGCGCCACGCCCAGCAGCATCACCGGTGCAATCAGCTTCCAGGACAGGCCGCCGAAGTAGATGACGAAGATGCCGGCTGCCGTCACCAGCAGCGAAGTGCCCAGGTCGGGCTGCGCGGCAATCAGGCCGACCGGTGCGGCCAGCAAGGCGGTTGCGACCAGGAAGTCACGGAACTTCAGGGCGCCCTCCCGTTTCTGGAAGTACCAGGCCAGCATCAGCGGCATGGCGATCTTCATGATCTCGGACGGCTGCATGCGGATGAAGCCGAGGTCCAGCCAGCGCTGCGCGCCTTTCGATATCTCGCCGAACAGCTCCACCGCCACCAGCAGCAACACGCCGATGATGTACAGCGGCAGGGCGAACATCTGCATGCGCTGAGGCGGCACATTGGCCACCACCCACATCACGGCGAGGCCGATCGCGAGGTTGATGTTGTGCGCAGGCAGCCGCTCGGGCGACGCACTCATCATGGCCACGTAGGCACCGATGAGCAGCGCAGCAAGGATGGCCATCAGGATGCCGTCGATGGGCGCGGTGAAGCGCTGCCAGCCACGGCGTACGAGCACGAAGGGATCAGTCACTGCCGTCCGGGTCCGGTTGAGCGGCGCCGGCAGGGCGTTTGCCGGTCAGGTAATAGTCGAGCACCTGGCGCGCGATCGGCGCTGCGGCCTGTGCACCGAAGCCGCCATTCTCCACCAGCACTGCCAGTGCGATCTTCGGCGCCTCGGCGGGTGCGAAGGCCACGTACAGCGCATGGTCGCGCAAGTGTTTGGCGACCTCGCTCTCCACGTACTTGGCGCCCTTCAGCGAGTACACCTGTGAGGTGCCGGTCTTGCCGGCGGTCACGTACTCGGCGCCCGCGAAGGCGCGGGTGCCAGTGCCCCACTTGTTAACTTCCACCATCGCGCGCTTGATGACTTCGACATCTTCGGGCTTGAGATCGATGGTCTTGACCGGAGTCGGCTCGATCATGCGACGCTTGCCGTTGCGCACGTCCTCGACGTACTTCACGAGGTGGGGCTTGAACATCACGCCATTGGCAGCCAGCGTCGCGGTGGCGTGGGCGATCTGCAAAGTGGTGTAGTTGTTGTAGCCCTGGCCGATGCCGATCGAGATCGTCTCGCCGGCGTACCACTTCTGCTGCTCCGGCTTCTTGAAGCGGGCCTTCTTCCAGGCCTGCGACGGCAGCACGCCGCGCGCCTCGCCCTGGATGTCGATGCCGGTCAGCGAGCCGAAGCCAAACTCGCCGATCTGCTCCGAGATCATGTCGATGCCCATCTCGTTGGCGAGGATGTAGTAGTAGGTGTCGCAGGACACGACGATGGACTTCACCATGTCCACCATGCCGTGACCACCCACCTTGTCGTCGCGGAACACGTGGTTGCCGAAAGGGAACAGGCCGGAGTCGTGGATGGCCTGGGTTGGCGTGCGCTTGCCGGTGCGCAATGCCGCCAGCGCCATGAAGGGCTTGAAGGTCGAGCCCGGCGGATAGGCCGAGTAGATCGCGCGGTGCAGCAGCGGCTTGTCCGGTGAATTGTTCAGCGCGTTCCAGTTCTGGGTATCGATACCGTCGACGAACAGGTTCGGGTCGTAGGTCGGCTTGGACACCAGCGCGAGGATGCCACCGGTGCCGGGCTCGATGGCCACCAGCGCGCCACGACGTTCACCGAAGGCCTGCTCGACGATGCGCTGCAGTTCGGCATCCAGGGTCAGGATGAGGTTGTTGCCAGGCACCGGCGGCGTGCGCGACAGACTGCGTACTGCACGGCCGGAGGCATCGACCTCGACCTGCTCGAAGCCGGTCACGCCGTGCAGCTCTTCCTCGTAGTGCTGCTCCAGGCCGGTCTTGCCGATGTGTTCGGTGCCGCGATAGTTCTCCGCCATCTCCTCGTTCTGCTCGATGGCTTCCGCTTCCTTGCGGTTGATGCGGCTGATATAGCCGAGCGCATGCGAGGCCAGCTCACCTTGCGGGTACTGGCGGAAGAGGCGGGCCTTGATGTCCACGCCGGGGAAGCGGTAGCGCTGCGCGATGAAGCGCGCGACTTCTTCGTCGGACAGCCGGGTGCGGATGGGCAGCGACTCGAAGTTCTTGCTTTCGTCGAGCAGCTTGCGGAAACGCCGACGGTCCTTCAGCTGGATGTCGATGATGCCGGCCAGTTCGTCGATGGTGCCTTCCAGGTCACCCACCTTCTGCGGGGTGATTTCCAGCGTGTAGGCGGAGTAGTTGCGTGCCAGCACCACCCCGTTGCGATCCAGGATCAGGCCGCGGTTGGGCACCACCGGCAGCAGCGAGATGCGGTTGTCCTCGGCGCGGGTGGCGAAGTAGTCATAGCGCACCACCTGCAGGTAGACGAAGCGCGCAACGATGAGGCCGAAGCAGACGAGCACGAAGATCGCCGCCACCGCGATGCGGTTGCGGAAACCGGAGAGCTCCTGTTCGGGGGTCTTGAGTTCCATGTGTTCGTGAAACGTGAAAGGTCAAAGGTAAAACGTGGCGGGTGCAGTGACTGACGTTTCACCTTTGACGTTTCACATTTCACCTCCTAGATCGGTCTGTTCTCGTCGCGATCCACCGGCCGCATCTGCGGCAGCAGCAACAGGTAGTGCACCGGCAACCACAATGCCGCCGTGGTGAAGGTGGCGAAGAAGTATTCCCAGCCGGGGAAGCGTCCTCCTGCCATCAGACGCACGACGAGCATGATCAGTTGCACCATCAGGAACAGGGGCACCATGTGCAGCGCCTGGATGGCCGGCGAAAACCACAGCAGGCGGCGCGACATGCTGGCGCAGGCGAAGGCCAGCGCGACGTAGGCCAGCGCGTGCTGGCCCATCGCGGCGCCATGCGCGACATCCACCGCCACGCCAAGCAGGAAGGCCGTGCCCATGCCGACCAGGCGCGGCTCGCGCACGCACCAGAAAGCCAACACCAGGGCCACGAAGTCAGGCACCGCATAGAAGCGGCCGATCGGCACGAAGTGCAGCACCAGCGCGATGGCGAGGCTGATCCAGATGAAACCGATGCGCACCGGCAACAGGATGCGGCTGGAGCGGTGATTGATCATGGCTGGCTCTCCGGTTCGCTCTGTTTGCGGCCGATCCGTCCGGCGGCACTGCGCTCGGGCGAGGCATTCTCCGCCGCCGGCCGCTCCGGCAAGGGCTCGGCACGGCCCAGTACCAGCACGCTGCCGTTCTTGGCCACGCCGCCGATGGGCTTGCAGATAATGCGGCCGAAGGATTCGCCGGTGTCGCCGTCGGCGCGCACCACGGTGGCGACCGGCAGGCCGGGCACGAAGACGCCGTCGAGGCCGGAGGTGAGGATCTGATCACCGACCTGCACGTCGGCATTGGCGGCCAGGAAGCGCAGTTCCATCAGGCCGGTGCCGGTACCGAACATCACGGCACGCAGGCCGCTGCGCGCCACCACCACCGGAATCGCCTGCTCCTTGTCGGACAGAAGGGTCACTTCGGAGTGCAGCGGGAAGGTGCGGGTCACCTGACCGATCACCCCTGCGGCATCCACCACGGCAAGCCCCGGCGCCACACCCTGACTGGTGCCCTTGTCGAGGATCACGCGGTGGGAGAAAGGATCGCGCGCGGTGAACAGGATTTCCGCCGCGATGCTGCTCACCTTCACGCGCGCGCGCATGTCGAGCAGGCCGCGCAGCTGGGCATTCTCGGCCTTCAACTGCTCCAGGCGCAGCAACTCCTGGGCAGCCTCCAGCTGGCTGACGCTGAGGCGCTCGTTCTCGCGCTGCAGGCCGACCAGGCCGGAAAAATAGTTGCCGGTGTTGCGCACGAATTCCGCTGGCGTAGCGGCCGCGATCTGCAGCGGGTAGGTCAGGATCGCCACGCCCTGGCGCAGGGTATCCAGGTAGCGCAGGCGCAGGTCGGCGACCAGCAGGGCCAGCGACAGCGCGAGATAGATCGTGAGCTTGGCCGACAGCGGCAAGCCGCGCTTGAAGAAAGGCGGCGGCTGGTGACCTGGGACGGGCATGGGGCGGTGCGGGCGAGGCGGTCAGGGATTGAAGAGGGATGCGGAGGCCGAACTGTTCACGGGCGGATGCAGCCGTTATCAGATGAGCATAGGCGCAGACCCGCGTGAATCAAGGCCGCCCGCAGAGGACGGCCTTGTCGGGTCTCCTTGCCGTGCCTCATTCGCTCGCGAAGATCGCGCCCAGCTTGTCCATGCGCTCCAGCGCGAGGCCGGAGCCACGCACCACGCAGGTCAGCGGGTCGTCGGCGACGATCACCGGCAGGCCGGTCTCTTCCATCAGCAGGCGGTCGAGGTCGCGCAGCAGCGCGCCGCCACCGGTCAGCACCATGCCGCGCTCGGCGATGTCGGCGCCCAGTTCCGGCGGCGTCTGCTCGAGGCCGATCTTCACCGCGGAGACGATGGAGTTCAGCGGATCGGTCAGCGCTTCCAGGATCTCGTTGCTGGAAATCGTGAAGCTGCGCGGGATGCCCTCGGCCAGGTTACGGCCCTTCACTTCCATCTCCTTCACTTCGGAGCCCGGGAAGGCGGAGCCGATTTCCTTCTTGATCGATTCGGCAGTGGTCTCACCGATCAGCATGCCGTAGTTGCGGCGGATGTAATTGACGATGGCCTCGTCGAACTTGTCGCCACCGACGCGCACGCTACCGGCATACACCATGCCGCCCAGCGAGATGACGCCCACTTCGGTAGTGCCACCACCGATGTCCACCACCATCGAGCCGGTGGCATCCGACACCGGCAGGTCGGCGCCGATCGCGGCGGCCATCGGCTCCTCGATCAGGTACACCTGCGAAGCCCCTGCGCCAAGTGCAGATTCACGGATCGCGCGGCGCTCCACCTGGGTCGAGCCACAGGGCACACAGATGATGATGCGCGGGCTGGGCGAGAACATCCGGGTGTCGTGCACCTTCTTGATGAACTGCTTGAGCATCTGCTCGGTGACGGTGAAGTCGGCGATCACGCCGTCCTTCATCGGGCGGATGGCGGTGATGTTGCCCGGCGTCTTGCCGAGCATCTGCTTGGCGGAGTGGCCGACGGCCTGGATGGTCTTCTTGGCGTTGGGACCGCCTTCGGTGCGGATCGCCACCACCGAAGGTTCATCCAGCACGATGCCCTTGCCACGCACGTAGATCAGCGTGTTGGCGGTGCCAAGGTCGATGGCCAGGTCGTTGGAGAAATAGGAGCGCAGAAAACCGAACATGGACACATTCCTGCAAACGGCGACCACGATGCCGGCCGCTTGCTGTAGTAACTCGTTGATTGGAGGAAAAATAGTCGGCTATGGTACCCTATTTGCCCCCTGCAATTGAACCGTCGGGACGGCCCTTTCCGTAGTGTTTGCGGATTGCCTGAAGGAATATTTAGCCCCGTCCCGTTTTTGCTCCGTTTCCGGTCCGGCCACGGCCGGAACCCGTCAGCCTGGAAGCCCCCATGTCCCTGTCCCTCGACGACGTGCAGCGCATCGCGCGACTTGCCCGGCTGGAAGTCAGCCCCAGCGAAGCGGAGGCCACCCAGGCCAAGCTCAACGGCATTTTCGACCTCATCGCCCAGATGCAGGCAGTGGACACCACGGGCGTCGCCCCGATGTCGCACCCGCAGGACGTGGTGCAGCGCCTGCGCACCGACGCGGTGACCGAGTCCGACCGCCGCGAGGCCTTCCAGGCCGTGGCGCCGGAGGCTGAAGCCGGCCTGTACCTCGTTCCGAAAGTCATCGAGTAAGCCATGGCCCGCATCGCCGAACACCTGCGCGAGGCGCAGGCCCTGCTGGAAAAAGTGCTGGCCGACACCACCCTGCTGGCGCAGACCGAACGCGCTGGCGAGTTGCTGGTGGAATGCCTGAAAGCCGGTGGCAAGATCATTTCCTGCGGCAATGGTGGTTCGCACTGTGACGCCATGCACTTCGCCGAGGAGCTGTCCGGCCGCTACCGCGACAACCGTCCGGCACTGGCCGCCCTGTGCGTATCCGACCCCTCGCACATCACCTGCGTAGGCAACGACTACGGCTTCGAGTTCATCTTCTCGCGCCAGGTCGAGGCGCTGGGCCGGCCGGGCGACGTGCTGTTCGCCATCTCCACCAGCGGTAACTCCGGCAACATCCTCGCCGCCATCAGGGCTGCGCAGGCGCGCGGCATGAAGGTCATCGTGTTCACCGGCAAGGACGGCGGCAAGATGCGCGGCCTGGGCGACGCCGAAATCGTCGTGCCGCACTTCGGCTACGCCGACCGCATCCAGGAAATCCACATCAAACTCATCCATGCGCTGATCGACCACGTCGAGATCGGCCTGGGCTACGTGCAAGTGCAAGACAAATGAGCCTCGACACCCTCAAGTCGCTGCAGCAGAAGCTGGCCGCGAAGCAGGTTTCCGCGCGTGAACTGGCGACCGAACATCTCGCGAAGATCGACGCCGCCAACCCGCGGATCAACGCCTTCATCACCATCGACCGCGACGGCGCGCTGGCCGCGGCCGACATCGCCGACCGCGCCATCGCCGCCGGCAACGCCGGCCCGCTCACCGGCCTGCCGATCGCGCACAAGGACATCTTCTGCACCGAGGGCGTGCTGACCACCTGCGGCTCGAAGATGCTGGGCAACTTCGTAAGCCCCTACGACGCCACCGTGGTGGCGAAGCTGAAGGCTGCCGGCGTGGTGAGCCTGGGCAAGACCAACCTGGACGAGTTCGCGATGGGCTCGACCAACGAGAGCTCGCATTTCGGCGCGGTGAAGAACCCGTGGAACCTCGCCCATGTGCCGGGCGGCTCCTCCGGTGGCTCGGCCGCAGCGGTGGCCGCGGGCATGGTGCCGGCCGCGACCGGCACCGACACCGGCGGCTCGATCCGCCAGCCTGCCGGCTTCTGTGGCATCACCGGCATCAAGTCCACCTACGGCACGGTCTCGCGCTACGGCATGATCGCCTACGCCAGTTCGCTGGACCAGGGCGGCCCGATGGCCCGCACGGCGGAAGACTGCGCCCTGCTGCTGGATGCCATGACCGGCTTCGACGAGCGTGACTCCACCAGCCTGCAACGCACCGCCAGCACCACGGTGGCCGAGCTGGACCGCCCCCTCGACGGCCTGAGAATCGGCCTGCCGAAGGAATACTTCGGCGAAGGCCTGGCCGACGACGTGCGCGCTGCCATCGACGCCGCGCTGGCCGAACTGCGCAAGCTGGGCGCCACCACCGTGGATGTCAGCCTGCCCAACACCCGCCTGGCGATTCCGGCCTACTACGTGATCGCGCCGGCCGAGGCCAGCTCCAACCTGAGCCGCTTCGACGGCGTGCGCTACGGCCACCGCGCCGCCGCGTACAAGGACCTCGCGGAGATGTACAGCAAGAGCCGCGCGGAAGGCTTCGGCGCCGAGGTGAAGCGCCGCATCCTGGTGGGCACCTATGTGCTGTCGCACGGCTACTACGACGCCTACTACATCAAGGCCCAGCAACTGCGCCGCCTGATCGCGGAAGACTTCAAGCAGGCGCTGACGCAATGCGACGTCATCGCCGGCCCGGTGGCGCCCACCACGGCGCCTGCGCTGGGCGCACTGGCCGACGACCCGGTGCAGATGTATCTCTCCGACATCTACACCATCGCGGTGAACCTCGCCGGCCTGCCGGCCCTGTCTGCTCCCTGCGGCTTCGGCGCCAACGGCCTGCCGGTGGGCCTGCAGCTGATCGGCAACTACTTCGCCGAAGGCCGCCTGCTGAACGTGGCCCACCGCTTCCAGCAAGCCACCGACTGGCATTCCCGCCAACCGGGCTGATCCGGTCGCAGGCTTTGCGGCGGCGCCCGGTCGTCAGGGCGCCGCTGGCTGCATGCAGGGCGGCATGCGAGGATGCCGGGGTGTCCCGCGACGGAGTTCCGCAATGCGCCCCTTCGAGCGTCGTTCCCTGCGAAGCCTGCTGATCTCCGTGCTGGCCGGTCTGGGCGCGACCCCGATCGCCCAGGCCCAGCTCCAGACCCAGTCGGCCGAGCCGCAAGGTGGCAACCTTGTGGAAGCACTGGCCGCCTGCGACGGCAGCTTCTTCAAGGCCCTGCTGGCCGACGCCCTGCGCTGGCGCAACGAATCCAACTACCTCAAGCGCGACGGCTTCGCCCAGTTCTTCGTGGTCAACCGCGTACCGCCCGCGCCCTACGCCATTTCTTCCAGCGAAACCCGCTTCGAGCAGCCAGTAGGCCTCAACGGCCTGTGGCTGAGCTCCTTCTTCGACGCCGACCTGTCGAAGTGGGATCACTTCCAGCGCCATGACATCCGCTTCATGACCTGGGGCTTCTACGCCGACCCGCCGCCAGAGCAGACCATGCTGTGGCTGGCCCGTCAGGTACCGGAACTCGCCCTGCGTCTGGCGAAGAAGCATCCGCGTACGCCGCAGCGTGTGTTCTGCACCGTCGACGCCTGGGAGCCGGGTGCCGCGGGTGGCCGCTGGCGCGCGGTGGATGAGCCCTGCGACACCGGCCTGCCCACCGCCAAGGCACCGCGCCGCGTGTTTGCCGTGCGCGAAGCGCCGGTGGAACACGCCGGCAGCGTGCTGGCCTGTGAAGTGTGGGGCGCGCTCACACCGGACATCATGAACACGCTGCGGCCGGACCTGCCGGACACGCCACGCTGAAACACGCCGATTCACCACGTACCCGTTTTTCCGCCCGATCCACCCATGCCGCTTGAAACCTGGTTCGCCTTCTTCGCCGCCGCCTGGCTCATCAGCCTGAGCCCCGGGCCCGGTGCACTGTCCTGCATGGCCGCCGGCCAACGCCACGGCTTCCGCCGCGCCTGCTGGAACATCCTCGGTCTGCAACTCGGCGTGATGTTCCTGGTCAGCGTGGTGGCGTTGGGCCTGGGCGCCGTGCTCGTCGCGTCCACCACCCTGTTCGAAGCCATCAAGTGGGCCGGCGCGGCCTACCTCGTGTGGCTGGGCATCCAGCAATGGCGCGCCGAGCCGCAAGCCCTGCAGGTCGCCGCAACCGCCGATGGCAGGCGCCGTCAGCTGGTGCTACGGGGTTTCCTGGTCAACGCCAGCAACCCGAAAGGCATTGTCTTCATGCTGGCGGTGCTGCCGCAATTCATCGACCCGGCCCTGCCGGCCTGGCCGCAATACCTCACCTGCGCCGTCACCCTGTTTTTCACCGACGCGGTGGTGATGAGCGGCTACACCCTGCTGGCCGCGCGCGTGCTGCGCCTGCTGCGCGAGCCCGCCCAGCAACGCCTGGCCAACCGGGTGTTCGGTGGGCTTTTCGTAGTGGCCGGCCTGACGCTGGCCGGTTTCCGCCGGACCTGACCCTGCCCTGAACATGCGCCTGACTGCCCTCATCATCCTGCTGGCCGCCCTGACGGCCTGTGCCACGCCGGAACCGCCGCTGACCGAGCCGGCGACAACCCCGCCCGCGCCCACCACCGCCATGCAGGACGCCGAAAAGATGGGCGCGGTGAAGCCCGAACCCGAGCGGGTCACCACCACGCCCCGCCCCGGCAGCTCCAGCACATCGCGGCGGACCAATCCGCGCAACCTCAAACCCATGCCCACGCGACCGCTGCAGGTGGCCATGAACTGCCGCTTCCGCAACGAGACCGGCTACAACGGCGACGCCCGCGTGGAAGTGCGCGACGGCACCGTGCGCCGCCTGCAGGTGAACTACAACCTGCCGGGCCGCGGCAGCTGCCAGATGGTCTTCGACCCCGCCCACCAGACCCAGCGCCTGCCCTCGGTGGAGCTTCGCCACGCCTCCACTGGCTGTACCGCCCGCCTGTGGGAACAGGGCGACCAGGCCACGGTCTCGTTCACTGGATGTGCCGCGCACTGCACCAACGCCGAGGCCTTCCAGTACGTGTGGCCGGTGCTGATGAACCGCCGCAGCGGCCGTTGCGACTGAACGCCGCCTGCGCCGCAAGCGGCGGCGCGACAGCAGGCGACATCCAGACGCGGTATCTTTCGGTCATCTTCAGGAGTCTTCCATGCTGATCACCTTCCAGTCCCCCGCCGGCGCCGACGTCATCATGTTCGGCGAGGCTGCGCAGAAACTGCTGCAGATCCTCGGCAAGGATCCGCAGGATCACCAGGGCATCGTCACCGAGGCCCAGCTGCCGGCCGCCATCTCCGCGCTGCAGGCAGCCATCGCTACCGACCGCGCCCAGGCCCAACCGGAGCCCGACGACAACGAGGACGCCGAGCGCCCGCGTGGCATGGCGACGCCAGTGTCGCTGGCACAGCGCGCCGTGCCGCTGCTGGACCTGCTGGGCCACGCCCGGCGCGAAGGCAAGCCGGTCACCTGGCGCGCCAGCTGAGTGGGGTCGGCGGGCGCCGTGGCTCAGCAGATCGTCATCCTCGGCGCCGGCCCGGCCGGCCTGTCGGCCGCGCTGTGGCTGCACAAGCTCGGACTGCAGCCGCTGCTGCTGGAAACCGCCACCCGGGCCGGTGGCATGCTCAACGAAAACCTGCTGCCCAATGACTGGGTGCTGGGCCAGATGGGCCTGACCGGCCCGCAGCTTGCCGACCGTTTCGGTGAGCACGTCGCCAGCCTCGCCCTTGCCCCACGCCTACGATGCACGCCATCGCGCATCAGCCGCTCGGGTCGCGGCTGGCGCCTGAGCGTGCAGACCGCTGGCGGCGAGGAAGCCATCGACGCGGCTGCCGTGCTGGTCGCCACCGGCACGCGACCACGGGCGCAGGACGCGCTGGGCGGCGTCGAAGGGCTGGCGGAAGCGGCCCCCCGCATCGTCTACGGCCCACCCGCCTTCGCCGACCTCGATGGCCTGCGCGGCCAGCGCGTGCTGGTGGTGGGAGGCGGCGACAACGCGCTGGAGAACGCCCGCTTCCTGCTCGACCAGGGCTGCGAGGTATGGGTCGTGGCACGTTCGCGCTTCCGCGCCCAGCGCGCCATGATGGATGCCGTGGTCGGCCAGCCGCGCGCCCATCTGCTGAGCCCGGTGCACCTGCGTGCCCTGCAGCCGGTAGCCGGTGGTCTGCGCGTACTGCTGGACGGCGCGCCGCATGAGCTACTGGTCGACCGCATGCACGTACTGGCTGGCTATGCACCGAATACCGATTTCCTGCGCAGCGCCCTGCCGCCGGAACTGTTTGCGCAATTGAGTCTGGATGGAGAGGGCTACGTGGGCGTGGATGCTGCGACACGCACCGGCTGCCCCGGGCTGTATGCCGCCGGTGACGTCTGCAATCCGCTGTTTCCCAGCGTCGTCAGCGCCATCGCGCAGGGCGCACTGGCCGCCAAGACCATCGAGCTGGACCTGCGCCAGCCGCCTGTCGACACCTGATAACTTTGGGAAGCACCCCGAACCACATGAGCCTGCAATACCGCATCGTCCCGGTAACCCCCTTCCAGCAGAACTGCAGCCTGCTGTGGTGCGACGAGACCCTGGAGGCCGCGGTGGTCGACCCCGGCGGCGACCTTGGCCGCATCGAGGCAGCGCTGGCCCAGAGCGGCGCGCGCCTCACCCAGGTGCTGCTGACCCACGGCCACCTGGACCACGTCGGTGGCAGCGTGGCGCTGGCCAGAGCGCATGACGTGCAGATCATCGGCCCGCACCGGGACGAACAGTTCTGGCTGGACGGCCTGCCGCAGCAAAGCCGGATGTTCGGTTTCCCGCATACCGATGCCTTCCTGCCCGACCGCTGGCTGGAGGAGGGCGAGCAGGTGCAGGTCGGCAAGGTTGTGCTGGACGTCTTCCACACCCCCGGCCACACGCCCGGCCACATCGTCTTCGTGGACCGCGTCGGACGGCTGGCCATCGTCGGCGACGTACTGTTCGCCGGCTCAATCGGCCGTACGGATTTTCCACGAGGCAACCACGCCGACCTGATCCGCTCGATCCGCGGCAAACTGTGGCCGCTGGGTGATGATGTCGAATTCATACCCGGCCACGGTCCGATGTCGAGTTTCGGCGAGGAACGGGCGCACAATCCGCATGTCGGCGACGGTTTCTGAGGCCGAGGCGAGAAACATTCTCATCGGCACGGATGCCTGAACCGGCCGACGGGCAAAATGTTCCGATCCGCATTTTCCACGCGCGCCACGGCATGCCGGCCAGCGCTAGAATGGTGCGACTGTAGCTAGCCCACTGTAGCTTGGGAGAACCACCTTGCGAATTGCCGTCCTGGAAGACGATGCCGTCCAACTCGCGCTGGTCAGCGCCTGGTTGAAGGAAGGCGGCCACGACGTCCATGCCTTCAGCATGACCCGCGAGCTGCAGCGCTTCGCCTCGCGCGAGAGCGTCGACCTCTACATCCTCGACTGGATGTTGCCCGAGATGTCGGGCGAGGATTTCCTGCGCTGGCTGCGCGAGGAACGCCGCGACACCACGCCGGCCATCTTCGTCACCGCACTGGACGACGAGGACTCCATCGTCGGCGGCCTGGCGATCGGCGCCGACGACTACATCACCAAGCCAGTATCCAAGCGCGTCATGATGTCGCGCATCGACGCCGTGATGCGCCGCTATCGTCCGCGCAACGAGGAAGACGTCTTCGAAGTGCCGCCGTATCACATCGACCTGGTGCGCAAGCGCGTCACCATCGGCGAGGAGGCGGTGGAACTGACCGACAAGGAGTTCGAGGTCGCCGCCTTCCTGTTCCGCAACCTGGGCCGCCTGCTGTCGCGTGGCCACCTGCTGGAAGCCGTATGGGGCCGCAACCCCGACCTCGCCACCCGGACCGTCGACACCCATGTGTCGCGCGTGCGCAGCAAGTTGCGCCTGCGCCCCGAGAACGGTTTCCGCCTGGCGCCTGCCTACAACTACGGCTACCGCCTGGAGCGCGCCGAACCGGGCGAAGCCGACATCGCGGAATAGGCTGCGGGCCGGCACAAGCCGGAATGGCAGATAAAAAAGGCCACGCGATTGCGTGGCCTTTTTTCGTTCCGGCGCGTCTCTTACTTCTTCAGCGAGTCGCGGATCTCGCGCAGCAGCACGATGTCCTCCGGCGTGGCGGCCGGTGCGGGCGGCGGTGCTTCGCGCTTGAGGCGGTTGATCTGCTTGATCATCATGAAGATGACGAAGGCCAGGATGATGAAGTTGATGGCGATGGTGATGAAGTTGCCATAGGCCAGCACGGGCACCCCGGCTTTCTTCAGGGCGTCCAGCGTGCGTACCGTCCCCTCCGGCACGCTGCCCAGCACGATGAACAGGTTGGAGAAATCGATCTTACCCACCACCGCGCCCACCAGCGGCATGATGATGTCGCCGACCATGGAGTCGACGATCTTGCCGAAAGCGCCACCGATGATGACGCCGACCGCCAGGTCGACCACGTTGCCCTTGAGCGCAAACTCCTTGAACTCCGATGCGAAACCCATGCCCAGACCTCCTCTGATGTTGTGATGATGTCCCTGCGGCTGGCGCCGCGCCCGCGCAGTGTGGCCCAGATCGCGCCCGAGCCGCAATTGCGCCTGCCCCGCGCACGCCTGCAATCACGACAGCCCCTTGCAGCACGGCGCAGGCTTCGCTATATGTCCCGCCCTTGTCTGTCGCCGTACCCGCCGAGCTTCCATGGACCGCCCTGTCACGATTGTTAACATCTCCGCCTACAAGTTCGTCGCCCTGGCGGACATTGACGCCCTGCGCGAACGCGTGCTGGCCGAATGCCTGCAGCTGGGGCTCAAAGGGACGATCCTGCTGGCGCCGGAAGGCATCAACCTGTTCCTCGCCGGCAGCCGTGACGCCATCGATGGCATCGTCACCTGGCTGCGCGCCGATGCCCGCTTCGCCGACCTGGCACCGAAGGAATCGCTGTCCGACCACCAGCCCTTCCGCAAGATGCTGGTGAAGAAGAAGCGCGAGATCATCACCATGAACCACCCGGCCATCGCGCCGGAAAGCGGCCGTGCCCCCGCGGTGGATGCCCCCACGCTGAAGCGCTGGCTGGACCAGGGCCATGACGACGCGGGTCGCGAAGTGCTGATGGTGGACACCCGTAACGCCTTCGAAGTGGACTACGGCGCCTTCGAGAACTGCCTGGACTGGCGCATCGAGAAATTCAGCGACTTTCCGGCCGCCGCCAACGCCCACGCCGGCGAACTCGCCAACAAGACCATCGTGACCTACTGCACCGGCGGCATCCGCTGCGAGAAAGCCGTGCTGGTCATGCAGGAGGCCGGCATCCCCAACGTGCTGCAGCTGGACGGCGGCATCCTCAAGTACTTCGAGGAAGTCGGCGGTGCGCACTACCGCGGCGAGTGTTTCGTGTTCGACGAGCGCGAAGCGCTGGACCCGGGGCTGGCACCTACCACCCAGCCGCGTCGCTAGGCGGCCCGCCTTCCCGGTGTCATGATCGCGGCGGGGGGACGACGTCCCTGCGATGTCGCCATATCCGCATACAACTCATTGCACAGGGAGAAGCAGATGGAATGGTATCTGGCCGTACTGAAGAAGTACTTCGTGTTCGAAGGCCGGGCACGACGCAAGGAACTGTGGATATTCACGCTGTTCAACTTCATCGCGGCCATCGTGCTGGGAATCGTCGATAGCGTGCTTGGCCTGACCGTCGCAGGGACCGGCATCCTGGGCCTGATCTACAGCCTGGGCGTCCTGCTGCCCAGCCTCGGCGTCGGCGCGCGTCGCCTGCACGACACCGACCGTAGCGGCTGGTGGCTGCTGCTCTGCCTGGTGCCCATCCTCGGTGCCATCGCCCTCATCGTGCTCTTCGTGCTCGACAGCACGCCCGGCACCAACCGCTTCGGCCCCAACCCCAAGGGCGTGGAAGCTCTTGCCTGACGCCGCAGCTTCAACGAGCACCCACAACGGACAGGCCGCGCGAGCGGCCTGTTTTGTTTGCATCAAGGATATTTGCGGCGTGGGTTAAAGCCGTGCTGCGCTGCCAACAAAGTCGCGTTTCTATTGATTCCGGAGATTCCAGCGTCTTCCTGGCCACATAAGATCACTGCCATCCACCGTAGTCCGGAAGTGATTTCATGCAAGCAAAGAAACTCGTCGCAGCCCTCGTTCTGGCTGCAAGCTGCAGCGCCGCCAGCGCTGTCCCTGTCCTGCTCGGGCAGTACACCCACGCCTACGGCTCCGCGGCCGGCAGGCTCAACCCGGGCGGCAACGATACGCTGGCCGGCGGCTATGTCACCGTCAGCGACCAGTCCAGCGCGCGCTTCAACGACGTGTTCGACTTCAGCGCACTGAACTACTCGTCGATCACGTCCTTCGTGCTGACGCTGAACTTCTCGCAGACCTTTACCGACGCCGGCATCTTCTCCGCGCTGGCCGAAAGCTGGTCGGTGCGCCCCGGCAACTCGGATTCGCACCAGCTGATGGCCTGGGCCAACACCACGATGGGCCAGACCCTCACCTTCACCAGTGCCAACACCGACACCTTCGCCAGCATGGTGGCGGCCGAGCGCTTCGACCTGTGGTTCTCGGAATGGACCGGCGGCGCCGACGCCTTCCGCCTGTATGACGCGAAGCTTGCCGTGTATGGCGAACCCGCCGCCGTGCCGGAACCTGCCAGCCTCGCCCTGCTGGGCCTGGGCGCACTCGGCATCGGTCTGTCGCGTCGCCGCCGGAACAAGGCCTGAGACTGAAGCCGCTGTGAATTTAACGGGCCGCAACTGCGGCCCGTTTTCTTTGTGGCCCAGCGGCACGTCACCAATGGCTGCTGTACCCTTCGCTCTCCTTTCGATCCCCTTCCGGAGCAGCGATGAGCACCTTCACCCAAGTCATCCTCTACACCGATACCGACGGCCGCGCGAAATTCCGCGAGGAGCAGATTCCGCTGACGGAAGGAAACCCGAACGCGCGCCTGTCGCAGATCAGCGGCGCTACCGGCGTGCAGTTCCGCGAGAGCCCGGTGGGCTTCCGCAGCCAGGTGCATTGCACCGGCGCACCGCAGTGGCTGTTCGTGCTGAGCGGCGCGATGGAAATCGGCCTGCTGGATGGCACCTCGCGCGTGTTCATGGCCGGCGAGCATTTCTATTCCGCCGACACCCTGCCGGAAGGCGCCACCTTCGACCCGACGGTGCACGGCCACTGGAGCCGCCAGCTCGGTAGCCAGAAACTGGTGACGCTGTTCGTGAAGAGCTGAGCCTCAACGGGTCACACCGCTGAACGCGAAGGGCCACGAAGACAGCGACGTCTTCGTGGCCCTTCGCGTTTCTGCGTTTCTTCTTGCCGCTGTGGTGAAGCCTAGGCCTCGCGTCCCACCAGCTTGTCCATCAGCCAGGCCGCACGCGCGCCGCTCTCGCCGGTGCTGGGGCAGGTGCCGACGCCATTCAGGGCGGCGTTGATGGTTTCGATCAGCGGCTGGTGCACATGTGGCGGATGATCGATGTGGAAGCTCTCCACCAGCGTGCCGTCGCGCCACAGTTCCACCGGTGCGTTGTCGAAGCAGGCGAAGCGCACGCGACCGGCGCTGCCGACGATCTCGATCTCGTCACGCGACGTATCGGCGCCGAAGCTCCAAAGGCCGGTGCCCTGAACTCCATTGGCATGCACCCAGCCACCACTGACGATGTCCTCGGCCTTGTACAGGCCCTGCTGGTTGCCGGCGCGGCCCCAGGCGCTGCTCACCGGGCCGAGCAGGAAGTCCACCAGGTCCACCTGGTGCGGCGCGATGTCGAAGAAGTAGCCGCCACCGTTGATGGCCGGATCGATGCGCCAGTTGTCAGCGCCGGACCGGTCGGCCTCCGACGGTGGCCGCAGGATGCTGATGCTGACCGCCCGCGGCGTGCCGATGGCGCCGCTCTCCAGCAGGTCGCGCACCTTCAGGAAGCGCGGCAGCGAACGCCGGTACAGCGACACGAAGAGCGGTACGCCGGCTGCCCGGCAGGCGGCGATCATCTGCTGGCATTCGGTGTGGTTCATGCCCATCGGCTTCTCCACGTACACCGGCTTGCCGGCCGCGGCCACGCGCAGCACGTAGTCCAGGTGGGAGGACGTCGGCGTAGCGATATACACCGCGTCCACGTCGGGATCGTCGATCAGTTGCTGCGCGTCGCCGTAGGACCTGGCCACACCGTGGCGCCGCGCGAAGTCGGCAGCCTTTGCGGCGTCCCGCCGCATCACTGCCACGAGTGCCGAGTCCGGCGCCTTGTAGAAGCCGGGGCCGCTCTTCACTTCGGTCACGTCACCGCAACCGATGATGCCCCACCGGATCGTCTTCATCTGGAATCCCGTTCTGCTTGTATGGCAGTTCTGTCAAAGCCGAATTGTCTGACAAATCGGCGGAAATTCCTATCCGCCGGACGAAGCAACGCGGCACACGCACTCAGGGTTGCGACAGGAATGGCCGCTCCTGCCCATTGATGCTGCGCGCGCTGCCGGCAGGCAAGGCGCCCATGCCCTCACGCAGCACCCGCTCGCCGCGCTGCACGTCCACCTGCAGGGCCAGCGCCGTGCCGTCGCCCTCTGCCCGGGCCTGCAGCAGGCGCCCGTCGAAACCCGCCTCGGTCCTGCGTGCCGCGGCCGCCGCGCGGAAACGGGCGAAGGCTCCGTCGTCCCGCATGCCCTCCGCCGCCCACGCCCACAGCAGGCTGCTGCCCCGGCCGGTGGTACTGCCTTCCACCTGCGTCGCGGTGAGGCGCAGGGCGCGCACGGCAAGGCCGTCGTTGTGCAGGCCGAAGGGCACCGGGCGCCCGTCCGGCCCCCAGGCGCCCAGCGGACGCAAGGCCACTGCCGCGTCCTGCAGACGCAGCACCAGGGTGGCATTGGCAGGGATGGCGATCTGCTGGGCGCGATGGGCGCGGAAGTCGAAGCCTGCCAGCGCGAAGCCCACCATCGGCTGTGCGGGCTGTCCGTCGGCGGCAAGGCGGTCGACCCGCAGGTCGGTGACGGTGACGCGGCCCCGCGAGGCAATCGGCGAATACAGCCAGGCCCGCACGCTGTGCGTGCCCGCCGGTGCCTGCTGGGTGAACTGCACCGTGCGCGTGGCCTCGCTGGCCGCCACGCCCTGGATGCGCTCGCGCTCGATGACGCGGCCCTTGTCGTCGAGGAAGTTCAGGTACAGCGATACCGGACCGCCACTCAGCGTGGCGGAGATGCGCAAGGTGTCCCCGGCCTGCGCCGGCAGCACGCGGGCAAGGCCGAGGCCCTGCGTGCTGTCGTCGTCCTGCAGCGTCACGCTCGCGCGGCCGTCCTGCTCGCGGATATCGAGGCGGGTGCTGCGGCCATCCGGCGCCGGCTGGGGCTGCCAGGCACTGCTGTGGGTGAACAGGTCCAGCTTGCGACCATCCAGCCAGTACTCGGCATCCGCCGGCAGGGTCAGCACGGTTTCCAGCGCCACGTTGTCCGTCTTGTCCTGTGTTCCGCTCATGGCGACCAGCACTTCGCGCTCGCGCTGCACGCTGCTGACGAAGGGCCGCAGGTGCAATGCCTTGGGGTGGCCGGAACCGGCCTCGATGATGCGCTGGTTGGCGTAGTAGTCGCGGCGGCCGTCCATGAACCAGGTGATGGTGGGCGGCGGCACGGCACCGTCCACACCGGCCAGCCCGATCGCCAGTCCGGCCGTGTCGGTGGTGCCGTAGGCGGCGTCGCTGGATGCGATCGACAGGGTGCGGCCCAGCCAGTGTGTGTGGGTGTGCTCGGCACGCTCGCCCCAGCGCGACACGATGAAGCGTGGCAATGGCCCCTGCAGCCATGCGCTGGCTGCCGGTGTCGGCGCAGCGTAGGCATGCGCGGCATAGGGGCCGATCTCGCGCCGCCCCCAGGGCGACGACGGCCAGCCGCCCAGCAGGGCCAGCGCATTGATGTCGCCGGTGCCGGGCAGGCGGTTGTAGTCACGGCTGTGAGTGCCGCCCATGCGTTGGGCCGCCGTGTGCCAGTGCAGGCCCGTGTCCTGCCACACCACATCCAGCCCCTGCCGCGCCAGCGCGCGCGTCGTAGCGTCCGCGCTGGTGTTGGCGATCAGTGCCAGGTTCTCCAGGTTCACCCCATAGTAGGTGGGGCTCAGGTACTCGGTGATACCGTTGGCGGCGGTGTAGGCCAGCCACTTGCGCAGCATCTCCTGTCCTTCGGCGGCCAGCTTCGCGTCGGGCAGCGATTCACCCAGCGCCAACAGGTTCCAGGCCTTCATCAGGTAGATGTTGGTGT
Source organism: Moraxellaceae bacterium (assembly GCA_031119205.1). Taxonomy (GTDB): domain Bacteria; phylum Pseudomonadota; class Gammaproteobacteria; order Burkholderiales; family Rhodocyclaceae; genus Uliginosibacterium. The sequence continues at coordinate 107,697 of JAVHYF010000003.1, read as the reverse complement.
AGCTGATCGCCACGGAGTGCCGCGTGATGCCGATGGCCGCCAGCTGCAGCATGGCCTGCATCGGCTCGTGCACGCTGGCGGGTAGCCTGTCGCGATACAGCATCCACAACAGGCCGGCGTGACGGATGGTGAACTCCACGCCGTTGCGATCCACCAGCTTCGTGTCACCGGCATACCAGTGGAAGTTGCCGTAGCTGCGGCTCTGCGGGTCGGTGTCCTGCAGGCTGCGCAGCGCCTCCAGCACCTTGCGCAGGCGCGACTCGTCATTGCCAAGGGCTGCAAGGTCGAGCAACAGGGCTGTCAGTTCGTAGCTGCTGGTGCGCGGCCTCAGCTCGCCGCCGGGAAAGTAGCGCTGCCAGCGCGCATCCACCGACTCGCGCAGGGCCGTACTTTCCGCAACGTCGGGCTTCCATGCCAGCACCTGCGCACGTGCAGGGAGACTCCCCACGCACATGCACATGCACATGCTGACGACCAGCAGGACCCGCCACACCACTCCGATGCACTGCCGCTTCATGTCCTGCCGCTCCGCTAAACTGACGCACCGCACTTTGCCAGCCCGCCATGAAGATCGCCACCTGGAACGTCAACTCCCTCAAGGTCCGTCTGCCGCATCTGCTGGACTGGCTCGCCACCACCCAGGTCGACGTCGTCGGCCTGCAGGAACTCAAGTGCGAGGACAAGGCCTTCCCGCTCGCCGACATCGAGGCCGCCGGCTACAAGGCGGTGTTCAGCGGGCAGAAAACCTACAACGGCGTCGCCATCCTGTCGCGTCAAGCGATCAGCGACGTCGCGATGGGCATCCCCGGCTTCGAGGACGAACAGAAGCGCGTCATCGCCGCCACGGTGAACGGCGTGCGCTTCATCTGTGGCTACTTTCCCAACGGACAGGCGGTGGGCTCGGAGAAGTTCGCCTACAAGCTGGACTGGCTGCGCGCGCTCACCGCCTACCTGCACAGCGAGCTCGCCGCGCATCCGCAACTGGTGCTGGGCGGCGACTACAACATCGCCCCGGAAGACCGAGACGCCCACCCCGACTGGAAGGAAGAGATCCACGTCTCCGCACCGGAACGCGAAGCCTTCCGCGCACTCATCGCCGCCGGCATGACAGACGCCTACCGCCTGTTCGACCACCCGGAGAAAAGCTTCTCCTGGTGGGACTACCGGATGATGGCCTTCCGCCGCAACTTCGGCCTGCGCATCGACCACCTGCTGGTGTCACTGCCACTGGTGGACAAGGTGAAGAGCTGCGAGGTGGACAAGGCTCCGCGGAAGCTGGAGCGGCCGTCGGACCATGCGCCGGTAATCGTCGAACTGGCGATCTAGCGGCGAGGGCGTTGTCCCTCGCCGGGCAAGCCATCCAGTTCCGCTACATCAGTCCCACCACAGATCCACCCGGTTACCCTGGCCGGTGATCATCTGCTTGATGAGCCCCACGTCCTCCAGGTCCATGCAGAAATCCAGCAGCTCTTGCGCGAAGGCGTCCAGGTCTTCGGGCAGACGCAGCAGCGTGAAGCTGACCGAGTCGGTTTCGGCGGCGAGGATGCGGATGCCGAAGCGCTGGTCGTAGTCCTGCAGCGTGCGGATGATGTCCTCGGTGTCGAGGTCGTGGTTCACCGCATCAGTGCGCGCCATGCGCAGGCAATCGAACTGTGACTCCGCCTGGATGGCTACCAGCTCGGCCATGCCGTCGTGCCCGTCTTGCTTTTCCTCTCCCAACCAGCGGGTGGCACCGATGAAACAGCGCCAGCCGCGTGGCAGCGCCTGTGCCAGCCTGCGTTGCAAAGCCAGGGCCTGGGGCTCGGGCACCAGCACCATGCTGGCGCTCTCGTCGCGTGCGCGGCCGAAATCGAAGCTGGCGTAGCGGCGCAACTGGCCGCCGGTGGTCTGCACCATCAGCATTTCCACGTTCTCGCGTGTGGTGATGGCGGGTGGTGCTGCGCCGGTCACGGCGTCCAGGTTGCGGCGGGCGGTCTGCGTTTCCGGATGATCCTTGCCCAGCCGCTTCTCGCGACTCGCCAGCACCTGCTTCGCCATCTGCGTCGCACGCGCGGCCTCGCCCTGCCGCGCGTAGATCGAGCCGAGGTTGTGCCTTGCGGTTTCCAGCGCAGGGTCGTCGGCCGGCAGGTACTTTTCCTTGATGGCCAGCGCGCGTTCAAACATGTCCTGCGCGGAGGCCAGCTTGCCGAGTCGGTCGCACACGATGCCCAGGCCGTTGAGCGTGCTGCCCAGGGTCGGCATCGGGATGTCGAGACCGGCCTTGTGGGCGTCGCGCACCTTCAGGTAGATGCGGCCGGCGTCCTGCAGGCGGCCCAGGCTCACCAGCGTCACGCCGTAGTTGTTCAGCGTGTCCACCCACACGCGTGGCTCGACGCCCTCGCCCGCGGGTGACAGCGCCAGCGCTTCGGCATAGGTCTGCGCCGCCGTCTCGTCGTCGCCCTGGTTGGACTGGCTCACCGCCAGATTGTTGAGCGCATTGAAGCGCGCACCGGTGCTGACCTCAGCGCCCTGCAGCAGCGCCATCTGGCGCTCGCGCCATTTCGCCGCGTCGCCCGGCCGACCGCATTCGTCATAGAGCAGGGCGAGGTTGTTGCAGGCGATGCGCAGGCCTTCACTGCTGCCCTTGCCGTCCGCCAGTCGCTGCTCCTCCTGCGCAATCAGCTGCAGGAACTGTGGCTCCGCTTCCGCGAAGCGGCGGTTCCGGCGCAGCATCTCCGCGAGGTTGCTGCGGCAGACGTAGGCGTTGTCATCCTCCGGCCCGTGCGCAGCCGTCACCAGCAGCACGGCGTTCTCCGCCGCGGCCCAGGCATCGCGGACGCGGCCCTCGCGCAATGCGTCGCCGACCTCCGCGTTTGCCTCGTTCGCCAGTTCCGTCACCGCGTCCTGCGACAGTTTCTTCGCGGTCGCGGTGATGTCCTGCCGCAAGGGCCCGGCCATGGCCGGCTCCTCCAGCGTCAGCGCCAGCAGGCTGCACTGCGCGCGCAGTAGCGCCTCGTCCGGCGGGTTGTGGCGCTGTCGCAGCGCCACCTCGCGGCGGATCAGGGGTAGGGCCTCACGTGATTCGCCACGCTGCAGGTGCAGCGCCGCCAGCTCACCCAGCGCCTCGATCTGGTCGCCATGCAGCGCGGGAAACTTCTCGCGCAGCGGAATGCTGCGCTTCAGATACGGCATGGCCTTCAACGGCTGGCCGGTGATGCGATGGAAGTTGGACAGCGCGCTCAGCAGCGGCAGCAGCAACTCGCTGTCCGCCGCGAGGTGCTCGTCCGTCAATTCCAGCATGCGTTCGCTGACGAGGATGGCCTCCGCATAGTCTTCGCGCTTGATGGCACTGGTCACACGCTCCTGCAACGCGTGGATCTCGACGAGCACCTGCTCCATGCCGTCCGCGCCGGTCGCGACCTCATCATCATCCGGTGCCTGTATCCCACGGCGCACCCACAGCCACCACGCGACCAGCGCCCCCACGAACACCAGTACGGAGAAAGCGTCCATTTGTCCTCGTCATTGTTGGCCACGAGCGGGAGTCGGGCTGGAGGGAATTCTGGGGCCGGTGTTTGTCGCGGCGCAATTGCGTTCATGCTGCGGGGGCGCGCGTCTGGCGTCTGATGCGGGGGCAAGCCCTATGCTGGCGCAGACCTTCAGTGCCGCCATGTCCGCATGGCGCGTCAGCTCGGCGGCATCAGCCGGTGGCTGGCAGTGCTTCAAGACTAGCCAACTGGCATGCGCAATCGACCATCGCTACACTCCTGCACTCCTGCACTCCTGCACTCCTGCACTCCTGCACACCTACAGCTTTCTGCAGGAACCTAACCTGTACATGAATGTAGTTCTCTAGTTGAACAGGCCTACGTGGAGCGTCTTCCAGCAACAGCAAAGTCTGAGGTAACCGGCAGCGTGCTGGATTTCCTCTGGCATTTGCCCCCTTGATTGGATTCGGTACATGAAAAAGAAATTCGACTGGTGTCTCAATCCCTCAAAAGAGGAGCTTGATAGCGTTTGGAAGAATGGCATCTTGACTGTCGACACCAATGTTCTGCTCGATCTGTATCGATATCATGAAGATACAAGAAACAGTCTGATCCAGAGCCTTGAGAAGTTCGAAGGAAAGAAATGGCTTTCGCATCAAGCGGCTACGGAGTTCTTCCGTAACAGAGCAAAAGTGATCGTTTCATCCGAGAAAGCCTTTAAGCAAGCTCAGGAAGAAACTGAAAAACTTAGCGCCAGCTTGGACTCTGCGATCGCTCAACTAAAGGGGAATCGCATAATTCCATCAGCGCTAGCTAGCGAACTTGATGTAGCAGTCAGGCCATCAATTAGTCAGGCTCTGACAAAAATAGCTGATGCAAAAGAAAAATACCCTAAATTTCTTCAAGATGATCCTATTCTTAACAAGTTACTTATTCTGTTCGATGGGGCGGTTGGCGAGGATTTTTCTGATCAAGAAAAGAGAGAAGTTGAAAATCAAGCGGAAGAAAGAAAGAAGAATAAAATTCCGCCCGGCTATTTAGACGATGGAAAAGACGAGGATCGCCCGTACGGGGACTACTACTTGTGGCGTCAAGTTTTACATCACGCGAAAGCGGAGGGGCGCCCCATAATATTGGTCACGTCCGAACGGAAGAAGGACTGGTGGGAAGAAATATCCGGAAAGACAATTGGTCCAAGGCCAGAGCTGTTGAAGGAAGCAAGGGATGCGTCGGGTCAGCGAATACTGATTTACCAAACGGAACGTTTCTTGGAACACGCGCTACAGCGGTTAAAGCAACCGGTTAACGAAACTGTAATCGAAGAAATCCGTGCGATAAATACCTGGCGATTTGAGTTTGACGCTGCCGTGAAGCTTCAAGAGCAATCTGTAGCTGAAGCCACAATACACAGGAACGTAGGGATACTGAATGTTGAATTGCGGCGCCCGGTGCGTAACTTTACGGTTAGCGGCCACTTAGATCCCAATATGTATAACGTCCCCCGTCTTGGCGTTCGATTGTTGAGGGCGCCAGAAGAATTGCCGGTTCATAGACTTGGCGCGGGGACTGGCACAACGCACGACTTCAATATTCATGTCGTTTGCGGTGGGCCAGACGCCAGACTTCCCGTCGGAATATATGTATTTGGATACGAAGCAATATGTCCAGCCTCAAGTAATGATATTGAAGCAGTAGCTCCGCCAGAAATATAACCTCTCATTCGACCCAGTTTACGCAGGAAATCTGCTCAGGCTGGTGAATTCCGACGTCAAATGCGTTGGCAAGTTGCTCGTGGTCGAGACAGACGCACCTGCCTCCATTTCCCTACGATCTCTGGGACGGTTTGCCGGATGTCAAACGTCATGTCAGAACGCCTTCAACAGGGTGCCGGAGCGCGTCGCGAAGAATAGAATCGTGCGCTCCCATCCTCCCGCAGAGCGCGGCCCGGACTCCCGACATTCCGCGGGCCGGCATCTTCCTGAAGCCCCCACATGACCACCGACACCATCGCAGCCGCCCCGTCCCGCCCGCTGGGGCGTGATGACTACAAGACCCTTTCCCTGTCCGCGCTGGGCGGCACGCTGGAGTTCTACGACTTCGTCATCTTCGTGTTCTTCTCGGCGGTGCTGGGCCACCTGTTCTTTCCGTCCACGCTGCCGGACTGGATGATCCAGCTGCAGACGCTGGGCATCTTCGCGGCGGGTTACCTGGCGCGGCCGCTGGGCGGCATCATCATTGCGCACTACGGCGACAAGCTGGGGCGCAAGCAGATGTTCACGCTGTCCATCTTCCTGATGGCGGTGCCGACGCTGGTCATCGGCCTGCTGCCCACCTACGAGACCATCGGCATGGCGGCGCCGCTGTTGCTGCTGGCGATGCGCGTGCTGCAGGGTGCAGCCATCGGCGGCGAGATGCCGGGTGCCTGGGTGTTCGTGTCGGAGCATGTGCCGGCGCGTCATTCCGGCTTTGCGGTGGGCGTGCTGACCGCCGGCATCTGCGGCGGCATCCTGCTGGGTTCGCTGATCGCGATCGCCATCAACCGCAGCTACGCGCCGGAGGAGATCGCCGGCTTCGCCTGGCGCATCCCCTTCATCCTCGGTGGCGTGTTCGGCCTGGTTTCGGTGTACCTGCGCCGCTTCCTGTCGGAGACGCCGGTGTTCCAGGAGCTGGCCGAGAAGCGCGCGCTGGCGAAGGAGATGCCGGTCAAGACGGTGATCCGCGAGCACCGTGCCGGCTGCCTGCTGACCGGCGCCTACACCTGGTCGCTGTCCACCGCGGTAGTGGTGCTGATCCTGATGACGCCAACGCTGCTGCAGAAGATGTATCACATCGCCCCGGCCGACGCGCTGGAGGCCAACTGCGTGGGCACGCTGATGCTGGTGCTGGGCTGCGGCTTCTTCGGCTGGCTGGCCGACCGCATCGGCATGCGCCTGACCCTGCTGTTCTGCTGGGGCGGCCTGGCGCTCACGGCCTACCACTTCTTCACCGCGCTGCCCGGGGGCGTGAGCTACGGCGAGCTGGTGTTCAACTACGGCCTGATGGGCTTCTTCGTCGGCGCCATCGCCACCATGGCCATCGTCGGCGTGCGCGCCTTTCCACCCGCCATCCGCTACTCCGGCCTGTCCTTCTCGTACAACGTGGCCTACGCCATCTTCGGCGGCCTGACGCCGGTACTCACCCAGCTGTGGCTGCAGAAGGACGCACTGGCCGGCGCGCACTACGTGGCCGTGGTGTCGGTGCTGGCGATGGTGCTGGCCTTCACCTCGCTGGGGGCTTACGGCTGGGCGAACGCGTACCGCAAGTAGGCGTCGGGGGTTTCAGCAAGAGAACGGGCGCCACACGGCGCCCGTTTGCTTTGGCGCCGCCTCTCACCACTTTGGCCACCAGATGCGCAATCGTTATCACCGTGTGGACGAGCGGCTCTCCCGCAACGCAAAGCTGCATGTCATTCTGCGGGCCTGACCGGTCAACTCCAACGCGGGAGCTTCCATGAAGGCCTTGATGATCTGCTGCATCGTAGTCGTCCCCTGCATGTCCCTGCCGGCGCACGCGCAGGCCTACAAATGCAAACAGGCGAACGGCCGGGTCAGCTTCCAGGACCAACCCTGTGACGACGCGCGCAGTGGCTCTGCCATCGTCCTGCCATCGGGCGGCAGCCCGGCTCCTGCACCTGCGCGAAGCTCCGTACCGACGGGAAACACTGGCAAGGTGCATCCGGCACAGAAGCTCTCGCCGCAGGATCAGTTGCGCGAGGCCCAGCGCCAGCGTGAAGACCGGCAGATTGCAGAGCAGAACGCGAAGAACGAGGCGTACAACAGGTCCGTGCGTTGCAACAGCGCACGGCAGCAGCTCGGGGTCGCCAAGAGCGAACGCCCCATCTACAGCTACAACAATGCCGGGGAGCGGCAGTACGTCGAGGACAAGGATCGCGCCGCCAACGTTGCGGCTGCCGAACGTCGCGTCGCGGAGGAATGCCGCTAGGCGCTGCGGCTCGGCGACGTGTCACGGAGCACGGCACCGGAAACCCCTTTCTGCCCTTGAAGTGCTTGCCCGCATTGCCAGCGCGCGCTGCCCGGCCGACGCTGTGCGGCACGCTGCGTGCCCGACTTCCAGTCCCGCGCAGCCCTGCCGTTAACTCCCACAGTTCCATCCCGCCGTTGCTCCCATGATCCGCAGCCTCCTTGCACTCGCTCTTCTCGCGCTCTCCACCCTTGCTACCGCGCAGAGCGATCGCGACATCGTCGCCGCCCGCGTGGCGAAGATCGACCCGGCACTCACCAACGAGCATCCGCGCCTGTTGCTGCGCACGGCCGATCTGCCGGCGCTGCGCGAGTTCGCGCGCACGCTGGGCACGCAGCCGGGCATGGCGGGATTCGACAAGCTCATGCTGCCGCCGCTGGATGCGCCGCTGATCGCGCAGCCGGAGGCAGTGAAGAACGGGACCACCGAAGGCTCGTCGAAGTGGCGGGCCGGTTACCAGGCGGCGAACGACGCCGGCAACATGGCGCAGCGGCATGCGCTGGCCTGGCTGATGACCGGCGACGAGCGCTACGGGCGCGAGGCGGCGCGCTGGCTGATGCACCTGGCGAGCTGGCGCATCGATGTGAACGTGTATCGCACCAACGACGAGCTGTTCATCCAGCACCTGCGGCCAATGATCTTCGCCTACGACTGGGCGTGGAATGCGCTGACGCCGGATGAGCGCAAGGCGGTGGGGCGTGCGCTGGAGGAGCGCGTCGAACTGCTGGCCAGCCTGATCCAACCCAAGTTCGCACTGGCGAAGCCGACCGAGCCGGACAATTCGCTGTCGCACCCGATGCGCTTCATCTCCACGCTGGGCCAGGGCGGTCTGGTGCTGTACCACGAGGCGAAGGCCGCACCGGGCTGGCTGGCCTGGAGCTACGAGTACTACCTGCGCCAGTTTCCGGTGTGGGGCGGCGACGCGGGCGGCTGGTCGGAGGGGCTGAACTACTGGGCCACGGGCATCAGCCAGCACCTGCGCTTCCTGGAAGGCATGCAGTTGCTGGGCTTCGACGAGCCGCTGAAGCGGCCCTTCTGGCGCAACACGGCTTACTTCGGCATGTACAGCCTGATGCCCTACCCGGGCTCGTCTTTCGGCGACCTCACCAACATCATGGGGCCGTCGCCCAGCATCGCGCTGATGGAGGAGAAGTTCGCCCTGCTGCAACGTGACCCCTACCCGCTCGCCTTCGCGCGCAAGCTGAGGCAGGGGCTGCCGAACCGCTTCGGCTACTACGAGTTCGACGCCACCGATGCACTGCTGCACCGCTTCCGCCTCAGCCAGCAGCCATTGCCGGAAGTTGATCTCGCAAGCCTGCCGCAGAGCCGCTACTTCGACGACATCGGCGTGGTGGCCATGCATTCGAAGCTGGGCGAGCGCGATGCCGACATCATGTTCGCGCTGCGTTCCAGTCCGCAGGGCTCTGCCAGCCATAGCTTCGCCGACCAGAACAGCTTCGTGCTGAACGCCTTCGGCGAGCCGCTGGCGATCAGCTCCGGCTACCGCGAGTACTACGACAGCCCGCACCATAAAGGCTGGTCGCGTACCACGCGCGCCAAGAACGCGGTGCTTTTCGACGGCGAAGGCCAGGCCATCAAGAGCGCAAACGCCGTGGGGCGCATCACCCGCTTCGCGCAGGGCGACGGCTACAGCTTCGTGACCGGTGACGCCACCGCCGCCTACGGCCGCAACGCGAAGCTGGCGCTGCGCCATGCCTTCTTCGTCGACCGCCGCTTCGTGGTGATGCTCGACGAACTGGAAGCACCGGAAGCGATCCCCTTCCAGTGGCTGCTGCATGCGCGCGAGAGGATGGGCGTGGATGCCGACAGCGCACGCATCACGCAGCAGAAGGGCAACGCGCGGCTGGCCGTACAGTTGCTGTCACCGGCGCCGAACGAACTCGAATTCAGCCAGACCGACCGCTTCGATCCACCCGTGGTCGCCAGCTACGAGAAGCGCATGCCCAACGAATGGCATGTCACCGCCAGCACCCGCAAGCCAGCCGCGCAACAACGCTTCCTGAGCGTGCTGTATCCCTCGCGCGCTGCTGAGGCCGTGCCGGCAATCAGCGCCGTGGCGGCCGAGCGCGGGCACGCCGTGCGTGTCGCGACGGCCGGGGGTGACACGCTGGTGTGGCTGGGCGGCGAGAAGGCGCGTGCTGCGTCTGCAGCCGGTGCGCAGTTGCAAGGTGTTGCGGCCAGCCTGCGTAATAGCGCGGAGGGCTCACAGCTGGCGTTGGTACAGGCCACCGGTTTTACTCAGGGCGAGCTTCGTGTCACTGCGAGTGCAGCGGTAGACATGGAGGCCACGCTGGGCGCGAAGCAGGCCGTCCTGCATGTCAGCGCTGCGGCACCGGTGACGCTGACGCTGCAGACGGGTTTCGTTGCACAGAAGCTGAGCGGCTTGCCGGCCGGTGCGTGGAAGGCGGAGGGTGGACAGCTCAGCTTGCAACTGCCGGCGGGTGAGTCGCGGTTGCGGGTCGAGTAAGGGCGGTGCTTCGATGGGGCACCCCCCTTCGCACCGTCATTCCTGCGGAGGCAGGAATCCAGCGACGTTCCTGCCTCCGCACACTGCTGTGCGGAGGCTTCGCGGTTCGGATTCCAGAACCTCGTCGTTCCCGCGAAAGCGGGAACCCAGTGTCGTTCTACGGCCGCAAACGTCGCTGGATTCCCGCTTTCGCGGGAATGACGAGGGTGTTTAGTGGTTGTCGCGCGTTTCGACAGACTCAGCCAGTCGCTATGCCTCGCGGCAAGCGCACCACCGCCCGCAATCCCCCATGCCCTGAACCCGTCGTAGCGCGGTTCTCCAGCCTCACATCCCCCCCATGCGCGCGCAGGAGGTTGCGGGCGATAGTGAGGCCCAGGCCGGTGCCGCCGGTTTCGCGGTTGCGGGATGACTCCAGACGCAGGAAGGGGTCGAAGACGCGTTCGAGCTGGTCGGAGGCGATGCCGGGGCCGTCGTCGTCGATGAGGATCAGCACGGCGTCCTCGCCGTCCTCGCGTAGCTGGATGCGGGCGCGCTGGCCGTAGCGCACGGCGTTGTCCAGCAGGTTCTGCAGCGCGCGGCGCAGCGCGCGCGGGGCGGCGCGTACCGGGCCGTTCAGCTCATTTTCCAGCGATGCTTCCACGCTGCATTCCAGGCCGGTGTCGCGCATGTCCTCGGCCATGGCCTCGCACAGCTGGCGCAGTTCCAGCGGCTGGCGCGGTTCGCGCAGGGCGGCGCTCTCGGCGTAGTCGAGGCCGTCCTGGATCAGGGCGCTCATGGCGTCGATGTCCTGCGCGAAGCGCTCGCGGTGTTCCGGCGGCACATGGTTTTCGGCACGCAGACGCAAGCGGGTCAGGGGCGTCTTGAGGTCGTGCGAGATGGAGGCGAGGATCTGCGTACGCTCGGCCACGCGCTGCTGGATGGCGCGCTGCATGGCGTTGAAGGCGGCGGCGGCGCGGCCCATCTCGGCGGGGCCGTCCTCACTCAGCGGCGGGGCATGCAGGTCACGGCCCAGCTCACCGGCGGCGGCAGCGATCTGCGACAGCGGCCGCGTGGCCTGGCGCACGGCATACCAGGCCACCAGCATGACCAGCGCGCACAGTACGACGATGTAGCCGAAGGTGATGAACAGCGGTGGCGGCGCGAAGGGACGGTCGCCGAACACCACGACGAGGTCCTGCTGTGCGTCCAGCGGTAGCACGAGGCGCGGGCCGTCCTGCGCGCCGGGGCACAGCGCTTCTACCTGGATGTCGCGGCCGGCACGCTGGTGCAGGGCCAGCACCAGCTCGTCGGCATGCCAGTCATGACAGCGCGGTAGCGGTGGTTGGGCCGGCACCACGCTGAGGCGGTAGTAGCCGCGGTCCAGCTTCGACAGCCACTGTGCACGTTCGGCCGCCGGCACCGTGCCCAGCAGTTCCTGCACGAAGGCGATGTCGGCGCCCATGAAGGAATACATCTGCGCGCGGCCCTGCTTGCCGGCCACCATCAGCACGAGGCCGAAGCTGACGATCTGGATGAACACCACCGCGGCGACGATGATGAGCATGATGCGCGCGGTCAGCGAGCCCATGCCGCAGCGCAGATTCATGGCGTGCCCCGCTTCGTCGTACCGGCATCGGTGCAGGGCGTGACGGCCATGCAAAAAACGTAGCCCTCGTTGCGCACGGTCTTGATGTAGGCCGGCTCGCGCGCGTCGTCACCGAGGCGGCGGCGCAGGCGGCTGACGCGCAGATCGATGCTGCGGTCGAAGGCCTCGGCCTCGCGACCAGCGAGTTGCGCCAGCAACTGGTCGCGGCTGACCACGCGTTGCGGGTGGCGCAGCAGGAAGCGCAGCAGCGCGTACTCGGCGCCGGACAGCGGCGTCATGCTGCCCTGCGCGTCCAGCAGGTTGCGGCCCACTGTGTCCAGCCGCCACGTGCCGAAGGCGAGACACGGTGCCTCGTCGGTGGCGGCGGTCTCGGTGGGCAGGGCACGCGCGCGGCGCAGCACGGCGCGGATGCGCGCCACCAGCTCGCGCGGCACGAAGGGCTTGGGCAGGTAGTCGTCGGCGCCGAGTTCGAGTCCGATGATGCGGTCCACATCGTCACCGCGCGCGGTGAGCATCAGCACGGGGATATGCGCCCATTCGCTGTCGCGAAGCCAGCGCAGCAGGCTGAGGCCGTCCTCGCCGGGCAGCATCAGGTCCAGCACGATCAGGTGCACCGGGCTGGCCACCAGGCTGGCGCGCATCTGGCGGCCGTCGGCGGCGCAAGCGGCGTGCAGCCCCTGTGCGGCCAGGTACTCGGCCAGCAGGTTGCGGATGTCCGGATCGTCGTCGACGACGAGGATGTGATCGTTGCGGTCCATGGTCGGGGCAGGGTCTGCATGGGGCGGCAGGCCATGGTGTGCATTCTCGCCATGGCCGGCGTCGCTGTCAGCCAGCGACGCCGGCTTTCTTGTATCCCAGTGTATCCACGCCCGCTGCCGATGCGCAGCGATACAAAAGTACTGCGGCGCGGACAACTCGCGGATACACGCGGCGATTTCAATGGCATCCGTCGTCACGACACTTCGCGACCTCACCACATTCCTGCCACCCCACGGAGCCGATCATGAAATCACGTCACCTCGCACCTCATTTCCCACACCTCCCTGCACTGCGCACCACCCTTCTTTCCACTCTCCTGTTCGCGGCCACCGCGCCCGCCTTCGCCGCAGACCTGATCGTCGAGGTCGAAGGCCTGCGCAGCAACAAGGGCAATGTATCCGTCGGCCTGTTCGACAAGGCCGAGACCTTCCCGAAGAGCTTCGCCGTCGGCCAGCGCGTGCCGGCAGACAAGAGCGTCGTGGAGATCGTGTTCCGCGACCTGAAGCCGGGCAGCTATGCGCTGTCCGCTTACCAGGACGAAAACGAGAACCAGGAGCTGGACCGCGGCATGTTCGGCATCCCGAAGGAACCCTATGGCTTCAGCCGCGATGCGCTGGGCGACAAGGGCCCGCCGGAATTCCGCGACGCGCGCATCGAGCTGACCGAAGCCGGCACCCGCATCCGCATCAAGCTGCGCTGAGGAGACGGCCATGAATGCGCCTCACGCCATCACGGCGTCCCCGAACCCGTTGCGGCCGGCGGACACACCCATCGCCCGCGTACGCGGCCTGCACAAGAGCTACCTGCTGGGCGAAGTGAAAGTGCCGGCCTTGCGCGGCGTGGACGTCGACATTCCACGCGGCTGCTTCACGGTCATCGCCGGACCGTCCGGCAGCGGCAAGAGCACGCTGTTGCATCTGCTGGGTTGTATCGACCGGCCGGACAGCGGTCGCGTGGAGATCGACGGTGTGTCGCCGCAGACGCTTGCCGACGACCAGCTCAGCGAGTTCCGCGCACGCCGCATCGGTTTCGTGTTCCAGAGCTTCAACCTGCTGCCGGTGCTGAGTGCGGTGGAGAACGTGGAGTACGCGATGCGTCTCGTTGCTCACGATCCCGCGCAGCGCCGCCAGCGCGCCCGCGAGTTGCTGGGCGAAGTCGGCCTCGGCGGCATGGAGGATCGTCGCCCCAACCAGTTGTCCGGCGGCCAGCGCCAGCGCGTGGCGATTGCGCGCGCGCTGGCCAACCGGCCGGATCTGGTGCTGGCCGACGAGCCGACCGCCAACCTCGACGGCCACACCGGCGCCGAGATCATCGCGCTGATGCGCCGCATCCAGCGCCAGACCGGCGCCAGCTTCATCTTCTCCTCGCATGACGCCGGCCTCATCCGCGCGGCGGACGTGTGCATCCGCGTCGCCGATGGCCAGGTGGTGGGGCAAACCGCCGGCCAGACCACGCCGCGCCCTTCACAGGAGGTGCAACATGAACCTGCTTGATCTCGCCTGGCGCAACCTGCTGCGCAACCGCCGCCGCAGCCTGCTGACCCTGGGCGCACTATGCATCGGCGCGATGGCCGTCGTGATCTTCGGTGGCTATGTCGCTGCCATGATCAACGTGCTGCAGACCGACACGGTGCGCGACTCCGGCCACCTGCAGATCATGCGCAAGGGCTTCCTCGACTTCGGTCGCGGCAATCCGGAGCGCTTCGCGATCCGCGACTACCCGGCGCTGATCACGCGCATCGCCGACGACCCGGAGCTGAAGCCGATGCTGCGGGTAGCGACGCCCATCCTGCGCGTGCAGGGCGTGGCCGGCAACTTCGCGGCCGGCGCGTCCAGCACCTATGCCGGTACCGGCTGGCAGGTGGCCGAACGCGACCGCCTGCTGGGCTGGGACGGCAATGGCCTGGGCCTGCCGCCGCGCGCCAACCGCCTGCAGGCGGACCAGCCCGAGGCCGGCGTCATCGGCCTGGGCCTCGCGCAACTGCTGTCCATGTGTCAGGCGCTGGAGCTGCGCGACTGCGCCATGCCGCCGGCTGCCGCGACGCAGGACGATGCGCCGGCCATCGATGCCTCGCTGAGCCAGCTCGCCGCGCAGTCGAGTGCCACGAGTGTTACGAATGCCACCACCACGCCTGCCGACGCCACGCCGGCCATCGAGCTGCTGTCCGCCACCAGCGGCGGTGCGCCCAGCGTGGTGCGCATGCAGGTGCTGCGCACCGAGCGACAAGGCGTGCGCGATCTCGACATGGTGTACGCCGCCATGCCGATCGCACTGGCCGAACGCCTGGTGTTCGGCCCCGAGGGCAAGGGCGCCTCCGCCATCGTCGTGCAGCTGGAACACACGGAGCAGATTGCGGCGGCGCGTGCGCGCATCGAGAAGCTGCTGGCGGACTTCCCCGGTGGTGCCAACATGGAGGTACGCGACTTCAAGGACGTGCAGCCGCAGTACAACCAGGTGGTGAACATGTTCAGCGCGCTGTTCCAGTTCATCGCCCTGTTGATGGGCGCGGTGACGCTGTTCTCGGTCGCCAATGCGGTCGGCATGTCGGTGGGCGAGCGCGTCGGCGAGATCGGCACCTTGCGCTCGATGGGCTTCAAGCGTCGCCACGTGCGCCGCATGTTCATCCTGGAAGGTGCGCTGATCGGCACCCTCGGCGCCGTCGTCGGCGTGCTGCTGGGCACCCTGCTCGGCGAGTACGGCATCAACCAGGCCGGCATCACCTGGACACCGCCTGGCCGCGCCATGCCGGTGCCGGTGGGCGTGGATGCGCTCAACCACCCGGCGCTGCTGATCGGCACCGTCGCCATCCTTGCCCTGATTGCCTGCCTGTCTTCGCTGTGGCCCGCCAACCGCGCCGCGAAGATGGAAATCGTGGAGGCCCTGCGCCATGTCTGAACACCTCATCAAACGTGCCTTGTGTGCAGGCGGCCTCGCGCTGCTCACTGCGCTGGCCTCACCGCTGTCGCTCGCCCGCGAGCGCACGGCAGTCGAGATCCTCGAAGCCGCCGACGCGGTGCGCAACCCGCCCGGCAGCTTCTCGGTGAAGACCCAGCTCACCGAGTACCGCCAGGGCAAGCAGAGCGCCAACTCCACGCTGCTGGTCTTCGCCAAGCCGAACCGCGACAGCGGCCAGTACCGCAACCTGATCCGCTTCCAGGCACCGGCGCGCGACGCCGGCAAGCTGATGCTGCGCAATGGCATGGACCTGTGGTTCTACGACCCGGCCAACCGCGCCAGCGTGCGCATCTCGCCGCAGCAGCGCCTGCTCGGTCAGGCCTCCAACGGCGACGTGATGACCACGCGGCTGGCGCGCGACTACGAGGTGAGCATCACCGGCCGCGAGACGGTGAAGGACGGCGAAGGCGCGCAGCGCGACACCGTGCGCCTGCGCCTCGTCGCCCAGCGCGAGGACGTGGCCTACGCCCGTGTCGACTACTGGGTGGACGCCGCCAGCGACCGGCCGGTGATGGCGCGCTACTACACCGCCGAGGAGCGCCTGCTGAAGACCGCGTACTTCCGCAAGTACCAGGACGCCATGGGCGCACAGCGACCGATCGAGACGGTGATCATCGACGGCCTGGATAGCAGCTGGGTGACGGTGATGCAGACCACCGGCCACACGGCACGCGAGATCCCGGACGAGTGGCTGCAGCGTGACTACCTGCCACGCTTCGCGGCGGACTGACGATGATGCGGACTTCGACGTCGCCAGGCCTATCGCTGCGACTGCGCCGTGCATTGCTGCTTGCCGCGTGGGCGCTGCCTGCCCACGTGGCAGCGCAGACCGCGCCGCCAGTGGATGCGCCGGCCTTAGATCCACTCGCCCTGCAGATCCAGCCTGCCGAGGCCGACGCGCGTATCGGCCTGCGCATGGAGGCCTGGGCGCAGGGCGTGGATCTGCGTGATGGCGCATCGAACGGCGACGACATGCTGGGCCGCGCGGTGCTGGACTTCCGCCGCGAATGGCGTATCAACGAAGCGCTGCGCTTCGGCTTCTCCGACCGCATGGAAGCGGTGGAAGGCAATGCCGACGCCGCCGACCGCCAGCGCAACGCGCTGCGCGAGCTGTACCTCAACTGGCAGGCCACGCCGTCCTGGTACGTCGATGCAGGCCGCATCAACCTCCGCCAGGGCGTGGCGCTCGGCTACAACCCCACCGACTGGTTGCGCGAGAACGCCGTGGTGATGCGCAGCTCGCAGAACCCGGCAGCCCTGCGCGAGAACCGGCTGGGCGCGGTGATGCTGCGCGCGCAGGCCGTGGATACCCGCGGCTCGGCCCAGCTCGCGCTGATTCCGCAGCTGAGTGACGAGGATACTTCTGGCTCCCGCTTCGACGACCAGTTCTGGTCACTGGGGCTGGAGCGCACCAACCGCCATCGCGCAGCGCTGTTCCGCGTGTCGCCACGTACCGGCGAACGTGTGGTCGCCGACTTCACTGCCTTCACGCGCGCTGGCGACGCACCGCAGCTCGGCAGCAACCTGTCGTACACCGCCAGCGATTCGTTGATCCTGCAGATGGAATGGAGCGGTGGCCGCCGCGCAGCGCTACCGGCCGCCGGCGAGACCAATAGCGCGACGGACTGGTTCAACCGGATCGCCATCGGTGGTGCATGGACCTCGCCGGTGGGCCTCGTGCTGACGCTGGAACACCACTACGCTGGCGACGCCCTGAGCGAGACGGAGTGGAATGCGTGGCGGGGCGTGCAGGGCAGCGGCGCACGCGCACTCGGCGAAATGCGTCGCGGCGTCACCGAGCGACAGGACCTGCTGGTGCGCCACTACTGGTTCGGCCGCGCCGCCTGGGACCGTGCCTTCGGCGTCGAGCAACTCGACCTGAGTGCCTTCGTGCGTCGCAATGCCTGGGACCACAGCAGCATGATGCAGCTGGAAGGCACCTGGCACGTCAGCGACAGGCTGGATGTCAGCGCCATGGTCAACCGCATGATCGGCAACGACAGCAGCGAGTTCGGTAGTTCGCCGGTGCGCTCAGCGCTGGCGGTTTACCTGCGCTGGTTCATGTAGGCCGGAGATGCAGGCGTGAGCGTCGTGCTCAGCGGCGCACCGCGTGTTCGGACTCCACCAGTTCCTGGCGGATCTTCCATGCACCGTTGCGCTTGCTGAGGATCAGGCGTTTCTGTGCCGTGCTCATCAGGCCCATGTCGACGTAGTGCTGCGTGAAGCGCGCGGTGGCCTGCTCGCCGCTGTAGCGCACGCTCATGTCGCTCAGCAGCACATGGCGTATCGATTGCGCCTGCAGGCGCTCACGGCGTTGCTCGAGCCATTCGGCGCGCGAGCGGCCGCCAGCGGGCATGAAGTCCTCGGCGTAGTGGGCGAGATAGGCTTCGACATCGCTGCGGTCCCAGGCCGAGGCCCAGGCGCGCAGGGTGTCTTCGACGGCGGGCGTGGAGGCGCGCGTCGTGTCCGTCACGCTGTGCGACACCGGTAGCGCCATCGCGATCAGCGGTTCGGCCTGCGCCTGCCGGTGGGCCAGGCCCCACAGCAAACCGGCGACGGTGACCAGTACGCAGAGGCGTCGCAGATTGCGTCCGCGCGTGATGCCTGCGTCGATCGCGTTGTTATCTTCAGAAGCTGTCTTGTTGCCAAACATTTTCACACCTGCCTTTCATCCCTTGCCTTCTCGACGCACGCCCCGGATGTTCCGGATGTCGTCGCGGGATTTCCTTGTTGCGGATCAGTGTGCCTGCGACATGAGGGCGGCCAGCGTGACGACTTCGCGCTCTCTCGCAGATTTGTCACACTGTCACGATCGTCCGGCGCAGTATTTCCGGCGCAAATCCTCCTGCACGAAATGCGGTGTAGGAAGAATTCAGACAAACAGGTGACGGGCATTCAACGCCCGGCGTTCACAGCACGCAACTCATGCAAAGACGCGATCTACTCAAGCTGTTGCTGGCCTCGGCGATGGCGCCTTCGGCATCCGGCCTGCTCGCCGCGGTGCCGCGCTTCAAGGCCGACCCTTTTGCGCTGGGCGTAGCCAGCGGCGCGCCAGACCATCGCAGCGTGGTGCTATGGACACGGTTGGTACACGCCGGCCTGCTCGATGCCCCTGCAGTGGAGCGCGCACCCGTCGCGGTGCGCTGGGAGATTGCGGAAGACGCGCAGTTCCGTCGAGGCCTGCGCAGTGGCGAGGTCACCGCACTGCCGCAGTTCGGCCACTCGATACATGTGGAGGTAGACGGCCTCGCGGCAGACCGCTGGTATCACTACCGCTTCAGCGCGGGGGATGCCGTCAGCTTCACGGGCCGGACACGCACGTTGCCAGCGCCGGATGTGCTGGCGCCGCAACTGCGCTTCGGCATCGCGTCCTGCCAGAACTGGAACGACGGCTATTACGCGGCCTGGCGCCATCTGCTCGCCGAGCAACCGGACCTCGTGCTGTTCGTCGGTGACTACATCTACGAATCCGCCAGCCACAAGAGCGCGGTGCGGCCGCATCCGCTCAAGCTGCCGTACAAGCTGGCCGACTACCGCCTGCGCTACCAGCTGTATCGCAGCGACCCGCAGCTGCAGGCCATGCACGCGGCCTGTCCCTGGCTGGTCACCTGGGACGACCACGAAGTGCTCAACAACTACGCCGGCCTGCAGGGCGGTGCGAAAGGGCCGGCCGATGCTGCAGCTTTCGCGGCACGCCGTGGCTCGGCCTACCAGGCCTGGTACGAGCACATGCCGGTGCGCAGCAGCGTGTTGCTGCGCGGACTCGACGGACTCGGTCAGGCGGATGCCTTGCGCATCTACGGCCGCTTCGATGTCGGCCGGCTGGCCAGCTTCCATCTGCTGGACGACCGCCAGTACCGCGACTGGCAGGCCTGCCGCAATCCGGAGGATGGTGGCGAACCGGTGGAGCCGCAGAAGTGCGCGGAGTGGGCCGACCCGCGTCGCACCCTGCTGGGTGACGAGCAGGAAAGCTGGTTGCATGCGGGCCTGCGACGCGACGTTCGGCGCGGCACGCGATGGACGATCGTCGCGCAGCAGACGCAGTTCACACCGCGCGACAGCAAGATCGGCAAGGGCGAGCGTTATGGCACCGACAACTGGAACGGCTACCCGGCCGCGCGCGAACGACTCGTCGGCAGCCTGCTGGGCAGCAAGCCAGCGAACGCGGTCTTCGTCGGTGGTGACATCCACCAGAACTGGGTGGCCGATGTGCGTGCCAAGCCGGATGGTCCGGCCATCGCCTCGGAGTTCATCGCCACCAGCATCAGCTCGTCCAGCGGGCAGCCGCAGGCGCGACTGGACGCCACTGTGCGCGAGAATCCGCACTGCCACTTCGCCAGCAGCGAAGTGCGCGGCTACGGCCTGGTGGACCTCACGCCACAACGCTGGACGACCACGCTGCGCGGCGTGGACGACGTGACCCGCGAGGACAGCGGCGTGCGCACGCTGGCGAGCTTCGTCGTCGAGGACGGCAAGCCCGGCGTGCAGCGGGCCTGATCAGGCCTGCAGCAGCAAAGCCGTGCCGTAGCACGCCACGAGGTCGCAACTCTGGTGATCCGTCACGTTGGTGTCGGCCAGTTCCAGGTTGAAGAAGCTGGCCTCGTCCGCCGTGAAGTACGGACCGGCATGCCAGGTGCCCTTGAACAGCATCACCGCGGTGTCGCCAGGGACGCAGAACGCACGGATGTCGTCGAGGCACGGCCGTGCCATCTCGTTGTCGACCTCGTGCGGCGGGGCCACCACGATCCACCAGTCATGTCCGCCTGCGGCCGCCAGCACCTGCGTCGTGCGTCGGTGCCGCGTGATGCGATACACGCACAGCGGCCGGTGGCGCAGGCGCATCGTGTAGAAGCGCGGCGTGCCCTGCGTCAGGTCCAGCACTGCATCGCGGGCACCGAAGCCCTGACCCTCGGCGCCTGGCGCGATGACGGTGCCGAAGGCGGCGAAGGTGTCTGCATCCAGCGCCTGCACCGCCAGTCCGCGGTGGGCGCTGCCGTCGCAAGCGCCGCGCGACGGTGTCACGGAGCGGGCTCCACCCGCACCACGGTGTAGCTGCCGTCCACCTTGTCCACTGCCACACGCAGCTTGTCACCCACCTTGACCTTGTCCAGCCAGCCGGGGTCCTTGACGCGGAATGCCATGGTCATCGGCGGCATGTCGAGATTGACGAGCTCGCCATGGGACAGGGTCAGACGACCGGCCGCCTTGTCCACCTTGCGGACGGTTGCATCGGCCAGCGGCAACTCGGTGCCGGTGCTCGCAGAGGTCTGGGCCAGCGCGTACAGCGAGGTGCAGGCCAGCCAGGCCATCGTGACGAGGGATAGCAGGGTCTTGATCATGAGGTGGGCTCCTTGTTCTGTTGTAGTTTGCGCGCGTCAGGCTGCAGACGACTCAGTGCCGGGCGAAGACGCTGGACTTGCCGTCGCGGCCGATCAGCAGGGTGTCGTAGGCTTGCGGCTTGTCGGTCTCCATGCCCGGCGAGCCGGCTGGCATGCCTGGCACCGCAAGGCCACGCGCAGCCGGTTTGTCCTTCAGCAGCTTCTTCACGTCGGCGGCGGGTACGTGGCCTTCCAGTGTGTAGTTGCCGACACTGGCGGTGTGGCAGCTGGCGTATTGCTGCGGCATGCCCAGGCGCTGGCGGCTGGCTTCGGTGTTGTCCACCTCGGTGACCTTCACCTTGAAGCCGGCCTGCTGCATGTGCTCCACCCACTTGCCGCAGCAGCCGCAGTAGGGTGACTTGAAGACCTCCATGGTCGGCAATGCCTCTGCCGCGTACGCCGGCAGCACCGGTGCCAGCAGGGCGCCCGCGAACAGGGCGGTGGTGATCCCTCGCAGGATGGATCGGGTCATGATCTTGCTCCTCTTCATCGAAAACTTCCTCGTCGGAAACCCGGAACTCACTTCACTACGATGCGGCCGGTCATGCCGGCCTGATAGTGGCCGGCGATCAGGCAGGCGAAGTCGAACTCGCCACGCCGGTTGAACTGCCACACGATCTCGCCGGTCTTGCCGGGCGCCACGTGCGCCATGTACGGCGCGTCGTGCTCCATGCCGGGGTGTTTCATCATCAGCGCGGCATGGGCATCGAGTTCGGCACGGGTGCCGATCACCAGTTCGTGCATCAGCTTGCCGTCGTTGCGGAGTACCAGGCGCAGGGTCTCGCCCTGCTTCACCTCGATGCGGTCCGGGCTGAAGCGCATGTTGTCCGTCATCGACAGCGTGATGGTGCGACGCACTGCCTTGATGTCGCCGGCGATTCCCCAGGGTTTCTGCTCCTTCACCACGGACGCCGCAGCCTCATGTGTAGCGTCGCCATGGGCGTGGACTGCGGGCGCAACGAGGAGTGCCATCGTCAGTGCGCCGACGAGCGCGGCATGTTGACCGCGGGCAAGGTAGTGGCGAAGCGTCGTTGTCATGGTGGCTGTCCTGGTTGTGTCGCGATCAGTGGTGCCTAGTGATGCTCATGGGCGTTGCTGCCCGGCTTGCGGACCTTCACTTCCATGTCGCCTTGCGCAGGCTGCGCGGCGGGTGCACGCGTGGCCTCCGGCGTCACGCCCGTCCATTCGTAAGCCTGCGTGCGCGGTGGCTGGCGGTAGGGGCCGGGGTCGCGGTAGTCACCGGGCTTCTGGTCGCGACGCACCTTCAGCACGGTGAACATGCCGCCCATTTCCAGCGGACCGTAGGGGCCCTGGCCGGTCATCATCGGCAGGGTGTTGTCGGGTAGCGGCATCTCCATCTCGGCCATGTCGGCCATGCCGCGCTCGCCCATCACCATGTAGTCCGGAATCAGGCGGTTGATCCTGCCGACGATGCCGCGGTGGTCCACGCCGATCATGGTGGGCACGTCGTGGCCCATGGCGTTCATGGTGTGGTGGCTCTTGTGGCAGTGAAAGGCCCAGTCGCCTTCCTCGTCGGCGATGAACTCGATCTGGCGCATCTGGCCGACGGCGACGTCGGTGGTGACTTCCGGCCAGCGCATCGTCTTCGGCACGGGACCGCCGTCGGTACCAGTAACTTCGAACTCATGGCCGTGGATGTGGATCGGGTGGTTGGTCATCGTCAGGTTGCCGATGCGGATGCGCACGCGGTCCCCTTTGCGCACGTTCAGCGTGTCGATGCCGGGGAAGGCACGCGAGTTCCAGGTCCACAGGTTGTGGTCGAGCATGGTGTTGATCTTCGGCGTATAGCTGCCGGGCTCGATGTCATAAGCGTTGAGCAGGAAGCAGAAATCGCGGTCCACCGGTGCGACGTGCGGATGCCTGCCCTTGGGGTGCGTCACCCAGAAGCCCATCATGCCCATGGCCATCTGCACCATCTCGTCGGCATGCGGGTGGTACATGAAGGTGCCGGGCCGGCGTGCGACGAACTCGTACACGAAGGTCTTGCCCGACGGGATCTGCGGCTGGTTCAGCCCGCCGACGCCGTCCATGCCGTTGGGCAGGCGCTGGCCGTGCCAGTGGATGGTGGTGTGCTCCGGCAAGCGGTTGGTGACGAAGAGGCGCACGCGGTCTCCTTCCACCACCTCGATGGTGGGGCCGGGGCTCTGGCCGTTGTAGCCCCACAGGTGGGCCACCATGCCGGGGGCGATTTCGCGCACCACCGGCTCGGCGACGAGGTGGAACTCCTTCACGCCACCGTTCATGCGCCAGGGCAGGGTCCAGCCATTGAGGGTGACGACGGGGTTGTAGGCGGCGCCGTCGGCACGCAAGGGTGGCTGCGTCGCCGCGCTGGACTGGCTCTGTGCCTCCGGCAGGGCAGCGAGCGCGGAGCGCGCGACACCGCCGCTGGCAACGGCGAGGGCGGCGCTGGTGAGGAATCGGCGTCTGTCGGTCATGGGGCTGGGCTCGGTTCTTGTCTGTGCTGGCGTGTCGTTTGTGTGTGCATCGCTTGTGCGTGCATTCCGCGCCGCGCTCAGTGGGCAGCGCCGGCAGCGCGCGCGGCGGTCGTGGTGAGTGCCGGGATGCTGGTGGGCTGGCCCAGCAGGGCTGACTGCAGCGCCGCCTCCGCCAGCCAGAAGTCGCGCTCGGCGTCGATGGCGGCCACCACGGTGCCGGCCTGCACGCGGGCGTCGGCCAGCAGGTCGAACACACCGATCAGCATGCCGTTGTACTTGAGCAGGGTCTCGTCGGACACCGTCTTCGCCAGTGGCACGATCTCGTCTCGGTAATGCCGCGCCAGGTCCAGGCTGGCGCGGTACAGGCCGTATTGCTCGCGTACGCCGGAACCGGCATCCACCGCCACCTGCGCATTGCGATTGAGCGCCGCGAGGTAGCGTGCCTCGGCATCCGCGCGGCGGGCATCGCCGAAGTCGAAGAGCGGCAGCGGCAGCTCCACCTCGAAGCCGCGCTGCATCGGCTTGCCGCTTTCGGACTTGTTGGCCAGCCCGAGGTGCAGCCCGTCCACCACGCTGGTGACGCGCGTCAGGCCGAGTTCGCGCGCCGTGGTGTCCAGGTCGTGACGGGCCATGCGTACGTCCAGACGCTGATCCAGCGACGCCTGCAGCGCCTGGTTCTCCGCCATCGCCGTGGCGGGCAGGTCCGGCAGGCGCTCGGGCAGGCGCAGGCGCGCGGCACGCTCGCCATCCAGACCAAGCTGGCGCACCAGTGCCTCGCGGGCGGACAGCGCCTGCGCACGGGCACGCGTCAGGTTGGCAGCCGCCTCGGCATAGAAGCCCTGCTCGCGCGCGCGTTGCAGGCGGCTGAAGTTGCCGGCGGCCTGCATGCGCCGCGCCAGTTCGGCACCGGCATCCGCGGCCTCCAGTACGCGGCCGTGATAGGCCAGCGCCTGCTCAGCCGCCACTGCGCGCACCCAGGCCTGGCGCACCGCAGCCACGCTGCGCGTCACCTCGGCGCTGGCATTCAGGCGCAGGCCCGCCTGGGTGTTGCGGGCGACATCCAGCCGCGACGGCAGCCACAGCAGGTCGAGCAGCGAGAAGCTGATGACGCGACCGATCTCCACCTCGCGCATGCCACCCTCGCTGCGCACCATCTTCTCGAAGGCGAACACCGGATTGGGCAGGCGCGCCGGCTGTGCCGCCACGGCACTGCGTTGCGCGCCATCCGCCATCAGCGCCTGCAGGGCCGGACTCCAGGCCAGCGCGATGCGCACCGCGTCCTGCTGCGACACGGGCTGCTGCAACAGACGGTCGACCTCGGTCAGTGCATCACGCCGCGCCGCATCGCTGTCCAGCACGCGCAACTCCGCGTCGAAGCGGGTGCGCGCAAAATCGTTCGCCTCGCTGCGCTGCCGGTCGATGCCGGTGCTGGCACAGGCGCTGAGGCCGAGTGCACACAGGGCGATCCATGCGCGCCTCATGGTTTTGCGTCCTTCTTCGGCGCAGCGGGTGCATTCTCCCGCTGCGCCTCGCGCAGGTAAGCGCGCCAGCCACCGGCGCGGGCCACCTCGTCGTTCACCTCGCGCCAGTTGCGCGGGGCCTCGTCGCGGAAAGCGCGGTAGCCGGGCTGGCCGGCGGCCGGAACATCGGTCGCTGCGGCGGGCAGCGCCAGTACCAGCAGTACGGAAAGTGGAAGCAGTCGTGTGGGCATCGGCGTCGTCGGGGCAAGGCGCAGGCGGCTGGCTCGATGCCCAGCCTTCCCGCAGGTTCTTCGCCGCATTGTTCCAGCCAGCGCCTCACAGCTGGCTGACGCACGGATTACAAGTTTGTAATCTTCGCGCAGTAACCCGTGGCAGCATGGACAATCCCACCCTCCTACGAGACAGCGACATGACCAGGGCAGAGACAGACACGGGAGCGGAAGTCGTAGCCGAAATCATCCGTTCGTTCCCCACACTTGTTCCCTACCTCAGAGAATGGCTCGAGAGGCAGGGCTACGACACTGACGAGCAGCGACCTCACCCGGTGCTGGAGCGCTTCGCAGATGCCACCACCGAGGCGATCTCGAAGAAGGATGAAGTACTCGCAAGGGGTTATCTGGCTTTGGTCGAATCGTTCCTGACTAGTGACGACCAAGAGCTTCGAGCTCTCCTCGATGTCGCCTACTGCGAAAACCTCATGTGGGATTTGCAGGACAAAGAGTTGAAACACTGGGGCTACTCATTGTTTCCGCCAGAGGTCCGTAGGCTGTACACCGACATGTGGGGGTCGCCGTGACGCCGTTGGTTTTCGTGCTTCTTGTGCTGGGCGCTGGACTGTCATTGCTCTGGCTCTATGTCGCCGCATTCACATCCTGGCAGGTGGCTCGTTCCGAGTACTCCAGCCCACGGCAAAAGCGCTTCCAGTATTGCCTCATCTGGTTGCTGCCGCTTGTCGGTGCTGCCGTTGTACTTCACATCCTGTCGCCGGAAATGCAGCGCCGCAGGCCCGGCTGGATTCCATGACTGGAAGCAATCCTGCTGTCGACATTCGTATCTTCGGCAGAGGCGGCGAACGAAGATGCATCGATGGAAACAATGAATGAGATGAAGCCGGGTGGCGGCCCCGACATTGATTGATCACCCGTGTACACAGGTGTGAAATGAAAATCCTCGTCGTCGAAGACGAAACGAAGACCGGTGACTACCTGCGCCTCGGCTTGTCCGAGGCGGGCTTCGTCGTGGACCTCGCGCGTACCGGCACCGACGGCCTGCACCTCGCCACCACCGAGGCCTACGACCTCGTGGTGCTGGACGTGATGCTTCCGGGCGTGGATGGCTGGCGCATCCTGCAAGCGATCCGTAAGACGGGACATGACATGCCGGTGCTGTTCCTGACCGCGCGCGACAACGTGGAGGACCGCGTGCGCGGGCTGGAGCTGGGCGCGGACGATTACCTCGTGAAGCCCTTCGCCTTCGCCGAGCTGCTGGCGCGGGTGCGCACGCTGCTGCGACGGGGCAAGCCGAAGGAGCAGGAGGTGCTGCGCGCGGCCGACCTGGAGCTGGACCTGATCCGCCGCCGCGTCACGCGCGCCGGCCAGCGCATCGAGCTGACCGCCAAGGAGTTTCTGCTGCTGGAGCTGTTGCTGCGACGCCAGGGCGAAGTGCTGCCGCGCTCGCTGATCGCGTCGCAGGTGTGGGACATGAACTTCGACAGCGACACCAACGTCATCGAAGTGGCGGTGCGGCGCCTGCGTGCGAAGGTGGACGACCCGTTCGGGACGAAGCTGATCCGCACGGTGCGCGGCATGGGCTACGTGATTGATGTCAGCGATGCCGGCAACGCGGGCGGGGCGACGGCGTGACGGGTACTGGCGCCACGCGTCCGCGCTCGCTGACCTTCCGCCTCACGGCACTGTTCACGCTGGCCTCCACCACCGTGCTGCTGGTGCTGGGCGCTGCCGTGGCCTGGGCGGTGAACGCCCACTTCATCGAGCAGGACATGGATTCGCTGACCGGCAAGCTGCATCTGGTGCAGCACGCCTTTGCGCAGGTCGACGGCAAGGACGCGCTGGCCCGCCTGCCGGAGCAGCTCGACAACTCACTGATCGGCCACCACGGGCTGGCGGTGACGGTGTTCGACCGCGACGGACGCGCGGTCTTCGCCACCGAGCCATTGGCGCTGCCGCCGGACATGACCCGCGACGTACCGGCCCAGGGCTACAAGGGGCCGCTGAGCTGGGAGGAGCACGCGAACGCGAGCGGGCAGCGAGGCGGAGAAGGGGACAGACAAGGAGCGACGGCGACGCACGCAGCGGCCAGCGCGCAAGGCGAGCGCCACTTCCGCGGCATCGTCGCACGCATGGGCACGGCGCATGCCGGCGCTGGCAGCGCCTGGGCCGACGCTACCGTGGTGATCGCCACCGAGATCTCGCATCACGAGGACTTCATGCGCGCTTTCCTGCGCAGCATGAGCGGGGTGATCGTGGTGGCTGCGGTGTTGATGGGCCTGCTCGGCTGGGGCGTGACCCGACGCGGCCTCGCCCCGCTGCATGCGCTGCGCGACAGTGCTGCCGGCGTGACCGCTGCGCGCCTGGACCAGCGCCTGCCCACCGATGCGGTGCCGGTGGAAATGGTGGAGATGGTCGACAGCCTGAACGCGATGCTGGCGCGGCTGGAAGACTCTTTCCGGCGGCTGTCGGACTTCTCCTCCGACATCGCCCACGAACTGCGCACACCGGTCAGCAACCTGATGATGCAGACCCAGGTAGCGCTGTCGCGCGCGCGCAGCGCAGACGACTACCGCGAAGTGCTGTCGTCGAACGCGGAGGAGCTGGAGCGCCTGAGCCGGATGATCAGCGACATGCTGTTCCTCGCCCAGGCCGACAACGGCCTGATGCTGCCGCACGCTGAACCGGTGTCGCTGGCCACCGAGGTAGCGGGGCTCTTCGAGTTCTACGAGGCGCTCGCCGAATCTGCCGGCTTGCGCCTGCACAGCGAGGGCGATGCGAGCGTGACCGCGGACCGTCTGATGCTGCGGCGTGCGCTGTCCAACCTGTTGTCGAACGCGCTGCGCCACGCACGGGCCGGCAGCACGGTGCAGGTCACCATCAGCCAGCGCGACGGCGAGGCCAGCGTCTGCGTGCGCAACGAGGGGGACACGATTCCTGCCGCGCAGGCCGCACGCCTGTTCGACCGCTTCTACCGCGCCGATGCGGCCCGCGTGCGCGCCGGAGGGGGCAGCAATGAGGGCGCCGGCCTGGGGCTGGCGATCACCCGCTCCATCGCACAGGCACATGGTGGAGACATCCGGCTGGCGTCAGCGGATGGCGTGACGCGCTTTTTCATCGTGCTGCCGACGGCGACGCCGTAGCCAACGACGGGAACAATCGACGGGAACAATCAGGGCTCTGACGAGGCACGCGCGGCCATGGCGTCTGCCGCTTGCTTGCCGGCGTCCAGGCCCTGCCAGCCCAGCACCCCCGTCAGCAGGCGTAGCGACACGGCTGCCGAGCCGGGCATGCG
This sequence comes from Moraxellaceae bacterium, assembly GCA_031119205.1. GTDB lineage: Bacteria > Pseudomonadota > Gammaproteobacteria > Burkholderiales > Rhodocyclaceae > Uliginosibacterium. Next base: position 79,586 of record JAVHYF010000003.1, on the reverse strand, counting down.
GCTGGCCGGCATGAACAGCAGGTCACGCATGCGGGCCAGCCAGTCGTGGTCCGACTGGAACAAGGGCGTCAGCCAGTGACTGCCCCAGCGGTACCAGCGCACATGCGCCTTGCGCTGGCGCTCGAAGCGGCCGAGGGCGGCATGCAGGTCGCGCTGATCGCGTAGCGCATCGGCCAGCGCCAGCGCGTCGAGCAGGGCGAGATTCACGCCCTGGCCGAGTTGCGGACTCATGCCATGCGCCGCGTCACCGATCCACACCGCACGGTCCTTGTGCCAGCGGCGCAGGTGCACGCCGCGATAGCTCGCATGCGTCAGGGGCACGGGGGCCTGGCGACGGATGAGGGCCGCTGCCTCCGGCCACAGGCCGGACAGTGCTTCGCACACGCCGTGGGAGTCACGTCCGTCCGGCGTCGCCCCCGCGGGCACGCTCCAGTACAGGCAGAGCTTGTGCGCAGCGCCATCGGTCGTCGCCTTGCCCACGGGCAGCAGGCCGGCCATGTTGCGCGCCAGCCGGTAGCGCTGCTGCAGGTGCGCCGGATACGCCCAGTCCTCCGCGTCGACCAGGCACCACCACGCCCCCCAGGGGTACAGCGGCGCGCAGGCATCGCCGAAATGCTGGCTGCGTAATGGCGAGCGCGAGCCGTCAGCAACCACCACGAGATCGAAGGGGCCGTGCTCGATCCCCGCGCGGTCGACCAGCACACCGCGCTGCGCGTCCAGGCTCTGCATGGCATGGCCGGTGTGCAGGCGCACGCTGGGCGGCAGCCGTGCATGGAGCAGCGCGAACAGCGTGTTGCGTTGCATGCCCAGGCCGAAGGCCGCGGGTGACCAGCGCGCGTAACGCATGTCCATGACCTGGCGGCCGCGATGGCTGAAGCCCTGCAGCGCATCGATGCGCGCGCCATGCTGCAGGGCCTGCTCCAGCAGGCCCAGGCGTTGCAGCGCCAGCAAGCCGGTGGGTTGCAGCAGGAAGCCTGCCCCGACCGGTCCGAGCGCCGGTGCCTGTTCGAATACCGAGACCGCGACACCGGGCAGCGCGCCCAGTGCGATGGCCGCGGCCTGCCCGGCCGTGCCGTAGCCGACGATGGCGATATGCATGATGGGTGATCCGGAAGGATGTTGCACGAGGTGTGGTATCCGCCGCTCAGTGCCTCGCGCCGGTCACGGGCGATGTGGCGAGGTGGCCATCTGCCCGCCCGTGGCGCTCGACGCCTCCGCTTCCGGCTCGGCGTCCCAGCCGTGCTGCGCCTGCCCGAGGTGGAAGGCAGCGCCGTCCTGGCGCATCAGTTCCTCGACGTCGGCAGTCTGGCGGCCGAGCTGGCTGCGGTAGTTCTCGAGGTCGCCCCAGTAGGGCTCCAGGCGCTCGATGAGATCGCTGTCGTAATGGGTGAAGATCTGTGCCGCACGGTGGGCCTGGTGCGCGCGCATGCCCAGCAGGCGCAATGCGTGCTCGCCAAGCTTCACGGCACCGGCGAAGGTTTCGCGCTCCACCACGTGGGCGCCCATCTTGCGCAGCTCGTAGAGGTGGCGGCGGTCGTAGGCGCGCGCCAGCACCTTGAGGTGGGGGAAGTGTTTGCGTACAGACTCGACGATCTGCGAGGCGCGCTCCTCGTCGTCGATGGCGATGACAATGGCCTGCGCGGTCTCGGCACCTGCCGCACGCAGCAGGTCCATGCGTGAGGCATCGCCGTAGCTGGCCTGGTTGCCGAAGCGGCGTACCAGTTCGATCTGGTCGGCGCTATGGTCCAGCACGCTGCTGCGGTAACCATTGGTGCGCAACAGGCGGCCCACGATCTGCCCGAAGCGGCCGAAGCCGGCGATGATGACCTGCGGGTGATGGTTGTCGATGGCCTCGTCCGGCCGCTGGCGCGCCGCCGGCTTGCCGCGCAGGCGCTGGGCGACGAGGAACAGCAGCGGCGTGGCCGCCATGGACAACGCGACCGCCAGCACCAGCGGCGCGGTGATGCCGGCATCCAGCACGCGGGCGGACTCGGCGAAGGCGAACAGCACGAAGGCGAACTCGCCACCCTGCGCGAGGCACAGCGCCAGCAGCATGGCGTCGGCATGGCTGTCCTGGAACAGGCGGGCCAGCAGGTAGAGCACGCCGGTCTTGATGAGGACCAACGCGGCGACCAGCGCGAGGATCAGCAGCGGATGCGCGGCCAGCAGGGCGAAGTCGATGCTGGCGCCGACCGAGATGAAGAACAGCCCCAGCAGCAGGCCGCGAAAGGGCTCGATATCGCTTTCCAGTTCGTGGCGGAACTCGCTGTCGGCCAGCACCACACCGGCCACGAAGGCGCCGAGCGCCGCCGACAGGCCCACCGCCTGCATCAGCAGGGCGACACCGACGACCAGCAGCAAGGCGGTGGCGGTGAAGATCTCGCGCAGGCCGGTGCTGGCGATGTAGCGGAACACCGGGCGCAGCGCATAGCGCCCCGCCACCACGATGCCGCCGACCGCCCCGAGCACCACCAGCGCCTGCGCCCAGTCCGGCAGGCTGGCGATCAGGCTGGCATGCACGGCCTCCGCCTGCGCTGCGCTGCGCTGGGTCGCCAGCAACGGCAGCAATGCCAGCATCGGAATCACCGCGATGTCCTGGAACAGCAGCACCGAGAAGGCGGCGCGGCCCGGCTGCGAGCTGTCCAGCCCGCGCTCGCGCAGCGACTGAAGCACGATGGCGGTGGAGGACATGGCGGCGATCATGCCGATGGCCAGTGCGTGCTGCCACACCAGACCACAGGCCAGCGCCACACCCGCCACCGCCAGCGTGGTGACGACCACCTGCGCGCCACCCAGGCCGAGGATGGCGGCGCGCATCTGCCACAGGTAGCTGGGGCGGATTTCCAGGCCGATGAGGAACAGCATGATGACCACGCCGAACTCGGCCACGTGCATCACGCCCTCTGGCTCGCCGAGCAGGCCCAGTACATGCGGGCCGATCAGCGCGCCAGCCAGCAGGTAACCCAGCACCGAGCCGAGGCCGAGGCGCTTGGCCAGCGGCACCGACACCACCGCTGCGGCGAGGAAGATGCAGGCCTGTGCCAGCCAGGTGCCGTGATCCATGTCGTGTCCTTGATTGGAGGGGTTGCCGTGTTGCCTTCTTGCGTTGTCCGGTACCGAGGCCTCAGGCACCGGCTGCGCGGTCGTGCGCGGCGTGCAGCGGCGGGGTGAGACCCTCGCGCAGATCCAGCAGCCGCGCGCGGTAGTCGGCCGCGTGCTGCGCCAGCGCCTCCATGCCGAGGGCATGACCACCGTGCACCACGAAGGGCGCCTCCCAGTGCATGCCACACAGGTCGCTGGCGGCCTCGAAGGGATGCAGCAGCTCCTCCACCGCGAAGCGTTCGGGCTCGCAGTGCAGGTCGTCGAAGGTGCCGCCGCCAGTGCTCACCACGCTGAGCCAGCGCTTGCCGGCCAGCGCCGTGCCGCCCTGGCCGTAGGCGAAGCCGTTGGTCAGCACGGTGTCCTGCCACAGGCGCAGCAGCGGCGGGCAGGAGAACCAGTACAGCGGATGCTGGGCGACGATGACCTCGTGCTCCTGCAGCAGCGCCTGTTCGCGGCGCGCGTCGATGAAACCGTCGGCGTACTGCTCGTAGAGGTCGTGCAGGCTCAGGCCATCGATGTCCTGCACCGCTTCGATCAACGCGTGGTTGATGCGCGAGCGCTGGTAGGCGGGGTGGGCGAACAGCAACAGGATCCGGGCGTGCTTCGGGGACGTCATCGGGCGGGTTCCGGACGCCCGGCGGACGCGGGCAGGAGCCGCGATTATGCCGCTGGCCGCGCAGCGCTGGGTGTCGTGCCGGCCCCGCATTACACTGGCTGCTCACCGACGGAGAGCTATCGCGATGGACAACCTGCCCACCACCAGCAACGCCACCACGCCGGACCCGATCGGCTCGGCGCGCAACCTGACGATGATCATCTACGTGCTGTACGCGGTGTCGTACGTGGTGGGCATCACGGCGATCATCGCCATCATCATCAACTACGTGAAGCGCGAGGACGTGGCCGGCACCTTCATGGAGAGCCACTTCCGCTGGCAGATCCGCAGCTTCTGGTTCGGCCTGCTGTGGTTCGTGATCGGCGGCATCCTCGCCATCGTCCTCATCGGCTGGGCGATCATCTTCGCCACCTGGGTGTGGCTGGTGTATCGCGTCGTGAAGGGCATCCTGTACCTGAACGACGGCAAGCCGATGTATCCGCCCACCGCGTGATGCGGCGCTTCCTCAGCCCGCCACCGCCTGCAGCATGAAGTCCACGAAGGCCCGCACCCGCGCCGACAGGTGCCGGTTGTGCGGGTACAGGATGGAGAAGGGCCGCGAGCGGCCGGCGTAAGGCTGCAGCACCTCCACCAGCTCGCCGCGTGCGAGCTGCTCGGCGACGACGAAGTGGTAGATCTGCACCAGCCCGCCGCCCGCGCGGGCGAAGCTGACGCAACCCAGCACGTCCTCCAGCACGCGCACCGGGCTGTCGAGCTGCAGCTCGATGTCGGCGCCGTCGCGGCGGAACACCCAGGGCATCACGCGGCCGGTGCTGGGCCGCACGAACTGCGCGCTGACGTGCTGCTGCAGTTCATCCAGCGTACGTGGCTCGCCGTGGCGCGACAGGTAGTCGGGTGAGGCGAACACCCCCATGCTGGCGTCTTCCAGCTTGCGCGCGACCAGGCGCGAATCCGGTGGCGCACCGAGGCGGATCGCCAGGTCGAAACCCTGCTCCACGAAATCGATGTTGCGGTTGGACACCTCCACCTCCACGCTGACCGCCGGGTAGCGCGCGCGGAAGGCGGGCAGCATCGGCATCACCCGCGAATGGCCGTAGGTGGTCGGCACGCTGATGCGCAGCACGCCGGCCGGCACCGCCTGATGGCCGGTGATGGCGCGCTCCGCCTCCTCGATCTGCGCCAGCGCCTGGCGACATTGCTCGTGGTAGAGCTGGCCGTCGTCGGTGAGGCGCATGCGCCGCGTGCTGCGCACGAACAGCCGCACTCCCAGGCGTTCCTCGATGCGCCCGATGGCGCGGCTCACCGCTGCAGGCGTCACGCCCAGCGCCTCGGCTGCAGCGGTGAAGCCGCCCAGCTCGGCGGCCTTGCAGAACAGCTCGATGCTGCCGAGCTGGACGGGGTCGAAACTGCGGCTCATTGATTACATGACGTTGAAGATGAATTGAGCGAAGCCTAGTTCATCGCTTCCGCTCACCGCAATAGACTGCACTCACTCCCTCGACGGGACCTCCTCGACGAGACCTCACAAAGGAACAACCATGAGCAAGAAAGTCCTGATCATCCTGACCTCCCACGACCGCATGGGCGACAGCGGCAAGCAGACCGGCATCTGGTCCGACGAGCTGGCCGTGCCCTACTACGGCTTCCGCGACGCCGGCATCGACGTGGTGCTGGCCTCGCCGCGCGGTGGCGTGGTGCCCTTCGACCCCAACAGCCTGAAGCCGGCCGGCGAGAACGACGCCGAGGTCGACCGCATGCTGGCCGACCCGGTGGCGCAAGCCGCCATCCGCAACACGGTGCCGGTGGCCAGCGTGAACGCGGCGGACTTCGACGCGGTGTTCTTCGCCGGTGGCCACGGCACCATGTGGGACCTGCCGGGTGATGCCGGTGTGACCCGCGCGGTGGAATCCGCCTGGAACGCCGGCAAGGTGGTGGCCGCGGTGTGCCACGGCCCGGCCGGCCTGGTGAGCGCCAGGGGTGCGGACGGCAAGTCCATCCTCAACGGCCGCCGCGTGAGCGGCTTCACCGACAGTGAAGAGAACGCGGTGGGACTCGCCAGCGTGGTGCCCTTCGCGCTGGAGACCCGCATGCGTGAACTCGGCGGCCTCTTCGAGCACGGCCCCGACTGGCAACCCTTCGCCGTCACCGACGGCAAGCTGGTCACCGGCCAGAACCCGGCCTCGTCGGGGCTGGTGGCGGAGAAGGTGTTGGCGTTGTTGCAGGCGGCTTGAGTACCTGCTTTGGAGGTGGTGCCTGATCGGTGCCACCAATGTTGGGCTTGCTTCGACGAAGCTCAGCACAAGTCGCTGCGCTCAACCCAACCTACGACCACAGCGTGAGGCCACGCAGGAAGCGGTAGGTTGGGTTGAGCGAAGCGAAGCCCAACACGCAGGGCGTAGGGTGGGTTCGGACGGATTGGCGAATGAGGCAACAACCCACCGTTCCGGCTTCACGCAAACGTCGAGGCCTGTGCGTAGCGATGATGGTGGGTTGCTTCGCGAACCCACCCCACCGCGTCTGCGTTGTCCCTCGCGGAGGGTTGCCGTCCTCCGTTCCGCGAGATGTCGTGCTGGATGCGGTGCTCAATCCCCCACCGCGGCGAATCCATTCCGCGCATGCGTGCCATCACAGAACGGCTTGTTGGCCGAGCCGCCGCAGCGGCATAGCGTGGCGTGCTCCACGCGGGCGATGGTGCGGCCGGTGCCGCAGCAGATTTCCAGGTTGCCGCTGAGCTTCAACGGGCCGTTGGCTTGCGGACGCACGCTCAGTGCCCCATGGCGCTGGGTCAGCGTCGGCGTGTCCAGGCTGGCGGGTTCGCCGCTGGCTTTGAAGCCGGCGTCGTTGTGCGAGCCGTCGCAGAAGGGTTTGTTCTGTGAGGCGCCGCAGCGGCACAGGGTGGCGCGGTAGCCGATGGCCTGGTCGCCGAGCGTGATCGGCGCGTGGATGGCGAGCGGGCCGTTCTCGCGCACGCGCAGGGTGTTCACGGCGGGCGCGGGTTCGTCCGGGCCGTCGTCATGGCGGCGGTACTGGATGGCGCCGGAGGGGCAGTTCTGCGCCAGTGCGGCGAGGTCGTCGGGGCGGGCTTCGTCGGGAAAGATCCAGGTGCCCGGCGTATTCGCCTTGAAGACCTTCGGCTGCGAGAGCACGCAGTGACGGGCGTGGATGCAGCGCTTGCCTTCGAAGTACAGCGTGACCTGTTTGCCTTCGGCGACTTCAATGCCGCTGGCCTCTACCGGCGCGCTGGAAGTGGCCGTAGGTGCTGTGGGTACCGGTGCAGCGGCGACCGGCGTCGCCTCCTGTTCGCGTGCCAGCAGTTCGGCGGCCATGCTGTCGAGCAGCTTTGCGACGTCGGCGAACAGCGCGTGCTGCGAAGTCAGCTCGCGTCCACGTTGCGCCAGTTCGTCGGCGCGTTCACCGAGCATCCGCCATTCCGCCGAACCGAAAGGCAGGGCGACGACATTGCGCAGGGTGGCGAAGCTGATGCCGGCATTCACGCCCGGCTGGTCCTCGCAGGCCGGCAGCGTGGTGAGGTATTCCGCCACCGGCGTCATCGCGCGCATGACGCGGATGCTGGCCTGCACCAGCATGCCTTTCGCACTCGCGAGCGCCGGCGGACGGCCCCAGGCCTGCATCAGCAGGCGCAGCATGAAGGCGTACAGCGCGTTGGCGTAGTCCATCACCAGCACGGCCTGCGGATGCGTCACCCACACGCGACCCTCCGGCATCGGTGGCTTGCGCATCACGGGGTTGAGGGCGGCGGGACGTGAGGGTTCGAAATCCGCGCGGCGTGCGCGCAGTTTCGCCAGTTCCTCCCGCACGCCGATGAAGCGCATGTAGTGCGATCGCTCGCACGCTGTGGCCGCACCCTCGCCCTGGCGCACGATGGTATCGATGGCCTGCCGCGCATCCTCCAGCGTGGTGATGCTGCGCAGGCCGGGCAGGGCGGCATCCAGCGGGCCGATCTGCGAGGCGCTGCGGCCGGGAAAACAGGCGTCTTCGCCGACGCGTTCGTACAGGGTCTCGATGCCCTGCAGGATGGAGCGGTACAGTTCGCCCACGGTGGCGTAGTCGAAGGTGTTGGGCATCACGCGGCCATGCACCACGCCGCGGCTGTAGCTGTCGTGCGGGAACACGCTCCAGTCGGCGTCCGGCGTGTTCTCCGGCCGTTCGAGGAACACGAAGTGATCCATGGTGTGTTCGCAGAACGGCGCCAGCACCGCCTGCACACCGGCGGGAAAGTAGCCGACCGTCAGCGGCAGGTTGGCGCGGTCCAGTTGCGGGCCACCGCCGAGCGCGACCATCAGGTTGCCGACCAGGGTGAGGTGGCTCATCTCCTCGATGGCCACCGCGATGAGCACCTTGCGCCAGCGTTGCACGGCCTCGCGCTCGGTGTCGTCCAGATCGGTGGCGTCTGCGCCCTTCAGCGTGAAGGCGGCGTAGAGGTAGGTGCACATCAGGCAGTGCTCCACCTCGGCCGCTTCGGCCAGCTGGAACAGCAACTGCTCGCGGTGTTCGATGACGACGTGGCTCATGCGTGTGGCCCGGAATGATGCTGGCGAAGGAGGCAGCCACGATTCTTGCGCCCGTGGCGGGGTGCGCGCCTCTGCCATTCGGACGAGATGGGCCGAGGCGCGCCTTCGCTCATCTTGGCTCACGCAGATGACGATGCAAGCGCACTGGCGATATGTTCGACATACGCTTGCAGATCCGCCCGGCTCATCCGGCGCTTACTTCGCTGGTGTCACCCGCCAGATGATGTTGCCGACATCATCGGCCATCAGGACCGCACCGGCCTTGTCCACCGCCACGCCGACCGGGCGGCCGAGCGCCTTGTCGTCCACCACGAAGCCGCTGAGGATGTCCTGCGGCGGGCCGGCGGGTTTGCCGTCGGTGAAGGGCACGAACACCAGCTTGTAGCCGCTGCGCGGCTTGCGGTTCCAGGAGCCGTGCTGGCCGACGAAGGCGCCGTTGCGGTACTGCGCCGGCAGCAGGCTGGCTTCGTAGAAGGCCAGCCCCAGCGAGGCGGTGTGCGCGCCCAGCGCATAGTCCGGCACGATGGCCTTGGCCACCAGGTCCGGCCGCGGCGGCTCGATGCGCTCGTCCACGTGCTGGCCGAAGTAGCTGTAGGGCCAGCCGTAGAAACCACCGTCGCGCACCGAAGTCATGTAGTCCGGCACAAGGTCGTCGCCGATCTCGTCGCGCTCGTTCACCGTGGTCCACAGCGCGCCGCTCTGCGGCTGCCAGGCCAGGCCGTTGGGGTTGCGCAGGCCGCTGGCGAAGAGCCGCATCTTGCCGCTGGCGAGATCGATCTCGTGGATCGCCGCGCGACCCTCCTCGATGTCCATACCGTTCTCGCCGACGTTGCTGTTGGAGCCGACGGTGGCGTACAGCTTCGTGCCGTCGCGGCTGGCGATGATGTTCTTGGTCCAGTGATGGTTGAGCGGCTTGGCCGGCAGATCCACCACCTTGGTGGGCGCGGCGGTGATGCTGGTGGCACCCTCGGTGTACGGGAAGCGCACCACCGCGTCGGTGTTGGCGACGTACAGGTTGTTGCCCACCAGGGCCATGCCGAAGGGCGAGTTGAGGTCTTTCAGGAACACCGTGCGCGTCTCCACCACGCCGTCGCCGTTGGCGTCGCGCAGCAGGGTGATGCGGTTGGCACTGGGCACGCCGGCCCCAGCGGACTTCATGAAGAAGCCCATGAACCAGCGGCGCAGGCTGGGTTTGTCGTTCTCGTCGGGTGGCGGCTTGTTGCTCTCCGCCACCAGCACGTCGCCATTGGGCAGCACGTACACCCAGCGCGGGTGGTCCAGCTGGCTGGCGAAAGCCTGCACCTGCAGGCCGGACGCTGCCACCGGCTTGCCACCCTGCGGCCAGCCGGTGGCCTCGGCGACATTCACGGTGGGAATCCATTGCTTGTCCGGCCTGGGCAGGACCGGTGATGCGCCGAAGCCCGCGCTTTCCGGCAGGGCCTGGGCAGCTGCGTTGCCGGCCTCCAGCATGGCCAGCACGACGGCCGTCGAGGCGGTGATGCGGCAGGTCCACCTCAGCGCGGCGCGTGGGCCACCGCGGGCACGTCGGGTGCTCTTCGCCGTTGCAGCGGTGGACAGCGCGTCACCTGGGGCGTGGTGCGCAGGATGCTCCTGGCGATCGAGAGCGTCGTGGTATTCGTTCTGCATGGGGTTCTCCTCTTTTTCCTTGTGGATGGTGGAACCCTCCCTGGCAGGGCTGTCTTGGCGGCCCTCTGAACGTCTTGCCAGTACTGAGCGCCGCTACGGCAAAAGGGTTCCGTACGTCGGCACGCGATGCTCGCCCGGAGGGCCAGTCGGGTGGCATCAACCGCCCTGCTACCATGCGCCGACACAAGAAAACGGGGGAACGGCATGGAAGGTCTGGCGATGCTGGGCGTCTTGCTGGCTGTCGGTTACCTGATCGTGTTGCCGGTGCTGACCATCATTGCGTGGCGACGCGGCGAGCGACTGGAAGAGGAGGTGCGCGCACTGCGCGCCACGCTGGGTGGGCTGTTGCAGCGGCTGGCGCGCGTTGAAGCCGGGCAGAGCGATGCCACCGCGCAGACGGCACCGCGCGAAGCGCCCGTAGCCACGCCCGTGCCGGTGGCCGCCGTAACGCCTGTCGTCGCAGCGCCATCAGTGGCGTCGCCAGCGGTAGTCGTGGACAGCAGCACAGTTGCGATGCCATCCGCATTGCCGGAGCCGGTCGCAGCGCCAGCGGCACCCACGCCGCCCACCGTCACACCCGCTGCGCCGCATGTGCCAGATGCGCCACCCACCCGCACGACCCCGCCCGTCACCGCACGCACGGCAGCCGTTGCGGGCAAGGCCGCAGACGGCGAGCGCGACAGCCTGCCCAACCCGCTGTCCGGCCTGATCCGCTGGTTCCTGCAGGGCAACCCGCTGGCTAAGCTGGGCGTGCTGCTGCTGTTCTTCGGCCTCGCCTACCTGATGAACTACGCGGCCGACCGCAACCTGTTCCCCATCGAGCTGCGTCTGGTCACCGCGGCCGGCATCGCCGGCGGCCTGCTCACGCTGGGCTGGCGACTACGGGCCAAGGCGCCGCTGTACGCGCTGATCCTGCAGGGCGGCGCAATCGGCGCGCTGTACATCACCTGCTTCGCCGCCTTCCGGCTGTACACGCTGCTGCCGCACAGCCTGAGCTTGGCGCTGATGCTGGGCATCTGCGCGGCCAGCGTGGCGCTCGCGGTGTTGCAACGCGCGCAGAGCCTGGCGGTGCTGGCGAGCATCGGCGGCTATCTCGCACCGGTGCTGCTGTCGACGGGCGGTGGCTCGCATGTCGCACTGTTCTCCTACTACGGGCTGCTCACGCTGGGCATCCTCGCGGTGAGCCTGTGGCAGAGCTGGCGGCCGCTCAACCTCGTCGGCTTCGTGTTCACCTTCGGCGTCGGCCTGTGGTGGGGCGCGGAAACGTATGACCCCGCGCTGCATTACGCCAGCAGCCAGTTTTTCCTCGTCTTCAACCTCGTGGTCTTCGGCCTGCTCGCGGTGTTGTTCGCGCTGCGCAGCGAGCGCGAAGGACATGGCCTGGTCGACGCGACCCTGGTGTTCGGCGCACCGCTGATCGGCTTCGGCATGCAGGTGGGGCTGGTGCGTCACTGGGAGTACGGCCCGGCTTTTTCCGCGTTGGGCTTCGCGGCCCTGTACCTGCCGCTCGCCCTGTTCCTGCTGCGCCGCTGGCCGCAGCAGACGCAGCGCCTCACCACGAGCTTCCTCGCCCTGGGCGCCGGTTTCGCCACGCTGGCGATTCCGCTGGCCCTGTCGGCGCGTTACACGGCGATGGCCTGGGCGCTGGAAGGCCTCGGCCTGCTGTGGGCAGGACGTAGCCAGCGCGAGGCGCGCATGGCCTGGAGCGGCGTGCTGTTGCTGGTACTGGCGGCGGTGGCGGCGGCCATCGCGTACGACGACGGCATGGACACCGCCAGCTTCCTGCTGGTGACGGCCACCCTGGCGCTGAGCTGGCTGGCAGGTGCGGCGACATGGCGGCGCTATCCGCCCGGGCACTTGCGCGGTGTGCTGTCGGATGTCGAGGACATTCCTGCGTGGGTGCTGTGGATCGGTGGCATCACGGCCTGGCTGCTGTGGCTGGCCGAGGGCACGCAACGCCTGTTCGATCACGGCGACGCGTCGCTGTTCGCACTGGCCGGCATGCTGGCGAGCGTGGCAGCCTGGCGGCAGGTCGGCGCCCGCCTGGCCTGGCCGCAGCTGCGTTGCGCCGCGTGGCTGCTGTGGCCCTTCGCCGCCGTGGTGCTGATCCACCAGTGGCTGGCTTTCGGCCGGCCCTTCGGCGCAGGCTGGCCGGCGCTGGTGTGGCTGCCGGCCATCGCCACGGCGTTCTGGCTGCTGTGGCAGGAAGACCGCGAGGGTGACTCCCCGGTCAGCCTGGCTGCCCTGCTTCCCGCGCAGGCGGGCTCCGCCGTGCTCTTCGGCCTGCATGCCAGCCTCGGCTGGGGCGTGCTGGCGGTGACCGGCAGCGAGCTGCTGTGGCACCTGAACAAGCTGGGCTGGGGCAGCGAGGAATGGCAGGCCGGCCTGCTGATGGCGGCGCTGGCCACTACGGTGCTTGCCGTGTGGCTGGCAGACGGGCGCGGCCTGTGGCCGCTGCAGGCGCAGGGCCGCGCCTGGTGGCTGGGTGCACTGGCACCTGCTGTCGCGGCGCTGGTTCTGCTGCTGATTTCCACCAACGCACTGGACGGCAGCATGCCGAAACAGGCTTACCTGCCACTGCTCAATCCGCTGGAGCAGGGCGCCATTTTCGGCCTGCTGATGCTGTGGGTGTGGCGCACGAACATCGCCGACTACCTGCCTGCCATCGCAACCCGCACGTCCGGCCTTGCCTTGGCCGCATTGGCGGTGTGGTGGGCCAACGGCCTGTTGCTGCGCACGCTGGCGATGCTGGGTGGCATCGACTGGGACGCCGAGACGCTGTGGCAATCGCGCCTGGTGCAGACCAGCTTCGCGCTGGCGTGGACCCTGGCCGCGCTCGCCTGCATGCTCATCGGCACCCGTCGCGCCGAACGACGGGTATGGATCAGCGGTGCCGTGGTGCTGGGCATCGTCATCCTCAAGCTGTTCGCGGTGGATGCCGCGCGCGGTGGCGGCCTCGCCCGTGCAGTGGCCTTCATCGGCGTAGCGCTGCTGGTGCTGGCCATCGGCTACTTCGCCCCGCTGCCGCCGCGACGCGATGCTGCCGATGGTGACGAAAGGGCGGACGCCACCACCACCACGCTGCGGCCGCTTCCCGACCCGACGCCCGAGAATCCTTCATGACCAGAGCCTTCCGCCCCGTCCGCACGCTGGGCCTGCTGTGTGCGCTGCCGCTGCTGTGCCTGGCCCAGAGCACCGAACTTGCGCCCGGCGATTTCGCGTCCGGCCGCAAGCTGATGCTGACCACCGACAACGCGCCCTTCCATCGCGTCGAGTTGCCCTCCGAGGTTTACGTCGGCACGGCGTGGCCGGACCTGCGCGACCTGCGGGTGTACAACGCCGACGGCGAGCTGCTGCCGCACAGCCTGCAGGCGCCGCCGGTCACACCGGCCGCCGCCGCGCGCATCACGCTGCAGAACTACCGCGTCGAGAACGCCGGCACGGCGGGTGCGCAGGTGCTGAGCGTGGACAGCGACGGCAACCGGTTGTCGCTGCGCCTCACCCCGAACACCACCGGCCAGACACAGGCGGAGTACCTGCTGGTTGCCGCACCGGAGCGCAAGGAGCCGCCTGCCTTGCGCAGCCTGCATCTGGCATGGACGCCGCACACGCAGAACTGGCAGCAGCGCGTCAGCGTGGATGGCAGCATGGATCTGAAGGACTGGGTGAGCCTCGCCCACGAACTGCCGCTGCTGGAACTGCGCAACGGCAACCAGCAACTGGTGCAGGGCGACGTGCCGCTGGAAGGCGGGCACGGCCATGCGTACCGCTACTGGCGCCTGCGTTTCGTGGACGGCAGCCCGGCACCCGGACTGACCCGCGTACAGGCCAGCCCAGCGGTGGAGCGAACCACCACCACACGCGTGGAAGTGTTCTCCGGCTCCGGCACCACGCAGGCCGACGGCAGCACGCTGTACGTCCTGCCCGCCGTGCAGCCGGTGAGCACCCTGCAGATCTCGCCTGCCGAGCCGAACAGCGTATTCCCGCTGGCCATCGAATCGCGCCGCGCGGTCGACGCGCCCTGGCAGCCACTGGAACGCAGCGTCGCCTACCAGTTGCTCGCGCCGGATGGCAGCGCGCAGGCATCGCCCGCCGTCACGCTGGCGCGCCCGGTGGATGCGAAGGAGATCCGCCTGCGCCCGCTCGGCCCCGGCTGGGGTGCGAACCCGCCGCAACTGACCGTGGAACGTGACGCGCGCATCCTCGTCTTCAACGCGCGCGGCCGTGGCCCCTACCTGCTGGCCTGGGGCACGCGCGCCGCCACGGACACGGCGCTGCCGATCAACACGCTGGTGCCGACCCTGGCGGACGCAGGCATCGACGCATTGCCCACCGCCTACCTCGGCGAGGCCGTCACCCTAGGCGGCCCGGAGCGCCTCACAGCGCTGGCGCCCGCCGAACGCAGCGCACTGCAGAAGAAGTGGCTGGTGTGGGCGGTGCTGATCGCCGGTGTGCTGGCGCTGGGCGCGCTGGCCTGGCGGGTGTGGAAGGAGAGCCGCGCAGGCTGAGCCTGCCACCAGCTCAGTTGAGCTGGTCGGCGCTCACGACATGGATGCCGGACCGTGGTCGCAGCGCAGCGTCGATGAGCGCTTCGGCAATCCGTTCGGCCGGATTGATGCGCCAGCTTCGCGGCAACACCGGGCCGATCGCCGTGAGCAGCAGCGTGGCGACCGACTCCCCGGTGCGCCGCTCCTGGCGAGGGCCGCCGATGAGGCCCGGCCGCACGTAGGTAAGCGAGTCGAAACCGACCCCGGCGAGTTCGCGTTCCAGTTCGCCTTTCACGCGGGAGTAGAAAATGCGCGAGGACGCATCGGCGCCCTTCGCGGAGTTCAGCGCGAATGTCCGCACCCCATGACGATGTGCGATGCGGGCGACGGCCAGCGGGTAGTCATGGTCGACACGCCTGAATGCAGCCTGCGATCCCGCGGTGCGGATCGTCGTACCCAGGGTGCAGATGACGGCATCGACCTTCCACCAGTCAGCGTCTTCCGGCAGGTGGTCGAAGTCGATGACGGGCGCCAGCAAGCCTGGCTGTGCGGGCAAGGCCCGCCTTGCAGGAGCGACGACTTCATCGACACGCGGGTCCTGCAAGGCCTGCTGCAGCACGTAGCTGCCGACGAGGCCGGTCGCACCGACAAGCAACAGTTTCATGTCCGTTCCTCCACAAGTCGGTCGCCAGCCGCGACAGGGTTCATCGGCCTGCGCGCACAGCGCTTCGATAGGCGCCGGTGGCAGTGCTTGCAGCGACCGGCCGCCAGGCACCGGTACGCACCTCCACCGTCACATGCACCACTTCCGGTAGCGTCAGCAAGGCCGCACGCAGCGCATCGCCTGACAGCGACACCTTGCTCTCCACGCTGACGATGCAGGCATAAGCACCGCGGCCGACGCGCCAGGCGTGGAGGTCGGCGATAGTCGCACCGTCGCTGTTCTGCTGCACGGTCTGACGGATGCGCGCCACCACCGGGTCGTCCATCTCGGCGTCCAGCAGCACGCGGCCGGTGTCGCGCAGCAGGCCCACCGCCCAGATGGCGACCAGCACGCCACCGACGATGCCCATCACCGGGTCCAGCCAGTCGGCGCCCCAGAACTTGCCAGCGAGCAGGGCGACGATAGCCAGCACCGAGGTGGCGGCGTCGGTCACGACGTGCACGTAAGCGGCACGCAGGTTGAGGTCTTCACCGTGGCTGTGGTGGTGGTCGTCGTCGTGCGTGTGTCCATGCGAATGTCCGTGATCATGGTCGTGATGATGACCACCACTGCCGTGCAGCCACCAGGCGCACAGCAGGTTCACCGCGAGACCAATCAAGGCGATCAGGATGGCCTGGTCGTAGTGGATGGCGGTGGGCGAGATGAGGCGCGCCACCGATTCCACCACCATCGCGACCGCAACCACGGCCAGCATCAGCGCGCTGGTGTAGCCACCGAGGATTTCGATCTTCCAGGTGCCGAAGGCAAAGCGTGCGTCGCCGGCGAAGCGCCGTGCGAAGTGGTAGGCCAGCACGCTGATACCCAGCGCCAGCGCGTGCGTGCCCATGTGCCAGCCGTCGGCCAGCAGGGCCATGGAACCGTAGTACCAGCCGCCGGCAATCTCGGCGACCATCATCACCGCGGTGAGCAGCACCGCCCGCCGCGTGTTGCGCTCGGCCAGCGGATTGCCCTGGTCGAAGCCGGGGTTGCCACAATGGTGATCGCTGCCCGTCACCGGCACGGGCCGCGTCTCGTGCTCGTGGCTGTGGTCACAGCCGTGATGGTGATGGGAATGTCCGTGGTCGCCGGCCATGCCGCGCTCCCTGTGTATATACTCCCCCCTAGTATATGTGATTCCGGAACGAGAGCCATGCCGCACACGGTGGGTAACAAGAAGCTGCTGACCCGGGTACGACGTATCCAAGGGCAGGTTTTGGCGCTGGAGAACGCGCTGAACGACGGTGCCGAATGCGGCGCGGTGCTGCAGCAGATCGCCGCCGTGCGGGGCGCGGTCACCGGCTTGATGAGCGAGGTGATCGACGGCCATGTGCGCGAGCACCTGGGACGCGAGGACGTACCGCAGGCCGAGCGCGAGGCGGACGTCGAGCAGCTACTGTCGGTCCTGAAGTCCTACCTGCGATGAGCACGCCCGCACCGGACATGCGCCCGCGCCGCTGGGTGCTGGACACCAACGTGGTGATGGCCTTGTGGCACTTTCGCGACCCCAAGCTGGCCGTGCTGAAAGCCTGGCTGGACCAGGACCGCGCGCTGGCCGTGACGCGGGCCGACTGCCTGGACGAGTTCCGCCGCGTGCTGGCCTATTCGCAGTTCGGCATCGAGGCAGCGGACCGCCAGTTGCTGCTGGCCGACTACACAGCGCGCGCGCAGTGCTGGCCGGACGCCACGCCGGAGGACGAGGCCTTCGCCGCTACCCTGCCGCGCTGTCGCGACCGCGACGACCAGAAGTTCATCGTCCTGGCCTGGGACGCAGAGGCCGATGTACTGGTGACCCGCGATCGCCTGGTGCTGGGCATGGCCCGCAAGGCGCCGCTGCGCGACCGCTTCACCATCCTGACGCCGGAAAAGCTGGTCGCTGCCATCACGCCCGAAGATACATCGGCAAACTGACCTGCGCTGTCCGATAATGGAAATCGCCCATGCACATCGCATGCGTTTTCCTGCAATCAGACAACCGGGGGAGGTTCAGATGGACGCGTTCGACTTCAGTGCCGCCAGCATCAACACGATCATCGCCGCGACGGTGATTCCCTTCGCGTGGAGGATTCTCGGCGCCGTCGTCCTGTGGATCGTCGGCGGCTGGGTCATCAAGTCGGTCAAGGCATTGTCACGGCGTGGCATGGACGCACGCGGGCTGGACTCGACCCTGATCGAATATCTGGAATCCGCTATCGGCATCATGCTGCGCGTGTTGCTGGTGATCGCCATCCTCAGCCTGTTCGGCGTGGAGACGGCCTCCTTCGCGGCGCTCATCGCGGCGGCCGGCGTAGCCATCGGCATGGCCTGGTCGGGCCTGCTGGCCAACTTCGCGGCCGGCATCTTCCTGATCCTGCTGCGGCCGATCAAGGTGGGCGATTTCATCACCGCCGCCGGCATCACCGGCACGGTGCGCGAGATCGGCATGTTCGCCAGCGTCATCGACCAGGCGGACAACGTGCGCACGGTGGTGGGCAACAACAAGCTGTTCGCCGACAACATCGTCAACTACAGCACCAACGCCTTCCGCCGCGTCGAGCTGACCGCGCAACTGGCCCACAGCGTCGATCCGCTGGCCGCCATCGCCGCACTGAAGGCGCGTGTCGCGCAGATTCCCAACGTCATCGCCAGCCCGGCTCCGGACGTGGAGATCCTGGAATTCAACGCCGCCGGCACCAAGCTGGCGGTGCGCCCGTACTGCCACAACAACGATTACTGGCAGGTGTTCTTCGACACCAACAAGGCGATTGCAGAGGTGGGCGGTGCCAACGCTTGGCCGATCCCGGCACCGCACCAGGTACTGCGCCAGCCGGCCTGAGTCCGGGCCCGGTACATCCGGGCATTCAAGCCACAGCCATCGCGGGCCGTAAACCGGCACTGAGCGGCGGCCGGCGGTTGGCGAAGGCGGCGATGCCCACGTGGCTGCCGGCATAACGCCGCTCAACGATCACACCGGCAACGGGCCGCAGGGACATTCCCCTGCGGCCCGTTTGCGTTCACCACCACATTTTTCCGGACGGTCGTCACAAACGCCGGGGCCCGGTCGTCTTGCTGATGTGAGTACCGAATCGGTATCGGCACACACCCCTTCAAACCACGACGACACGAGGACCACCATGAGCACGCATGACAGCAACCAACCCCGCCTGCCCTTCTACAAGCTCGGCGGCAAGCCCATCCAGGCGCTGATCGACTTCAGCGGCCGCATCAAGGAAAGCAGCATCGGCCCGGCCCTGGCCGAACTCATTTTCCTGCGCGTGTCGCAGCTCAACGGCTGCGCCTTCTGCCTGGACATGCACTGGAGCGCGCTGATCAAGAGCGGCGAGGACGCCCGCAAGCTCAACATGGTGGCCGCCTGGCAGGAAGCGCCGTTCTTCTCGCCGCGCGAGCGCGCCGCATTGGGCTGGGCCGAGGCGCTGACCCTGCCGCCGCACCCGCAACGCGAGGCCGACCAGGACGCCGTCTTCGCCACGCTGCGCGAGCACTTCTCCGATCAGGAAGCGGTGGAGGTGACGATGGCTATCGCCAACATGAACGCCTGGAATCGCATCAGCGTCGGCATGCGCAACCCGGTGCCGGCCTGAGCGAGGCCACACACGGCGAAGCGCGGGGCCACGGCCTCAGCCTTCGCCGCTGGCGATGCGGTCGCGGCCGCCCTGCTTGGCGCGGTACAGCCACTGGTCGACGCGGGCCACGAAGTCCACCGCCCGGTCGGCCTGCGCCGGCACCACGGTGCCGACACCCAGGCTGATGGTGAGGAAAGGGCCGACCGTCGATCTGGCGTGCACGATCTGCTGCTGCTGGATCACGGCGCGGCAGCGCTCGGCGATCCGGCGCGCGCCGGCCTTGTCGGTTTCCGGCAGCACGAAGACGAACTCCTCGCCACCGAAGCGGGCCAGGAAGTCACGCGGGCGCACCGCTGCACCGGTCAGCGCAGTGGCCACCTGCTTGAGACATTCGTCGCCCTGCACATGGCCGTAGTGGTCGTTGTACTGCTTGAAGAAATCGATATCGAGCAGGATCAGCGACAGGGGCTGCTGGCTGCGCTGAGCCTGGCTCCACTCGCGCGCCAGCACGGTGTCGAACATGCGGCGGTTGGCCACGCCGGTGAGGCCATCCTTGAACGAGTATTCCTCCAGCCGGCGCTGCAGCGCGACCAAGGCTTCCTCGGTCTTCTTGCGCTCGCTGATGTCGAACATGAAACCGATGAGCGCCTCGGTTTCGCCGGCCGCATTGCGCAGCACATGCACCACGTCGCGGATCCACACGTAGCGGCCGTCCGCTGTCAGCGCGCGGTAGTCCGCCTCGTGGTCCACGCCCTGCTTCGACTGGCCGATGCAGAAGTTGACCACCCGCTCGCGGTCTTCCTCATGGATGCGCGCCGCCCAGTCCTGCGCGCTGATCCAGCTCTCGGTCGTCCACCCCAGCAGGGGTTCGATCTGCGGGCCGATGTATGCGAACTGCATCGTCGCCCAGTCGATCTTCCACGGAATGGCCCTGGTGGATTCGAGGAGCGTCTTGTAATCGGGGTTCTGTTCGACGGAGGAGGGAAGCGGGGAGGACGGCTGCGAAGTCATGCTGATACTGGCAAATCGGCGGTCGATGCGGACGTGCGGAAAACCTTTGAAGCAAACCGGTTTGCGGAATGTCTGGCTGACTGCACACAGGCCACCGACTTTAACAGTCCGGTGCGACGAGGCACATGAAGCGCGCCAACCGAACAGTAAAAACCTGTGTAGCCGGATGTCATGCCCACCATTGCTCCGGCGCTGCGTCGGGTCGCGACGACAGCCTGGCCGAGTCGCTGGACTACGGCGCCAGCGGCGGTACTACCAGGCGTGCGCAGCTGTCCGCACGTTCCAGCAGCAGGTCAAGCTCGCGCTGGTTGCGGGTCATCGCGGCAGCACGGCGGAACTCGGCTTCCGCCTCCGCGAGACGGCCCAGCTTGGCGAGGAAGTCGCCGCGCACGCTGGGCAGCAGGTGGTAGGCCTTGAGCGAGGGCTCAACGAGCAGCGTGTCCACCACCTCCAGCCCCGCCGCCGGCCCGTAAGCCATGCTCACCGCCACCGCGCGGTTGAGCTCGACGACCGGCGAAGGGTTGAGCTGCGCCAGTGCGTCGTACAGCGCGGCGATGCGCACCCAGTCCGTCTCCGCCGCTGTCGTCGCACGTGCGTGACAGGCAGCGATGGCCGCCTGCAGGCCGTAGGGACCGAGGGCGCCCAGCGCGGCAGCACGTTCCAGCGCAGCGAGGCCACGACGGATCAGCAACTGGTCCCAGCGTGCGCGGTTCTGGTCCAGCAGCAGGATGGGCTGGCCCTGCGGGCCGACGCGGGCACGCGCACGCGAGGCCTGGATTTCCATCAGCCCGACGAGGCCGTGCACCTCCGGCTCCTGTGGCGCCAGCTCGGCGAGGATCCGGCCCAGGCGCAGGGCTTCCTCGCACAGCGCGGGGCGCATCCAGTCGTCACCGGCGGTGGCGGCATAGCCCTCGTTGTAGATCAGGTACACCACCGCCAGCACCGAGGCCATGCGCTCGGCCAGCTCCACACCACGCGGCACCTCGAAGGGCACGCGGGCTTCGCTGAGCGTGCGCTTGGCGCGCACGATGCGTTGCGCGATCGTCGCCTCCGGCAGCAGGAAGGCGCGTGCGATCTCGTCGGTGGACAGGCCACCGAGCAGGCGCAGGGTGAGCGCCACGCGTGCCTCGGACGACAGCACCGGGTGGCAGGCGGTGAAGATCAGCCGCAACAGGTTGTCGGCGACTTCTTCCTCGCCCCGCTTCGCTGCCCAGTCGGCGTCGATGGCCGCGTCCACCGCGTCCGACAGCTCCGCACTCGCCACGTGATGATGCAGGTCGGTCTCGTGGCCGAGTGCTTCATGCGTGCGGTCCAGCATCTCGCCGCGCCGCAGCCAGTCCAGCGCGCGGTGTTTCGCCGCGGTCATCAACCAGGCCGCCGGATTGTCGGGCACGCCGGATTCCGGCCACTTTTCCATAGCCGTCACCAGCGCGTCCTGCGCCATTTCTTCAGCGAGGCCGACATCACGCAGCATGCGCGCCAGTGCGCCGATGATCTTCGCCGACTCGATGCGCCACACCGCTTCGATGCTGCGGTGGATGGCGGCGGTGGAAGGGTGGTTCATCGGCGTGGTCATGGCGCGCGGAGCGTGCAGTCCGTGGTGCTCAGGAACCGAGCGCCTGCTGTGCGCGCATATTGGCTTCCTTCTCGCGCGCTTCCGGCGTGAACGCGTCGCCGAAGTCTTCGACGCTGTAGAACTCGCGCAACTCCAGTTCTACCTCGCCGTCGCCGTCCTCCACCGGCCAGCGCTTCAGCCAGGCCACGGCCTCGTCGCGGGAAGCGACGTCGATGATGGTGTAACCGGCGATCAGCTCCTTGGTTTCCGCGAAGGGACCGTCGATGACCGCTGGCTTGCCGCCGTTGAACTTCACGCGCAGGCCGGTGGCGCTCGGCTTCAGGCCGTCGCCACCCCGCAGCACACCAGCGTCGGTCATCGCCTGCATGTAGTCCATCATCGCGGTGGCGAGTGCCTGCGACGGCATCTTGCCGGCTTCGGTGTCCGCGTCGGCCTTGCGGATGATCATGAATTTCATGGTGGGCTCCTCGGGCTCGATGCTCAGGGTTTCGTCGAAGCGTGCTTCGCTTCCACGTGCTTCTTGAAGTTCGCGAGGATGGCCTGCCAGCCATCCCGCTGCATCTCCACCGGGTTCTCGCTCTCCGGGTCGAAGCTCACCGTCACCTTCACGCCGCTGCCGGCAGGTGCGAAGCGCACCTGGGCGCTACGGTCGCCGAAGGCGTACTCGATCAGTTCACGCGTGACGACCTTGGTGTAGGTGCCTTCGAAGTCGAAACCGAAGCTGCCGTCCTTCGCTTCCATGCGCGAGCAGAAACGGCCGCCTTCGCGCAGGTCCACTTCGGCGCGGGTGGTGTGCCAGTCGTCCGACGCAGCGTTCCACTGCTTGATGTCTTCGGGGCTGGTGTAGATCGCCCACACTTTTTCGATGGGCGCGGCGACGGTGGTCTCGACAATGATCTGTTCCATGGTGTTCTCCTTGTGGGGTAGTTGGTTCCGGCGTTTCAACGCTGACCGTTCTTCGACTGCATCTCCACGAAGCCTTCCGCCGCCTTCTGCACGTCGGGCGGAAAGTCCTCCATCTCCTGCACCTGTCGGATCTCGATGACTTCGTTGTCGCCGGCCGGGCAGCGCGAGGCCCATTCGATGGCTTCCTCGCGCGACTTCACCTGGATCATCCAGTAACCGCCCAGCACTTCCTTCGCTTCCGCAAAGGGCCCGTCGGTAACCTTCGGCTTGCCGCCCTGGAAGCTGACCCGCGCGCCCATGGAAGGCGGATGCAGGCCATCCAGCGCCAGCAGCACGCCGGCCTTCTGCAGGGATTCGTTGTACCGCATCATCGCTTCGACAGCCTTGGCGTCCGGCATGGTGCCCGGCGCGGCGCTCTCGTAGCCCTTAGGGATCATCAGCATCATGAATCGCATGGTGTAACTCCTTCTCTCGGTCAGTTTTCCGTCTGTCGTGGAGGCGGGCAATTCCCGGCTCTATGGGTACGACGAACGAAGACACGGCGGATCGACACGGGCGGCGAGATATTTTTCGATGCCCGGCGATGTCACGGAATTCCGGCTCCAGCTCAGGCCACGAACATGTCACAGGGCCGCACATCCAGCCCCCAGCCCAGCGCCTCGCCCACCTGGGCCGCCGGGTGCAGGGACGCGATGCGCACCGCCTCGTCGATGCTGTCGGCGTCGATCAGGAAGAACGAACCCACCAGCTCCTTGGCCTCGCTGAACGGCCCGTCGGACACCATCGGCTTGCCGCCGCGCGGACGGATGGTCTTCCACTGGTCGGGCATGGACAGCGAGGCATGGGCCGATGCCTTGCCGCTGGCACGCAGGGCTTCATCGTGGGTCTTGCATTGCGCGCCCAGGGCTTGCATGTCGGTCGGCGTCAGGGCTTTGAACTTGTCGAGATCGTAGTAGGCCAGGCACAGGTATTTCATGTCGCTTCTCCTTGAATGGGGTGGGTTGGATCGAGCGGGTTCGCCTGTGAGGTTATGTCCTGCTCTGTAGTGACGACGGATGAGCCGCCTGCGGATCGACATCCGGCTGAAGAAATTGCTCACGACTCCGCGAGAGACATCCAATGCCCCTCCACCGCGACGCAGACACCACTGCTGCAACCGCCCCGCGTACACCCGTACGCAAAGATGAAACATCACTGTCACACAGTCCCGCCTGAAAGGGTGCATGCCTCTTCGGCCAACAGATTTCAGCCGGAGCGCCTCCTATACCGCCAGTGCCCATCCGGCATGTCGTCCGCATGACGGTCCGCCCAGCCGGCGCCCGCGGCTCACCCGTCCATCTCGAAAGGAGCACAGCATGAACCTCAAGGAACTCAGCATCGCCACCTTCAACCTCTACAACCTGAACGAGCCCGGGCTGGCGCTGTACACCAACCCGGAAGGCTGGACGCCGCAACAGTACGACCTGAAGATCGACTGGATCTCCCGCCAGCTACGCACGCTGAAGTCGACCGTGTTCGGCTTCCAGGAACTGTGGCACGCGCAGTCGCTGAAGAACGCCTTCACTGCCGCGGGCCTGGACGATGAGTACGACCTGCTGACGCCGCCGGATGCGACCGGCAAGAAGATCATCTGCGCCGCCGCCGTGCAGAAAGGCGTGCTGAGCGGTCCGCCGGAATGGATCGCCGCCTTCCCCGACAAGATGGTGTTGCGCTCCGGCGGCGACGACCGGCAGACGCCGGACATCTCGGTCAACATCCAGGGCTTTTCGCGGCCGGTGCTGCGCTTCCGCATCAAGCCTCGCGAAACCGGCCCGGAAATCCACGTCTATGTCTGCCACTTCAAGTCCAAGGGGCCGACAAAGGTGTTCACCGAGGCCTGGTTCAAGGCCGACAAGGCCACCTACACCAAGCACGCCACCGCGCTGGGCGCCGCGCTATCCACCATCCGCCGCACCGCGGAGGCCACAGCGCTGCGCTTCATCCTCACCGAACAGATGAAGAACACCGACACGCCGGTAATCGTCATCGGCGACATCAACGACGGCCAGCACAGCAACACCGCCAACATCCTGACCGAGCAACCGCGCTTCCTGGTGGGCGACTCGGTGGGCGGCGGCGATGTGGCGCTGTACACCGCGCAGACCCTGCAGGAATACCGCGACACCCGCGACGTGTATTACACCCATGTGCACCAGGACGTGCGCGAATCGCTGGACCACATCCTCGTCAGCCGCGAGCTGTACGACAACAGCGACAACCGCATCTGGCTGTTCGACGGCCTCGCCATCAACAACGACCACCTCAACTTCGAGGACCACAAGGCCGACGGCAGTACCGACCACGGCGTCGTGCGCGCGCTGTTCAAGTACAAGCCGGCGAAGAAGGCGGCCTGAATATCAGGTCCGTGCTTCGGGGCCTGCTCACTCCCCGAAGCGCCGCTGCCGCGACCATTTGGTCATGATCCACTTCTCGCCGGCCGTCACCGGCATACCGGCGTGGCGGGACAGCGGGTCGACGTGGCCCGCGGCATTGCAGTACTGGAAGTACAGCGCGCCGCCCTTGCGCGGCGTAACGCGAATGCCCGCATCCGGAAAGTCCGTTTCGCCACCGGCCGCCACATCGTTGAGGTACAGGATCAACGTCGAGAAACGTTGCCCGCCCAGCGCCATGCGCCGGTAGCTGCCGGGGTTCTGCAGCGGGAAGTAATCGAAATGCGGCCGGTACTGGTCGCCCACGCCATAGCGCAGGATGGCGAAGCCCTCGCCGTTCTCCACCGGCCAGTTCAGCAACCGCGCGATGCGCGCCTCCAGCTGTGACACCAGCTCATCCTCGCCACGCCGGAGCAGGCAACCCTCGCTGATGCGGATCGGGTCGGCCACCGACTTGCCGGTCACCGTATCGATCACCGTAGACGGCGTCAGCCGCGGCCGCGCCCGCTCGATCACCGCCGCGCACTCCTCGTCCGACAGCACATTGGCGAAGCTGATCACGCAGGGTTTATCGAAGCGTTGCAGCACCTCCACCTCGCGGTTACCCACATCGATGCGATCGCCCGCCGGCACCGGGAAGATGTCGTTCACATAGTCCGCGCCATACCCATCGTGGAACGGCCATGCCGGCACCACCGGCCGGCTGGCAATCGGCACATCCGCCGCCCCACGCGATACCGCCTTCGCCACCAGGTAGCCCGCCGTCGCATCGTCGAAGCCCAAGCTGGTCATCGCCGTGTGCAGCAACTCCGGCGACGTGTTCTCGCGCACGTAGTGCTTCAGCCAGCCGATCCAGTGCTTGTCGATTTCGATCATGTGCGGGATGCCGGAAAAACTAGCCGTCGCTCCTGCGAAGGCAGGAGCCCAGTGAAGTTTTATTGCGGCTGCTCGCTACAGCGAGCAACGCGAACCGCGATTCTAGAAAACCCTCGCCAATCCGCCTCCCGCAGCGCACCACCCCTCGGCGCTTCAGGCCTGCCACACCGCATACCCCTCTTCGCGCAAACCGATGGCCAACTCCACTTCCATTTCGCACGCGGCGCCATACGGCATCGGGTTGAAGCACTCGTACAGCTCCGGCAACAACCGCAAGCCGTACTCCCGCACGAAGCGATTCGCCTTCAACCCCGCCTTGTGCTTGTCGAAGCGCACATCCGGCGACTGCCCGGTCATGCCGACATACACACAGGGCTTCTCACCCTGGTACTGCGGGTTGGCTTTCAAGAACCGAGACTCCTCCAGCACGCGGCGCGAGAGTTCGACGACGTAGACGTGGTGGTGAGGGCGGGGCATTGAAGAACGCTTTAATGACAGGGCTGCCGATTAAAGCTGGCTTCAATCGCGAAGTTTCTGCTGGCCCGCCTTGGGCAAGGCCTGCGCAGCCCATGCGACTTGCGCTTCGCCATGGCTGTTTGTGCGCATTGCTTGCTATGAGACGCGGGCAGTTGTCAGCCATTGGTTGACAACTGAATCGTCGAACAGCTGGGGTAGTTCGTAGTGCATTCCGCAGGGTCAATGCGGAATCCAGCCCGTGGCTTGAAGGCGGCTCCACGCAGCCTGCACGTGCGAAGGCTGCATGATGCGGCGCTTGCGCTCATTCCATGTCTGCACGGCACGCAGCGCATCGTCGCTTGTATGGATATCTGGCTCCTGGGTTAATACCCAATGCACCGTCGCCAATAGTTCCATGCCGTAGGGTGACTGAAAACCTTCGATCAGCTCGCCCACACGCTGCACACGTGCCAGCAGATCGGTGCCTCCGTCATTGTGCGCGATGAAAACATCCGCTTCCTGCAAGGCACTTTCTACGGGCTCGATTTCGGCTTCGACCACGCCGTCACCCACGCCACGAATGTAATGTCCTTCCATGCGATTGAGCGCATGACGCAGCTGCTCGGCATAGGGTCCGAACTGGTGCTTTACGAAGCTCAGTTTCAGATCTTCGCCTGCCACCTGAAGAAAATATGCGAGCTTCTGTACTTCGATCTTCGAAAGCCCGTAGTTCAGCCCACGATAGGTATCGAGCACTTTGAGGATTGCCGCGCGGCCAGGCGTCATGCGTGGCCGCTCGGTTCGCACCTCCATGCTCTTTGCTTCGGGCGCACCGGCAGGCTCGAACAGACGCACCTCCACATCCGGCAGCGCCGCGAAAGCGTGCTCGATCAGGGGGCGCACCTCATCCCACTCCAATCCCCCGTTACCACAACCCAGCGGCGGCACGGCAATGGAACGGATGCCGAAGGCTCGCACCTGCGCGACCAGATCCAACAGGCCATCGCGGATGAACTCGATGCGCGAATTGCCGCGCCAGTGATCCTTGGTCGGAAAGTTGATGATGAAATTGGGCTTCACCAACCCGCCGGAATCGAAGACGAACATCTTGCCTGGGCGCACCTCGCCCGCTTTGCAAGCGGCTTCATACGCGCGGAAATTGGCAGGCCATTTGTTCTTGAATTGCAGCGCGATGCCCTTGCCCATCACGCCCACACAATTGACCGTGTTCACGATGGCGTCTACATCGGTCTGCTTGAGCAAGTCGCCCTGCACCCGCTTGATCGTCATGTGTTCATCCTCAGAAATACCAATCCGGCTTTACTTCGACGACGCAGTGTACACCCGCCGCCGTCAGGATTGCCTGCACCTCGGCACGCTTGGCTGAATTGATAACGCCGATACGCACGATGTCAGTCAGTGCCACCGAATCCCGCACCAGGAACTCCGCCTGCCGCCGCTCCATGCGGTCGGTGTATCGCTCATGGCCCGGCACGCTCTGCCAGAACTTGCAGAAACCATCCAATTGAGGAGTCTCGGTGATGAGATCCCAAGCCACCGCGTCCAATCTTGCTAGATCGGTATAGGGCGTGCTCCACGCAAGGGTCGCATTGCAATCATAGAAAACGAAGGGGTTTCCGCCAGCCGTGACACCCTCCACCGACGTCTCCAGATGCACGATATCGGCCTGACGCCAATCACAGCCTGGCACACGACCACCGTTGATCGCGAAAAGCATGGGCGAACGCGGCGCAAAGTAGAAAGGCACGAAGTCATGAACCCTGCCACCCGGCGGGTTCGGAACGGCCTTGACCGCGCGCGCACCCTGAGCGCCCTGATAGGCAATGTTTGAATACTGCCGCCCCGCTTCTTGAACCCGGTTCTTCGCCTGCAAAGCACCCGCCTGGCAGATCGCCTGAAGATTGGCGATGGCGGTGATATGAAAGAGGCGGACGGGGTTTGGGATCGGCATGGTCAGACTCAGTGGAACAACTGACCCTGCTGCACCGTGCGCGGCCCGAGGCCACGCGGGACGAGCTTGTTCTTGCGCATCCAGTCCAGCCAGGTCTGCAGCTTGTCGGCGCTGAAGCGCTGCTTCTCCGGTGTCCAGTTCTCGCGCACTTCGCGGATGACTTCTGCGTCGCCGGGCGTATGACCTTCGATGAGGAAGTCGTTCCAGGCGGCGAAGAGGGTGGCGATGATTTCGGCGTCTTCGGTGCTGAGTCCGGCGAAGAGCTTCAGCACGCGGTCGAGTTCGGCAACCTGGGTCGCGTCGAGCAGGTCGTGCACTTTCGCGGCTTGCGCGGCGAGGCCCGCCTGCGGCTTGTAACGGATCTTCTCGCCCTGCGTCTTCTCGTGACCGAACCAGCCCGCAGCCTCGGCATGTTCTTCGAAGCGGTAGATCCATTGATCGAAGGGGCCGGCGGCGTATCGCTCGACCTCCATCGCCAGACCAGCACCAACATGCGTATCAGCGAGGTAGATCAGCTTCATCAGCATGGTGCGGCCAAAACTGCGCTGGTCTTTGAGCGCGGCAACCGCATGACAGCCAGTGGCATGGCGACGCGCTTCGCGCGCGGCGGCATCCGGGAACGGAATGACTTTTCCTGAGGGCGAGTTCAGCGCGGCATCGGCGACAGCTTCAGCCAGCTTGAGGCGGAGTTGCTCGGCTGCGCTCAAGCGGGATTTGAGCTGATCGCAGAACGTCATCAACTCATCGACTTTAGCGACGATGCGCTGTTGTTCGGAAAGAGGCGCGACGGGTATAGGAAACTTCACTATCTCAGACAAATAAAGGCAAGGTTGAGCCCCGCCTCGCTTGTTTCCATGGATGAAGCTTTGGAGCAATGGAGAATCAGCCAGGAACTTGAGGAACTTCGAATCAAATATGATCGGCTTGATTAGAGCAACACTTCTCACAAGAGAGAAATTTGAATCTCTCGGCACCAAAGAGCTCCGACCAATTGTCCCGCCAACAGAGACGATGAGCAGATCGCCCTGTTCAGGGAGGCAGCGTTCCCGAGACTTGATGTAATCGTCTTCGGAAATGAAGTCGCAGTTGCCAAAGTCCAAGAATCCATCTCTTACGTTTTTTGCTGAAAGCATTCGCATTCCCGACTCTGTTCTTGGCGGTGTTTTGTGGTCGCCATCAGTGATCTTTGACGAGATGCTTTGGAATCGAGCCCATGCCCAACCTGCGGGCAACGCAAATGGTGATTCTATTTCTGCAATCGACGGTAACGGCTTTTCCTTCTTGATCTTCCCTTCCTTCACCAGCTTCGCTTTCTCGGCGGCGATCTTTTTGAGGAGTTCGCTCGCGGGTTCGTCCTTGTGGTCTTGGGGGACGAGCTTGCCCATCACGGCGAGTTGCAGGATGGTTTGCTTGAGCTGGTCGATGCTCTCTTCGGTGGTGAAGAGGGTGTCGAAGTGCTCGGCGATGCGCTGCCAGCTGCTGGCGAACTGGGCGTGGTCGGCGGCGCTGGTCAGCGCATTCAGCAAGGTTTCCACCAGCGTCTGATGGGCGCTGAGGCTGGCGTCGGTCTGTTGCTCCAGCTGGTCACACAGCGCCATCAGCTCGTCGACTTTGGCGACGATGCGATGTTGTTCGGCGAGTGGAGGGAGTGGAACTGGAACGTTGTTTGCCCTCACGATTGTGAGGGTATGAACCGTCGTTCCCATGCTGTCTTCGTGGATAGCGTTGATCCAACAAGGAGAGCGCATGAAACAGGACAAGAACCTCGGATAAATCCGAAAATGGTTCTTGAAAATCAGAACGCTTGCATCTTTGAAGTAGAACTTGTCGCTATCTGCAACGACATAGGGGACACCGATTGTTCCTACTCCGGTAAACATGAGATCGCCTGCTTCGGGGACGATGCCGTTTTTCTCGAACGATTTATATAGCTCTTCAGATATGAAGAGCTCGTTGTCCACGAATCCATGTTGCGATAACAGCACGATCTCTCTCGTCCGATAGAACGGTACACCCAATGCTTGCCAGTCTTTCTGATGTACGCGAGAGCTAGACGCAACCGTGCCGATTCCGCCTAACCGTGCCCAAACCCACCCCTGTGGTAAATCGAACGGGTGATCTCCATCGTTGATTGCTGGGAGTAGCTTGTCCTTTCTTATTTTCCCGTCCTTCACCAGCTTCGCCTTCTCGGCGGCGATCTTCTTGAGGAGTTCGCTGGCGGGCTCGTCCTGCGGGTCTTGCGGCACCAGCAGGCCGCGCACGGCCAGCTCGAGAATCAGCTCGCGCAGCTTCTTGATGCCGTAGAGCTCAACCTTGCTGGATGAACCCCGGCCAGCGGTGGAGCGGCGCTTGATGGCGGCGGTCCACAGGTCGAGGTGTTGGGTGATGAGCCCTTCGACAGGCTCAGGGCGAACGGCAGCCGTGGACATCACTGCTTCTCCGTCAGCGCTGCGGAGAGGATGCCCTTGAGCTGGTCGCGCAGGGACTGGATGTCTTGCTGCTGCGCCTGGTATTGGGCGAGCAGTGCGGTGGGGTCGTGGCTCACCTGCTCGCCGACGTGGGGGTTCTTGATGTCGAGGTTGTAGTTGCGCGCGGCGATGTCTTCGAGGCTGACCTTCCAGGCCTGCGGCGTTTCCTTGCGGGCCTTGAAGCCGTCGGCCTCATCGCCCCACCAGGCGCATTCGGTGGCGAACTCTTCGACCTGCATGGGGCGGGTCTTGTTGTAGCTGGTGACGCCTTCGGGGTAGGGGTGCTCGTAGAACCAGACCTCCTTGGTCGCGGGCCATTCGGCCTCGGGCTTCTTGGTGAAGAAGAGGATGTTGGTCTTGATGCCGGTGTAGGGGTTGAAAACGCCATTGGGCAGCCGCACGATGGTGTGCAGATGGCATTGCTCCAGCAGCATTTGCTTGAGGCGGGTCTTCATGCCTTCGCCGAAGAGGAAGCCGTCGGGCAGCACGACGGCGGCGCGGCCGTGGCTCTTGAGCAGCTTGACGACCAGGGCCATGAAAAGATCGGCCGTTTCGCGGGTACGCAGGGTAGCGGGGAACTGGTTTTCGACGCCGTCTTCTTCCATGCCGCCGAAGGGCGGGTTGGTGACGATGACGTGTACGCGGTCAGCCTCGCTATAGTCCTTGTAGGCGCGGCGGCTGAGCATGTTGTCGTGCTCGATCTGGGTGGGCGTGTCGATGCCGTGCAGGATCATGTTGGTGGTGCACAACATGTGCGGCAGGGCTTTCTTCTCGACGCCGTGGATGCTGGCGACGAGCAGAGCTTCATCGGCCGCGTTCTTCACGTATTTGTTGCGCTTGTGGTCGATGCTGCAGGCGAGGAAGCCGCCGGTGCCGCAGGCGGGGTCGAGCACGCTTTCTTCGAGTTTGGGGTCGACGCGGTCGACGATGAATTTGGTGACGGCGCGGGGAGTGTAGAACTCGCCGGCGTTGCCGGCGCTCTGCAGGTCTTTGAGGATCTGCTCGTAGATGCTGCCGAAGGTGTGGCGGTCTTGCGTGTTGTTGAAGTCGATCTCGCAGATCTTGTTGATGACCTGCCGCATGAGCGTGCCGGACTTCATGTAGTTGTAGGCATCCTCGAAGACGTTGCGGATGACCTTGGCGCGCTCGCCCGTAGGGCCGCTGAGCTTGAGTTTGGTCTTGAGCGTGTCGAAAAGCTCGCTCACAAACTTGCTGAGCTCGTCGCCCGTCATGCCTTCGGGGTCGGCTGCCCAGTTGCGCCAGCGCAGGCGCTCGGGCAGCGGGGATTTGTAGTTGTCTTCGAGCAGCTCGATTTCGGCTTCGCGGTCGTCGTAGATCTTGAGGAAGAACATCCAGACGAGCTGACTGATGCGCTGGGCGTCGCCGTCGACGCCGACATCCTTGCGCATGATTTCCTGGATGGATTTGATGATGCCGCTGACGTTGCTCATTGATGATTCCGGTAGTGCTCAACTGGCTTGTTGTTTGAAGAGTTCGGTTTCCAATGCCTGTAAAGCTTCTTCATATTTGGCTTTGCCGCCGAAGACGCCGTTAATGATTTCCACCGGCGTGCCAAGCTGTTTGAAGGGGTCGAGCTTGAGAACGTTGTTGTTCTCGATGCTGATGATGCCTTCGTCGGCGTACTTGTCGAGCAGGGCTTCGAGCACGGCACGGGCTTTGTCACCGTACCGGGTGAAGTAGTTGCGTTTCTTCACGTTGTTGGCGCGCTCGCTGCGGGTGAGCGGTGGCTGGTCGAAGGCGATGTGGCAGATGAGGTCGAAGTCACCGTAGTCCTTGCCGACTTCGCTGGCGAGTTTGGGCAGCTCGATGCCGTACTCCGCCAGAGCTTCGATGATGGCGGCTTTCTTCTTCGCGGTATTCCACTTCTGCAGGAAATCGTCCAATGACGCGAATTCGTTGAGGATGTTCTTGCGGCTGTAGTCGCGGTAACTCTCGGTCACCATCTGGCCGTCTTCG
This sequence comes from Moraxellaceae bacterium, assembly GCA_031119205.1. GTDB lineage: Bacteria > Pseudomonadota > Gammaproteobacteria > Burkholderiales > Rhodocyclaceae > Uliginosibacterium. The sequence continues at coordinate 47,268 of JAVHYF010000003.1, read as the reverse complement.
CTGAGGTACTCGACCCGCTCCGAGAGGATGTGAACCTCCACACCACTGACCCTGATCTTGTAAGGCCCTTCCGGCTCGTTGACGACGTTGCCCTCGTCTTCTGCCTCGGGCTCCGGGTCCGGTGGTACCGGGTCGTCTTCCGGGCCTGGTTCGTAGATGACCACCGGCTCGCCATCAAAGTCCGGGTCCTTGAAATGCTCAGTCGCCCGTTTGAAATCCATGATGGTGAAGAAGTACTTGTTCTGCGACTCCTCTATGCGTGTGCCGCGCCCGACGATCTGCTTGAAGGTGGTCATCGAGTTGATGGTCTTGTCCAGCACGATGAGCTTGCAGGTCTTGGCGTCCACACCGGTGGTGAGCAGCTCGGAAGTGGTGGCAATGACGGGGTAGCGGCTTTCCGGGTCAATGAAGTTGTCCAGCTCGGCCTTGCCTTCGATGCTGTCACCGGTAATACGCATGACGTACTTGCTGTTGTCTTTTGCGAGCTGGCCGGCCGCATTGACGATGGCTTTGCGCATTCGCTCGGCGTGGTCGATGTCTTCGCAGAAGATGATGGTCTTCTGGAAAGGATCGGTGGCCTTGAGCAGTTTCATCACGCGATCGGCAACGAGCCTGGTGCGCTGGTTCAGCACCAGAATCCGGTCCATGTCGGCACGGTTGTATTCGCGCTGTTCGATCTCGTTACCCAGGTCGTCCTTCATCCCGGCCGGTGGCGTCCAGCCATCGACGTCTTTGTCGATGTCGATCCTCACGACCTTGTAGGGCGCAAGAAAACCATCCTGGATGCCTTGCTTGAGTGAGTAGGTGTAGATCGGCTCGCCAAAGTAGGTGATGTTGGAAGCGTACTTTGTTTCTTTGGGTGTTGCAGTGAGACCGAGCTGGATGGCGCTCTGGAAGTATTCGAGGATTTCCTTCCAGGCGGAATCGTCGTTGGCGCTACCGCGGTGGCATTCGTCGATGACGATGAGGTCGAAGAAATCGCGTGAGACTGATCTGAAGATCTTGTCTTCTTCGTCCGGGCCGGTAAGCCCTTGGTACAGACCGAGATAGACCTCGTATGAGGGATCGATCTTGCGATTGCGGATCTTGGTCATGACTGGGCCGAAGGGCTTGAAGTCATTCATCAAGGTCTGGTCGGCAAGGATGTTGCGATCAACAAGAAAAAGAATGCGCCTGGCTTTCTTGGCCTTCCACAGGCGGTAGATGATCTGGAAAGTGGTGTAGGTCTTGCCAGTGCCAGTGGCCATCACCAGCAATAGACGCTTCTGGCCATGCGCCACTTTTTCGATGACACGGTTGATGGCTTCGGACTGGTAATAGCGTGGCTCCTTGCCCTTGCCATCGTCGTAGTAAGGTTCGGTGACCAGCGCCTCTTCAGGTTCCGTAATTCCGCGGAAACGCTTGTAACGTTCCCAGAGTTTGGCAGGCGATGGGAAAGCATCGAGCCCGAACTCCGTTTCAATATCCGTGCCTTCTGCGGCAGTCTTGTTGTGACTGGCAAACCCGTCGCCGTTTGAACTGAAGGCACAGGGCACATCGAGCAGCTCGGCATACCCCAATGCTTGCTGCAATCCATGGCTGACGGTGCAGTTGTTGTCTTTGGCTTCGACAACGGCCATGGATACGCCCTTTTCTTTCTGAAGGACGTAGTCAGCGAATTTCTTCTTCTTGGTGTTGCGCGAAGACATGTTCCCGCGAACGACAACCGGACCCGGGGCCAGTGTGACTTCACGGCGGATCTGCGTCATTTCATCCCAGCCAGCACTGACGATGGCCGGTGTGATGAACTTTGCCTTGATATCCGCTTCTTTGAGATCTTTCTTTTCTTTCGGGTCCATTGCAGCCTCTGCTCCCCCAACAGATGATGCCGTTCTCGAACTTGATCATGTACTGCACAGCCGGCTTTGTGTCTGACTTTCCTCACGCAGTATGCCAATGTCGCCAATGACGTACTGAAAATGCAAAAGAGCTCCGGGCTGGAGCTCTTTCTTGCGGGAGATGCTGGCTTCTTACACGTCGATATTCCGCGCATTGAGTGCGTTGCGTTCGATGAACTCCCGACGCGGCTCAACCTGGTCGCCCATCAGCGTGGTGAAGATTTCGTCCGCTGCGATAGCGTCGTCGATCTGCACCTTGAGCAGGCGGCGAACTGTGGGGTCCATGGTCGTTTCCCACAGCTGCTCGGGGTTCATTTCGCCGAGGCCTTTGTAGCGCTGCTTGCCGAGGTTGCGTTCCACTTCGTTGAGCATCCAGCGGATGGCTTCGCTGAAGCTGGTGACGCGGGCAGCCTTCTCGCCGCGGCGCATTTCGGCGCCGTCGCCGATAAGACCGGCGATTGTTTCGCTGCTCTTGCGGATCTGCTGGTAGTCGCCGGAGACGAGGAAGTCCTGGTCGATGTGGGTGACGCGGGTGTTGCCGTGGAGCAGGCGGGCGATGCGGATGCGCCAGGTTTCCGCTTGGGCGTCATATTCCGGCGAGAGGCGCACGTCTTTGCCGAGCTTTGCCTGCAGGCGGTCGCTGGCAGACTGGGCGGCAGCTTCGTCGGTAAGTTCGACAGGGATGTCGTTGGCGAGGAGGGCGTGCAGCACTTCGCTGTCGACCCAGCTTTCCAGGCGGTTGATGATGGCTTCGGACAACAGATAGCTGCGCGCCAGGTCGCCGAGGGCGTCGCCTTCAATGGGCGTAGCGCCTTCGCGCGGCAGGAAGCTGGAGCCGTCCAGTGCCATGCTGAGCAGGTGGGTGGCCAGCTCGTGGTCGTCCTTGATGTAGCGCTCGGTCTTGCCGTGCTTGATCTTGTACAGCGGCGGCTGGGCGATGTAGATGTTGCCGCCTTCCACCAGCTCGGGCATCTGGCGGTAGAAGAAGGTGAGCAGCAGGGTGCGGATGTGGGCGCCGTCCACGTCCGCGTCGGTCATGATGATGATGCGGTGGTAGCGCAGTTTTTCCGGTTTGTAGTCGTCCTTGCCGATGCTGGTGCCGAGCGCGGTGATCAGCGTGGCGATCTGCTCGGAGCTGATGAGCTTGTCGAAGCGCGCGCGTTCCACGTTGAGCACTTTGCCGCGCAGCGGCAGGATCGCCTGGAACTTACGGTCGCGGCCTTGCTTGGCGGAGCCGCCGGCGGAGTCACCCTCGACGAGGTAGAGCTCGCACTTGGAGGGGTCGCGTTCCTGGCAGTCGGCGAGCTTGCCGGGCAGGCCGACGCCGTCCAGCACGCTCTTGCGGCGGGTCATTTCACGGGCCTTACGGGCGGCTTCTCGTGCCCTTGCTGCCTCGACGATCTTGCCGCAGATGGTTTTGGCGTCGATCGGCTTTTCCAGCAGGTATTCGGCGAGTTTTTCGGCGACGACTTCTTCCACGGCAGGGCGGGCTTCGCCGGACACCAGCTTCATCTTCGTCTGCGAAGCGAACTTGGGGTCGGGCATCTTCACCGACAGCACGCAGGCGAGGCCTTCGCGCATGTCGTCGCCGGTGATCTCGACCTTGGCCTTCTTGGCGATCTCGTTTTCTTCGATGTACTTGTTGATGACGCGGGTCATCGCAGCGCGCAGGCCGGTGAGGTGGGTGCCGCCGTCACTTTGCGGGATGTTGTTGGTGAAGCACAGCACCTGTTCCTGGTAGGAGTCGTTCCACTGCATGGCGACTTCGACCGACAGCTCCACTTCGTTGCCGCTGTTGTTCACCTTGGTGGTGCCGGACGAGTAGAAGACGTTGGGGTGCAGGACGGTCTTGGCGCGGTTGATGTAGTCGACGAAACCCTTCACGCCACCGGAGAAGGCGAAATCCTCTTCCTTGCCGTTGCGCTGGTCGACCAGCTTGATGCGCACGCCGTTGTTCAGGAAGGACAGTTCGCGCAGGCGCTTGGCGAGGATGTCGTAGTGGTATTCGATGTTGCCGAAGATCTCTTCGTCGGCGAGGTAGTGCACCTCGGTGCCGCGCTTCTCGGATTCACCCAGCACACGCAGCGGAGAGACTTCCACGCCGTTCTGCACTTCGATCAGGCGGTCCACCGGCTTGCCGCGCTGGAATTCCATGAAGTGCTTCTTGCCATCGCGACGGATGGTCAGGCGCAGGAACTTGGACAGCGCATTGACGCAGGACACACCGACGCCGTGCAGGCCACCGGACACCTTGTAGCTGTTCTGGTTGAACTTGCCACCAGCGTGCAGCACGCACATGACGATCTCGGCCGCCGAGCGCTTGGGCTCGTGCTTGTCGTCGAACTTGATGCCAACCGGGATGCCGCGGCCGTTGTCGGTTACCGAAATCGAGTTGTCGGTGTGGATCGTCACCACGATGTCGTCGCAATGACCGGCCAGGGCTTCATCGATGGCGTTGTCCACCACCTCGAACACCATGTGGTGCAGGCCGGTACCGTCGGAGGTGTCGCCGATGTACATGCCGGGACGTTTGCGGACGGCTTCCAGACCTTCCAGTTGCTGGATGGAGGATTCGTCGTAATCGCTGCCGTTGGCGTTGCCGTTGGGCGGAGTGACTTGGTCGGACATGTGGGGATCAACCTCGGGGTAGACAGCCGCAGCCGGCCTTGCGCGGGGCAAGGTCGGCTGGGAGGCGGAAGGAGCGGATGAAAAGGCGCGCGATGTTCAGAGCGTCGTTCTCAGATCCGCATCGGCATGACGACGGCCTTGAAGTTGGCGTCGCCAGGCAGCGTGAAGAGGGCGGAGGACATCGGCTCGTTGAGGTGGATTTCCACTTCGTCTTCGCCGACGTTGTTCAGCACGTCCAGCAGGTAGGACACGTTGAAGCCGATCTCCAGACTGTCGCCGGAGTAGTCGACCTCGAGTTCTTCCTGGGCTTCTTCCTGCTCGGCGTTGGAGCTGATGATCTTCAGCAGGCCGGATTCGAGCTGGATGCGCAGGCCGCGGAATTTCTCGTTGGTCAGGATCGCGGCACGTTGCAGCGACAGCAGCAAAGCCTGGCGCGGTGCCTTGACCAGCTTCGGGTTGCCTTGCGGCACGACGCGGTCGTAGTCCGGGAACTTGCCGTCTATGAGCTTGGAGATCAGCTCGATGGGGCCGAAGCGGAAGGCGGCCTGGTTGCCGGTGATGGTGATCTCGACCGGTTCGTCAGTGTCGGCCAGCTGGCGGGCGAGTTCCAGCACGGTCTTGCGCGGCAGGATGATTTCGGTGCGCGCGACGCCGGATTCCAGCTCGGTCGCGGCCAGGGCCAGGCGGTGACCATCGGTGGCGACCATGCGCAGGGTGGTGCCCTCGGCAACCAGCAGCAGGCCGTTCAGGTAGTAGCGGATGTCCTGCGCGGCCATTGCGTAGGCCACCTGGGAGAGTTGATGACGCAAAGCGCTCTGGGACAGCACCAGGCGCACGGAGTCGCCTTCGCCACGTTGCATACGGGGGTAGTCGGCCGCGGGCAGCGTCTGCAGCTGGAAACGGCTCTTGCCGGCACGCAGGGTCAGCTTCTTGTCGTCCAGCACCAGCTGCACTTCGGCGTCGGCCGGCAGGGCGCGCAGGATGTCCTGGAATTTGCGGGCAGCGACGGTGATCGAGGCGTTTTCGCCACCGGCAGCGCCGGTGGCGCGCGTGGTGATCTGGATCTCGATGTCGGTGGCCAGCAGGGTCAGGTCACTGCCCTGCTTCTCCAGCAGTACGTTGGAGAGGATGGGCAGGGTGTGGCGCTTTTCGACAATGCCTGCAACGGACTGCAGCGGAGCGAGGAGGGCGTCGCGAGTAGCTGTTAACAGAAGCATTTATATAACTCTCCTAATACTTATATAGCGCGGCAGTTTGTGTGGATAAGTACTAAAAAACCAATGATTTCAGCGAGTTGACCCTGTTGAACACCCTGTGGGAAGGGGGAGGGACGACGGTGTGGGCAAATGGGGACAAAAAACGGCTGCGGCTTCCACGTAAGGGATGTCCACATACGGTCCCAAGACCTGAGGGTTTGTTGTCCACAGCTTGTTCATGTTGTTGTGCGTGCTCTGCTCAGCCTCTCAGGGTTTGCGAAAGCACGTGCAGATCGTGGTTAAGCTGTTGATCTGCAAGGCGAAGATCAGCAATCGTGCGGCAGGCGTGCAACACCGTGGTGTGGTCGCGGCCGCCGAAGGCATCGCCGATCGCGGGCAGGGAGTTGGGCGTCAGTTCCTTGGCCAAGTACATGGCCACCTGCCGTGGGCGGGCGATGTTACGGGTGCGCTTGGCGGACAACATGTCGGCCAGTTTGATCTTGTAGTAGTCGGCGACAGTCTTCTGGATCAGCTCGAAGGTGATCTGGCGGTTGTGGGCGGCCAGCAGGTCGCGCAGCGCTTCGCGGGCGACTTCCACGCTGATGTCGCGGTCGTGGAAGCGGGCATAGGCCACCACGCGCTTCAACGCGCCTTCCAGCTCGCGGACGTTGGAGCGCAGGTTCTTGGCGATCAGGAAGGCGACTTCGTCCGGTAGTTCGACGCCGTCGAAGGCGGCTTTCTTCTGCAGGATGGCGACCCGCATTTCCAGCTCGGGCGGCTCGATCTGGACGGTAAGGCCCCAGTCGAAGCGCGAGATCAGGCGGTCTTCCAGGCCCTGGATGTCCTTCGGATAGGTGTCGCAGGTGATGACGATCTGCTTCTTTGCCTCGGTCAAGGCATTGAATGCATGGAAGAACTCGTCACGGGTGCGCTCCTTGTTGCCGACGCCCAGGAACTGGATGTCGTCGATGAGCAGCAGGTCCAGCGAGCGGTAATAGCGCTGGAATTGGTCGAAACTCTTCTGCTGGTAGGCGCGCAGCACGTCGGCGAAGTAGTCCTCGACGTGCACATAGCGCACCACGGCCTTGGGGTTGGCTTGCAGCACGGCGTTGCCGATGGCGTGGATCAAGTGGGTCTTGCCGAGGCCCACGCCACCATAGACGAACAACGGGTTGTACGAAGTGCCGGGGTTGTTGGCCACCTGCATGGCGGCAGCACGGGCCAGGTCGTTGGCGCGGCCCGTCACCAGGGTATCGAAGGTGAACGCCGGGTTCAGGCGCGTCTTGTCGTAGTGGCCACTGGTGTTGACCGTAGGCGTGACGATGGCGGCCGGTACGGCGGCCATCTCGGCTACTGGCGCTACGCTGGTCTTGCTGGTGGTGGGAAGCTTGACCGGGCCCTTCTGGGGTGCAGCGGTCGGGGCGGGTGCAGCCGTGACATCGCCACCGAGGGCCAGGGTGATCGGTACGGCAGCGCCGAAGAATTCCTCGCCGAGCTGCTCGATGCGGCGCAGATAGCGCTCGCGCACCCATTGCAGCACGAAGCGGTTGGGAGCCGTCAGCACGAGCGCAGGCGCGTCTTCACCGTCCCGCGCTTCGAGGGCGCGGATCCAGGTGTTGAATTGCTGGCTTGGTAGCTCCTGCTCCAGGCGAGCGAGACAGACGTTCCAGAAAGCGAGGCTCACGGTATGGTGATGCAGCGTTTATGTGGTCCGCCTTGTGCTGCTGGCGGACTCGGGTTTGACCGGTCGCAACGCCGGGGCTGGTGATCGGTAGCCCCAGACTCTCCTCCCTTGCCGAGTCATTCAAAGCCAGAACGCAACATCGCCGTACGTGACGGCAACATGGCGGTAAAAGCAACGAAATACCGGGAAAATCCCGTGTCGTGGCAAGGGTTTGGACGATGCTCCGGCAACCTTGCGAACGACATCGACAAGAGGTCGATTCTACTCTTCCGGGAGGTATTTATCCACAGGCTGCAAACCATGATGGCGGCAGGCGCGGTTGACAGGCGGGGCTTACTCCGCTTTAATCGCGCGTTTCTCGCGAATTGGAAGATCCATCATGAAGCGCACCTACCAACCCTCCGTCGTTCGTCGCAAGCGCACCCACGGTTTCCTGGTCCGCTCGCGCACCCGTGGCGGTCGTGCGGTGCTGGCTGCTCGCCGTGCCAAGGGCCGTCATCGCCTGGCAGTCTGAGTGTCCTGCGGGGCAAGGCGCTGCTGGCGGCCTGACTGGATTGCCGCCCAAGTTGTCGTATCGCTTTCGACCCCTGCATCGGTTACGCAAAACGGATGAGTATTCATCCGTTTTTGCTTTCCGGCGGGCACTCAGAGGGCGTCTCTTCATGCTTCATTACCGGCCGGCCGGCCTTTCCAGCGCGCGTCTGGGGGTGGTCGTCGCTAAGAAGCTGGCCCGTCGCGCCGTTCTGCGCAACCTCATCAAACGCCTGGCCCGGGAGCACTTCCGCCACGTGCGTGACACCTTGCCCGCCTACGATCTGATCCTGCGTCTGGCCCAGCCTGCTGCGTCTGTATCGCGTGCGGCGTTGCGTCAGGACATTTCAGAACTGCTTCGCAAGCTGCCTGTCAGTGATGACCGGAGTGGCGGATGAGCCACGTGCTGGTCTGGCTATTGCGCGGCTATCGCTATTTCATCAGTCCCTGGCTGGGATCGGCCTGCCGCTTCCAGCCAAGTTGTTCAGCCTATGCCATCGAAGCCTTGCAAAGGCATGGCAGTGCCAAGGGGTCCTGGCTGGCGGTGCGTCGCATCGCGCGTTGTCATCCCTGGTGCGACGGTGGCTATGATCCTGTTCCCTGATTTTCACCAATCCAACGGATAGACCCGAGAACTCATCATGCAGATGGATGCCCGACGAATGATCCTCGTGGTGGTGTTCACCTTCTCCCTGATCATGCTGTGGGAGAACTGGACCCGTCACAACCAGCCGAAGGAGCCGGTAACCGCCGGCACCAGCGCCCAGGTTACGGCCGTGCCGACGCCGAGTGCTTCCGCACCGGTGGCACCTGGGGCGTCGGCTCCGGTCGCCAGCCCGACGGCGCCGGCGAGTACGGGTTACGCAGATCTGCCCAAGGCGGTGGTGCGCACCGACATGCTGGTGGCGGAAGTATCGGCACTGGGTGGCGATATCAGCCGCTTGGAATTGCTGAAGCACCAGGCGACGGGTGATGCCAGCAAGAACTTTGTGCTGCTGGATGCAACGGGTGGTCACCGCTATGTGGCCAACGGGGGGCTGATTGGCGATGGCCTGCCGAATCACAAGACGATCTTCGAGCTGACGCCGGGTGAGTTCGCGCTGGCTGACGGTCAGGACAAGCTGGAGTTGCGTCTCAAGGCCCGCGCCGAGAATGGTGTGGAAGTGACCAAGGTGCTCAGCTTCCACCGCGGTAGCTACGAGATCGGCGTGGCCTACGAGGTGAACAACACCAGCACGGTGCCGCTGAACACGACGACCTATTTCCAGTTGGCGCGCGATGACAAGCCGGCGGAGCAGGCGGGCGGCTTCTTCACTGGCGTCACAACCTATACCGGTCCGGCCTTCTACACGAACGAAACCAAGTTCCGTAAGGAAAGCTTCAGCGACATCGAGAAGGGCAACACCAAGTTCGTCAAGCAGGCCAATGACGGATGGGTAGCCATGGTGCAGCACTACTTTGTCGGTGCGTACCTGCCGCAAGGTGACACGCCGCGTGAGTTCTATGCGCGCAAGATCGACAACGCCTACTTTGGCGTGGGCGTCATGCTGCCGATGACCGTGGTGCCGGGTCAGCAGGGCCGTGTCGAAGTGCCGCTGTATGTCGGTCCACAAGAGCAGAAGAAGCTCGCCAATATCGCTCCGGGTTTCGATCTGGTGGTGGACTACGGTTGGCTGACGGTGATCGCTGCGCCGCTGTTCTGGCTGCTGGAGTTCATCCACCGCTTCGTGGGTAACTGGGGTTGGGCGATCATCATCGTGACCATCCTGATCAAGGCGGCTTTCTTCCCCTTGTCTGCCGCGGGCTACAAGTCGATGGCGAAGATGAAGACGCTGATGCCGCGCATGAAGCAGCTGCAGGAGCGTTACGCCGGCGATCGCATGAAGCTTAATCAGGAAATGATGGAGCTGTACCGCAAGGAGAAGGTGAATCCGATGGGGGGCTGTCTGCCCATCCTCGTGCAGATTCCCGTCTTCATCGCGTTGTACTGGGTGCTGCTGGGTACGGTTGAAATGCGTCAGGCACCGTGGATCGGCTGGATCCGTGACCTGTCGCAAATGGATCCGTACTACGTGTTGCCGGTTCTCAACGGCATCACCATGTTCATCCAGACCAAGCTGAACCCGACGCCGCCGGACCCCATCCAGGCCAAGGTGATGCTGTTCATGCCGTTGATGTTCACCGTGATGTTCCTGTGGTTCCCGTCCGGCCTGGTGCTGTACTGGGTGGTGAACAACCTGCTGTCGATTGCACAGCAGTGGTACATCAACCGCATGATCGAGGCGGGCAGTGACGCGGCCAAACCCGCGAAGTGATGTGATCGTAGCCATCGCGACCGCTCCCGGTCGCGGTGGCATTGGCGTACTGCGGGTGTCCGGCCCGCATCTCGCTGCGCTTGCGCAAACCCTCACCGGACGCCTTCCCAAACCTCGCCTGGCAACGCTGACGAGTTTCTACGACGCAGCTGGTCAGCCGATCGACCAGGGCCTGTTGTTGTACTTCCAGGCACCTCATTCCTACACCGGCGAGGATGTCCTCGAATTGCAGGGACACGGTGGTCCGGTCGTCATGCAGATGTTGCTGGCGCGTTGTCTGGAGCTTGGTGCGCGACTGGCTGAACCGGGCGAGTTTACGCGACGGGCCTTCCTCAACGAGAAGCTGGATCTGGCGCAGGCCGAAGGCGTTGCGGATCTGATCGACGCTTCGACCAGCGCAGCCGCGCGTTCCGCCATGCGTTCGCTGTCCGGGCGTTTTTCGCAGGAAGTGCATGCCTGGCGAGATCGCCTGGTGGACCTGCGCATGCTGGTGGAAGCGACGCTGGATTTTCCGGAAGAGGAAGTGGATTTCCTGGAGGCGGCGCGGGCTGTCCCCAGACTGGACGCGCTGGTCGTGGACTTGCGGCAACTGCTGGCGAAGGCGCAGCAGGGAAGTCTGTTGCGTTCAGGTTTGCAAGTGGTGCTGGCCGGGCAACCGAACGTGGGCAAGTCCAGCCTGCTCAATCAGCTGTCAGGAGAAGACCGGGCGATCGTCACGGACGTGGCCGGCACGACCCGGGATGTGTTGCGGGAGCAGATCCAGATCGAGGGGATTCCGCTGCACATCATCGACACCGCGGGTCTGCGGGAGACCGACGACCAGGTGGAGAAGATCGGCATCGCCCGGACCTGGGCGGAGATCGGCAAGGCTGATGTCATCCTGCGCCTGGTCGATGCGCGGGTCGGGATCACGCCAGCGGACCATGAGATCGATGCGCGGCTTCCGGCTGGCGTGCCTGTGTTGTGGGTGTTCAACAAGATCGACCTGGCCGGTGAATCGGCGCATTCGGGTATTGCTGAGCAGGACGATGCTTTGTGGTTGTCCGCCAGGGACGGCACCGGGATGGAACTGTTGCGCGCGCGCTTGTTGAAGATCGCGGGTTGGCAGTCCGGCCAGGACCAGGATGTATTCCTTGCCCGTGAGCGTCACCTGCTGGCATTGCGTGAGGCGCTGGCGCATGTCGCCACGGCACGCGACTGTACTGCGCAGCTGGATCTGATGGCGGAGGAACTGCGTCTTGCGCAGGAATCCGTGAACACAATTACCGGCGAGTTCGGTGCGGATGACTTGCTCGGCGTCATCTTTTCCAGGTTCTGCATTGGCAAGTAGGGCGCTATAGTGGGCCGCTTGGTGCAGTGCGGGGAATGGCTATGGCCGGATTTGAAGACTATGGTGGGACGGCGAGCCGGATTGCTGCAGAGATCGAGCGGAAGCTGATCGCGCTGGGTGTGGATTGGCGGGATGAAGCGCGTCTCAGGGAGCTGGCGCGGGAAGCGCTGGCCTACGACTCGAGCAAGGGATTTCCAGGCGCGGGCTCAAGGGATGTGCAGAAGCGTGTCAAGGTGGAGCTCTATGGTCTCGTCGGCGTAATGATGATGACCATGGGAGAGAGTGCGGACCATGGACTTGAGGTCCGGGGCAACGACGCGTGGCGTGCCGTAGCGAAAGCGCTATGGGCGGAGAAGGAAGGCAGCGAGCGCAAAGGAGCGTAGCGTTTCACGTGGAACATCTGGATTTGTGGTTGTTGTTGTTGCTTGGCGGTGGGGCATTCCTCGCCGGGCTCGTTGATGCGGTGGTGGGCGGTGGTGGGTTGATTCAGGTTCCGCTGCTGCTTGCTGTCTTCCCCTCGGTGCCGATTCCGGTGCTGTTCGGTACCAACAAGTTGTCGTCGATCGCGGGTACTGCCTCGGCTGCCTGGCACTACGCCAAGGAAGTCCACATTCCGCGGTCAGTGGCCATACCAGGCGCCATCGCTGCGCTGATCGGTGCCTGGCTTGGCGCCAGTGTGGTCAGCCTGATTCCTTCTGCATGGCTGAAACCGATGGTACTGGTGCTATTGGTCGTGGTCGGGACCTACACCTGGCTTCGGCCGCAACTTGGGCAGCAGAGAGGCGATGCGCCGCCGCGCTATCGCGGGGCTGTCATGGCGTCCCTCATCGGTGGTGGCATCGGTTTCTACGACGGGTTTTTTGGCCCCGGTACGGGCAGCTTCCTGATACTCGCCTTCGTCAAGCTGTTCAGGATGGATATGCTGCAAGCCTCAGCCACCGCCAAGGTGCTCAACTTTGCGACCAACCTTGCGGCCATTGTCTTCTTCGCGCTTTTCCATGGCGTGTTGTGGGCGGTCGGTCTGGTGATGGCCGTATGCAATGTGGCCGGGGCGCAAGTCGGCGCAAGGCTTGCGGTGAGGCACGGCAACGCTTTTGTCCGTGTCCTGTTTCTCGCGGTGGTCTCCGTCCTGGCTCTGAAGCTCGGGTACGACATCCTCAAGGCCTGACGTTCCACGTGGAACAAATGGAGATCCGCTAACCATCACCAGAATTCATGGCGCATGTCGGCGCTTGCTTGAAGCCAATTGCCACGGCGCGCAGTCTCACCTCAATACAAAAACGAGGTGCAGCGTATGTCTCAATCCCTGTGGGTCGGTCTGGGTGTAATCACCGCATCTCTCCTGTCCGCTTGCGGTGGTGGTGGGGTAGGTGGGTCTTCAAGCGGCACCGGGGGCAGTAGCTCCAGCAGCGGAGGTCTCAGCTCACGTTGCGATCTCGCACCGACGCTGACGACGCCGGGCGTCATCAGTGTCACCACCCTTGCGACGGGTCTGCAGAATCCCTGGGGTCTTGCATTCCTTCCAGATGGCAGCGGACGAGCCCTTGTCACCGAACGCCCCGGCCGCATGCGGTTGATGCAGGCGAATGGCAACCTGTCCGCGCCTATCGCAAACCTCCCCTCGGTTCATGCACAAGGCCAGGGTGGCTTGCTGGATGTGGTGCTGGATCCCTCGTTCGGCAGCAACAACACCATTTACTGGAGCTACTCCGAAGCGGGTGCTGGTGGCACCTCCGGCACTGCCGTTGCGCGCGGCGTACTCAACATCAACACCCTGACCCTGTCCTCGGTCACGGTCATCTATCGCCAACAACCCAAACTGACTGGCAACAACCACTATGGCTCCCGGCTCACATTTGCCGGAGATGGCAGTCTCTTCATCACGCTTGGCGACCGTCAGGTCGACCCGACCCTCGGCTCATCCCACCCCGCGCAGAATCTCGACCAACCCGTAGGCAAGGTGGTGCGCATCACCAGTGCCGGTGGAATACCGACTGACAACCCCTACGCCGCCGCAAGCGGTGAGCGACGCTATGTCTGGAGCCTTGGCCACCGTAATCCGCAAGGAGCCACAGTCCATCCGTCCACCGGCCAGCTCTGGGTCACAGAGCACGGCGCCCAGGGTGGTGACGAGATCAACATCGTGCAGGCCGGGCGAAACTACGGCTGGCCGGTGATCAGCTACGGCCTGCACTACGGTGGCGCTGCGATCGGAGAGGGCAGGACCAAGGCGGGGATGGAACAACCGGTGTGCTACTGGGATCCGTCGATTGCGCCGGGCAACATCACCTTCTACACGGCTGGCAATGTTGCGGCCTGGCAGGGCAATCTGTTCGCCGCCGTGCTGAAGGACACGTCGCTGGTACGGCTCGCCTTCAACGGCAACCAGGTGAGCGGCTACCAGCGCATTCCCATGAATGCGCGTATACGTGACGTGCAGGTCGGACCGGACGGCTGGCTGTACCTGCTGACCGACGAGAACAGCGGAGAGGTCCGCAAGCTCGTTGTGCAGTAGGAACGTCCCGGGCGATCCTCAGGAATGCGTGTTCGCCCGCAGGCCATCGTGACGGCCTGCGGGCCGTACCAGGCCAAGCCGCTGCCACACAAGCCCGTAGGCAAGCAGACCGATACCGCACAAGCTCATCGCACGGAAAGCACCGGTCGCCAGCCACTCCTCGATGGCACCGCCATGCGCCAGCACAGCTTGCACAAGCGGGCCGACCATCACGGCCAGCACGCCGAGCGCAAACGCCAGCCACAGCGACCGGCGCTGCACGTGCGTGAGCCGGCTTGCCGGCATGAAGCCACTGGCTTCCCGCCCCAGTGCCTGCAGGCCCATGCGACCCAGCCAGGCCAGCCCGACGATGCCCAGGACGTGCTGCAGCAGGTTGTACAGCGGCAGGTGGTAGCTGCCGGCGCGAAGCACTTCCAGTTGCAGGAAGGGCATCAGCTGCACGAAGAACTGCTCCCGGTGCGTGAAGCCATCCAGCAACAGATGGCTGACTGCGCCGACCAGCAAGCCGACCGACACGGCGCGGAAGGAGGCTGTCGGCAAGCCCGGCCGCGCAAACCTTGCCAGACGCGCCCGCAGGGATGCCATCGGCATCAGATCGCACAGCGCAGCGCGGATGACGTGGTGCCACAGCAGGTAGCACAGCCAGCCCATGGGCAGGCAGAACCACAACAGGCCGTCCAGGGTGTGTGAGCTGCGCGGCAGGGCTACTGGCAGCATGTAGGCGATGTCGGGCACCCAGCTGCCGATGACCAGCGTGGATACAGGAACGCGGCGACCACTGAGGCGGCCCAGCGGGCGCGCCAGCGGTACTGCGTAGGCGGCGTGCGAAAGCGTGAAAGGCATTCTTCAGCTCCGGGCAGTCAGCTCCGAGAAGTTCGGCGATACATGGCGGGTGCCAACCCTGGCGCCCGCCATGTTGCGAAGCAGCAAAATTATACGACCGTGTCCGCAGGCTTTTGATTCCCTTCACCAATCGGGCGTGTTGCATTGCCGCGCTCCGAGAGCAGGTTGTGCCAGTCCACCTTGCGGGTGGCGAGCATCACGCTGGCGAGCAAGGCGAACAGCAGCAGGCTGCCCATCAGCAAGGCGTTCTGCTCCGACAGCAGGATGCCGTACAGGGCGCCGTAGAGCAGTGCCAGCCCGGCGGTGAAGCCCGCGGCCAGCCAGCGGCTGCGCAACAGGCTGGCCGCGTAGATGCCGATCAGTGCCACGCAGGCCGTGGCAGCGACGCCGTAGGCCGGGCCGAAGCCGATGTGCTCGGCCAGCGCCAGCAGCAGCACGAAGAACATCAACAAGGCTGCCCCCGTAAGCAGGTAGTGCAGCGGATGCAGCTGCAGGCGGCGCAGCAGCTCGAACAGCAGGCAGGCGCCGAGGGTCAGCACCACGAACAGCACTGCGTACTTGCTGGCACGGTCGGCCATCACATACACATCGACCGGATCGACCAGCGACACGCTGAACGCATCCACGTTGCCATCGCCTGCGCCTCCGCTGGAGGCCCTCTCCGTCCAGGCGTTGCTGGCATTGGTCGCCAGCGCGCTGATGCGCCAGGCGGCGTTGAAGCCCTGTTCGTTGCTGCTGCGCTCCACGGGCAGGAAGCGACCGCCGAAGGACGGGTGAGGCCAGGGTGAATCCAGCGCCGCTGCGTTCTCGCGTGCCATCGGCACCATGGAAAGGCTGTCGGTACCGGCCAGTTCCAGCGCCAGGTCGAAGGGAAGGCGCCGGCCTGCCAGGCTGCCGAGCTCACCGGCACGGGCTTGCGCGCCGTTGCGGAAGCCGCCCAGGCCGGTTCCTGCTTCGGCGCCCAGCGCCCGCCCATCCAGCTTCAGTTCGAGGCGTCGCAGGCCGCGCGGATCGCTGACTGCGAAAACCAGCCTTGCCGCCCCCGGCTGCAGGCGGGAATCCTTGCGGCTGCGTGGCAGTTGTTCGAGTTCCGGCACCGCGAAATGGCCGCTCAGCCGCCCGGCCAGCACGTAGCCATTGACCCGGAACAGGCCGCGATAACGCGGCTCGGTAATCAGCTGGCCGTTCAACGCAAGCGTCTCCGGCACCAGGATCCGGCGGTGCTCGATGCTGCGTGCCTCACGGCGCAACACCTGGTCGTTGGCGTCACGGACCGGCTCTTCGTAATGCTCGCTGTAATCCAGCACCAGGCTGACGCCCTGCAGGGTCTGGGCGCCCGCAAGGCTCTCCGCCACCGACTGGCGCGCCTGCTCGCGGAACACCAGGCGATCGGTCACCACGCCACGCACCATCGCGCCCGCCACCAGCAACAACAGCCCCACCAGACTCACCGTCATGAGCTTGATCGCAAACCCCTTCATTTCCGCCTCCCTTGTGATTTCGGAGCACGCAGGATGCGTGGCCGGGGTGAGGCGGGAATGAGCCGGTAGTGAGGCCGTGGTGTGGCCGCTGTGAAGCCTGTGTGAAGTCAGCGCGGCAGGCGCAGTTCGGCGGTTACGCCGCCCTGGGGATCGTTGGCGAGCGCCACGCTGCCGCCGTGCAGGCTGGCGATCTCCTGCACGATGGCGAGCCCCAGGCCGCTGCCCTTGCTGCCGTCCGGGCGGGGCAGGCCGTAGAAGCGCTCGAAGAGGCGCGGCAAGGCGTAGTCGGGAATCGCTGCGCCGCGATTGCGGATGCGCAGCACGGCCTGCTCCGGCACCTCCGCCAGTGCCACCTCGATGGCGGAGCTGGCCTCTGCATGGTCCAGCGCGTTGTCCAGCAGGTTGCCGACGGCCAGCATCAGGCGGTCGCGCTCGCCACGCAGCGGCATGGCGGGCAGCGGCGCGTGCTGGAAGCGCAGCGAAGCCGCGTCGGCGCGTCCCTGGCGGCTGGCGATGGCATCCGCCACCAGGGCGCCGAAATCCAGCGTCTCGGCGTGCTCCAGCCCCTGGCGGGCCTCCAGTTGCGACAGAGCCAGCATGCGTTCGATGGTGGCCTGCATGCGCGCGCCCTGTTCCAGCACGTGGGTGGCAAAGCGGGCGCGGTCGGCGTCTGCCAGCCCCGGCTCGGCGAGAATCTCGCCGGCGCCGCGCAGGGCCGCCAGCGGGCTCTTCAGTTCGTGGGTCAGCGCCTGCACGTAGTGCTCGACGTACTGCTTGCCGTCCAGCTCGCTGCGCATCGCGTCCATGGCGTTCGCCAGCTCGCTCAGCTCGCGGCCACCCCCGGTGGGCGGCGTGATGCGCTTGCCGGCCGCGACGTCGCGGGCATAGGCGCGCAGGCGGCGGATGGACGCGGTAAGCCACAGCGTCACGCCCAGGCCGATCAGCGCCGCGCCACCCATCAGCACCACCCCGTGGCGCAGGATGGTCTGCTCGCTGCGCTCGATGATCGGCTCCACCGTGGCCACCGGCTTGGCCACCGTCAGCACGCCGATGATGCGCGTGCCGTCGAGGATAGGCGCCGCGACGTGGAACACATTGGACTTGTCGTCCGCCTCGTCCAGCCGCGTCGAGCGCGCGCCGTACTCGCCCAGCAGGGTCTTGTAGACGTCGTTCCAGCGCGAATGGTCTAGGCCCTCGGCGGTGTGGTCGGAGTCCAGCAGAACGATGCCATTGTCATCGGTGACCAGCACGCGGAAATCCAGCGACTGTTTGCGGAAGTGCCAGATCGGCGCGTCGATCTCGCGCTTGCGGTACGCGTCCAGCTGGCGCGCGAAGTTGCCGTCCTTGATGCGCCCGGCCTTCAGCTCGTCGGTCGCCATCACCGCCAGCAGGTTGGCGGCGTCCACCATCGTCTCCTCGATGGTCTCACGCACGCTGGGCCGCACCTCGTTCACGAAGATGCGCAGTACGAAGAAGGCAGCCAGCCCGACGACCAGGAAGTAGCCGAGGAGGATGCGCAGGGGCAGGTTCATGCAGCCGCCACGCCGTCGTAGACCGGTTCGCAACGCAGGGCGCTGCGTACCGAGCGGGCGATGAAACAGGCCTCGTGTGCCGCGTGATGCAGCGCGTCCAGCTCGTTGCGCGTGGGCTGTGACGCACCCGCGAAGCGGACGGCCGGACGCAGACAGACTTCCGCTATCCAGAGGTTGCCGGCCGCATCCGGCGCCATGACACCGGCCGCGTTGTCTTCATAACGATCCACGCAGAAACCCCGCGCGGCCGCCAGCGACAGGAACCACAACATGTGGCAACTCGCCAGCGAGGCGACGAAAGCCTCCTCGGGATCGACAGCGGAGGCATCCGACAGCGGAACCGGCACTACCTGCGGCGACGACGACGCAGCTACTTCCAGCCCGCCGTCGAAACGCCAGAGATGGGCGCGGCTGTAGCGCTGATCCACAAAGGCGTGCTCGCCGCGCTGCCAGAGCACTACGGCGGAATGGATGTGCGTGCTACTCATGTGGGTGGGCTAAGTCTCAGCCAAGCCAGTCAACCAACGCGCTGCCCGCGATCCACAGCCCGAACATCGCGGCCAGACCGGCCACCACGAAAAGCAGGAACAGCAGGAAGCCGATCAACCACTGCAGCACGAAGCGGGTCCCAGCCGACTGCTTCAGGCCGATGCGTGTGCTCAGCC
>JAVHYF010000003.1:0-28571 GCA_031119205.1 Moraxellaceae bacterium | reverse complement strand
TGCAGCACGAAGCGGGTCCCAGCCGACTGCTTCAGGCCGATGCGTGTGCTCAGCCTGTCCGACGCCCACTCGGCCGAGCCCTGCACCAGCCCCAGGGTTGCCGTAGCAAGAAGTTCGATGCCCATCACATGCCTCCTGTCAGTGAGCGAGTGAGTAACCAAGTCCCCGGTGCGTCGCGATCAGGTCGGCTTCCGGTGCCGCCGCGCGCAGCTTGGCGCGCAGGGTCTTGATGTGGGTGTCCACCGTGCGGTCGCTGCTGTCAGAATCCTGCCCCCACACGGCATCCAGCAACTGGTCGCGCGAGAACACCCGGCCCGGATGCTTCAGCAGGTGGGCCAGCAGCAGGTATTCGTAGCGGGTCAACGCCAGTGCGCGGCCGGCGTGGCTGATGCGCGCCGCGGCCTCGTCCAGCTGCAGGCCGCCGGTTCCATGCGCGGGGGACGAAGCCCCCGCAGGCACGGCAGCGGCGGATCGACGCAGCATCACGCGGATGCGCGCTACCACCTCGCGTGGGCTGAAGGGTTTGGCGACGTAGTCGTCCGCGCCGATCTCGAAGCCCAGCACGCGGTCGATCTCCTCGCTGCGCGCGGTCAGGAACATCACCTGCAGCGCCTGCCAGCCCTGCGTGGCGCGGATGCGCCGGCACACCTCGAAACCGGACAGGTCCGGCAGGCCGACGTCCAGCACCACTACCGCGATGCCGCCGTCCTGCAGCCGCGCCAGCGCGTCCTGGCCGGTGCTCACGCATTCCGGCACGAAGCCCTCGGTGCGCAGCGCATAGACGAGGGTCTCGGCGATGGCCGGCTCGTCCTCCACGATGAGGATGCGGGCCGGCGTAGTGGCAGGGTGGTTCATGGGCCGATGCTATCCCAGGCTCAGGCAGGGCGGGTGCCGGTCAGCACCGGCTGGTAGTAGTCGCTGTCGACCTGCGCCACGTCGGTGAAGCCGGCCTCGCGCATCAGCGCCAGCAGCGCGTCTACGCCAATCGCGTAGTAGCGGCTGCGCATCACCTCGGTGCGCGCCTGCTGGCTGCCGTCGTCGTCGATGCAGTACATGGCGAAGTCATAGTGGGTGCCGCTGGCGTCGAAGTCCCACACCTGCAGCATCAGCTGACGACGGCCGTCCTCGTCGCGTACGCCGTAAGGCTTCACGATGCCGCGTCCGCGCGGCTCCAGCGCATAGTCCCGCACCGTCAGCAGCAAGCCGCCGCCCGGGTGCAGGCAGGCGTGCATCTGGCGCAACGCAAGCAGGATGTCCGCGTCGGTGAGCAGATGCGGCAGCGAGTTGTCGCAGCAGATCACCAGATCGAAGCCGCTGCCGTGAGTGGCGTGCACCGCACGCATGTCCGCGACCGCGAACCCGATGGGCAGACCCCGCTGCGCAGCTTCGTGGCGGGCGCGCTCGACCTCCGTCGCGGACAGGTCCGAGGCCGTCAGCGTGAAGCCGCGTTGCGCCAGCGCCAGGCTCTGTGTGCCGATGCCGCAGGCCACGTCCAGCACGCGGCCATCGCGCAAGCCCCACCGTCGTGCGATGACCTCGCCCAGTACTTCACCCTGGCGCTGGATGCTGGCGTCCCAGTCCGGGAAGAGCAGGTGGTACCAGGGGGAAAGGCGATCATAGAAACCGGCTGCGGCGGACATGGCGTTGGCGTGATGGTTGGCGAGCGGCCAAGCTTGTCACGCGGCGTGCCCGCATGCCAGCCCGCCAGCGGCGCAGGGGCCGGCGATGCCGCTGTGGTAAGTTCGCGCAGGCCCCGACACCTGCCACCCGTCCCAGGAGTTCCGCATGATCACGCCCGCCCTGATGGCCAGCCTGCATCACCTGCTGTTCTTCATCATCATCGCCAGCCTGGTGGCCGAGCTGATCCTGCTGGCGCGGCCGATCGACGCGGCACTGGCGAAGCGCCTCGCGCGCATCGACATGCACTACGGCATCTCCGCGATGGCGGTGCTGGCGGTCGGCTTCATGCGTGTGTTCATGTACGAGAAGGGCGAAGCCTTCTACTTCGGCAACGCCTTCTTCCACCTCAAGATCGGCATCTTCGCGGTGGTCGGCATTGCCTCGATCTACCCCACCGTCCTGCTGATGCGCTGGTACCGCGCCTTCCGCAGCGGCCAGACGCCAGACACGCGTCGCGCACCGCTGCTGCGCAAGCTGGTCATCGTGGAGCTGGTGGGTGTCGGCCTGATGCTGGTGTGCGCGGCGTTGATGGCGCGCGGGGTGGGGATGTTCCGCTGATGGCCGTGTCTCTCACCATCCGCGCTTGTACCCGTGAGGATCTGCCCCGTTGGCTGGTGTTGCGCCAGGCGTTGTGGCCGGCGGAGGCCGACGAGCATCTGGGCGAGATGTCTTCGTTTCTGGATGAACCGGAGCGCTTTGCGCAATTTCTCGCGCTGGATGTCGACGGCAAAGTGCTCGGCCTGGTTGAAGCGGCGCTGCGCCATGACTACGTCAATGGAACGGACAGCTCGCCCGTCGCTTTTCTGGAAGGCCTGTACGTGGCGCCCGACGCGCGCCGTCAGGGTGTCGCGGTGGGACTGGTTGCGGCTGTTGAAGACTGGGCACGGGAACGCGGTTGCCATGAACTAGCCTCCGACGCAGCGCTCGGCAATGTCACCAGCCATGCAACGCATTGCGCACTGGGTTTCGAAGAAACTGAGCGGGTGGTGTACTTCCGCAAGCATCTGGCCAAGGGTGCTGGATAAGGAGTAGGTTGGACTTCGCTTTGCTCAACCCAACTTACCCGCCATAAGGGAATACTCATGCCAACCGGAAGATGTCTGTGTGGAGCAATCGAGTACTCAGTCTCAGGTCCGTTTCTGTACTCCGCCTACTGCCATTGCTCTCAATGTCGCCGTGCGTCTGGCTCGGCGTTCAATGCCTTCGCGGGTGTCCGTGCGGACGCTTTGCAGCTACTACGTGGGGGTGAGTACATTGGTACTTACGCAAAAGGCGAAGACAGTGTTCTCAACTTCTGCAGGCAGTGCGGATCTAACCTGTACTCGCTCAAACCGGCAGCTGGCCTTGTTCACATCCGCATGGGAACCTTGCTCGACGACATCGGAACTCAACCTCAGGCCCATGTCTTTGTCGGATCGAAGGCAACATGGTTCGAGATTACCGATGGACTTCCTCAGTTCGACGAAAACGCTCCACGCAAGCCGCCAGTGACCTGACTGCCTTCAAACGTCACGGCTTCGTCCTCAATCCCCCATCACCACCCCTTCCCGCCGCGGGTCGGCGCCGCCAAACCACATCACCTTGCCCTCCGGCGCGCTGCGCTGGATCGCTTGCAATCCACTGGTCTGCACGATCACCCGCACGTCATGGCCGCGGGCCTTCAGGCCGTCGGCCAGTGCGGCGGAAGAGCGGCCCTGTTCCAGCTCGGTGGGGCCGTTGCGCGAGCCGAAGTTTGGGAGGCTGATGGCCTGCTGGGCGTCGAGGCCCCAGTCCAGCGTGCCGACCAGGGTCTTGCCGACGTAGTTGATGATCGCCGAGCCGCCGGGTGAGCCGACGCTCATCGACAAGGCACCGCTGTTGCGCATGAACACCAGGGTGGGGGCCATCGAGGAACGCGGGCGCTTGTTGGGCTGCACGCGGTTGGCGATGGGCTGGCCGTTCTCGGCGGGCAGGAAGGAGAAGTCGGTGAGCTGGTTGTTGAGCAGGAAGCCGCGCACCATCATCTGCGCGCCGAAGCCGTTCTCGATGGTGGTGGTCATCGCCACCGCGCGGCCTTGCGCATCCACCACCGAGATATGCGAGGTGGATGGCAACTCGGGGCTGCGGTCGTCGGCCAGCGCCAGTGTCGCACCTGCCGGCGTGCCGGGCCTGGCGACGCCCATGCTGCGCTCGCCGATCAGCGCGGCACGGCTCTTGATGTAGGCGGGGTCCAGCAGGCTGGCGGCGGAGCCGCCGGGCAGGGGCACGAAATCGGGGTCGGCGACGTAGCGGTTGCGGTCGGCATAGGCCAGGCGGCCGGCTTCGCTGAACAGGTGCACCGCCTGTGGTGACGGCTCCAGGCCGAAGTCGGCCTGCACCGGCGGGTGCTTCACGATGTCGGTGTGATCGAGGATCGCGAGCATCTGCGCGATGGCCAGCGCGCCGGAGGAAGGCGGCGGCATGCCGCACAGGCGGTACACGCGGTAATCGGTGCACAGCGCTTCACGCTGCTTCGGCTTGTAGCCGGCGAGGTCGGCCTCGGACAGCAGACCGGGGTTGGTCGGGTGCTTGCGCACTTTGGCGACGATGTCGCGGGCGACGCTGCCCTCGTAGAAGGCGCTGCTGCCCTTCGCGGCGATATCACGCAGTACCTTCGCCAGTTCGGGGTTCTTCAGCCGCGTGCCGGCGGCCCTGGGGCTGCCGTCGGGGTTGAAGAAGTAGGCGGCCATGTCGGGGTCGTTGCGCAGGGTCTTCGCCTCCGGCGCGGCCAGCATGGTGGCCAGGCGCGGGCTGACGAGGAAGCCGTCCTCGGCGAGCCGGATGGCGGGCGCGAACAGGTCCTTCCACGGCAGCTTGCCGTGCTCGCGGTGAGCCATCTCCAGCATGCGCAGGGCGCCCGGCGTGCCGACGGAACGGCCGCCGATCACGGCCTCCAGGAAAGGCAGGGGCTTGCCGTCGCGCAGGAAGAGCTCCGGCGTGGCCGCCGCGGGTGCGGTCTCGCGGCCATCGAAGGCCTGCACGTGTTTGCCGTCCCAGTGCATCAGGAAGGCGCCGCCGCCGATACCGGAAGATTGCGGCTCTACGAGGCCCAGCACCATCTGCACGGCGATCGCGGCATCCAGCGCACTGCCGCCTGCCTTCAGTACTTGATAGCCGGCGTCGGTGGCCAGCGGGTTGGCGGCCGCCACCATGAAGCGCTGTGCCTGCCAGCCCGGCTTGGGCGTGAAGCCGCTGGCGCCTTCGGGCGCGGCAGGCGCTGTGGGTGGCGTGTAACTGAACTGGCTGTCCGGGCCCGGGCTGGCGCATGCGGCCAGGGCACACAGCAGCAGGGTGGCGAGCGAGCTGCGCGTTCGCTGTTGTGCGGGGATGAAGCCGGCCCGGGTGCGGTGGGCGGTATGTCGTGCCGGAGTCGCCATGTTCGTCTCCTCCCGCGTCGCTCAGGCCGCGGCTTCCACGATTGTCCGTTGCCGGCTGCGCTCACGTCGGTGGGGTGACCGCGTGATGGCCGCAACCGGCGTTGCTTGCGCCCTGCGCCCGGCTTACACCGGATGCCCGGCGCGTGCGGCGCGCAGCCGTTGTACCGTGCGCCAGATCGACCAGCCGCGCATCGCTAGCCGCAACAGGCCAGCGAGGCCGAGGCCCGCACCTACGCCTGCGGTGGCGGCTGCAGCCGTCTTCGCCTTGCGGCCGCTGCGCAGTTTCATGAGCAATGCCACCACGCCGGCGGCGCCGCCGAGGATCGCAGCATTGCTGCGCGCCCAGGCGGCGATGCGCAGGCCACGCTCCACGGTGTCGACCACCGGCAGCATGTCCAGGGTGGCAGCGGTGAGTTCGCTGCGTTGCAGGGCAGAGCGCGCCAGCAGCGCATGACGACGGCGTTGCAGGCGCTCCTCGTGGTTGGCGATCTTCGTCACGGCGCCGGTCCGTCCTGCAGGGCAGCGCGATCACGGCCGATCTCGGCCACGCTGTCGGTGAACAGGCGCTTGCCGTGCTTCAGGCGGCGCTGTGCATTGCTGGCGGTCCACGCTGCCAGGCCGAGAAAGAACACCGTCACGGCACCGATGGCCAGCAGGCGATGGCTGTCCCATAGCGCCACCGTGATGAAGATGGCCAGCGCCAGCAAACCGAAGGCCGCACACAGTGCAGCCAGAATGATGTTGAAGAGCGCGGCGCCGATGCGCAGGCCTTCCTCTTCGACCTCGACGGCTAGCAGGGCCAGCCGCGTCTGGACGAGGCCCAGGCTGGTGTCGACGATGCGACCCAGGCGCTGGGCCAGACCGGGCGTTTCCGGTGCAGTCATGGCGCCGACGCTCAGCGGCGGCTACACAACATGCCGATCAGGAAGGCTGCACCCGCGGCAATACCGATGGACTGCCAGGGATGTTCATGCACATAGGTGTCGGTGGCCTTGGCGGCTTCCTTGGTGCGGGCGACCACGGCACCTTCCAGCTCGCTGACGCGGCCCTTCACCGACTCCACATGCGTGCCCAGGCGGCCGCGCACATCGGACAGCTTGCCACTCGCATCGTTGGCGGTCAGGCGCAGCAGTTCCTCTGCGTCGGCCAGCACGACCTTGAAGTCGGCAATCAGCTTGTCGCGGCTCGCTACGGTCGATTCGCTCATGGTTCTTCTCCTTGTTCGGTTTCGGGTGAGTGAAGACGCTTCAGCATAGATGCTGACAATGCTAGGTGACATCGGCATTTCGCCCTAGGTTCCGTCGGCATCGTCTGACACGGGTCGCGGAGAAACAGAAAGGGGCACGGTTTCCCGTACCCCTGGCGGCTGATGCGAAGCGCTGTCGATGTGCAGCATACGTAGGTCGGATAAGCCGCAGGCGCCATCCGACGCCTGTGGTGCCGATGGGCCTCGCATGCGCACAGGGTGCGCGGAGTCGACGGGCCGATGTCGGATGGCGCTTCGCTTATCCGACCTACACAGGAAAGCGGCTGCGCGAACAAAAAGGGCACGGTGTCATCCGTGCCCCGTGATGCATATCGCCCTGACGTCGTGTGCTCAGCCGGCGAGCTTCTTCTTCAGCAGTTCGTTCACCTGCGCCGGGGAGGCCTTGCCCTTGCTGGCCTTCATCACCTGGCCGACCAGCGCGTTGAAGGCCTTCTCCTTGCCGGCCTTGTACTCGGCGACGTTGGCGGCGTTGTTGGCCAGCACTTCGTCGATGATCGGCTCGATGGCCGATACGTCGGTCACCTGCTTCAGGCCCTGCTTGTCGATGACCTCGTCCGCCGAGGCACCGTCGCCATTCCACAGGGCCTCGAAGACCTTCTTGGCGATGTTGTTGGAGATGGTGTTGTCGGCGATGCGTGCCACCAGGCCGGCGAGCTGCGCGGCGGACACCGGGCTGTCGGCGATGCCGCGCTCTTCCTTGTTGAGGCGCGCGGCCAGTTCGCCCATCACCCAGTTGGCGAGCGGCTTCGCGGCGGCTGCGCCGGCGGCCTTGACTGCCTCGACGTAGAACTGCGCGGTCTCGCGGCTGGCGGTCAGCGTGGCGGCGTCGTAGGCGGACAGGCCGTATTCGCCCTGCAGGCGCTGCGCCAGTTCGTGCGGCAGCTCCGGCATGGCGGACTTCACTTCCGACTTCCACGCATCGCTGATCTCCAGCGGCAGCAGGTCGGGGTCGGGGAAGTAGCGGTAGTCGTGGGCGTCTTCCTTGGTGCGCATCACGCGCGTCTCGCCGCTGTCCGGGTCGAACAGCACGGTGGCCTGCTGGATCTTGCCACCGTCTTCCAGGGTTTCGATCTGCCAGCCGATCTCGTAGTCGATGGCCTGCTGCAGGAAGCGGAAGCTGTTGAGGTTCTTGATCTCGCGGCGGGTGCCCAGCGGCTGGCCCGGCTTGCGCACCGACACGTTGGCGTCGCAGCGGAAGCTGCCCTCCTGCATGTTGCCGTCACAGATGTCGATCCATTGCACCAGTGCGTGCAGGGCTTTGGCGTAGGCCACGGCCTCGGCGCTCGATGCCATGTCCGGCTCGGTGACGATCTCCAGCAGCGGCGTGCCGGCGCGGTTCAGGTCGATGCCGCTCTGACCGTGGAAGTCTTCGTGCAGCGACTTGCCGGCGTCCTCCTCCAGGTGGGCGCGGGTCAGACGCACGGTCTTCTCGTACGCCTTGTCACCCTCGCCGACCTGGATGGTGATGGTGCCGCCCTGCACGACCGGCAGCTCGAACTGGCTGATCTGGTAGCCCTTGGGCAGGTCCGGGTAGAAGTAATTCTTGCGCGCGAACACCGAGCGCGGCGCCACCTCGGCGCCGATGGCCAGGCCGAAGCGGATGGCGCGCTCCACCGCGCCCTTGTTCAGCACCGGCAGCACGCCGGGCAGGGCGATGTCCACCGCGCTGGCCTGCACGTTCGGCTCCGCGCCGAAGGCGGTGCTGGCGCCGGAGAAGATCTTCGACGCGGTGTTCAGTTGGGCGTGGGTTTCCAGGCCGATGACGACTTCCCAATCGCTGCGCATGAGGTGTTCCGTTTCCGTACGGTCCGTGGCGCAGGGCGCCTGGACGATTTCGCGAGGGCGCAATTATCGCAGAGGCGCCCGCGGAAGTCGCAGGGCCTGCCAGCCGGGGCGGCCGGCCCCGGCGCCGGCAGGCCGCGTAACCAGGCCTTGCCCGCCACGCCCTCAGCGTTCCGCCGCGAAAGACGCGTGCAGCACTGTGGCTTATGCCACAACATAACTATTGCAACTGTATTGCGTGTACGGGATGATGCGGCGCAATCGCAACGCTGTTGCATTTAAGGCCGACGGCCATGCCCAACCCGCTTCCATCCACCGCCGCCTCGCGCTCCGGTGCCGACACCCGTCTGCCGGTCACCGTGCTTTCCGGCTTCCTCGGTGCCGGCAAGACGACCCTGCTCAACCATGTGCTGAACAACCGCGACGGCCTGCGGGTGGCGGTGATCGTCAACGACATGTCGGAGGTGAACATCGACGGCGAGCTGTTGCGCAACGGCGGCGCGGCCCTGTCGCGCACCGACGAGAAGATGGTGGAGATGAGCAATGGCTGCATCTGTTGCACCCTGCGCGAAGACCTGCTGCTGGAGGTGCGTCGCCTCGCCAGCGAGGGTCGCTTCGACTACCTGCTGATCGAATCCACCGGCATCTCCGAGCCGATGCCGATCGCCGAGACCTTCACCTTCGCCGACGAAGCGGGGCAGAGCCTGTCCGACATCGCCCGCCTGGACACCCTGGTGACGGTGGTGGACGGCCACAACTTCCTGCGTGACTACGAGAGCCGGGACAGCCTGGGCGAACGTGGCGAATCGCTGGGCGAGGAGGACGAGCGCTCGGTGGTCGACCTGCTGGTGGAGCAGGTGGAGTTCTGCGACGTGCTGGTGCTGAACAAGACCGACCTGATCGACACGGTGGAGCGCGAACGCCTGCACGCCATACTGCATCGCCTGAACCCGCGCGCGCGCATCGTCACCTCGGCGTTCGGCCAACTGCCGCTGCACGAGGTGCTGGGCACCGGCCGTTTCGACTTCGCTCAAGCCGCGCAGGCGCCGGGCTGGCTGCAGGAACTGCGTGGCACCCACAAGCCGGAGACCGAGGAGTACGGCATCGCCAGCTTCGTCTACCGCGCGCGCCGGCCTTTCCACCCGCAACGCTTCTGGCAGGCCGCGCACGCTACCTGGGGCGGCGTGCTGCGCGCCAAGGGCTACTTCTGGCTGGCCACGCGCATGGATTTGGCGGGCGAATGGGCGCAGGCCGGCGCGGTGCGTCGCCATGGCCCGGCGGGCCTGTGGTGGGCAGCGGTGGACCGTCGCGACTGGCCGCAGGACGACGAGGCCCGCGCCCGCATCACCGCGCGCTGGGACGCCGCCTTCGGCGACCGTCGCCAGGAGTTGGTGGTGATCGGCATCGACATGGACGAAGCCGCGTTGCGTCGCCAGCTCGACGACTGCCTGCTGAGCGACGCCGAACTCCTTGCCGGGCCGCTCGCCTGGCAAGCGCTGCCCGACCCCTTCCCGCTCTGGCAGGCCATCGCTGAAGAACAAGAACAGGACGCGGCCTGAGCCACAGCGCCGCGTCACCACTTCCGCATTTCTTTCTTCCTTATCTCTCCTCCTTCTCTCGCTCACTTCAGGGACACCATAATGAAAAGAATCCTCACCCCGCTGCTCACCGCCCTGTGCTTGCTGAACGGCCTGTCCGCCCATGCGCATGGCATCTGGTTCGCCGAACGCTCCGGCGAGTTCGCGATGATCTACGGCCATGGCTCGGAAGACTCCAACATGGTCAAGCGCCAGCGTCTGGTCACCAGCATCGCGGCCTACGACTTCGACGGCAAGGCCATCCCCACCGCGCTGAAAGCCACCGACCTGCTGCTGCTGGTCGACATGCAGAACCGCCCGCCCATCGTCGCCGCCACGCTGGACAACGGCTACTGGACCAAGGGCCCTGACAACAAGTGGGTGGGCAAGCCGAAGAACGAAGTGCCTGGCGCACAGGAGAGCGGCCAGTACGTGAAGTACGCCGTGGCCCTGCGCCGCCTGCCGGACCAGGGCCTGCCGCTGATTCCCGGCCACGCGCTGCAGATCCAGCCGGTGGACAAGCCCTTTCCCGAACGCATGGGCGACGCCCTGCGCCTGCGCGTGCTGTTCGACGGCAAGCCCGCCGCCGGTGCCAAGGTGACGACCGACTACGTCAATGACCCGGACGCCAAGCCGCTGGTCGCGGACGCCGACGGCGTGGTGACGGTGCGCATCCGCAACCAGGGCCTCAACGTGGTGACTGCGGCCTTCGAGTCGAAGGCCGCCGATCCGGCCAAGGCCGACAAGGTGGGCCACTTCGCGTCGCTCAGCTTCGTGCTGAAGCACCTGCCGGAGTAAGACCGGGGATCAGACCAGAACCCAGGTCTGCCCACAGGGCAGACGCAACGCAGCGTCGGCCAGCAGCACGGCAATTCCACAACGATGGACCGCGACGGCGGCTGGCGAAGATGCCGGCTGCCTGTCTGCCGGCATCGACGCGTATCCACCCGTACCCACCCCGCATCCGGAGCCGGACAAACCCCGGCCGACAGTCATGAGCAATCCAGGCAATCGCACTCACGCCCGCCGCGCTGCAACGCGCGTCCACCACCGTCTCCATCCTCTCGTCGCAGCGCTTGCCCTCGGCCTGTCGCTGCCCGCCACCGCCGATGTGGCTGACCCCAAGGCGAGCCCGGCAGCCGCGGCGAAGCCGCGCCCGCTGCTGCTGGCACAGGCCGCACCCGCCGAGAAACAGCTGCCGGCCGTGACCGTATCCGCCAGCGCACTCGACACCCGCAGCGACGAGATGACCACCCCGGCCACCGTGCTGTCCGACGAGCAACTGGTGCAGCGCCGCGCGGCTACCCTGGGCGGGACCTTGTCCGGCGAGATGGGAATCTCGCAGACGCATTTCGGTGCCGGTGCCAGCCGGCCGGTCATCCGCGGCATGGACGCGGCACGCGTGCGCATCATGTCCGACGGCGCCGAGGTGGTGGACGCCTCCACCATCAGCCCCGACCACGCGGTGGCCGTCGAGCCGATGCTGGCGCGTCGCATCGAGGTGCTGCGCGGCCCGTCCGCACTGGCCTACGGCGGAGGTGCCGTCGGGGGCGTGGTGAACGTGCTGGACGAACGCGTGCCCACTGCCGTGCCGGAGAAGGGCGTGGCAGGCGCCGTCGAGTTGCGTGGCGCCTCGGCTGCGCGCGAAGGCGCGGCGGCTGCGGCGGTCACCGTCGGCAGTGGCAACTTCGCCATGCACATGGAAGGCCTCAAGCGTTACGCCGGTGACTACAAGGTGGGCGATGGCTGGTCCGGTGGCGACAAGGTGGAAGGCAGCTACAACCGCAGCGGCACCGGTAGCGTCGGCGCTTCCTGGATCGGCACCCGCGGCTATATCGGCCTGGCCTACACCGCGCAGCGCAACGACTACGGCCTGCCCGGCCACAGTCACGATCTGGAGGGCTGCCACGCTCACGACGATCACCTGCACTGCGGTGAGCACGAAGACGAAGAAGAACACGATCACGCGCACGAAGAGGGTGGCGGTGTGCCGCGGGTAGACATGCGTAGCGATCGCTGGGACCTGCGCGGTGAGCTGAGCGAGCCCATCGCCGGCTTCAGCAAGGCGCGCCTGCGCGCCGGCATCACCGACTACAAGCATGACGAGATCGAAGGCGAGGAGGTGGCAACCACCTTCAGGAACAAGAGCCATGACGTCCGCGTGGAGCTGGAGCACAGGAAGATTGCCGGCTGGCGTGGTGTGCTGGGCCTGCAGACGACGGCGAGCGACTTCAGCGCGGTGGGCGAGGAAAGCTACATCCAGCCGACCGAGACGCGTCGCCAGGCGTTGTTCCTGCTGGAGGAGTTCCGCAGCGGCAACTGGCGCTTCGAGGCGGCCGCCCGCCAGGAGTGGCAGCGCATCGATGCCGAAGGCGACCAACCTGACACCAGGCACACCGGCACCTCGCTGTCCGCCGGTGCCAACTGGCAGTTCATGCCGCAGTACAGCCTGTCCACCACGCTGAGCCGCAGCCAGCGTCTGCCGACGGCCACCGAGCTGTACGCCGAGGGCCTGCACATGGCCACGCGCACCTACGAGCGTGGCAACGCCAGCCTGGACAAGGAAACCAGCACCAACGTCGACCTCACGCTGCGCAAACAGGGCGGCAACACGCGCTTCAGCGTCAGCGCTTACTACAACCACATCAAGGACTTCATCTACGGCCAGACCCTGGACGAGCACGACGGCCTGCAGCTCATCCAGTACGCGCAGCGCGACGCCAGCTTCACCGGTGTGGAAGGGGAGATCCGTCAGGCCGTGCACCCGCGCGTCGGCGTCAGCCTGCTGGGCGACTACGTGCGCGCCCGTTTCGACGACGGTCCCGGCAACCGCAACATTCCGCGTGTTCCCGCCGCGCGCACCGGCGTGCGTGTGGATGGCAACTGGCAGGGCTGGGAGGGCCAGGTGGAAGTCTGGCGCGTCTTCGCGCAGGACGACACGGCCGACTTCGAGAGCCGCACGTCCGGCTACAACGTGGTGAACATCGGCGCCAGCTACGGCACCCGCCTGGGTGGCTTCGACACCAGCTTCTACGCACGCATCGACAACCTGACCAACCAGCTGGCCTACGCGCATACGTCCTTCATCAAGGACGCAGCACCGTTGCCCGGTCGCAACTTCGTGCTCGGCGCCCGCCTGGCGTTCTGAACCCCGGCGCCGCCCGCGCATATGGGCGGCGCTCTCCTCCTGATCAATCGACGCATCGCGCACTTCGCATCATGTACAGACCTCTTGCCCGCCGGGCCCTGCTCGGTATTGCCGTCAGCGGCTTCTCCTACGTTCACGCCCAGACAACCCCTGCCGCCACGGACGGAACCACCGAGCAGACCCTGCCCGCCGTGCAGGTGCGCGCCAGCAGCGCGCCGCCCTATGTTGCGCGGGATGCCGGCGGCGCCACCCGCAGCGATGTGCCGCTGATCGAAACGCCGCAATCGGTGCGCGTGCTCACCGGCCCGCTGCTGCAGGACATCGGTGCCACCCGCGTCGATGACGCGCTGGACTACAGCAGCGGCATCTCGCGGCAGAACAGCTTCGGCGGCCTGTGGGACAACGTTGCCATCCGCGGCTTCGCCGGCAACGAGAACAGCGGCATGACGCTGCTGCGCAGCGGCTTTGCCGCCAACCGCGGCTTCACCGCGCCGCGCGATGCCGCCAACGTGGAGCGCATCGAGGTACTGAAGGGCCCGGCCGCCGCGCTCTACGGCAGCAGCGAACCCGGCGGCACGCTCAACGTCGTCACCAAGAAGCCGCAGTTCCGCGCCGCCCACAGTCTGAGTGCACGCGCGGCCAGCTTCGACCAGTACCGCGTGGCGGTGGACAGCACCGCGCCGATCACCACCGATCTGGCCTACCGCGTGAATGCCGCCTATGAGGACAACGGCAGCTTCCGCGACGAGGTGTCCAGCAAACGCGGCGTGCTCGCACCCGCACTCACGCTGCGCCTGGGTGGCAACACCGTCCTCAACTACGAAAGCGAATTCCTGCGTCACGAGACCGTGCTGGACCGCGGCATCGTGGCGCCCAATGGCCGCATCGACGCCCTGCCGCGCGAGCGCTTCCTGGGCGAGCCCAACGACGGCCCGGTGACCGTCAACAACCAGACCCACGAGCTGAACGTCGAGCACTACCTGAATGAAAGCTGGCGTACCCGCGCCGGCCTGTCCTACCGCGGCTCCGACATGGACGGCTACTCCACCGAGGCTAGCGCCCTGCAGGCCGACGGCCGCACCCTGCGCCGCCAGCGCCGTTACCGTGACTACAGCTCGCGCGACGTTGCCGTGCAGGCAGAAGTGCTCGGCAAGTTCAGCACCGGCAGCGTGCGCCACGAGCTGCTCACCGGCATCGAAGGCAACAGCTTCAGGCAGGACCAGCGCATGCTGCGCATCAACCCCACGGCTGGCGCACCGTATGCGATCGACATCTACAACCCGGTGTATGGCCGCCCGCAGCCCGTGCCTTTGCCCAACACCGACAACCACGAGGAGCAGACCGGCGCAGCCTGGTACCTGCAGGACCAGCTGGCTTTCGGTCCGCACTGGCGCGTGCTCACCGGCGTGCGTTTCGAGCAGTTTGACCAGCGCGTGGAGAACCGTCGCACTGGCGTCGTGCGCGAGCAGAAGCAGTACGCCACCACGCCGCGCGCCGGTGTGTCCTGGTTGCCGGTGGAGTGGCTGTCGGTCTACGCCAACGCCGGCATGTCCTTCCGCCCCAACAGCGGCGTCGACGTGAACAACGCGGCGTTCCAGCCGGAAGAGGGCATCGCCTACGAAGCCGGCGTGAAGGCCGAACGCGACGGCCTGTCGGCGACGCTGGCGGCTTTCCGCATCACCAAGCAGAACGTGCTGACCGGCGACCCGTTTAATCCCGGCTACTCGGTGGCCGCTGGCGAAGTGCGCAGCCAGGGCGTGGAGCTGGACCTCGCCGGCCAGCTGACGCGACAGCTGCGCGTATCGGCGAGCTACGCTTTCACGGATGCCAAGGTCACCGAGGACACCACGCTCGCCGGCAAGCCGCTGCTCAACGTGCCACGCCACAGCGGCAGTCTGCTGGGCATCTACGAGATGCCGGCGCCATTCGGCGAGGGCCGGCCGCTGGGCCTGGGCGCGGGCCTTACCTACGTGGGCACCCGCAGCGGCGACGCGCTCGACACTTTCAAGCTGCCGGACTACACCACCGCGAAGCTGCTGGCCTACTGGCAGGCCACGTCACAGCTGCGCCTGGCGCTGGATGTGAACAACCTGTTCGACACCGAGTACTACAGCAGCTCCTACAACAACCTGTGGATATCGCCGGGCGCGGGGCGCAGCGTCAGCCTGACGGCGACGTGGAAGATGTAGGTGGTGGACGTGGCAGAGGCTCAGCCTTCGGCGTGTTGGCGTCGACCCCTTCGACAGGCTCAGGGGACGGCAGCCAACGGTCGTGACTGATCGAAGCCTCGTGCCCTGAGCGTGTCGAAGGGCTGTCTCCAGACCCGGGCTCCTGGACTCGCAAGGGCCCGGGTGCCGTACTGGCGCGCGCCTCCGCCTGCCGCATCCGGCGCAGGATGCGCTCCGCCAGCGCGTAGTAGATCGGTGGCTGGCGCAGCATGCGGGCGCTCATCTGCCCCAGCATCGCGGCCGCCATCAGCGGAATCAGCAGGCCGTGGTGACCGGTCATTTCCATCACGATGGTGAAGGCGGTGATCGGCGCCTGCGTCAGCGCCGACAGATAGGCCACCATGCACAGCAGTGCCAGTACGCCGGTGGGGGTGTCCGGCAACAGCGCGGCGGCGAAGGACGACATGCCTGCGCCGATGGACAGCGAAGGCGCGAAGATGCCGGCGGGAATGCCGGCCACGAAGCTCAGCAGCGTGGCCAGCATCTTCAATGGCACGTACCACCATGGCAGCGTGCCCACGCCGGTCACCGCGCGACGCGCCTCCTCGTAGCCGGAATCCACCAGCATGCCGGCGGTGAACAAGGCCAGCAGCCCGGCGAGCAGGCCGCACAGTGCCGCGAACAGCACCGGTCGGCGCCGCTGCAGCGCGCGCAGACGGCGGGGCACAACGCGCTGCCAGTTCAGCGCCAGCCAGCAGAAGCCCGCGCCGCCTGTGCCACCGAGCAGCCCGCACAGGAGCACGACATGCAGGCTGCCCAGCACGTCCAGGCTGTCCTGGCTGCGCCCGAAGTACAGGTAGTTGCCCATCAGCGCCAGCGAGCACAGACCGGCCAGCACCACCGCTGACAAAGTGGCGGAGTTGGCCTGGAAGCGCAGCCTGCGGCTCAGCTCCTCGATGGCGAACATGATGCCGGCAAGTGGCGTGTTGAACGCTGCGGCGACCCCCACCGAGCCTCCCGCGATCAGCAACTGGCGATCCGTCGCGACCTGCCGGATCACGCGCCAGCGCCGTCCCGCCTGCATCAGCGCGGCGGCCACGAAGACACTCGGCCCCTCCCGCCCGGAAGAGGCACCGAACAGCAGCGGCAACGGCGTCAGGAACAGCTTGCCCAGCGCGCGGCGTGCCCCCAGCAGCGTGTCGCCAGCGCGCCCGTGGCTCGCCAGATGGATTTGCGCGATGGTCTGCGGAATGCCGCTGCCCTCGATGCCGGCGAACCAGCGCCGGGTGATCCATGCGCACAGGGCGAAGCCGGCCGGCATCAGCACCACCGGCAGCCACAGCCCCCAGCCCAGCATGTGGTGGAAGATCGCCGCGGCCTGGTCTGCCATCCAGGCCAGCAGCACCACTGCCAGGCTCGCCCCCAGCGCCAGCGACACGAACAGCGCCCGCCCCAGCCAGGTGCCAGGCAGGGCGAGGCGGTAGAGCAGGGCCCTGAAGCCGGCTGCACGCTGGTGCATGGGTGGCAGGCCCGACCGGACCCGTCGAGCCGCAGCCCGCAGGCGCGGCAATCCTTGCTTCAGTGCATCAGGGAACGGTATTCGCATTGCATCCTTGCCGCGACATGGCTTCACCACCCTTCAGGCTTAGCAATGTCCGGGCCGGCCGCCACGTGCCCGCGACAGTTACCATCCCCGTGACGACCAAGCACAGGTTCAGC
This sequence comes from Moraxellaceae bacterium, assembly GCA_031119205.1. Classification (GTDB taxonomy): domain Bacteria; phylum Pseudomonadota; class Gammaproteobacteria; order Burkholderiales; family Rhodocyclaceae; genus Uliginosibacterium. The sequence continues at coordinate 11,835 of JAVHYF010000003.1, read as the reverse complement.
ATGGACTGGAGATACAACACGATCTGGTTCGACCAGCTCCCGGACGGGGACATGGCGCACCACGATTTCGGTAAACCACCGAAGCCGGCCGCGCCCTTCACGGCGCCCTACGTGACGGCACGCAGCTTCAAGTCCGCGGGCAAGGACATGCGGGACTTTCCTGCCACCAGCGCCTTGCGATACCTGCATCTCACGCTGGGCAACCTCACCTGTTTCGAGGGCCTTGATCGCTTCCCGGGGCTGAGGCGGCTCGAGCTGGGCCACTGCCTCAAGCTGGAGCACGATGCCGGCCTGGAGCAGGTGAAGGACTCGCTGGAGTGGTTGCACATCGACCAGTCGCGCAAGTTCCGTCCTGGCGGCAATCTGCTCCAGCTCACCCAGCTCCGGGTCCTGTGTCTCAACGACTGTGGCTCGCTGCCGGATCTGTCTTTCCTGGAGGCGTTTCCGCGGCTGCTGGACTTCCGCTTTGTCGGTACCAACGTGGAGGACGGCGACCTGACGCCGCTGCTGCGGCATCCCACGCTGTGCTCGGCCGGCTTCCTGAACAAGCGCCACTACAACCTGAAGAGCGTGCAGGTGGAGCAGGTGCTGCGGCCCCGTCACGAGCGCGCGATCGCGCTGGCCCACAAGGGGCCTTACGAGACCTGGCGTTACCTCGCACTGAGTGACGAACTGAGCGAGGGCCCGGGCGAGGGCCGGACTGCCGGGCAGATGCGCTAGGCCGGCGGCGACTCCGCATCCGGCGTAGCGGACACATCGCCAGCGCTACGCGCGCCCTTGCTGCGCAAGACAGCCGCAAGTGCCTTGTGGGCATGCGTCTCGGCCACGTCCAGCGGCGTGCGGCCACCATCGATCCAGGCCTCGGCCGCTGCGCTCAGGCTGGCCCCGCGCTCGATGAGCAGCAGGGCGACCGGCATCGCGTTCACCGCGCAGGCCCGGTGCAGCGCCGTGAAGTCGGGGAAGCCGCGGGCCTCGATGTCGGCGCCGCGTGTGACCAGCAAATCCACCAGCTGCAGCGAGAGCTCGGGCGAGTCCTCGAACAGCTCGATCGCGCTGTGGAGCGCCAGCCGTCCCTGGTCGTTCAGCTGGTCCGGATCTGCGCCCAGGTCGAGCAGCGCAGCGACCACTTCGCGTTGCTCGTAGAACACCGCCTGTTCCAGCGCGTATTCTGCCGAGGTGGTGTCCGCCTGGTTCACCAGCGCCGGATGCGCGCGCAGGAAGGCGATCACCTCCTGCTCGGAGCGTGCCTGCAGAAGCTCGCACCAGGATTCGATTTCCGTCATCAGGGGCCCCGCATCAATCGCCATGCAGGCCGCCATGCAACCCGGCTTGCGTACTGCACGGCGGGTTGTCAATGAAGCACATCGTCTTCCTGTGCCTCGTTCGGCCAGGTGTGGAGGGCGAAGCTCGCCCCGTCTTCCACTGCTGCGTCGAAGGCTTCGAGCCATTCGGGCGCGGCGTCCAGATAGTCCTGCCGGTGGACGGGTAAAGGCCCTTCCTCCAGGGCGACGATCTCCCAACCCGAATCCCGCAGCTCGCTGGTGGCGACCGCAGCAGCCTCGTCGCCGGATGCGGCGCGGACCAGGCAGTTGGCGTAGGCGCCGCCTGCGCCCTCGAAGTGATCGCTGTCCGGCAGGGGGCGCACTTCGTACTGGATGAAGAAGACCTGCAATTGAAGAAACCTCGTCTGATGTGCCGTACGTTCCGGCGGTTCATTCCTTGATGCGGATGCTCTTGAAGGCGGCCATCAGAACGGGCTGCGACGACGGCCATCTGTCCACGGGCGCACTCAGATTCACGCTGAACATGGCCCCGGGGATCTGGGTCATGTACGTGTCGTTCCTCGCGTCAGTGTCCCGGTTCTTCACCGAATAATGCATCCGCCCCCAGCTGCGGCCATTGACGGAGATGACTTCGTCCTTGTGCCAGCTCAGCCCCTCCAGCCGCTTCTCGAATGCCTGGCGCGCCAGCTTCAGGAACTCTGCCAGCTGCGAATCGGTATAGGGCTTCTTGCCGGGTGAAGACGTAAAGACGATCACCGCGTGGCGCTGTTTGTCCGCGTATGCCGCAAGGGGTGGCTTGCCTGTAGCTCTGCCGAAGCGGGACGACATCTCTTCAGGCGTCATCTGCGTGAAGCCTGCAGGCAGGGTCATGCTCACCCTGCCATCCAGCAAGGAAACGGCTCCGGAGGTGGTTTCGCTACTCCGGCAAAGAGGGCTGATCAGCAACAGTGCAGCCAGTGCCAATGTATGGCGCATCAAGGTTCCTCGGGTGCTTGTCTGGATGGGGTGGTGCGGTGGTGCATGGAGCGGCCCGGCGCGGCGAACCCCCGCCGGTTGAATGACGCTCAGCCAACGGTTTCACCACATTCGCCATACAGCCAGTGTTCGCCGCTATAGGCATCCATGCCGTCAGCGTAACCGGGAAACGTGATGCGCGAGCCCATCTCCGCAACGCCTTCGGGGAGCGCCAGTTCCCATTCGGCCGCCAGGCTGCGGCCCGCGATGCGTTCCGAATGCACGCCGTCCTCGCTGCTGCCGTGATCGGTCCGGCTTCTGAAGTACGCGTCGTCGAGATAGATGCAGACCTCGCTGCTGAACATGTCGGGCAGGCAGATCACGCAGGTGACGCGGTAGCCCGCCGCCCAGGCCGGTTTGGCCTTCATGAGGCCTGCGCACGCGCCGATCAGGATGCGCGCTATCTCCTGCTTCATCCGGCGCGTGCTGTACTTGCCCTCGACCATGGACGGGTGCGTGGGCAGCTTCCAGTTCCAGTAGCGGCCACTTTCCTGCAGCTCCAGTTGCGAAGGAAAGCCTGCTTCGAGCCTGGCCGCCCGATTGCGCAGCTGTCGCATGCGGCGGGGAATGCCGCGCAGTTTCTTCTCTGTGTAGCGGTGAGCAGCGGGCATGCCTAGACCTCGTCCGCCTCGTGAGGATTCCGGATGATCGTCGCCTTGCCCTGGAACAGGGCGTCGATGGCGACGGTGAAGGAGGACAGCTTGTTGCGCTTCGCGTAGTAGCTGCCCCAGCTGGACGCCTTCGGGCTCACGATCACATTGCCGTCGACGATGCGGACCTTGCCGCCGAGGAAGCCGCATTCGTTGCCGAGCTTGCTCTCGAACAGCACGCAGCTTGCGGTGGCGAGGCTGGCCCGATCCGTCACCGTCAGCGACAGGCGGGCCTTGTGCGGCCAGGTCGGCATGGTGGACGCCGTTTCCGCCAGGTATTGCCGGGTCTTCGCCGACGCGAGCGGGAACAGCAGGTTCTCGCCCCCGGCTTCCACCTGCCTTGCCGCTTCTTCGATCGCCTCGACCTGTTCGGGCGGGCGATCGCCCGCAAGGATTCGAGTGTGGCCTGCCAGATGCGCTGGACCCTGGCGTCTTCGCCCAGTCCGTTGAAGCTCAGGGGAAGGCCATACATCACGTAGCGTTGCCACACCTCGGTGCGGAATTCCGTCTGCATGACCGTGCCCGCGGGCAGCGCGGGTGTGAAGCACAGGTAGAGGCTGCGCTTCGTGATGCTCACCTTCGCCCGCTTGCAGAGGATCGCGAGGCGATCCGCCATGGCCTTGGCCTGCCTGGGGACGTGGAACAGCGTATCCGTGTAGTGATGAGGGGCGCCTTTATCGACGCGGCCCTCGCATTCGAAGTGGCGGATGTCTTCGAGCGGGATCGGCCGGGGTGCAGTCTTGTTGCGCATGCGGGAATCAGGTTCGGTGCGAGGGATGGCGTGCGCCTCAAGGGTTCGGCTTGGTGGCGTCGCGCGAGGCGCGATGGAAGACCTGTCCGGACTCGATGAATCGGCGCACCTCCTGCCAGGCACGAACGTCGGTCTTCCTGGGCGCCTTGAAGTCGGTACCCATGAAATGGGCGTCGCCGCCGCAGTCCGGGCAGCGATAGGCGCGCTGCTCGTTGAACCCGGCAGCTTCCCGCGCCTGGCCTTGCTGCTGGGCCGAGGTCATGAAGTGATTGGAGGTACCGGAAAACTGCGGCCGCTTGAAGCTCTTGCGGCACGCAAAGCAGGCGTACTGGTGGGGAATGCCGATGGCTTTCATGCTGGGCTGCAGGGACTCCGGGTTGGTTCAGGTCTCGTTCGTGGCATACGGGGACGCGAAGGTCTCCACGAACAGGCCGTTGCTCTGCGCAACGGCAACAGCGGCCCCGGCTTCAACCGGCGTGCCGATGTACATGTAGTAATCGTAACCAACGTGTATGAAGGCAGATGCAGCCTCCAGCCTGCACCAGAAGTCCTCTCTCAGCAGCGAGCGCACCACCTCCGGTACATCCTCGGCGCGTATGCGGCTTCCTTCCCGCGGTGCATGAGCCGCACGACCGTGATTTTCCAGGTCGCGGATCGTCAGCGTGTCGATCCCGGCTTCGGCCAGGAACGCAGAGGCGGCGTCGAGGTAAGCCTGCTCGACGCGAAGGTAATCCTCTTCGGTGAGGTGCACGCCGCCGAAGGACCTGCCGATGTCCGAGCGGGAGGTCCACGCATCGGCTGGATAGTGTCCGCTGGCGTCCCGGAGGTCCGGGTCGTACTTCGTGATGCGGTACTGGTACATGACAGCTGTGCGACGTGTGGATCAACAGGACCACCAGCATTGCTGTTGGAGTGTCCTGACCCGGAGCCTGTGCCCCGCAGATTGCGGTTCGCCGCGCAGCGACAACCCGCCGTGTCGCAGGATAGCGGTGAATCGGTACTGGCGTGTTGCGACGGCCGTGGTGGTGGGTTGCTTCGCGAACCCACCCTGCGAAGCTGCGTGATCCGGGGCTGCCAGCAGCTATGCTGCCAACCGGGAACCGTCTACTCCGCAATTCCGTCCGATCACCATGACCACCTCTGCTGCTGACACCATCCGTCTCGCTGATCTGTCGTTCGACGACCGCTTCCTGCGTGAGCTGCCTGCCGATCCGCAACGCGGCGGGCCGCCGCGGCAGGTGCATGGCGCGGCGTATTCCTTCGTCGATTGCGCGCCGGTGTCGGCGCCGCGGGTGCTGGCCTGGTCGGCGGACGCAGCAGCGTTGCTGGGGCTGGCCGCACAGCCGGACGATGCACAACTGGCCGCCGCGGTGTTCGCCGGCAACCATCTGCTGCCGGGCATGCAGCCCTATGCCACGGCCTATTCCGGCCACCAGTTCGGCAATTGGGCGGGGCAGCTTGGTGACGGGCGCGCGACCACGCTGGGCGAGGCCATCGGTGCCGGTGGCCGGCGCTGGGAAGTGCAGCTCAAGGGCGCCGGCCGCACGCCGTACTCGCGCCACGCGGACGGTCGCGCGGTGCTGCGTTCGTCGATCCGAGAGTACCTGTGCAGCGAGGCGATGCACCACCTGGGCGTGCCCACCACGCGCGCGCTGTGCCTGGTCGCGACCGGCGACGGCGTGGTGCGCGACATGTTCTACGACGGCCACCCGGAAACCGAACCGGGTGCCATCGTCACGCGCCTGTCGCCCAGCTTCCTGCGCTTCGGCCACTTCGAGCACTTCGCGGCGCGCAATGACATCGAGCTGCTGCGTCGACTCGGCGAGCACACGCTGCGCCACCACTTCCCGGAGCTGATGCCGGCGCAGGGCTCGCCGGGCAAGGATGAGTACACCGCTTTCTTCCACGAGGTGTGCCGGCGCACCGCGATGATGATCGCGCACTGGATGCGCGTGGGCTTCGTGCACGGCGTGATGAACACCGACAACATGAGCGTGCTGGGCCTGAGCATCGACTACGGCCCCTACGGCTGGCTGGACAACTTCGATCCCATGTTCACCCCCAACACGACCGACCAGGGCCGGCGCTACTGCTACTCCGCGCAGCCGCAGATCGCCGCGTGGAACCTCGCCTGCCTGGCGCAGGGGCTGATGCCACTGATCGACGATGCCGATCCGCTGCACGCCGGGCTGGAGCTGTACCGCGACGAGTACGAGCGGCACTACCTCGCCATGCTGCGCAACAAGCTGGGCTTGCCGCAGGGCGGTGATGTCGTGGATGGCGCTGCACGCCAGGCGGCCGCCGAGGTCGACTTCGCATTGGTGTCCGCGCTGTACGCCTGCTTCAACGCGGTGGATACCGACCACACCATTTTCTTCCGTCGCCTGCCACTGGCCGAGGCCGCTGCCGACCCGGACGCGGCGGTGGCCGCGGTGGCTGATGCCTTCTATGTCGCGCCGTCCGACAGCGCGCGGCGCAGCCTCGGCGAATGGATGGACCAGTGGCGCACACGCATCGCGCAATCGCCGGAGGATGCCGCTTCACGCCGCGCCCGCATGGACGCCACCAACCCCTGGATCATCCCGCGCAACTGGCTGGCCCAGCAGGCCATCGACGCCGCGACCGCCGGCGACCTGCAGCCGCTGCAGCGCTTGATGGACGCGGTGAAGCAACCCTATGAGGAACGTGCGGAGTTCGCCGACCTCGCCGCGCGCCGGCCGGACTGGGCGCTGGACAAGGCGGGGTGCAGCGCGTTGTCGTGCAGTTCTTGAGCCCCGTCGGTCGCGGGTCGGCTATTCAGGCGCTCATGAACCAGGCGGGGTCCAGACCATCGTCTCTGATCGTGTCTGCGGTGGCTGGAGCCGAAAAAGGAATGTGACCTGCACGGCGTAGCGTGCTGGCAGTCTCGTGGGCGTAGCGATGCGCAAAGTCCTCGCGCTCCCGTTTCGGCCGACGGTCCCAGGCGCTACAGCCGTCAGCGCGTTCCTTGTAGCCCTGGTAGTCAACGTGGTGTCCGATCTCATGCAGCAGCGTGCGATAGAGAATCGTGGCGCGCATTGACTCTGGCGTCGGAGAGATCCCGATGCTGCGCTTGTTCGTGGTGATCGAATGACCATCCAGTTCAAGACGAGCCAGTTCGCGTGACATCTCCGGATCCAGGGACCTGCTGCTCCAGAGGTAAGGTCGCAATGTCTGCGCCTCGATGACAATGGCCCTGCCGCGATGGTTGCCGAGGTCGAATGCGAAGGCGGCTCGCCCCCATACCGGACAGAGGATGCGTTGCTTGCGTGTAGGCTGCCGTAGGGCAATGAAGTCGAAGCTCGAGAGCGCTTTGTCGTCGCAGAGCGTCAGCAGCTTCGTCAGTTCCTGGATCGTGCAGACATGGAACCATCCTTCGCGCGTGGGCTCGACGAAGAAGAGAAGCTCCTTGCCACGGATGCTGCGACGGACGACGACGTAGTCCTGCAGCTTCTCCCAATAGACCTTGAGTTCGTGCCATGACTCCGGAATTACCATCCGGTTGTCCTTGCCGTGGCCCCGAGCGGGCGTGCCGATCTTCTTGTTCCGCCGGGTCGGGTTCCACCCTGGCCGCATATGTTGTTGTCCCTCAGGCCGTCGCTGCCAGCACCTTGTCGATCTCCAGCCCGACCCGCTCAGCGCTCAGCTCGCCCTTCGATTTCTTCACCGCGTCCAGCAGCGGCTGGCGCAGGTTGCGGAAGTCCTCCACCGTGCCGGCGCGCTCCACCTGCAGCTGCATGGTGAAGCCGCGCAGGCCCAGGTTGTCCTTGATGGCCTGGCTGTAGAGCGCATGCAGGTTGCGTACTTGCGCCACGGCGTCGACCGGGGCGCCCGCTACCGGTGTTGCGGCGGCGGCGGGTGGCGCTGCGGGCTCGGCCAGCGGTGCGCTGCCGGGTTGCAGGGCTTCGATCAGGCCCAGCATCGACAGCTCGGTGAAGGCCTTCTCTTCCACGCCTAGGGTGGTCAGCGTGGCCAGCAATTCGGTGACGCTCTGGCGGCCGTCGATCAGTACCAGCAGCGCGCGCTGCTTGGGGGGCAGGCGTAGCTGGCGGTGTTGCAGCTCCAGCAGGCCGGCTTCGGTTTTCACATAGACGCGATCGGCAGCAGACGACATGGAAACTCCGGTTCAACCAGGTTGAGCGCCACGGGGGCGACTGGGCGGCAGGACAGTATCCTGCAATCTGTTTCTGACAAAACCTTTATGGGCATCCCGGCGACGACTGGCGCTGGCGGGCGTGCAGCCGTTCAGTCTTCCTCCCGTTGCGGGGCAATGCGCGGCAGCGTCAGCGTGAAGCGGCAGCCTTCGCCCGGTGCGCTGCGCACTTCGATGCTGCCACCCAGCATGCGGTCCACCAGGTTGTAGACGATGTTGAGACCGATGCCGGAGCCGCCGGTGCCGCGCTTGGTGGTGTAGAAGGGGTCGAAGATGTGCGGCAGGCGTTCAGGCGGAATGCCCACGCCGTTGTCGGCGAACTCCAGCAGAACGCCATCCGCACCCTGCGCGCGGGCGGCGATGTGGATCTCGCCAGCCTCGATGCCTTCGAAGCCGTGCATCTCCGCATTGACGACCAGGTTGGTGATGATCTGGCTCAGAGCCCCCGGGTAGCTGTCCATCTCCAGCTCGGCCGGGGCCTCGAACACGATGCGGTGCCGCGTCTTCTTCATGCGCGGGCCGAGGCTGGCCAGCACGTCCTCCAGCACGCTGCGCAGGCGGAACACGCGGCGCTGGTCGCTGGTCTGGTCCACCGCCATCTGCTTGAAGTGCTGGATCAGCTCGCCGGCGCGGGCGAGGTTGCGCGCCAGCAGGTCGGTGGCCTCGTTCAGTGCGTCGAGGAAGTCCTCGAATTCGCTGCGCTTGAGCGCGCGCTTGGAGGCCTTCTCGATCAGCAGGCGCGCGTCGTCCTGCAGCGCGCTGGCGGACAGCAGGGCATTGCCGATCGGCGTGTTGAGTTCGTGCGCGACGCCGGCCACCAGCACGCCCAGGCTGGCCAGCTTCTCGTTGCGGACCAGTTCCTCCTGGGTGCGCTCCAGCTCGGCCATGGCATCGGTCAGCTCGCGGTTGGAGGCTTCCAGTTGCGTGGTGCGCTCGGCCACCAGTTGTTCCAGCTGGCCCTGGTAGCGCGCCAGTTCGCCCTCGGCGCGCTGACGCTCGCTCACCTCGGCAATCAGTGCGCGATTGACGTCGGCCTGGGTGTGGCTGGCGTCCTGCAGCGCGCGCCGCATTGCCTCCTTGGCGTTCGCCAGGGTGTCGATCTCGCGCCATGTGGCGGGCACCGCCACCGGCTGGTCCAGCTCCAGGCGCCCGATGCGCTCGGCCTCGGCGGCCAGTTGTTCCAGCGGCCGGCTGACGCGGGTCGCCAGGCGTGCCGCCAGGCCGCCGGCCACGCCCAGTGCCACGGCGCACAGCAGCAGGCCCAGCAGCACCTCGCGCAGGCCCAGTGGCACGAAGTCCGCCGCCGGCGCAAAGGTGCCCACCCAGAAAGTCTGCGACCCCACGCGGATCGGCTTGAACGCTGCCAGCCAGGTTTCGCCGTCGGCACTGAACTGCAGCGGCTGTTCCGGCTGGCCGGCCGGTGCCGCAGCGTTGCGTTGCGCGCTCCACAGCTTCACGCCGTTGGCCACCACCGGCAGCTCCAGCTCCTCGGGCAGCTTCAGCGCCGCGGCCTTGATGGCGTCATCGTCGCCGAAGCGTGGCCCGCTGGGCAGGCCGAGGATGCGGCCCTCGCTGGTCATCACCAGCGCGAAGCCGCGCTCGCCCACCGTGATGCCCTGGGTGAAGCGCGACAGGTCCACCAGCTTCACGTCGTGGGCCATGACCATCACGTCGCGGCCGCTCGGCGATGACCAGCGGATCACCGCCGACAGCCCGGGCTCCAGGGTCGAGCGGAAGATGTAGGGCGCGGTCCAGTACACCTGGCCGTCCGCCAGGTCGATGCCGCCGCGAAACCAGGGCCGGTTGCGGGCGTCGTACTCCACCGCCTGCCAGCTCTCCGACACCTTCTCGCCGTTGGGGCTCCAGGTGACGAAGGTGGCTTGCTGGCCGCGCGTGCGCGGGTCCGTCAGGCGGTTAACCCAGCCGCCGGTGGGGCCGCGCATCAGCAGTACCTCGCGGCCGCCTTCCTCGGCCACCACCACCGAGCTCAGGCTGGGGCCGTTCTCGATCAGCGGCCGCAGCAGCGCGTTGAAGCGCTCCACCTGCTCCAGGTCGATCAGGCCCTTGCTGCCCCAGGTGCGGGTCAGGTTGGTCATCGCCTCCACGCGCTGGGTCAGCATCAGCAGGCGCGCCTCCACCTGCAGTGATGCCGCCTGCAACTGGGTGCGCGCCAGTTCCTGCGCGGCGGGTCGATACACCAGCAACCAGGCGCTGACGAGGAACAGGCCCAGGGTCACCAGCGCGACCAGCAGCGACGCAGCAATCAGGCTGCGGCGCAGGCTGCCGGGTGGAGACACATTCGCGCCGGCAGTAGTCGTCCGGGCACTCGTCTGGGCCATCAGGGCTCCGGTGAGGGGAAAGGGCGCCGTGACAGCGAGTCACGGCGCAACGCCAGCTTATCCATAGTGCTAACGTCATTCCCCGCGCGGCCTGAAGGTCGGCCGCGGCATCGGCGCGGCCTGGCTCGCTGCGGCCGGGGTGTCTGTGGGTAAACCCCGTCCCGTCCATACCGGCTTGCGGATGTCATGGCGGATCGACGCCCGCCCGCGCGCCGGTGCAGTGCCGGTGAAGTGGGGCCGATGAAGTGGGGCGGGATGTGTGTGCCGCATGGCCCGCCGTATCGCACGGCAGGCCGTTGCGCCTACTCGCCCACCGGCTCCGCCTGGTAGTCGCCGAAGGCCGCGAAGGCGCGCTCCAGCGCTTCGCGCGGCAGGTCGCGCACGATGAACACCAGCCGCGTATCGCGGTCCGCGTCCGGCCAGGCGGGCAGGGCGCTCTCCGGGTAGCGCTCGTGCTGCACGGCGTGGATCACCCGCGGCGCTTCCTCGCCTGCCACGTGCACCAGCCCCTTGATGCGCATGATGCGTTCGCCCACCCCGCGTTGCAGCAACTCCAGCGCGGTGCTGAACTCCACCCAGCGGAACGGCCGCCTGAACCTCAGCACATGGGTGCGTACCCGCTCGTCATGACGCAGCATCGGCGGCACCGCCTGGCCGAACACGTTGCGGCGTCGCTGCAGGCGCTCCTGTTCGTCGGCCGCCGCCTCGTTCAGCCAGCGCGCCACGTCGGCCGTCTTGGTCGCCGGGTCGTACAGGCTCATGCCTTCCAGCAGGCCGGGGGGCACTTCACCCAACCGGCTCTTCAGCACGCGGGCCGCCGGGTTCAGCGCATGCACCTTGTCTGCCGCCGCGTCGATCTCGTCCTCGCTCGCCAGGTCGCACTTGGTCAGCACCACGCGGTCCGCCATCGCCACCTGGCGTACCGCTTCTTCGTGCTGACCGAGCTGCCAGTGCACATGGCGCGTGTCGACCGTGCTCACCACACCATCCAGGCGGTAGCGCTCGGCCACGAAGAAGTCGTGCATCAGCGTGTAGATCACCGGCCCCGGGTCGGCCAGCCCGGTGGTCTCGATCACCACCCGGTCCAGCTGCTTGATCTCGCGCCGCAGCCGGCGCATGAACAGATCCTTCAGGCTGCGCGACAGGTCGCCGCGCACCGTGCAGCACAGGCAGCCGGACTCCAGCAGCACGATCTCCTCGCTCACCTGCTCCACCAGCAGATGGTCCAGCCCCACTTCCCCCACCTCGTTGATCAACACCGCACACCCCGCCATCGCCGGGTCGCGCAGCAAGGCGTTGAGCAGCGTCGTCTTGCCGCTGCCGAGGAAGCCGGTCAGCAGAGTGACGGGGATGGCGGACGGGTTGGGGGCGGACATCGGGGGAGGGGTTCCTGCGAAGGGCGGACCGGAGGGATTGTCCGGGGTGTTGCAGCGTCGGGCAACGACTGTGCTAGCCGCCGTTCTGGCCTCGCCTTCCGAGCCACTACCAAGCGCCCGTCGCCCCTGCGAAGGCAGGGGCCCAGTGTCTTTGTTTTTCGGTGGTGTTGTTCTACCGGCTCACGCCGTGAGTGCGGTGCTCACTCGTTACGCTTGGCCGGGAGTTCGCCCCGGCGGGCGAGTTACCTTTT
>JAVHYF010000065.1 GCA_031119205.1 Moraxellaceae bacterium | reverse complement strand
GCGGTGGTCACCAGCGCCATGATCACCAGCATGGTGAAGATGCGCGGCGACAGGATGCCCAGGTCGTAGCCGATGTTCAGCGCGATCAGCTCCATCAACCCGCGCGTGTTCATCAGCGCGCCCAGCTGCAGCGACTCGCGCCAGGACATACCGGTGAGCCGCGCCGCCACCGCGCTGCCGCCCAGCTTGCCCAGCGTCGCCACCGCGATGATCAGCGCGCACAGCAGCCAGCCGTCCAGGTCGTTCAGCAGGTTGATCTGCGTGCGCAGGCCGGTGAAGGCGAAGAACAGTGGCAGCAACAGCACCGAGCTGAAGTTCTCCACGCGCACATGGATCTTCTGCCGGAAGTCGTTGGCCTCCGGCATGATCGCGCCGGCCAGGAAGGCGCCGAACAGCGCGTGGATGCCGATCACCTCCGTGCACAGCGCCGCAGCCACCACCAGGCACAGCACGCTGGCCAGCGTGCCCTTGGACGGCTCGTCGCTCGCCAGCCGGTCAGCGCCCAGCCAGCGTGGCAGCACGCGGCGCACGCCCAGCACCATCACCGCCACGAAGCCCAGCACCAGCACCAGGTTGAGCGCGGACGCGGCGAGGCTGCTTGCCTGCGTGATCGCCACCACGAAGGCCAGGATGCTCCACGCCGTCACGTCGTCCACCGCCGCGCAGGTAATCGCCGTGCTGCCCAGGAAGGTGCGCGAGATGCCGCGCTCCTGCAGGATGCGCGCCAGCACTGGAAACGCCGTGATGCTCATGGCGATGCCCATGAACAACGCAAACGCCGTGAAGCCCGCCCCCGTCGCCGCCAGATCGCTGAACAGGAAGTACGCCAGCAGCACCCCCAGCATGTAGGGCACCACGATGCTCGCGTGGCTGACCGCCACCGCTGCATGCGCTTTGCTGCGCACGTGCGAGGCATTGAAGTCCATGCCCACCGCGAACATGAACAGGCACACGCCCACCTGGCTCATCAGCCGCAGCGTGCCCAGCGAATCCGCAGGGAACACGAAGCCGAACATCTCCGGCGCCACCCAGCCGAACAGCGAAGGCCCCAGCAGGATGCCCGCCAGCATTTCGCCAACCACCGCCGGCTGGCCCATCCGCGTGAACAGCAAGCCCATCAACCGCGCCGCCGTTATGACCACCAGCAACTGCACGAACAGGTGGCTCAATGGATGGTTGAGGTTGGCCCGCAGGTTCGTCGCCATCGCGGACAGGGCGGAACCATCGGCCGGTGTCGCCGTGGCATGCGCGCTGGCCGCAGCGAGCGCCTTGCCACTCCCGGTATCGGTTGGCGCCGGCAGCGTCGCGCCGAAATGCAGCACCGCCGCGATGACCAGGCCGGTCACCAGCAGCATGAGGAGATAGGAAACGGAGGCCTTCTTCATGGAGGCGGTTTTGATTTGGGGAGGAGGGCGGGATGGTAATCCGCTTTACGGGGGGAGTGCGGCAGGGCGCCGTTATTGCGGGCCTGCGCAAAGCGCCGCAACCTCCCACGCAACGCCAATCGTCGTTATCCCGGCACGTCCTCACGCCCCGTCATTCCCGCGAAAGCGGGAATCCAGTGTCGTTGGTTTTGCGTCTCTGGTTTTCTGCCGGCTCACGCCGTGAAGGCGGTGCTTCATCGTTTCGCCCAGCCGGGAGTTCGCCCCGGCGGGCGAGGTACTTTCTTTGTGCGGACAAAGAAAGTACCCAAAGAAAACCGCCCCGCTTCCGCCGCCGTGCTTCGCACGGTTCCCTGCGCTGCGCGCCATGCCGAGCGGCTGCGGAACTCGCCCTCGCTACGCTCGGTGCTCAGACAGTCCTCGCCGTCGCGCTACGCGCGATTCCTCGTCACGGCTGTGCTGCTCGGCGGCTGCAGAGGGGTAGTGGGCCGTGCCTATAAGTCATGCTTCGCTTCTTCGTTCTGCCGCTATTTCATGCTCAATAAACTCAGTGGGACTAGCTCTATTTTTCTCATTCGGTCGGAATAGCGTGCTTGTAGGAACTCAAAATCAGCTCGACCTTCGGATTGACACTTTTTCTTGACGATCCTAATTATCTCTAACTTCTCTTCTTCGCCGGTCTTGATGCCAAATACTATTCCGGCAAGATCAGAGAACCGGTACTTCAATTTTCTAGACTCTCGGCTGTCGAATCGAGTTAAAGAGGAAAATAATGTAAGGCGGTATTCGGCTTCGTGCCGCCACTCGATCGATTTTGTCGTGCAGCTACGATGAAAGGTCTGCCAGTATTCCTGCCGCCACTCCTTGTCCTCCCGAAGCATCCTAGCGGCGTTGGTGCTGCGCTCCCCTGCCTTCCCTACAAACCAACTCTCAAGCTTAAATCTTGGAAGCGTAGCGATGGATTCAAAGAAATCTATCTCCGGAAAATCGTCGGAGTAGTTAACCCTCGCAAATGGGTGCGATACGTAATCATAGCTTTCGACTACACCGTCTTTGCTGGCGCTGAATCCGTTTACTCTAAGCAGGTCAATCGAGTGCTCTCCTTGGGTGTTGTGTTTTGTTCTGAATTTCAGGCAAACCCCTTTGTGGCCATCGCCGTACGTTCCCCACATAGATGCGTGGGTAGGGTTTTCAACAAAGCAGGCGACATGAAAATCCGGATGGATCAGTCGCTCAAGGGACCTTAAATAGTAGTTTGGGAAGCTCTCAATGATGAAAATTCGCCACCGAGCTTCCTGTGCAGGAGTGTCATTTAGCCTTCTTATCAAAGACATCTGCATGATAGCGTTTGCGTGGACCGAAAAGAGGCCGTCTTGTGCCTCGGTTACGGACTCCCTCAAGGAAAGTAGGTCATTGAGCCTATCTTTCAGGCAAGCGATCTGTTTGTCTAAAGCAGAGCTTTCTTTTGTTGGCGCAAGTCCTAGCTCTTCTAAGGCGTTGAATACGATTCGTACAACGAGCGGGTGAATTAGCCGGAGATAAAGGGCGAGTTCATCCCTCCGTATTTCATTTGGTGATGAAGATAGCGTGGAGATCAAACGCGAAATCTCTGGCTGACGTAAGAGATTCGCGCAGGCTCCGTGATAGATGTCTCTTATTGGAGCTTGCGGAAGATCATGATCTGTTTGATGGACAAGGTTAATGCAGTCATCTGGAGTGAAGTCTTGGCCAGTTATTGCTGCGATCGAAGTGGTTTTCAGAACATTCAGAAGGTAGTGGCGTAGTAGGTTCGTCCAGACAACGGAGTCTCCCTTCCAAAATACGTTCTTGTAGCCCTCCATGGGGTCGTTTAAGTCCTCGGGCGGGCAGAAATAGATATGCTGGCTGTCGAGCTCTTGGTATTTATCCAGGAGGGCTTGAGTCGAGCGGAAGCGGTATAGGTAGGGCATGGTCTACTTTGCTTTGGAGGCCCTGAGATGTCCTCTATTGTGGTGCGCAGTAGCCCCGCGTGGCGAGCACAAGGTGAAGCGCTATGCGCCGAACGGTTGTGAGGGCTGGCAAGTTCTCTGAAGGTGTGTCCGTTCGTGCATGTCGCTGTCACTGACCAGCTCGCGTACGGCGCAATAACCGAAGGGCATTGCGCCGGATGAGACGAACACGCAATGAGTAAGGCTTGCCAAGTTGGCACGGCTCCTATCCCCCTCTGCAGTCGCCGAGCAGCACAGCCGTGACGAGGGATCGCGCGTAGCGCGACGGCGAGGATGTCTGAGCGCGAAGCGCGAGTTCCGCAGCCGCTCGGCATGGCGCGCAGCGCAGGGGACCGTGCGAAGCACGGCGGCGGAAGCGGGGCGCGATTCTTTGGTTACTTTCTTGCCGCGCAGCAAGAAAGTAACTCGCCCGCCGGGGCGAACTCCCGGCTTGGCTTCACGATGAAGCACTGTCCTGCGGCGTGAGCCGGTAGAACAACGAGCCAAGCGCAACGTCGAGGCTTCCCCCTTCGACCGCTTCGATCCCTTCGCCCTTCGACAGGCTCAGGGAACGAAGGGAGCGACGCTCGGGGACTGCGCCAACGCAACCCTCAGCGCCCCCCCATCACCTCCACCGCCAACCTCTCCAGATTCTCCTCATTCGCCGGCCGCACCACAGCGGCAATCGCCTCCGCATGCTCCGCGCTGTCGAAGCGCTGCCGCCACTCCACCCGCGTCCTGCCATCGTCATCCTGCAGATCCACCGTCAACACGAAGTGATGCGTCGGCGAAGGGTGGTCGATCACGATGCGCGTGGGTGACAGCTCCACGAACACGTTCTCGTTCGGATAGTCGTTGCCGTCGGGGCCGTGCAGGGTGAGTTGCCAGCGGCCGCCGGGTTGTGGGTCGAAGTGGTGGATGGTGCTGGTAAAGCCACGCGGGCCCCACCAGCGGGCGATGCGGGTGGCGTCGGTGAAGGCGGCGAAGACTTGCTCGCGTGGCGCGTCGATGACGCGCACATGCACGAACTCGCGGGCGTCGTGATCTGCGGCGTGGCTCATCGCGCAACTCCCGCAGTCCGCCCATATGGCGGGCGCATCAGAACACGCTCTCGGCGATGTTGTGCTGCTCGATCAGCGAGCGCAGCGTGTGACCGCCGGGTTTGGTGGCGAATTCGCAGTTGACGCTGGTGTCCATGGTGCAGCCGCTGAGCAGCGGGCATTGCTGGAACAGCTCGGCCACCCAGTCCACGAACACGCGCACCTTGGGCGACAGGTGGCGGTTGTGCAGGTACACGGCGGAGATGGGCATGGGCGACGGGGTCCATTGCGGCAGCACTTCCACCAGCTCGCCGGACGCCAGCTGGTCGGACACCATGTAGCGCGGCGGCTGGATGAGGCCGAAGCCTTTGACGCCGCAGGTGATGTAGGCGTCGCCGTCGTTCACCGACACCACGCCCTGCATCTTCACCTCCACGACCTCGCCGTCGATGACGAAGTCCCAGTCGATGGTGCGGCCGGTGCGGCTGGAGAAGTAGTTCACCGCCTTGTGCTGCTGCAGGTCCTCGATGGTCTTCGGCAGGCCGTGGCGGGCGATGTAGGCGGGGGAGGCGCAGGTGACGCCCTGGAAGGTGCCGATGCGGCGCGCCACCATCGACGAGTCCTGCAGCTCGCCGACGCGGATCACGCAGTCCACTGCCTCGCGCACCATGTCCACCGGGCGGTCGCTCATGCCGATGACGAGCTCCAGGTCCGGGTACTTCGTGTGGAACTCACACAGGTAGGGGACGAGGATCTGGCGGCCGATGGTGGGCGGCACGTCGATGCGCAGGCGGCCGCGCGGGCCGCGGTTCACGTCGAGGAACGTGGCCTCGGTGTCTTCCAGGTCGGCCAGGATGCGCACGCAGCGGTCGTAGTAGGACGCGCCGTCCGGCGTCAGGCTGAGGCGCCGCGTGGTGCGGTTGAGCAGGCGCACGTTGAGGCGCTTCTCCAGTGCCTGGATGGTGGTGGTGACCGTGGTGCGCGGCAGGCCGAGGCTGTCGGCGGCGGCGGTGAAGCTGTTGGCATCCACCACCCGGGTGAACACCTGCATGGCCTGGAAGCGGTCCATCTGCGTACTCCTTGCTCTGCCCGTGGCGGGCGGGCGCACGGCGCTGTCGATCGGGGCCGGGCCGGCGTCTGTCCCGTGCAAGGGACATCGCCGGAGTGGGCGTGTACACGCGCGGCCCGGAGGCGGGCCGTCGGGGCGGGTACGCAGCCGACTATACGCCGATTGTTCGACATGAACGAATAGTGTTGTCAATTTTGCGATGTTTATTCCGCGTGGCCGTTCAACCAAGATTCAATCCGTCGCGGATCGCAGTGCACAAACCGCAGCGCAAGAAGAGTCCCCGCGGAAGGTGCCGCGGGGTCCCCCGTAGAGAAACCGCCGGAGCCCGAACATGTCCTTGCCTCAGCAAGCCCCGCAGGAAACCCTGCCAGAAGCCACCCGCCCACCCCTGTTGAAGACCCGTCTCGGCCTGGCCGCGACCATTGCCGGCGTCGTCGCGCTGGCGGTGGCCGGTGGCCTCTTCGACGTCCACGAAGCCGAGGCGCAGACCGCGCCGGCCGCCCAGGCCACGCCGGTGGAAGTCGCCGCCGTGCTCAACCGGCAGATCACCGACTGGCAGAGCTACTCTGGCCGCGTCGAGGCGGTGGACCGCGTGGAGATCCGCCCGCTGGTGTCCGGCACGCTGACCGCGGTGCACTTCCGCGATGGCAGCCTGGTGCGCAAGGGCGACGTGCTGTTCACCATCGACCCGCGCCCCTTCGAGGCCGAGCTGGACCGCGCCCAGGCCAACGTGGCTGCCGCCGAGGCGCGCGTCGCCTATACGGCGTCCGATCTCGCGCGCAGTCAGCGCCTGCTGGCTGACAACGCGATTGCGCGACGCGACCACGACAGCAAGGACAACGCTGCGCGCGAAGCCCAGGCCAACCTGCAGGCCGCCCGCGCCGCCGTGGAGAGTGCACGCCTGAACCTCGCCTACACCCGCATCACCGCGCCGGTCGCCGGCCAGGTGTCGCGCGCCGAGGTGACCGTGGGCAACGTGGTGGCCGCCGGCGCGCAGTCGCAGCCGCTGACCACCCTGGTGTCGGTGTCGAAGATGTACGCGTCCTTCGACGTGGACGAGCAGAGCTTCCTCAAGCACATCAACGCGGCGCGCGCCGGCAAGGGCACGCCGGTGCCGGTGTTCATGGGGCTGGCCAATGAAGACGGCTTCCCGCGCGAAGGCCGCGTGAGCTCGGTGGACAACCGCCTGGACGTTTCGTCCGGCACGATCCGCGTGCGGGCGGAATTCGCCAACCCGGACGGCCTGCTGCTGCCGGGCCTGTACGCCCGTGTCCGCATCGGCGGCAGCGCACAGCGCGACGCGGTGCTGATCGACGAGAAGGCCGTGGGCACCGACCAGGACAAGCGCTTCGTGCTGGTGGTGGAGCCGGACAACCGCACCGCCTACCGCGAGGTGAAGCTGGGCGCCGCGCAGGACGGCCTGCGCATCGTGGACAGCGGCCTGAAGCCGGGCGAGCGCATCGTGGTGAACGGCCTGCAGCGCACCCGGCCGGGTGACGTGGTGGCACCGCAGGTGGTGCCGATGGCCGGTAACGCCGCACCGCCGCCGGCGACGAAGTCCGGTGCGGTGAAGCGCGATACAACCAAAACCTGACGACCTCTCCCGCACCGTCATTCCCGCGCGGTCCCTGAGCTTGTCGAAGGGCGGGAATCCAGTGACGTTGAATGCAACGACACCGGATTCCCGTTACGGCGAAGCCGCTCCAGGCGCTCTTTCTGAGCAGGATGGCACTGGCGGGGCAGGGCGCGGGCACGTACCGACATCAAAAAGCAACGACGCTGGATTCCCGCTTCCGCGGGAATGACGGCGAGGGTTTGTCTGTGTGGAATGCCATAAGCATTCACCCAACAGCCCGCCAGAACAACAAGGGGCCTCCCATGAACATCTCGAAATTCTTCATCGACCGCCCGATCTTCGCGGGCGTGCTGTCGGTGATCATCCTGTTGGCCGGCTTGCTGGCCATGTTCAACCTGCCGGTGTCCGAGTACCCGGAAGTCGTGCCGCCCTCCGTCGTGGTGCGCGCGCAGTACCCGGGCGCCAACCCCAAGGTCATCGCCGAGACGGTGGCCTCGCCGCTGGAGGAGTCCATCAACGGCGTGGAGAACATGCTGTACATGCAGTCGCAGGCCAACAGCGACGGCAACCTCGCGGTGACGGTGCACTTCAACCTGGGCATGGACCCGGACAAGGCACAGCAACTGGTGCAGAACCGCGTGGCTCAGGCCATGCCGCGCCTGCCGGAAGACGTGCAGCGCCTGGGCGTCACGACGACCAAGAGCTCGCCGACGCTGACCATGGTGGTGCACCTGCTGTCGCCGGACGACCGCTATGACCTGACCTACCTGCGCAACTACTCGCTCATCAACGTGAAGGACCGCCTCGCGCGCATTCCCGGCGTGGGCGAGGTGGTGATGTGGGGCGGCGGCAACTACGCCATGCGCGTGTGGCTGGACCCGCAGAAGGTGGCGCAGCGCGGCCTCACCGCCAGCGACGTGGTGGCCGCCATCCGCGAGCAGAACGTGCAGGTCGCGGCCGGCGTCATCGGTGCGTCGCCCACGCTGTCCGACGTGCCGCTGCAGCTCTCCGTCAACGCCCAGGGTCGCCTGCAGACCGAGGAGGAATTCGGCGACATCATCCTGAAGACCTCCGCCGACGGCGGTGTGACGCGTCTGTCCGACGTGGCGCGCGTGGAGCTGGACGCCTCCGAGTACGGCCTGCGTTCGCTGCTCGACAACAAGCCGGCCATCGGCATCGGCATCATGCAGTCACCGGGCGCCAACGCGCTGCAGATCTCCGACGACGTGCGCGCGGTGATGGCCGAGCTGGAGAAGGACTTCCCGCCCTCGGTGGAGCAACGCATCGTCTACGACCCCACGCAGTTCGTGCGCGCCAGCATCAAGGCGGTGGTGACGACGCTGCTGGAAGCGGTGGCCCTGGTGGTCATCGTGGTCATCGTGTTCCTGCAGACCTGGCGCGCGTCCATCATTCCGCTGCTGGCCGTGCCGGTGTCCATCATCGGCACCTTCTCCTTGCTGCTGGCCTTCGGCTATTCCATCAACGCGCTGTCGCTGTTCGGCATGGTGCTGGCCATCGGCATCGTGGTGGATGACGCCATCGTGGTGGTGGAGAACGTGGAGCGCAACATCGCCGCCGGCCTGTCGCCGCGCGAGGCGACCTACCGCGCCATGCAGGAGGTGAGCGGGCCGATCATCGCCATCGCCCTCACCCTGGTGGCGGTGTTCGTGCCACTGGCTTTCATGACCGGCCTGACCGGCCAGTTCTACAAGCAGTTCGCGGTCACCATCGCGATCTCCACGGTGATCTCCGCTTTCAACTCGCTGACGCTGTCGCCGGCACTCTCCGCACTGCTGCTGAAAGGCCATCACGAGAAACCGGATGCGCTGACACGCGTGATGAACACCGTGTTCGGCCGCTTCTTCGCTGCCTTCAACCGCTTCTTCAACCGCGCCTCCGACAGCTACGGCCGCGGCGTCAGCGGCGCCATCCAGCGCAAGGCGGCGTCGATGGGCGTGTATGCGGTGCTGCTGGCATTCACTGCCGGCATCTACTACCTAGTGCCCGGCGGCTTCGTGCCGGCGCAGGACAAGCAGTACCTCATCAGCTTCGCGCAGTTGCCTAACGGTGCCTCGCTGGACCGTACCGAGGCGGTCATCCGCCGTATGGGCGAGATCGCCATGGCGCAACCCGGCGTGGAAGCCGCGGTGTCCTTCCCCGGCCTGTCGATCAACGGCTTCACCAACAGCTCCAGCGCCGGCATCGTGTTCGCCACGCTGAAGCCGCATTCCGAGCGCAAGGACCTGTCGGCAGACGCCATCGCGGCCGCGCTGAACCAGAAGTTCGCCGGCATCCAGGACGCCTTCACCGCCGTGTTCCCACCGCCGCCGGTGATGGGCCTCGGCACCCTGGGTGGCTTCAAGATGCAGATCGAGGACCGCGGCGCGCTGGGTTACGCCGAGCTCGACAAGGCGACCAAGGCCTTTGTGGCGGAAGCCGCCAAGACGCCGGAACTCGGGCCGACCTTCTCCAGCTACCAGATCAACGTGCCGCAGCTGAACGTGGACCTCGACCGCGTGAAGGCCAAGCAGCTCGGTGTGCCGGTGACCGACGTGTTCGACACCATGCAGATCTACCTCGGCTCGCTGTACGTGAACGACTTCAACCGCTTCGGCCGCGTGTACCAGGTGCGTGCCCAGGCCGATGCGCAGTACCGCGCACGTGCCGAGGACATCCTGCAACTGAAGACGCGCAACCACGCCGGCGACATGGTGCCGCTGTCCTCGCTGGTGAAGGTGAGCCCCACCTACGGCCCGGAGATGGTGGTGCGCTACAACGGCTACACCGCTGCCGACATCAACGGCGGCCCGGCACCCGGCTTCTCGTCCGACCAGGCGCAGCAGGCGGCGGAACGTGTCGCGGCGAAGACGCTGCCGCGCGGCATCAAGTTCGAATGGACCGACCTGACCTACCAGAAGATCCTCGCCGGCAACGCAGGCATGTGGGTCTTCCCGATCAGCGTGCTGCTGGTGTTCCTGGTGCTCGCCGCGCAGTACGAAAGCCTCACCCTGCCGCTGGCGGTGATCATGATCGTGCCGATGAGCATCCTCGCCGCCCTCACCGGCGTATGGATGACCGGTGGTGACAACAACATCTTCACGCAGATCGGCCTGATGGTGCTGGTGGGGCTATCGGCGAAAAACGCCATCCTCATCGTGGAGTTCGCCCGCGAGCTGGAGCTGCAGGGCGCCACGCCGCTGCAGGCCGCCATCGACGCCAGCCGCCTGCGCCTGCGCCCCATCCTGATGACCTCCATCGCTTTCATCATGGGCGTGGTGCCGCTGCTGCTGTCCTTCGGCCCCGGCGCCGAGATGCGCTATGCCATGGGCGTGGCCGTGTTCTTCGGCATGCTGGGCGTGACGCTGTTCGGCCTCTTCCTCACGCCGGTGTTCTACGTGGTGCTGCGCACCCTGAGCGGATCGCACGCCCTCCGCACCGCCCGCCCCCACGCCGCGCCCCTGGTGGCGCAGGCGCAGCACTGAGATACGAAGGACCATGAACATGAACGACAACACATCACTTGCCCGGCATTCCCGCCAACCCACATCGGCGCAGCCGCTCGATGCTCCCCTCGCCCGCTTGCGGGAGAGGGGCTGGGGGAGAGGGAACGGGAATCCAGCGACGTTGGATTCTCTCAACGAAACGCCAGAGTCACTGGGGTTCCGCTCCACCCCCGAGCTTCGTCCCCTGAGCCTGTCGAAGGGCTCGAAGCGGTCGAAGGCCAGCCACGACAGCGCAACAAGTAGCGCCAAGAACCACTGGCCCCACCTCCTCACCGCCCTGACCGCCGCCCTCATCCTCGCCGGCTGCTCACTCGCACCGAAGTACGAACGCGCCGCCGTGGCTACGCCCGCCGCCTTCAAGGAAGCCGCGGCCGTCGACACCACACAGTGGAAGCCCGCGACACCCGCCGAAGCCCAGGCGCGCGGCGAGTGGTGGACGCTGTTCGGCGATGCCACCCTCAACGGACTGCAGGCGCAGGCCGCCGAGGCCAACCAGGACCTCAAGGCCGCCACTGCGCGGCTCGCCCAGTCGCGCACGCTGACGCGCACTGCACGCGCCGACCAGATGCCGCAGGTCGGCGTCGGCTTCGGCCCCACGCGGCAGAAGCCATCCCCGGCATCGCAGGGCCTGCCGCCGGATGCCGACACGCCGATCACCACCGTGTGGCGCGCGCAGGCCGGCGTGTCCTACGAGGTGGACCTCTTCGGCCGCGTTGCTTCATCTGTGAATGCCGCACAGGCCAGCGCCGCGCAGAACGAGGCGCTGTTCCGCTCCGTGCAGCTCGCGCTGCAGGCCGACGTGGCGCAGGCCTACTTCCTGATCCGCGAGCTGGATGCCGAGCAGGCGCTGCTGACGCGCACCGTCACCTTGCGCGAGGACGCGCTGCGCCTGGTGCAGAAGCGCTTCGATGCCGGCGACATCGGCGAGCTGGACCTGGCCCGCGCGCGCACCGAACTCGCCGCCGCGCAATCGCAGTCGCAAGGTGTCGCACGCCGCCGCGCGAATGCCGAGCACGCACTCGCCCTGCTGCTCGGCAAGGCACCCGCCGAGTTCGCACTCGCGCCCGATCCGCTGAACCGCATCGTCGTCAGCATTCCCGCCGGCCTGCCGTCCGCGTTGCTGGAGCGCCGCCCCGACATCGCCGCCGCCGAACGCGCAATGGCCGCCGCCAACGCCCGCATCGGCGTCGCCCGCGCCGCGTTCTTCCCCAACCTCACGCTGACCGGCGCCGCCGGCTACGAGTCGAACGACCTCGGCGACCTCTTCAACTGGTCCAGCCGCAGCTTCCTGCTCGGCCCCATCGCCGGCACCATCCTGTCGCTGCCCATCTTCGACGGCGGGCGCCGCCAGGCCAGCCTGGACCGCGCCCGCGCCGCCTACGAGGAGGACGTTGCCAGTTATCGCCAGACCGTGCTCAACGCCTTCCGCGAAGTGGAGGACAACCTCGCCGGCCTGCGCATCCTCGCCGACCAGACCCGCAGCCAGGACCAGGCCGTCGCCGCCGCCGCCCGCGCCGCGCAGCTCTCGCAGGTGCAGTATCGCGAGGGCTCGGTCAGCTACCTCGAAGTCATCGAGTCCGACCGCAGCGTCCTCACCCAGCAACGCGTCGCCTTGCAGCTAGACGGCGAGCGCGCACGCACCGCCGTGGGCCTGATCCGCGCGCTCGGTGGGGGATGGGATGCACCGGTGGTGGCAGACGTCGCCGCGCCCCTTAGTGCCCCCACACGCCTCCCCACACGTCTCGCCACCGTGGAGGGCCAGCACTGAGTCAGCCTCACACCGTAGTGCCTCCTTCGGTGTGTTCCTTCGGCGCCTGCGGGCGCCGTTTTTTGGCGGTGCGATCTCGCGCCGACCTCGAGCTTCGTTCCCTGAGCCTGTCGAAGGGATCGAAGCGGTCGGAGGGGAGTTCAGTGTCGTTGGTTCTTCGTCTCTGGTCCTCTACCGGCTCACGCCGCAGGACAGTGGTTCATCGTCACGCCGAGCCGGGAGTTCGCCCCGGCGGGCGAGGTACTTTCTTTGTGCGGACAAAGAAAGTACCCAAAGAAAACCGCCCCGCTTCCGCCGCCACGCTTCGCGTGGTCCCCTGCGCTGCGCGCCATGCCGAGCGGCTGCGGAACTCGCCCTCGCTACGCTCGGTGCTCAGACAGTCCTCGCCG